>CP064972.1:3340845-3968627 GCA_016699405.1 Holophagales bacterium | reverse complement strand
GGCAGCATCGGCGCCTTCCCGCGCGAACACTCGACGCGGATCATCTGGTTGCCGACCTGGGGTCCGTTGCCGTGGGTCAGCAAGACCTCGTAGCCGCGCTCGAGCAGCTCGACGACCGACTCGAGGCTCGTCTCGAGGTTGGCGTAGTCCTGCTCGACCGTCCCCTCCTCCCCGGGACGGGTGATGGCGTTGCCGCCGAGCGCGACCACCGCGCGGCGGGCGTGGGCGAGGCGAGGCATCCGGACCTCCCGACCGTCACTCCGCCGGAGCGAAGCGCCCCTGGAAGAAACGCAGGGTCGGCGGCTCGTAGACGAACTTCAACCCGCCGATCGAGTCGCGCCGCTGGTAGAGCCGGACGATGCCGTCGGCGACGGCGCGCAGGTGGTCGTCGGAGTAGACACGGCGCGGGATGGTCAGCCGCACCAGCTCGAGCGCCGGGCGGTAGTTCTCGCCGGTCTCGGCGTTGCGGCCCTTGGAGACGTTGCCGCGCTCCATCGCCCGCACCCCGGTCTCGACGTAGAGCTCGGCGGCGAGGCGCTGCGCCGGGTAGAGGTCCTGGTCGACGTGCGGCAGGAAGCGCTTGACGTCGAGGAAGACCGCGTGCGTGCCGGTCGGCTCGACCACCGGGACGCCGGCGGCCTTGAGCCAGGTAGCGAGGCGTGCCGTCTGCTCGACGCGCGAGCGGATGTAGCGGTCGTCGACCATCTCCTCGAGGCCGCGTGCCATCGCCGCGAGGTCGCCGGCGGGCAGTCCGCCGTCGTGCACGCCGCCCTCGTAGATCCGCAGCTTGGCCTCGGCGGCGCGCGCCCAGGCGGCGTTGTCCTTGAAGGCGAGCAGGCCGCCGATGTTGATCAGGTAGTCCTTCTTGCCGGAGACCGTGCAGCCGTCGCCGTAGAGCATCATCTCGCGCAGGATGTCGCGCACCTTCGTCTGGTGGAAGCGCGGGTCGTGCTTCTGGATGAGGTAGGCGTTCTCCACCGCGCGAGTGGCGTCGAACATCACCGGGATGCCGCGCGAGCTGCACCAGGCGTAGACGGCGCGCAGGTTGTCCATCGACACCGGCTGGCCGCCGGCGAGGTTCACCGAGTGTTCGAAGGAGATGTAGGCGATCGCCGCGGCGCCGTGCTCGGCCACCACCTTCTCGAGCTTGGCGAGGTCGATGTCGCCCTTCCACGGATAGGGGCTCTGCGGGTCGTGCGCCTCGTCGACGATCACGTCGACGAACCGGCCGCCGGCGAGCTCCTGGTGCACCTTGGTGGTGGTGAAGTACATGTTGCCGGGGACGATCTGCCCGGGCTGGATCAGCACCTCGGAGAGGATCTGCTCGGCGGCGCGACCCTGGTGGGTCGGCAGCGGGAACTGGTAGCCGTAGATCTCGCGCACCGCCTCGACGAAGCGGTGGTACGCCTCGCTGGTCGCCGGGGTGGGCAGCGCCGCGTCGTAGGCGGCCCACTGCGTGGTGCTCATCGCCGTCGTGCCGGAGTCGGTGAGCAGATCGATGGCGACGTCGGCCGAGCGCAGCAGGAAGGTGTTCCAGCCCGCCTCGCGGATCGCCCGTTCGCGCTGGCCGCGATCGGTGCGGGCGATCGGCTCGAGGGTGTGGACGAGGTAGGGCGCGCAGTCGAAGGCGAAGACCTCGAGGTCGGCGAAGATCGAGCGGAAGCGCAGCTGGTCGTGCCACTCGCCGCCGGCCTCGAGCTCGAGCGGCGGGACGCGATCGCGCTGGCGGAAGAGGTGGACGACGGCGTCGGCGACCTGGTCGAGCTGGTCGTTGGTCATCGCCAGGCGCGGGATCTGCACGGCGAGCAGCTGGTCGCGGCCGACGAGGCCGTTGACGAGCGCGCGCACGCCGGAGGTCTGGTAGAGGGCGCTGGCGAGCGCGTGCTGCTGGTGCTCGGAAAGCTGCGGCAGGAAGGCGTCGGCCCGCACGTAGGCGCCGTCGCAGCCGCGCTCGAGCGGGATGCCGGCCTCGCGCAGGCGAGCGGTGAAGCGCTCGGTCTGCATCATCGCCCACTGCACCTCGGTCTCGTCGGTCATCTCGGCGAGGCCGCGGGCGAGCACCTCCATCGTGCGCCCCGCCATGCCGCCGTAGGTGTGGAGCCCCTCGTAGACGACGACCTCGTTGGCGAAGCCCTCGTGATCGGCCGGGTTGTCGGTGGCCAGCAGGCCGCCGGTGTTGCAGCGGGGATCCTGGGCGCCGTCGATCATCACGATGTGGGCGCTCTTGGCGATCAGCTTGGTGAGCTCGGCGACGGTGCGGTCGGCCATCCCGGGCTCGTGGCGCTGGATGTACCAGGCGTTCTCGATCACCCGCGACAGGTCGAGCACCAGGCGCAGCCCGTGGCGGTCGGCGAGGGCGCGCACCGCCTTCAGGTTGGCGAGGCTGAACGGATGCTGGCCGTCGGCGAAGCACTGCGCGCCGATGAAGGCGGGACGGGAGGCGAGGATCACCTGCTCGAGCCGGGCGAGGTCGAAGTTCCCGGTGAAGACGGGCTCGGCATGATCCCGGGCGTCGTGGATCTCGATACCGCGCGGCGCATGCAGGTCGACGCGCCCGCGTGCGTTGCTGGCGAGCGAGGAGCCGGCGGGGCAGAGCGTCTTGAGCAGGAGCTTCACGGCGCCCAGCGTGTTGTGGGTGGGGCAGACGTAGGTGTGGCCGAGCACGCGGTTGACGACGTGCTCGAGCGTCTCGAAGTTGCGGGCCCCGGCGTAGGCCTCGTCGCCGATCAGCTGGCCGGAGAGCTGTTCCTGCGACATCGCGCCGGTGCCGTAGGAGACCATGTCGAAGGTCACCTGCGTCGGCGTCAGCTCGAAGGTGTTGAAACGCGCCGCGGCGAGATTCCGCTTGCGCTCCTCGAGCGTCGGGAAGGCGATCGGGCGGACGGTCTTGATCTTGTGCGGCTCGTGGATCGGCGTCGGGACGGACATGGCGAGGGCTCCTCGGGTTCTCGAGGAGTCTACGAGGGGTGATTCGACCGATTGAAGAAGATTCGTTAGGCTGAATGGCGAAAGCGACGCTGAAAGCGAAAGAGAATCGCGACCATGGCCTCAGAAACTACGAAGCCCCCCGACGAGATCTCCTGGCGCATCCTCCGCGAGCTGCAGCTCGACGGGCGGGTGAGCTTCACCGAGCTCGGGCGGCGGGTCGGCCTGTCGACCCCGGCGGTTGCCGAGCGGGTGCGCAACCTCGAAGCGGCGGGCGTCATCCGTGGCTATCGTGCCGAGATCGATCTGGCGAAAGTCGGCTTGCCGATGCTGGCGGTCGTGCGGATGAGCGCCGTCGGCGACGTCCTGACCCGGATGACGCAGCTTTCACGCGAGCTCCCCGAGGTGCTCGAATGTCACCGTGCGACCGGTGCCGACTCGTTCATCATGAAGGTCGCCGTCTCCTCGGTCGAGCACCTCGAGCGGCTGATCGACCGGCTGACGCCGTTTGGGACGACGTCGACGTCGATCGTGCTCTCGTCGCCCGTGACCGGGCGGATCGTGGAAGCGCCGATCGCCGAGGGCGGTGCCCGGAAGCCCGCGGCCGCGCGCCCGGTCACACGAGCCCCGCGATCGGCGCGCTGACTCGTCCCCCCGTCTTCCCGAGCGAGAGCGAGGGATCTGGGTGGGCGGGCGGCGCAAGGGTCCCGGGTTCCACCTGCCACCCACCGCCCGGGTCCCTCACTCTCGTTCGGGACGACGGGGGGCGGGCACGGCCGAGGGAGTCAGCGAGAGGCGTTGAGCGAGGTCAACCCGCCAGCGCCTCGTCGATCGTCGTGATGTCGACGAGCCCTCGCGCCCCGAAGACGGCCGGCAGGAAGCGCTCCGGCGGATGCACCCGCCGCAGCGCCGCGACCTTCTCGGTGCCGGCGCGGTAGCAGGGCAGGTACATCCGGCCCATCAGCGGGTGCTTCGCCCAGGGCCCGGAGAGCTTCTGGGCGCGTTCTTCCGACACCAGGAAGTCGCGGCGCAGGGCCGAGGCGACCTCGGGCTGCGGTCGGCCCTCCTGGTAGGTGAGCCAGGCGGCCTGGTTCTTCGCGTCGTCCTGCAGCAGACCGAGGAGGGTGCCGATCCGCAGGTCGTCGTCGGGCAGCGCGTCGATCTCCTCGACGCCGTAGGCCATCAGGATGGCGTTGTTGGCGATGCCCTCGGAGAGCGTCGCGCCCTGCGTGTTCATCGTCTGCACCGTCGCCTCGAAGCCGAGCTCGCCGCGGTGGTAGAGGTGCTGCAGCAGGGCGAAGGTGGTGACGTGTCCGGGGACGACCTCGTGCGACACGAGCTGGACGAACTCCGGCACCGAGATCTCGAGCGACGCGTTGATCTCGTAGGTCGCCTCGTAGAGCGGCGTGCCGTCGGCGGTGCGCGCCCGACCGAGGTAGTTCATCGAGCCGGAGAACCAGGCGTCGGCGATCGGCAGGAATTCGATGTTGGCGCGCGGCACGCCGTGCAGCCGCGCCGGCAGATGCGGTACCAGATGGCGAACGCAGAGCGCGTCGAGCTGGGCGATGAAGGCGTCGGCGAGTTGGCGGATCGACCCCTTCGGCACGCCGCGGGTGGCGCGCCACGCCTCGGCAGCGGCGAGCGGTTCGCCGTGGTAGCCGGCGCGGGAAAGCAGCGCTCGCAGGCTCTCGACCTTCTCGCCGGGCGCGGAGGGCGACGGCGGCACGCCGCACGAGGCCGCGACGGCGCGCTCGAACGGCACCGCTGCGCCGCGCCCGAGCTGTTCGAGGGCGAGGTCCCACATCACGCCGCAGGAGCGGGCGAGGTTGGCAAGGTAGCGACCGCGCAGGCCCGCCGTGGCGGCGGCGCCGCTCTCGATCGCCGAGAGCGCCTCCGGGAGGTCGACGACCGCCAGGTAGGCGTCGATCGCGGCCAGGTCGGGAGCGGCGGCGGTGACACCGCCCGTGGCGCGCACCGCAACGGCGGTCGGGTGCGTGTGCGCGGCGGGAAGCGGCTCGTTGGAGAACCAGGAGTCGGCGATGAAGCGGCCGGTGCCCGAGGGGTTGGTGACGTCGCCGCCCCACAGGGTGTCGAGGCCGAGGATGGCGGTGGCGACCGCCGCCTCGAGTCGATCGAGCCGATCATTTCGCTCGTTCATCTCACGCCTCCTTGCGGGTCTTGAGGGCGCCGAACCAGACGTAGAGGCAGAGCGCGAGGAAGAGCGCCGCCGAGATCGTCTGGGACACCGGGACGTTGTCGAACCAGGGCAGGTGGATCCACGACTCCTTGAAGGAGGGGATGAGCCGCATCGCCGCGCCGAAGACGCCGCCGAGGGCGCCGCCGGCCATCAACCCCGAGGCGATGATGACGCCGCGCTCGCGAATCGATCGTCCGGCCTCGCCGCCGGTGGCCTGGGAGCGCTTGTCGATCCGGTGGGCCAGGAAGCCGCCGACGAGCGCCGGTGTGTTGAGCTCGAGCGGCAGGTACATCCCCAGGGCGAAGACCAGTGCCGGGGCGCCGAGCATCTCCATCACCACGGCGATCATCGCCCCGGCGCCGAAGAGGATGTAAGCGATCGGCTGCTGGCTCATGAACCCCTCGACGAGCGCCTTCATGATCGCCGCCTGGGGCGAGGCGAGCACCGGTCGCAGGTCGCCCGGCGTGGCCTCGCCGAACTGGAAGGTCCGGGCGAGGAGCACGATCGTCCCGGCCGCGGCAACCGCCGAGATCAGGATGCCGAGGAACTTGACGCGCTGCTGCACCGCCGGCGTCGAGCCGAGCCAGTAGCCGGTCTTGAGGTCGGTGATCATCTGCCCGGAGACCGAGAGCGCCGTGCAGACCATGCCGGCGATCGCCATGACGAAGAACATGCCGGTCGTCCCCGAGAGGCCGAACTTCAACAGCACGACCGAGGAGACGATGATCGTCAGCATCGTCATGCCGGAGACCGGGTTGCGCGCCGTGGTGGCGATCGCGTTGGCGGCCACCGAGGTGAAGAAGAAGGAGAAGAGGAGGGTCAGCAGCAGGCCGACGGCGACCACCGTGAGACCGGCGCCGAGGCTGGTGAAGAAGACGCCGGCGGCGAGCGCCGAAGCCACCACGCCGCCGAGGATCACCAGGATCGGCAGGTCGCGGTCGGTGCGCTCGACGCCGCTGGCTTCGCCGTGCTTGAACGCCTTGGCCGCGATGCCGAACGACCCGACGACGATGCGCAGCGACTTGAGGATGCCGAAGATGCCGGCGGTGGCGATCGCCCCGACGCCGACGAAGCGCACGTAGCCGCGGAAGATCTGGTTGGCGTCCATGTCGGCGATCGGGATCACCGCCGGGTAGACCGCTTCGGGCAGGTGGCGACCGATCATCCAGATGAGCGGCACGAGCACGAAGTTCGAGAGCGCGCCGCCGGCGCAGAGGATCATCGACGAGCGCAGCCCCATCACGTAGCCGAGGCCGAGGATGAACGAGATGGCGTCGAAGTTGACGACCACCTTCGCCTTCTCGGAGAGCGACCGCATGAACGGCAGGAACTGGAAGTCGACGAACTCGTGCCAGACCTGGAAGGTGGTGACCAGGAAGTCGTAGATGCCGGAGATCGCCGTCGCCTGGAGGAGGAGCTTGGCCTGCGATCCCCCCTTCTCGCCGGTCACCAGCACTTCGGTGATCGCGGTGCCCTCGGGGAAGGGGAACTGGCCGTGGGTCTCGCGGACGAAGTAGCGCCGCAGGGGGATGAGGAAGAGCACGCCGAGGGCGCCGCCGGCCAGGCAGATGAAGGCGGTCTGTACCGGATGCGGATCGAGCTTCAGGATGTAGAGCGCCGGCAGCGTGAAGACGGCGCCGGCGACCATCGAACCGGAGACGCCGCCGATGCCGGTGATGATCACGTTCTCGAGCAGCGTCGAGCGCCGCGAGTACATGCGTGCGAGGCCGATCGCCAGGATCGAGATCGGGATCGCCGCCTCCATCACCTGGCCGACCTTGAGCCCCGAGTAGGCGGAGGCGATGGTGAAGAGGGCGCAGAGGAAGAGACCCCAGCCCACCGAGCGGGCCGTGGCCTCCTCCGTCACGACACCCGCCGGGACGATCGGCTGGTACACCTCGCCGGCAACGAGGGGGCGGTAGGCGTTCTCGGGCAGCGACTTGCTCTCGGGCGCTTCCATTCGACCTCCAGGAGAAAGGCGTCTCGCGGCGGCGGGCCAGGCGACGGCGCGAGTCTAGCTCGCGAGGCGCCTCGCAGCGCCCTCGGCTGGCGAATCGCGCGCCGAGGGAACGCCGAGCGAGAGCGTGCTCGGTTGATCTGGACAACTCGCCAGGAGGCGTCCTCTCTCCTCCTTGGTCGCAAGCGCAGCAGGGGAAGTCGCGTGCGAAACGGTGCGAAAAGACGAGCAGAAGAGTCTGGACACTGATGGCGACCGGGGGTAGGCTCCCACCCGATCTGGAAGTCAGGGTTTCTCCTACGGCCGCCCACCACGTGGCCGGGGAACCGTGAACACTGGCAGTCCGGACTTGGCTCGCGAGGTGCCGCTCCGCGATGTTCGAGTGCCGCCGACGACCGGAGGTTTGTTCCCTTCTCGGGTACCTCGCTGATCGCTCGTCTTGCGGAGCTCGCTCCGAGCCCCGTCTCTCCCCCCGCTGCGTCCCTTCCGACGTCCGTCGCCGTTCGGCTATCAAGGAGAGTGCCCGATGAATCGTCCATCCCCGCGCCGCTCCGTCTCGTACCTGACTCTCGCGATTCCCATTGCCCTGGCCCTGGCGCTGCTCGGAGGTGCCTCGGTTCAGGGACAGATTCTCCCGAATGAGGAGCCCATCGCTTCGGCGCAGCCAGAGCAGTCGCTGATGGAGAACCCGAACCCTCTCGGGCGCATCGAGAAGCCGGAACCCTCGCGATGGCGGTTGCCCGAGGTTGCCATCGCTTGTGCAGGTGGCGGCGGACCGTGGAGCTCCGCGTCCACGTGGTCGCCGAGCAGCGTCCCCACGAGCGCCGATAGCGTCACCGTGACGAGCGGCTGTTCGGTGACGATCGATTCCGCAGCGAGCGCGCTCAGCGTGACGGTCCAGTCGGGCGGCTTGCTCGAGTTCGATTCCACGACAGCGCGAACTCTCACCGTCGCCCAAACGGTCACGATAGATGTGGGCGGGACCTTTCAGACAGCGTCCACCGGAGCGATCACTTCTCATCAGCTGAGCATCGGCGGCGATCTCGTCAACAACGGTACGCTCGACTTCAGCACCAATGGGAACACCGCGGGAGCTGGAATTGCCTTCACCGGCGCCGGAAACAGCACCTTCGGCGGCGCGGGCGCCACGACGGACATTCGGGCGCTGACCATCAACAAAGGTACCTCCTTCGCCAACATCCTCGAGCTCAACCCCTCGACCTTCTCGGTCCAAGGGACGACTTCGGACGGAGCTCCGATGGCGTTCCTGACGCTGACCAATGGAACCTTCAAGGTCTCCGGCACCTTCACGCTTGCCGGACGCGTCTTCACCGCTACGGCCTACACCATTCCGACGACCGGTGGCATCTGGCTCAACAACCCGAACTTCACGGTGTCGGGCCAAACCGCCTCGCCGACCAACAACGGCTTGCTGCGGTTGAGCAATGGCACCTACAACGTCGGTACCGCGAGCGGCAACTCGATGGGCGCCGGCACCGGCGCGTTCTTCATCATCGAGGGCGGAACGCTGAACGTGGCCGGTCGGTTGAACAGCGGCAACACCTTCATCACCTACACCCAGTCGGGTGGAACGGTCAACGTGAGCACGGTCGGCAACGCGGCGACCACGCCATCGTTCGGATTCACGGGCGGAACCGGCGTGGTGACCAACTTCTCCGGGGGCGCGATCAACCTGGTCCAGGCGAGCACCAACGGGACGCCGGTCGACTACAACCAGAGCGGCACGATGAACTTCACCGGTGGCACGCTCAATGTAGGGACCGGTGCCACGACGACCAACTTCGTCTTCCGCATTCAGGGCCAGATGCCCAACGTGGTGATCAACAACACCACGAACAACAAGACCGCGAGTTTGAGCAATCAGGCCAATGTCTGGGGCAACCTTACGGTAAACCCGGGCACGACTCTGAATCTCGCGAACACGGCCCCGGTGAGTGCGAACACTCTCTTGATGATCGGCCCGTCGCTCATCAACAACGGCGCGATCGTGGTCAACACGAATAACACCGGAACCGTCAACTTCGCCGCCGGCCTGCAACAGGTCGGGGTGCCGTATGCCCAGACCTATCTGGGCAGCGGGACATTCGGCACAGCGGCCGTGCGCGTCGGGGCGTTTTCCGTCCAGAGCCCGTTGGGTGTCACGCTCGACCCGGGAGTGTCGAACCTCAACATCTACCGGATCAACGCCTTCTACGGGGTGGTCACGAATTCCGCCAAGCTTGCGAACGGGGCAGGCGACACCGTGGCCCTGGTGATCCAGCGAGGTGCGACCGGCATCGCCTTTGCGGCGGGCGGCCTCGACGTGGCACCGACCTTCAACATTGGCTCGGGCGGCCTGACGCTGGTGTATGCCCAGTCCGCGGCGATGATGACCACGGGACCGGAGGTTCCGGTCTCGCGCAGCATCCTGAGCTTCCAGCTGTCCAATCCGACGGGTGTGACGGTCTCCGGCGGTGCCTTGACCTGCACGGGGGCTACGAACTGTCTTCTGCTCCAGGGTGGAACCCTAAACACCGACGCGACCAATCTGTTCACGGTGGGCAACACCACTGCGGCCGCGCTCTCTGGTGGGTCGGCGCTGACCTACGTCAACGGCCCGCTGGCGCGTACGCTCCCCGCCAGCCTCGCCGCCGCCGCGACCTACACCTTCCCGGTGGGCAAGAGCAGCTTCAAGATGCTCGAGCTGGTGAACCCGACGACGAACGCCGGTGGCACGGCGGTCGTGCAGGTCGAGGTCTTCGACGCCAACCCAGGCGGCACTGCGGGCACGGGTTTCACCAGCATAAATACCAACCGGTACTGGTCCGCGACCCTGACCGCGGGCGCGGCGAACTTCACCAACGCTACGGTGCGCCTGACGGAGCAGGGCACGCCGGCCGTCAACGCCATCGGCCAATCCGCCACCCTGGCCGGGGCCTACAACAGCATCGGCGGTGCGGTCACGGCCCCGACTATTGGCCCCAGCACCACCACCGTCACCGCGCTCGACTTCTTCGTCGTCGGCACCTTGACCGGATCCTCGACGCTGTGCGGGAACTTCACGGTCGGTAGCGGCGGTGCCTATCCGACCCTGACGGCGGCCGTGGCGGCGCTCAATAGCAGCCTCATGACGTGCGCGGTCACCTTCACGCTGACGGACAACACCTACGCCGCGGAGACCTACCCGATCCAGATCAACCCCAACGGCGGGGCCAGCGCGGCCAACACCCTGACCATCAAGCCGGGCGTGGGAGCGACTCCCACCTTCGTCGGCTCGGCGACCACCGCCCTGATCATCCTCAACGGCGCCGACTACGTGACGATCGACGGCTCGAACAGCGTGGGCGGCAGCAGCCGGAACATGAGCCTGCAGAACACGAACACCGGCACGTCGAGCGCCGTCATTTGGGGGCAGACGGTCGGGACCAACGATCCGGCGACCAACAACACGATCAAGAACCTGAACATCGCCGGCAATGCCCCGACGACGACGTTGGTGGGAATCGGCTTCGGCAGCAGCACCATCGGCAGCGCCAGCCTCGGCTCGCGCAATGACAACAATCGCGTCCAGAACAACGCGATTACGTCGCTGCAGTTCGGTGTGTATTCCCAGGGCGCGAGCAGCGCGACCAAGAACGTCGGCACGGTGATCACGGGCAACACGCTCGGCGGTGCGGGAGCGCTCGCACTGGGTCGGGCAGGAATCTACGTCGGCTTCGACGACGGCGTGCAGGTGACGAACAACACGGTCAACGGCGTCACGTCCAGCCTGTCGTCTTCCGACGTCTTCGGTATCGCGCTGGGTACCATCGCGATTTCCAACTCGGCATTCAGCACCAACGACGACGTCGCGAACGCTGTCGTGACGGGCAACATCGTCGGCTCGGTCACTCAGACCGCCACCTACTCGGCGGCCGGAATCTCGCTGGGCACGAACAACTACGGCACCAGCCTGATCGCGAACAATTCGGTCTACGGCGTGGTGAGCAACGGGACCACCGGCGACTTCTGCGTGGGCATCTACGTGGGGAATGCGGGGACCGCCTATGCCACGACACAGGTCTACTACAACTCCGTCTCGATGGTCGGCAACCGCGATACGGGTGGGGCGACCAACCAGCCGGCATTCGCACTGGCCGTCCTGGGTGCGAATCCCAAGGTCGACATCCGCAACAACGCGCTCTACAACATCTCGACGGCCGGCACCGGCGGCGCGGGCGGCAACGCGGGCAGCTACGCGATCGGCCTAAGCTCGACGGCCCCGTTCAACAACATCACGAGCAACTACAACGACCTCTTCACCAGCGGCGGATCGTCGCACTTCGCGATGGCCGGAAGCCTAAGCAGCATTGTTGTCGACGTAGCGACCCTCGCAGCCTGGCAGTCGACCGTGGGCAAGGACGCCAATTCGATCTCGGTCGATCCGCTGTTCAACTCGTCGACCGTCCTGCAGCCGCAGCTCGGCTCGCCGCTGCTCAACGCCGGAACCCCGGTTGCGGTGACGATCGACATCACTGGGGCGACCCGCAGCGTCACGGCGCCCACCCTCGGCGCGTACGAGGCAGCCGCGGACACGGCGCCGCCGGTGATCACCTACGCCACCCTCGGCAACACGACCAGTACGGCGAACCGGCTGCTGTCGATCCTGGTGACCGACAGCTCCGGCGTGCCCACCGCCGGTGCCGGGCTGCCGGTTCTCTACTTCCGCAAGGGCTTGTCTGGCGCCTACTCGGCCAGCCAGTGTGCCTTCGTGAGCGGAAGCTCCTACGACTGCACCTTCAACTACGCCCTGATCGGTGGTGTGGTGACGGGCGACACGGTTCAGTATTACGTGGCGGCGCAGGACACCCCGGCCAACGTAACGACGAACCCGCTGACCGGGGCTGCCGGATTCACGGCGAGCCCGCCGGCCGCGGCGACTCCGCCTACGACGCCGAACAGCTACCTGATCGCCGTGGCGCTCACCGGCAACAAGACGGTCTGTGCCTCGGGATGCGATTTCACCACGCTCACGGGTGCGACCGGCATCTTCAACGCGATCAACACGAACGTGGCCACCGGCAACATCACCATCGAGATCGGCGGTGACCTGATCGTCGGCGAGGACGGCTCGGTGGCGCTCAATGCGCTCGCCGAGGAGCCGGTCGGCAGCAACTTCACGGTCAAGATCTACCCGGTCGGAGCGCCGCGGGCGATCACCAGCACGACGGCACCGACCGGCGGGTTCATCCGTCTCAACGGCGCCGACCGGGTGACCCTCGACGGTTCGATCGGCGGCACCGGGACGGACCGCAGCCTGACCATCACCGAGTCCAACACCGGCTCGACCTCTGCGGTGATCTGGCTCCAGAGCAACGGCTCGGATGGTGCCACGAACAACACGATCAAGAACCTGAACGTGGTGGGAAATAGCAACACCACGACGGCGATCGGTATCGGTTCGGGTGGCTCGACCGTGGGCACTTCCAGCCTCGGCACCGGCAACAACAGCAACACGATCCAGAACAACAGCATCAGCAAGGTGCAGTACGGCATCTACTCGCAGGGCGCCAGCGCCGCGGCCAAGAACACCGGGACGGTGATCACCCAGAACGTGATGACCACGGTCTCACCCGACAACGTGAGCAAGGGCGGAATCTGGCTCGGGTTCGAAGACGGTGTGCAGGTGACGCGGAACGCGATCGATGGGATCACGCAGAGCAGCTCACCGGACGTCTTCGGAATTGCGCTGGGCTTGTCTTCGATCTCGACCACGAGTTTCACCGGCAACGAGGTCACGAATGCGACGGTGACGAAGAACGTGATCGGGAAGGTGACCAACACCGGCACGTTCTCCGCGGTGGGAATCAGCTTGGTGTCCGCCACTTCCGGCACGAGCTTGATCGCCAACAACTTCATCTACGGTGTTGGTGCGAACGGAACGTCAGGCGACTTCGGTGCGGGCATCTTCCTCGGAGGAGGTGCCGGATCCACCACTCGCGTCTACGCCAACTCGGTGTCGATGACCGGGACGCTCACGGGGGGCTCCTATCCGAACTATGGCCTGGCGATCGGAGGAACCGACCCGGTCGTCGACGTCCGGGACAACGTGTTCTACAACACCATGGCCAACGGCACGGGTGTCAGCTTCGCGATCGGCACTGCCTCGTCCACTTACGCGAACCTGACCTCCAACTACAACGACCTGTTCGTGACCGCCGGCGGTGGCACGTTCAAGGTGGGTAAGGTCGGCAGCCTCTCACAGGGAAGCGGCACGGAGCTGACGGCTCTCGGAGATTGGCAGACCACGACCGGGAAGGACGCGAACTCCCTGACCGTGGATCCGCTCTTCACCTCGCCCACCGATCTTCATCTCCAGCTGACGAGCCCGATGCTTCAGGCCGGTACGGCCCTCGCGTCGGTCACCGACGACATCGACGGCGACCCGCGTCCGGCGTCCGCGCCCGACATCGGTGCCGACGAAATCGTCCAGAACGCCGACCTGTCGATCACCAAGACCGACGGCGTGACCTCGGTGGTGCAGGGCGGCACGGCCACCTACACGATCACCGCTTCGAACGCCGGACCGAGCGCGGCTTCGGGCTCGTTGGTGACCGATACCTTCCCGGCGGCTTGTACCAGCGTGAACTGGACCTGCACGCCGTCCGGCGGGGCGACCTGCACGGCGTCCGGCAGCGGCAACATCAGTGACACGGTGAACATCCCCGTCGGCGACAGCGTCGTCTACACCGCGGCGTGCGCGGTGAGCCCGTCGGCAACCGGGTCGCTCGCCAACACCGCCACCGTGGCAGCTCCGGCCGGGATCACCGATCCCACGCCGGGCAACAACTCGGCGACCGACACGGACTCGATCGTCGTCCTCGCCGATCTCTCGATCACCAAGACGGACGGCGTCACCTCGGCGACGCCGGGTGGCTCGGTGACCTACACGATCACCGTGGGCAACGCCGGCCCGATCGCGGAACCGGCGGCGGCCGTGGCTGACACCTTCCCGGTGGCCTGTACGAGCGTGAGCTACACCAGCGCGGCGGCGGGTGGTGCGACGGGAAACACGGCGGCGGGCGCCGGCAACATCGCCGACACGCTGAACCTGCCGGTGGGGGCGAGCGTCACCTACACGGCAACCTGCAACATCAGCGGCAGTGCGAGCGGCTCGCTGTCGAACACGGCGACGGTCACCGGGAGCCTCTCGGATCCGAACCTCTCCGACAACTCGGCGACCGACATCGACGGACTCGGTGCGGTGGCCGACGTCAGCATCACCAAGACCGACGGCTCGGCGACGGAAGTGCCGGGAACGCCGGTGACGTACACCATCACGGCGACGAACGCCGGCCCGAGCCCGGCGCCGAGCGTGACGATCGCTGACACCTTCGCCGGGACGCTCTCGGGCTGTTCGACGACCTGCATCGGGTCCGGCGGAGCGACCTGCACCGCCGGTCCGGTGAGCGGCAACCTCAACGACTCGGCGAACCTGCCGTCGGGCGGCTCGGTGACCTACACCGCCACCTGCAACATCGCCAGCAGTGCCTCCGGCACCCTCGTCAACACGGCGACGGCGACGGTGGGCGGCTCGGTCACCGATCCGAACCCGGGCAACAACACGGCGACCGACACCGACACCCTGAACGGCTCGGCCGACGTGTCGATCACCAAGACGGACGGCTCGGCGACGGAGGTCCCCGGCACGCCGGTGACCTACACGATCGTCGCGTCGAACGCCGGTCCGAGCGCAGCCTCGAGCGTGACGGTGGCGGACACCTTCGCCGGAACGCTCTCGGGCTGCTCGACGACCTGCATCGGGTCCGGCGGAGCAACCTGCGCCGCCGGTCCGGTGAGCGGCAACCTCAACGACACCGCCAACCTCCCGGTCGGCGGTTCGGCGACCTACACCGCGACCTGCAACATCGCGTCGAACGCCACCGGCACGTTGGCCAACACGGCGACGGCGACGGTGGGCGGTGGCGCCACCGACCCGACGCCGGGCAACAACTCGGCGACGGACACCGACACCCTGAACGCTTCGGCGGACGTCTCGATCACCAAGACGGACGGCTCGGCGAGCGAGGTGCCGGGCACGCCGGTGACGTACACGATCACGGTGAGCAACGCCGGTCCGAGCGCGGCCTCGAGCGTCACGGTGGCGGATACCTTCGCCGCGACGCTGTCGGGTTGCTCGACGACCTGCGTGGCGTCGGGTGGTGCGAGCTGTGCAGCCGGCCCGGTGAGCGGCAACCTCAACGACGCCGCCAGCGTTCCGGTCGGCGGCTCGGCGGTCTACACCGCCACCTGTAACATCGCGGCGAATGCCACCGGCACGTTGGCCAACACGGCGACGGCGACGGTGGGTGGCGGCGCGACCGACCCGACGCCGGGGAACAACTCGGCGACCGACACCGACACCCTCGGCGCTTCGGCGAACCTGGGGATCACCAAGACGGACGGGGTGACCACGGCGACGGCGGGCGGCTCGGTGACCTACACGATCGTCGCGAGCAACGCCGGGCCCAGCAACGCGCCGAGCTCGGTGGTTACCGACACGTTCCCGTCGAGTCTCACCTGCTCGACGACCTGCAGTGGCTCCGGCGGCGGCACCTGCACCGCCGGACCGTTCAGCACCAACATCAACGACACGGTCAACCTGCCGTCGGGCGCGAGCGTGACCTACACCTCGGTCTGCACGGTCGCCGTCAACGCCACGGGCTCGATCCGCAACACGGCGACGGTGGCGACGGGCAGCGGAGTGACGGATCCGACGCCGAGCAACAACAGCGCGACGGACGAGGACGTGATTCCGGGGACGGCGCTCTTCTCGGACGGCTTCGAGACGGGCAACACCTCGCGGTGGGGCGGGGCGCAGACGCTCTTCCACGCCTACCAGGTGCTGAGTGTCAGCGGCAGCACGATCGAGGCCGGGTATGACCTCGCCGGACTGCCGGGCTTCGCGTTCGAATCGAGCGCGATCGCCGAGGTGGCCGGTGAGGGCGGTCAGGCGATGTTCCGCCTGGTCGCTCGTCGCACGGACGCCAACGCGGCGGTCG
Organism: Holophagales bacterium; assembly: GCA_016699405.1. Classification (NCBI taxonomy): domain Bacteria; kingdom Pseudomonadati; phylum Acidobacteriota; class Holophagae; order Holophagales; species Holophagales bacterium. The sequence goes on along the minus strand of CP064972.1, from coordinate 3,952,507 downwards.
AGCTGAGTCTCGAAGTGGTGGGCGGTGGCTCGTCGGCGTGGGTGGCCGCGAGCGGCAGCCAGCTCCGCTTCGACTGGACCGCCGGCAGCGCAGGGCACGTCGCCCTCGCCATCGACGGACGCCTCGCCCTGTGGGTCGACGGCTTCGCGACCAGCGCGACGCCGGCGACCCTCGAGCTGCGGCGCAGCGAGTAACCTGCCTCAACCGGCCGCCGGTGCAACGCCGGCGGCCGGAATCGCTCGAGTCTCGACGACGGCCCGGTCTGCGGATCGGGCCGTTTCGCTGAGCACGCGGGCGAGCTGGTCACGAGTCAGGTTCTCAGGTTCGCGCCATTACCTCGCAAGCGGGATAGGTCTCTGCCGGCTCGTGGCGACAGTTCTGCCGACTGGCCGTTGGTCCGTCGCGGAGGCTCTCGCTTGGGTCAGGGCGGCGGCGGGCCGGGCCCACTTGCGAGCGAGGGAGTGGCGATGCTGGCACACCCCGAATGGACCTTCACACTACAGAAGTCGGAATTCCACAACACGGCGACGATCGGTGCCGTATAAGTATTTAGTGAATCCGAGTGGCATGCGAAGACATGAACGCGAGGAGCTGCGATCCGATTCCTGAACCGCTAGTAGTACCTACGGGGAGAAGGTGAGCGGTGGAGGAGGAGCCAGGAATGAAGCCTTGGCTGCACAGGACGCGTGTAGTTGCTAGGCGCAGGATTCCGACCCGGGAAGGGAGATGCCATGGAAGCGGTGCGACCCCGTATTGCCAAGCTGAAGTTGGGATTCCGAAGCACTCGAAGACTGTTCGTCGTCTTGGTCCTCGCGGGTTTCGAGGTGTGTTCGGAAGCGAAAGCGCAGCTGTGCACGACCAACCTCGGCTGGCTCCCTGGGGAGAACGGTCCGAACCTAACGGGTAACTGTGCCGTGTTCCGATGCTATGCACCCAATACTGGCGCTCCTACAGTTACGGTGGATCCCCCCAGCTGCGACCCGAACGTATCGGTTTGCGCTGTCACCGCGACTCTCCCGGTAGTGTTCCCGGGAGTTCACGCTTGTCAGGGGGGCGGCTGTTGGCAGCCTTCAGTTCCTGCCGATATCTTCGTCGATGACCTTACTGGAGGGGTTCAGGTCGGAATGTGCGGGAGCGGTGGTGTGCAGCTGACCGCCAGCAACGGTGTCGCCAAGTGGAGCTTTAGCGGCAGCTGTTCCAGCCCCCCGCACATCTTCAGGGTCACAGTTGGCCAGTGCGACACCCCTCCTGGGTGGACAGGGTCATGTCCATCCTGCGGTCTCTGCTACAAGCAGAGTTTCCAAGTTGCCCTCCATCCAGCGGCGACTGGACTCTGTCGCGAGCCGCCGCCTCCTCCCTGCAAGGATAACTGCAGGGCTTGCATCGCCGCGGCTGGGGGAGGGGCTCCGCCGCCAACCGATGCCGGAGCTCCCGGCAAGGGTGGTGGAGGTGGGTGTGGCGCTTCAGTCGGTGGCGGCGGAGCGAGTGTCTGTCCAGGAGCCGGACCTGGAGCATCACTCCGGTACTTTGCGGGAGGAGTCGGGCATCCCGGTTTCCCGGGTTCTGACGTGTGGCCGATCACACTCGGCCGCTACTGGTCGCACGAGTGGGCCGAGCGAATCGTGCAGGACCCGGGCGTCACACACGTCTGGCTGCTCACGCGCGAAGGCGGCTATGAAGAGTTCACCGACACCGTGCCGGGCGGGGACGGGCTGTACGAGCTCGCCGCGCCGAGTGACGAGTATCGCCAACTGTTCAAGACCGCTGGAGGCTGGGAACTGCGGTGGCTCGATGGGACCGTTCAGGCGTTCGGACCGACGGGCGTCTGGCTCTCGACGACTGACCGCTTCGGCAACGCAACCGTCGCGACGTACAACTCACTCGGCCAACTCCAGACCGTGTCTTTTCCGGATGGTCGGGCGGACACCTTCACCTACATCGAGGGAGGAAAGCTGCGAACGATCCGCAGGCGGGCTGTAGACGGAACGCTCGAGGCCCCATGGACGTACGATTGGAGTTCGCAACAGTCACCGACACTTCTCGGATCTGGCCCGGATCTGATTCGGGTGACGCGCCCCGACGGAACTAAGCTCGAGTTCTCGTACGCCGACGCGAGATTCCCCGGCTATATGACACTGATGGAGCTGGTGACTGCTGCCGGCGCTCGGCGCGTGCTGGCTGGATACGAGTACGACGCGAGCGGCAACGTCGTCACGACCTGGGCTGGAGACACGACGGTAGCGGGCGACGGGAGGCATCTCCCGGGTCCGGCGGCGGTGTCGACCTACCACCTCGCATTCGACAACGCGGCCAATCCGACGGTCACCACAGTGACGGACCCACTTCTCGGAACGTCGGTCTACTCGCTCGGCCGCGACCCGCAGAGCCGCAAGCCACGGATCAGCTCGATCCAGGGCGCATGTCCAACCTGCGGCTCGGCGCCGAACTCGACGTTCCAGTACGACCCGGCGCACCCGATGCGGGTCTCGATGGAAACGAATCCGCGAGGGGTGCGAACCGACTTCACGTACGACTCGCACGGTCAGCTGGTGACCAAGGTTGAAGCGGCGACGGAATCGGGCCACCCACATTTGCCAAGGGAGACGACCTGGACCTGGGATTCGACTTATCCCGCTTTGCTCCAGTCGAAGACGGGTCCAGTTCGTGTGGGAGAGACGACTCCACGTGTTCAGACCTGGCTGTACAACAGCGGCCGCCTGGAGGAGTCGATTCGAGAGGGAGTGGAGTCGCCGAACGGGCCGTTCTCTTTGTCGACTCTCTACACGGGGTACAACGCTGCCGGTCGCCCCGGAGCGATCGATCCCCCAGGATTCGGCACTGGAGATCAGACTACCTTCACGTACGACGTGCCGGGACCTGACCGGCACGGGCTCCTGGTTCGCACGGAGTCGAACGCCGCCCAGGGAACGACGACGTACGGCTACGACGTTTTCAACCGACGGACCTCGGTCACCGACCCGAACGGGGCCATCACTGAGACGAGCTACGACACGCTGAACCGAGTGATGAGCGTCATCCAGCGTGGTGACCCAGGGACGGCCACCGACGATCGCACGACGACGTACACCTACAACGCCTTCGGCGACCTCTATTGCGTGAAGAGCCCCTCCGGTGGCGGGACCGAGTACCTCTATGATGTCGCCGGCCGGCTCCAGGAGACGCGCCGTGGCACGGCCGTACCATCGCCGACTGCCACGTCATGCTTGTCGATTTCCTCTGCGAGCAAGGCCGAGCGCCAGTTCTACGTCCTGGACGCGGCAGGTCATCGCACGAGCGAGTCGCTCGAACGCGGATCTTCGCCGACGACCTGGGAAGTTCACGCGAGCACCAGCTTCGACTACGGGAGCATGTGCCACCTCGACAAGGTGACACGAGGCCCCGGGAGCATCAACTCCGTCACCGAGTACGCGTACGACTGTGCCGGGAACCTGAGCAAAGTCTGGGATCCGAACCACCCTCGCGCGAGCTATCCGGCGCAGCCATCGATCGTCTACGACTACGATCCGCTCAACCGCCTCCTTCGTACTGCTGAGCCATGGTCTGGTTCGGGAGGTGGGGAGGTCGAAGTCGGCTACACCTACGATGTTCAGGATCATCTCGTCGCGGTTCGGGACCAGCAGGGGAGTGAGACTCAGTTCGAGTACTCCGATCGAGACCTGATGACTGCGCAGAGCTCGCCAGTCACCAACGGCACGACCTATTCCTACAACGAGCACGGTGATCTGCTGACCGAGACGAACGCGTTGGGCGTCGAGGTGACCCACTCGTACGATGCGGCTGGCAGACCCAGTGGCGTCGGCTACCCCAACAGCGCGCTGAATGCCTCCTTCACGTATGGGAGTGCGCCTGGGTTGTTCAACCTCGGGCGGCTGACGAGCGTTGCCCGCGGCACCAGAACGGTGGCATACACCTACAACGCCTTCGGACAGGTTCGCCAGGACGGCGATCTCGAGTTCAGTTACGACACGGGAGGCAACCTCTGGAAGGTAACCTACCCGGGAGGCGATCTGGTCGCTTCCTATGCGAGAGATGTTCTCGGTCGGGAGACGTCGTTGACGATTCAGGAGTCCGGTGGGCCAGCGAAGACGATCGTCGCGAGCTCTCCGGGGGCGACCTACCGAGCCTACGGGCCGCTCGAGAGCCTAGTCTTCGGCACCACCCCGTCCAGGACCGAGACGAGGTCCTACGACGCTCGCTATTCCCCGATGACGATCGCGGTGTCCGGCGATCTGTTCGATTGGACGTACGCTTCGGACGCGAACGGAGATGTGACCTCGATCAATGACGGGACCCCAGCGAACCAGGACCGGCTCTTCGAGTACCTGCCATGGCAGAGATTCTTATCGCGAGCACAGGGGCCCTGGGGCGATCTCTCGTGGGAGTACGACCGGATGGGCGACCGAGTCCTGGAGTCGGAGGCGGGATCTGGCGACCATGTCAGCTATTCCTATTCGGACCCTACTCCCGTCCTCCAGCAGGTCCAGCCCTTCCCGAACACGGAAGATCTGTCGAACTACGACTTCGACCATGCGGGCTTTCTCGTCGGGATCCAAAGACCCCTGAGCTCCATCCCTGCGACCGAGTTCACGTTCGACGATGCAGGCCTTCTTCAGAGTCTGGATGGAGCGATGAAAGGAAGCCTCGATTTTGAGTACGATGGGAGGGGCTTTCTAGCGCAAGCGAGACTCTCCAGCTCTGGCGATTCCGTAATCACGACGACGTACGATTCCCAGGGGCGCCTCTTCGCCAAGAACGAACGGGGCCTCCGACAGAACGTTCTGTACTTCGCGGGGTGGCCGGTCGCTCAGTGGTCCAAGCTTGGGGCGACTCCAGCGACCGTGACGTACCTTGTAACCGATCATCTGGGAACGCCTGCGATGGCTCTCAACGCTGACTCAAGTGTCCGCTGGAGCGGCGGCTTTGATCCTTTCGGCAGGGACTGGCAGCGCTACACATCGCAGAGTGCGCTCGGAAACGGGTTGTTCCTCCGACTTCCTGGGCAGTGGGACGACACCTATCTCCATCGACAGCCCGATACCTCTACTGGCACGGTCGCGGTCCCGCTGGAAGGGAAGGAAGAGCCGATGGTGTACTACAACGTCCACCGCTGGTATGAGCCGGGGACGGGGAGGTATGTGAGCGCGGATCCAGCCTCCCGAGGAGGCTTCCCGCTCTTCACCTACGCGCTGGATAACCCAATCGCATACTCCGACTCGCTTGGCCTTCTGCCGGCGACCTACAGCGAGGATCAGCAGTGCCTCATTTGTGCGGTCTTCGCAGAGGGCGGGATTCTTGGGCGGGGTTGCCAGCGGGCAATCGCCTCAGTGATCATGAATCGGTCGAGTTCGCGGACTGGCATGGGGTGCACAACGTCGATATGCGACGTCGTGACGGCTCGCAATGCCAATGGTGGCTATCAGTTCGATGGGGCCGGTTCTTCGAACTACAAGCGCTGTCGCGATTGCGTGGACCCGTCCGGTGTGGGTGGGGGCCTCCCAAGGACCATCGAGTCCATCGAGGGGTTCACCGATGGAAGCGCGGCCCCAACCACTTCGGCAACCTATTTCGCAAACGACACACCAGGACAACGGAGGGGCAGAGATTCGAGCCGGCTGGTTCCCGTTGATGTCCCCGAGTGCCCCCAGATGGTCTTCCACCGCCGCGAACCGTTCTGGGCGCCAAATCGAAACGACTTCGCACGCACCCCATGTCGATGATGGCTATCTGGTCGACTGCTTTGCTGATGGCCGTCACAGTTTCTGGCGGTGGGGCCACCAGCGTGACTTCTGACCTAGAGCTAGTCAGATCTGTTCTTGCGAACAGCCGGTGGGGTGACCTTATTCAGTTGCCTGCACCGGCCTCGGTCGGGGATCTGGTGTACACCAGCCACCTGGAGCTTGGACTGGGCAAGGGGCTCTCTCTTGTGGTTATCAATGAGCCGCGACGTTCCCACCTGATCCTCTTCGGTCTGCCGTCGGGCAGGCTTCTTCGGAAGGAAAGAATGCCTGAGGTGGTGTCCGTAGCTTTGGCTGACTTGGATGCCGACGGAGTTTGGGAGGTACTGATCGACACGGTCGATGAGTGGGGCACAGGGGTTCTGTCGCGGAGGTTCCATCTTCTACGATTCACCACTGCTGGTTGGAAGGAACTGTGGAGCGGAGTCAGCCACTTCTACGATGGTGGGAGCTCCACCGAAGGTTCAGTGCTTCTCGGCAGCCCGACCTTTAGATCTCTGGTCTATTCAATCGCGACGAAAGGTGCAGGGAAGGAGGTACGGACCTCGACCTGCCTGATGCTCGAAGGGGAGAAGATGGAGTTGTGCCCTGGAATTAGTGACTGACTTCGGCGGCCCCGTGTGCGGGGGGAGCCGTTGGGACCTCAGCCCGGGGATGAGGTGCCACCGTACACCGTATGCGGGCAGAGCGAAGTAGCCCGGGCTCCGAGCGCTGAGCAGCCTCCTTCCGTCCTCCCGACCGAAAGCGAGGGAACTGGTGGGCGGGAGGCTGGAGGTCCCCGGGTCTCAGGTCCCGCCCCCCGCCCGGGTCCCTCACTCTCGTTCGGGACGACGGAGGGGAGAGCGAAGCAGCAACGACGTGGCGCCCGGGAGTGCGGGCCGTGGGCTCAGGGGTTGAGCGTCCATTCCGTCACTGTTCCACCCTCGAACCCTTCGAAGAACACCTCGTCGTGCACGATCGCGAAGTGGTCGCGTTCGATCCCGGTGACGTCGAGGTAGCGGGCGAGGAGTTGGTTGCCGGTGATGTCGAGGACGAGGGAGCCGGCGTTGGGGAGGCTGCGGGCCATGGCGGGGTGGTCGAGGGGGCCGCTGCCGCCGAAGGCGACGGCGCCGGCGACGGCGTAGACGGTGCCGCCGCTGGCGCGGCGAGCGCGGAGGTAGGCGCCGTCTCCTGAAGGGTCGCCGTCTCCGGCGTCGAGCATCATCGTCGGCGAGAAGGTCGTCGAGTCGCCGAAGTGGCCGGCGAGCAGGAACGAGCGCTCGTAGGCGTGGCTGTGACCGGAGAGCACGAGGGCGACGCCGAAGCATTCGAGGATCGGTAGCACCTGCGTGCGCACCGCGATCATCCGCCCTTCGGAGTCGGCCGGGTTGTCCGAGTCGTGGCTGCCCTTGGTGTACGGCGGGTGGTGGAAGAAGGCGACGACCCACGGCTTGGTGTTGCGGGTCAGATCGGCGATGAGCCAGGTGAGCATCGCGCCGCCCGGCGTGAGGTCGCTGTCGGCGGTGTCGAGCGCGACGAAGTGCGCCTCCCCGAGATCGAACGCGTAGTACGCCTCGGTGCCGCTCGGCACGCCGCCCGATTCGCCGAGGCGGGGGAGCGAGAAGCTGTCGAAGAACGGGCCGGTCTGCGTCGCCGAGTCGGAGGAGACCGCGTCGTGGTTGCCGAGCACGGGCCAGAGGGCGGTCCGCGCCAGCGGCGCGGCGAACGGGGTGAAGAGTCCCGCCTGCAGCTCGGCGTCGGTGCCGGTCGTGTAGCCGTTGTCGCCGAGCAGCAGCCAGGCGTCGGTCGACTCGTTGCCGGGGTCGGCGAGATAGGCGTCGCGCACGGCGAGCGCCTGCTCGGTCGGCAGTCCGCCGTCACCGAAGGCCCAGAGGCGCAGCGAACGCGTCGATCCCGCACCCGGCGCGTTGCGGAAGGCGTGTGCGGCGTCGCCGCCGGCGAGCACGCCGGTGCTCGAGCCGATCGAGTAGTAGTAGAGGTGGTCGGGGAGCAGGCCGGAGAGCGCGACGCGATGCTCGGTCGTCGCGCCGGGAAGCGTGGCGACGGAGACGAGCGTGCCGGGGGAGTCGCCGAGCGCGACGACGGCGTCGCTCGCGCTCGCCGTGCGCCAGCGCACGATGATCGAGGTCGGCGAGGCGCGTTGGAGATAGGGGCCGCGCGTCACCTCGCTCCCGACCTGAGCACCGGCGTTGGTTGCCAGCCCGAGGCAGCACGCGAGCACCGTGAGGCGCGCGACCGACGGGGGTCGCACCGCAGCGATCGAGGAACGAAGGGTGGTCAGCGCCAGGAGCACGGCGGGATCCTACCCTCGTGCCTTGCCACCTGCCGCGGCGCCCGCCACCACCACGACCGGGGAACCCGGGACCGCACGGCCGAGGTGTCGACTCGCGGCGTTCAGGTCGCGCCGCGAGTTGCCGGAGGGAGAGCCGCGATCAGCCGAGACCCGTTCGGCGCTCGACGCCGCCGCAAGAAGGGAGGACGACCGGCGACACACTCGCAACGGCGGATGGCGCCTTCGCTCGCCAGGAGGGATGTCGCCGGACCTCGAGAGCGGCGCTGGGATCAGCCTGCGTTCGCGTCTGTGCCTGCGACTGCGTCTGAGTGGGCGTTGGCGTGGGCGCGGCGCCGGGCGAGCAGGGCGCGGACCATGATCGCGACGACGGCGAGGTTGATCAGCAGGAAGAGGGCTCCGTGCCACGTCGCCTTGCGCACCAGCGCGAAGAGCTCGAACGGGACGTAGACGAGGCCGCTCGCCGCCGCCAGCACCTCGGCCCAGGCGCGCTCGAAATAGAGGCCGTACGCCTCGACGAAGCGCACGGCCGAGTAGGCGAAGGCGCCGACCGCCAGAAGGACGAGGTGCGAGTCCTGAAGCCGTGAGGCAGCGTCGAGGAAGATCTGCGGATAGCGCGCGGCCGGGTCGAGGTGCGCGTGCTCGAGCAGGGCCGAGGCGACCGCGTAGAGATCCTGGTGCAGGAGCGAGACCAGACCGGTGGCGGTGAGCAGAACGACCAGACCCTTCGCCGCCTCGATCCAGGCGATCAGGCGGATCGGACTCACCCGTCGCCAGGACGCCGCCCGGGGACGGAGAGGTCGAGCGAGAGGCGGCGTCGTCATCGCTGCGAGCCGTGGCGCGGAAGCCGGGCCGTGCACCTCGCAGGGCCGCCGAGGTGGAGCTCCGGCCGACCGGGCCCTCCCGGCGCGACCGTGGCGCGCACGGTGCAGGCGATCCGGGACCGCGTCGCGAGTCCCCGCGTCATCCCGGTGCCTGCTCCAAGTCGGTGGATGGCGATGCGACGGCGGCGCGCGACGCGTGGCGGAGGGCAAGGCCGGTGGCAAGGCCGAGCAGCGGGCCGCCGGCGGCCGCGAGCATGAGGTAGAGAAGCGCCCCGGCGAGGCCGTGCAGCAGCGAGAGGTGGCGCAGCGAATCGGCGAGGGCGACGGAGGCGGTGGCGAGCGACCAGCCGAGAGTGCTGGCGAGGGACCAGAGGAGCGGTCGGACCCCGGCGGAACGGAGCGCCAGGGCCTGGAGCAGACCGGCGAGGAGGCCGCCGACCGGAACGGCGACGTAGAGCGAGTCGGGAACCATGATCCCGGCGAGCCGTGCGAGATCGATGGCGGCGAAGGGCAGCGAGAGACCAGCGAAGGTGGCCCAGAACCAGGAGCTCGAGCGAGCGCCGCGAGCTCGCAGCGCCCCGAGCTGAACGAGGCCGAGAGCCAGCCCCATGCCGAGGCCGATCGGGCTTTGCAGGCCCTCGACGTCGCCGGCTTCGGCGAGGACGGAGAGGAGAACGACCAGCGGCACGCCGAGCGCCCAGCCGAGCGCGGTCGCGCGCGTCCACCGCGCCAGGGACGGGAGCGTCTCGGGTCTCGGCATCAAGCGAAGTCTGCCCTCTTTCGGCCCGACGCGAACAGCCCCCCGCGTGGGTCGCCGACCCATCCGTCGCAACGCCTGGCGCTTCGCCTACAGGGAACGGGTCGTCGGCCTCCGCGAACCGCTCGGGCGAGGCCCGCCGGACGCGAGAACGGCGCGCCCTGTGACAGGTCAACTCGACGTCGGGGAGACGATCTCCTAGGCTAGGCGCGAGTCCCTGCCGGAACCGGGAGGCAGCCATGGAAGCAAATCCTCTCGCGGGTTTTCCGTCGACCATGGAGATCCGCGTCGCCTGGGGGGAGATGGACGCCCTCGGCCACGTCAACAACACCGTCTACTTCCGCTGGTTCGAAAGCGCCCGGGTGGCCTTCTTCGAGCGCCTCGGCTGGATGGAGATCGCGGCGCGCACGGGAGTCGGCCCGATCCTCCATTCGACGTCGATCCGCTACCGGCTTCCGGTGACCTATCCCGACACGCTCGTCATCGGCCTGCGGGCGCGCGAGCTCGCGTTCGACCGCTTCCTCACCGAGTACCTCGTCTGGAGCACGGCGCAGCGTGCGGTCGTGGCCGAGGGCAACGGGGTCGTCGTCTCCTTCGACTACCGCACGCAGCGCAAGACCGCCCTTCCCGAAGCCGTGCGGCAGTCGATCCTCGACCAGGATCCCGAGGCCGCCGGCGCCTGACACGCCGGCCGCCTCGGGCGATCGCTCCGGTGCCTGCCGCTTCAGGGCAGGCGCACGGCGAACCCCGCTCGGACCTGGAGCAGGTCGTCGCGCTCGCGCCGTTCGAGCGGACCGGTGCCGATGTGTCGCTCGACCGAGAGCGGCGCAACGTGCGCGGCGAGGTCGAGGCGGGCCCGCTCGCCGACGGGAACGGCGAGCCCCACCGCCGCCGTGGTGATCCAGCTCTTGTTGGTCAGGTGCGTCGTGTCCTGGAAGCCGACATAGGTGGCGTCGACGTGAAAGGTGCCGTCGAAGCGATGGCTGCCCGCCGCGAGCGTGAGCTCCGGTGAGGTGGAGCGGGTCCCGAGGCGCCACCCGAACGCCGCGGTGAGCCCCACGGTGTCGAACCGTTGCTCGTCGTGCGACGGCTCGTCGCAACCGTACGGGTTGGCGATCGGGTCGTCTCCTGCCGCGGCCGCCGCTGCCGGGCAGGTGAAGTCGCCGCGGACCGTGGCGTGCGCGGCCGCGGCACGCAGCGCGACGCGGCCACGATCGCCGAAGCGGAACGATCGGCCGAGCGACAGCGTCAGCACGTTGGCCTTCGCCCCGTCGAGCTCGATCGGCGGGATCCAGCCCGCCGTCACGATCCACCCGCCGGGCAGGCCGAGGCTCACCTCCGGACGGGCGGCGAGCGGCGTCCGATTGAGATCCTCCGTCTTCGTGCCGTCGAAGCCGACCGTTCTCTGGCGCGCCGAGAGATGGGGGATCTCGAGCGCCTCGACGCCGAGCTCGAAGTTGCCCGGTGCGAGCGTCGCCGGACCGCCGGCGCCGCTCTCGACGAGTGCGGCGGCGAACCAGCGCATCGCCCAGGCCTCGGGGCTCGACGCGGTCACCCTCTCGACGTGGCCGGCGTGGGCCAGGAGCGGCGCGGCGACGAGCCCGGCGACGAGGCTCGCCAGGGTGAGACGGAAGCTGTCGCTCACGAGCAGCCTCCGAACGCGCCGGTGTCACCGACGGTGAGCGGGAAGGCGCCGAGCGGGTTGGTGTACGGCTTGCTGATCCCGGTGTGCGTGTCGGTGACCGTCAAGGTGAATCCCGTGTTGGTCGCCGCGGCGAAGAAGACCCAGAACTTGTTGTTGACGCCGCAGCCGTTGAGCACCTTGACCAGCACCTCGAGATTGCTGTCGTCGACGAAGTAGAAGAAGCCGCTGTCGGAGCGGAACGTGAGCGCCTTGGCGTCGCGCGTCACGCTCTGGAAGTCGGTCCAGCGCATGCGCACGCGGAAGCGCCCTTCGTTGAGACAGAGCGTCGTGGCGTCGGCGACGCAGGGGCCGATCGCGTCGTTGTCGTTGATCGTCACCGTCGCGCTCGCCGGCGAACCGAGCGCTGCACCGCCGCTCGGTGCCGAAAGCGCGACGCTGAAGCTCTCGCTCGACTCCTCGGTGGTGTCGTCGGCGATCGTCACCTGGATCGACTTCGGTCCGGTCTCGCCGTCGCCGAAGCTGACGCTGCCGTTGGCCGCGGTGAAGTCCGCGCCGGCGGTCGCCGTGCCGTTGGCGGTGGCCCAGTTGACCGAGACCGCTCCCGACGAGCCGCCGGTGCGCTCGAGCGACAGGGTGACGCTCCCGGCGTTCTCCGCCACGTTCGCCGACGCGGCGGTGAATCGGATCGAGCCCGAGCTCGACGGCGTGTCGTTGCTCGACACCGCGACGCTGGCGGTGGCCGGAGAGCCGAGCGACGCGCCGCCCGACGGCGAGGCGAGCGAGACGGTGAAGGTCTCGCTGCCTTCGACTTCGGCGTCGTCGAGGATGGCGACCTGGAAGGTCTTGTCCGAGCTGTCGCCGTCGGCCCAGTTGAGCGTGCCGCTCGTCGCGGTGAAGTCGGAGCCGGCGACGGCGGTGCCATCCGCAGTCGAGTAGTCGACCGAGACGGCGCCCTGCGAGCCGTCGGTCCGCTTCACCGTGATCGTCACCGCGCCGCCGCCCTCGCCGCCGGAGTAGCCCGCGCCGGAGAACGCCAAGGTCCCAGGGCTGCCGACCGCAAGCACGGTGACGGTGCCCGACATGCCGACGCCGCCAGCAGCGCCATGGGCGGCGCAGTGGTATGCGATGGTCCCGGCGCTGGAGAACGTGCGCGAGAAACTCCAGTTGGCGCTCGACAGGTCGCCGTTTCCGCCCTGATCGTCACAGCCGTTGGCGCAGCGGAAGCTGTTGTCGTCGGCGACGACGTTGTGCGTGCCGCCGTTGTTCGTCCAGGTGACCGATTCGCCGGCGTTGATCGTCACGTTGCGAGGAGAGAAGTTGACGCCCGACAACGAGACGTTCTGGTTCGCGGCACGAGCGGGATCGGCGAGGCCCGTGAACGCGAAGAGCGCGGCGAGCAGGGCGACGAAGTGCGGACGGCGTGAGCTGGATCGGTGCATGAAGCCTCCTCGGTACGTTGGCGCGGCATGGTCCCGCCGAAGAATGGACAGGAAGCTAGCACCGAATGGAACAAAGGACCGGTGCGCTCCGAGAGCGCGCCGCACCGAGGAATACCGACTGCCGTGACCTGGAATCGAACGCGTTCGCGCGACGGCGCGATCAGCCGCGCATCCGCCAACGCTCGACCACGTCGGCGAGTGCGGCGAGCGCGACGCCGCCCACGGCGAAGAGCGCCGAGCGCACGAGCGAAGAGGAGCCCGTCACGAGGCCGGTGAAGTCGGCGGGCGAGAGCCCACTGCTCGCCGCGTAGCCGAGGGGCAGATAAGAGCCGAGCAGGAGACGTCCGCTGCTGGAGAGCCGCGCCGCGCCGACGGCGAAGGTGGCGAGGAAGAGCAGCCCGAGGAGCGCGGCGAGCAGAGCGGCCAGCGAGGCAAATGCCGCACGAAGCGCGAGCGGGGCGATGGCGAGTAGCGCCACCGCGAAGGCGGCTCCGCCCTTCCACAGCGAGACGACGGCGGGGATCGCCGGCAGCGGCCGGACGAGCTCGAGCGTGCCGGCGATGCGCTCGCGTGCCCCGACCTCGGCGAGCGCGACGGCGAGAGCGAGCAGTGCGATCGCTGCGGCCACCTGTGCCGCCGCCGGCGCGAGCAGCGAGCCGACGAGCGAGGCGACGAAGGCGAAGGCCAACGGCAACCTCGCCGACCGCGCGACAAGGAGCGCTTCGGCGACGATCGCGAGCCGGGATCCTGGCCGGGCGGCCCCCGCGGGGAGCGACGTGTACGGACGATGCGTCGCCGTCGACGGCTCGACGGGAGCCGTCGGATCGACCGCACCTCGCGCCGCGGAGGGGCGTCGCGCCGGACGCCGTGGCGCGAAGCGGTCGAAGCGCAGGATCGCCCAGAGGAGGATCGGCGCTGACCAGAGCGTCATCGCCAAGCGGCGCAGAGCGAGCGCCGCGTCCCAGGCGATGCCCGACCAGGGGACACGCCGTGGCGGCGTCGAGTGGATGATGTGGCCGGTGGCGAGCGAATGGACGCCGGCGGGGAGCGAGCGGACGAGGAGCTGCTCGACCGTGGCGAGACCGGCGGGATCGAACGCCGGCAGCGCGCGGCCAGCCTGCTGGCGAGCCTCCGGGTCGAGGCTGCCGCTCGACTGCATCGGCACCACCGCGAGCAGGATCGAGAGGGCGAAGAAGGCGGCGACGAGGCCGCCGCGACCGCGCAGCCCGGGAGTCGTCTCGAAGGCGAGGGCGAGCGCGGCGACGAACGGGATGGCCGGCGCGGGAAAGAGGAGCAGCGGCAGCAACAGCGCGCCGGCGTCGAAGGCACCGACGCCATGCTGCGCGAAGTGGAAGAGAACGAGCGGCGCGGCGCAGGCGACGAGCAGCGAGAGATAGGCGCAGTGGCCGAGCCACTTGCCGAGCACGTAGGCGCTCTTGCCCATCGGCGTCGAGGCGAGCAGGGCGCCGAGCCCCGACTCGCGATCGCGGCGAATCGCGCCGGCGACGAGGTAGAAGGCCGGGATCATCAGCAGGAAGCCGCCGAGGAAGGCGCCGGCCACGCCGAGGGCGCTCGCGCCGGTCTCCGGCGTCTGGAGCTCGCCCGTCGCGTCCTTCCAGGAGAGCGACACGGCGCGACCGTCCGGCGCCGGGATCCACCACCAGCCGAGCGCGAGCACCAGCAGCAGGGCGATCGCCGTGGCCGGCGAGCGCAGACGCAGCCGCAGCTCGACGCTCGCCTGGGCGAGCATCTGCGCGGCAGGGTGGGGCGCCGCGCTCATGCGGCGCTCCGCGTGCCCGAAGCGGTCGCGGAGCGGCCGCGCAGCAGCAGATACGCATCCTCGAGGGTGGGCTCGACGACCTCGGCCCCGGAGACGCCGGCGGCCGCCGCGTCGTCGGTGACGTAGCGCAACGTCACCGAGTCGGCACGGCGCACCAGCCCGGAGACCGCCAGGCGGGCGGCGAGCGCCGGCAGCTCCTGTGGCGTGACGGAGGCCCGGAAGACGTGTCTCGCCGCGCGGCGGAGCAGCTCGTCCGGGCTCTCGCAAGCGAGGAGACGTCCGGCGATGAGGATGGCGATCTGCGTCGCCACCGCCTCGACGTCGGAGACGATGTGCGTCGACAGCAGCACGACGCGATCGCGCGCCACTTCGGCGAGCAGGTTGCGGAAGCGCACGCGCTCCTCCGGGTCGAGGCCGACGGTGGGCTCGTCGACGATCAGGAGGCGCGGGTCGGCGAGCAGCGCCTGGGCGATGCCGACGCGCTGGCGCATGCCGCCGGAGAAGGTGCCGAGCCGGCGCGTCGCCGCGCCCCGCAGGTTGACGAGCTCGAGCATCTCGTCGACGCGCCCCGCGAGGAGCGCCCCCGAGAGACCCTTGAGCCGGCCGACGTAGCGCAGGAACTCACGCGCTGTCAGATGGTCGTAGAGTCCGAAGTCCTGGGGCAGGTAGCCGAGGTCGCGCCGCACCGCCTGCGGATCGGCGAGGCCATCGACGTCGCGCCAGCGGAAGGTGCCGCTGCTCGGTCGCTGGACCGTGGCGAGGATGGAGAGCAGCGTCGTCTTGCCGGCGCCGTTCGGCCCGAGCAGGCCGAGCACACCCGCGTGCATCGACAGGTCGATCCGGTCGAGCGCCAACGGTCCTCCGCGGTACTGTTTGCTGAGCCCCACCAGTTCGAGCATGCCCATCTCCTCCTGCCGCCGGTGGTACGCAGGCGCGACGCCGCGAGTTTCGCGCCATCCGCGAGGCGACGCGGTTCAACGGAGATCGAGGCGGTAGACGAAGGCCTCGTGCGGCCTCCCGTGGATCATCAGGCGTGCGGCGACGGGGCCGGTGTCGACCGCGCCGAGCTTCGCGGCGACGCGCCGGCTGGCGTGGTTGCCGGAAGCACAGACGATCTCGAGCTGGCGCAGGTCGGTGGAGTTGCGGGCCAGCTCCACCAGCAGGCGCGCTGCGCCGGTGGCGATGCCGCGTCCGGCGAGCGAGCTGCGCACCCAGTAGCCGAGGTTGGCGATGCCTTCCGCCGGACGGATCAGATTGACGGCGCAGCCTCCGGCGTATCGCTCGACGCCGTCGTCGAGCGTGACGAAGACGGCATGCTCGTACTCCGAGCCCTGGCGGAAGAGACGCGGGCGTTCGGCGAGCCAGCGGGCGGCGTCGTCGAGCGAGTAGCCGGGGTGGGCCCAGTCCATCCAGCGGTAGAGCTCGGGCTGCGATTCGGCCACCGCGGCGGCCAGCTCGCAGGCGTCCTCCGGTTCGTAGGGGCGAATGCGAAGGCGCATGGCGACGGGCTCGGGCGGGCGTCGTTCGATGGGCCGAAGGTGCTTCTCACCGACGCATCTTCGCGGCGGCGAGATGCAGCACGGCCGGGAGGTCCGCGAGGGCGACGACGGGCAGGCGGAGGCCGCGGCCCTCGGCATAGCGGGGTGCCGCGTCGAGGAGCGCCAGCACCGGGGCCGGCAGCTCGCGACCGGCGGCGGCGACCGCCTTCTCGCCGAGCGCCATGCCGACCAGGAACCGGCCCGCCTGGGGCGTCAGGTAGAGCACGACCCGCTTCTTCTGCTTGAGCCGGAGCGACCAGCCGAAGGACGGCCCGGCGAAGCTCCAGACCTCTTCGAGCGGACCGTGGTCGCGCGTCGTCGCGGCGACGAGCTCATGCCAGGCCGAAGCGGCCGGACCGAGGACGCGCGTCAGCTCCGCTGGGTCGGGTGGACAGGCCTTGTCGTCGAAGACACTGAGCGCCATCGGCTTCTCCTTCGCGGTCGTGATCCCGCTGCGCCCCTCGAGCTCAGCGCAGCTCGCGCCGCACGACCAGCTTGAGGCCCGACCAGACCTCGTCGACGGCGCAGACCTTGACGTCGACGAAGCCGAGCGGCAGTGCGAGCTCGCGGATCGTCTCCTCCGTCACCTCGCTCGGTAGCTTCGAGCTCTTCTTCGGCCAGGAGATCCAGAGCACCGCGGTGGGGGCGAGGACCTGGCGGGCGTGGCGCAGCGCCGCGTCGAGCTCGGCGCGGCCGGCGGTGAAGAGGTGGGCGAGGTCGACCGCCGCGTCGAGCTGCGCGACGAACTGCACGCCGGGCGGCAGCGGGGCGAGCCAGTCGCGATACGCCGCGGGTGCGTTCCCCGTCCAGAGGCGGCAACCCTCGCGGACCCCCAGCTTGCGGGCGAGCGGCGTGCCGGAGTAGCCGGCGCTCGGCGCCGCGCTCATCGCGCCTCCTGCAACAGGTCGACGTAGGCGCGCTCGACGAGAGCGGTGCGCTCGATGCCGAGACGCTCGAGCAGGGCGTGGGCTTCGGCGACGCCGTCGCCCGTCGCCTCGTCGTCGCGCAGCACCACTTCGAGCTCGAGGAAGTCGCCCAGCCCTTCGACCTCGTCGAGGTGCACCCGTGTGCGACCGACGAGATAGAGCGTGCGCCGCTTGCGCACCCTGCCGGTGACGCCGCAGGCGTGCGCGAGGGTGTCGCGCAGGCGGTCGGGCGAGGTCGTCGGCGTGAGGACGAAGAACGACTCCGTCGGCCCCGCAGCGTCCGCGCGGCGATAGAAGATCAACTGCCCGTCGTCGTGCGCGAAGGCGCGGAGCTTCAAGCGGCCGTGGGGGCAGGCGAAGAATGTATCGTCCTGGACGATCTCCTGCGGCCCGTCGGTGGCGATTGCCGCGACTCGGGCGGTCAGCGCGGCGATGTCGCCGATCCGGGCCTTGATCTCGACGTTGCGGGGCATGACGCGGGAGACCATATCCGAGATGCGCCTCGGGGGTCGCGGCGCTCTCCCTGGGGCCGTGCCGCTCCGGATGGCGAGGGCCGAGCGGTCGGCGCAAGACGAAGACGCCGCCGGGTGGGAGCCCGGCGGCGTCAGGGTGGCAGACGGCTGGCGCGACGGCGGTCAGTCGGCGAGCGTCGAGAGGTCGCCCGGGTCCTCGCCGAGCTCCTGGGACTTGAGGTAGCGGCGCACGATCTTGCCGGAGCGGGTCTTCGGCAGGCTCGGGCGAATCTCGATGTCGGAGGGTTGGGCGATCGGCCCGAGGTCCTGGCGGACATGGTCCTTCAGGCTGCCGATGAGGCCGGGCCCTTCGGACTGGCCGGGCTTGAGGACGACGAAGGCCTTGATCCGCTCGCCCTTGACCGGGTCGGGCAGGCCGATGACCGCACTCTCGGCGACCGACGGGTGGCGCAGCAGCGAGCTCTCCACCTCGGCGGTGCCGATGCGGTGGCCGGCGACGTTCATCACGTCGTCGGCTCTCCCGAGCACGGCGAAGTAGCCGTCGCGATCGCGCACCGCGATGTCGCCGGCGGCGTAGCAGCCTGGCACCTGGCGCCAGTACTGCTGGTAGCGATCGTCGTCGCCCCAGACGGTGCGCAACATGTAGGGGAGCGGCTGGCGGATCACCAGGAGCCCGCCGTGCCCGTCCGGCAGCGACTTGCCGTCGCGATCGACGACGTCGGCGACCACGCCGGGGAGCGGCTTGCCGGCCTTGCCGGGCCGCACCTCGAAGGTCGGGAGCGTGCCGAGCACCGGGCCGGCGACTTCGGTCTGCCAGAAGTTGTCGACCACCAGGCCGTTGCCCTGGCCGACGAGGTGCTTCTGGGCCCAGAGGTGCGCCTCCGGGTTGAGCGGCTCGCCGGCGCAGGCGAGCAGGCGCAGGCGCGAGAGGTCGAAGCGCTTCGGTGCCTCCTCGCCGTGGCTCATCCACATGCGCAGAGCGGTCGGCGCGGTGAACATAAGGTTGATGCCGAAGCGCTCGACGAGCTCCCAGGTCACCTCGGGCGACGGGTAGTCCGGCACCCCCTCGCGGCAGAAGACGGTGGCGCCGACCGAGAGCGGCCCGTAGACGATGAACGAGTGGCCGACGATCCAGCCGATGTCCGAGGTGCTCCAGTAGATGTCGCGCTCGGTGATCTGGTAGAAGGCGCGCGCCAGATAGGTCACGCCGACCATGTAGCCGCCGGTGGTGTGCACGACACCCTTGGGCTTGCCGGTGGTCCCCGAGGTGTAGAGGATGAAGAGCGGGTCCTCGGCGTCCATCGGCTCGGGGTGGCAGTGGATCTCGCGCGCCTGCTGGATGTCGTAGAAGTCGCACTCGCGCTCGCTGTCGAACGCCACCGGCGCGTCGCCCGGCCGCGAGCCGCGGCGGTGGACGATGACGTGCTCGACGAAGGTCAGGTCGCGCACCGCCTCGTCGATCGTCGGCTTGAGCGCGATCTTCTTGCCGCGACGGAAGGTGAAGTCGCTGGCGACGATCACCTTGGCGCCCGAGTCGACGATGCGCGAACGCAGCGCCTGCGTGCCCATGCCGGCGAAGACCACCGAGTGGATGGCGCCGATGCGCGCGCAGGCGAGCATGGTGACGATCCCCTCGGGCACCAGCGGCATGTAGATGATCACCCGGTCGCCCTTGACCACGCCGAGGCGCTTCAGCGCGTTGCCGAAGCGGTTCACCTCGCGGTAGAGGCGGTTGTAGGTGTAGGCGTGCTCTTCGCCGTCCTCGCCGACCCAGAGGAGCGCGGCCTTGTTGCGGCGGTCGGAGTAGACGTGGCGGTCGAGGCAGTTCACCGTGGCGTTCAGCTTGCCGCCGAGGAACCACTGGTGGTGCGGCGGGTCGAACTGGCAGACGGTGTGGAACGGCTCCATCCACTCGATGGCGCGGGCACGTTCGGCCCAGAAGACGTCCGGGTCGGCGAGCGCTGCGGCACGCTCGATCTCGTCGTTGGCGAGGTAGGCCTCGCGCGCCAGGCGGATCGGCGGCTTGATGACGATCTCGTCGTTCGCCAGCTTGGCGATCGCAGCCTGCTGCGTTTCGCTGAGCTGCAGGTCAGGGACGGGCTCTTGGGACGGATCCTCGGCCATCGGCGTCTCCTCGAGTGGAATGAATTTGCGGCACCGTAGCATCCGCCGGAGACGGAGGGAACTGCGCGAAA
This sequence comes from Holophagales bacterium, assembly GCA_016699405.1. NCBI lineage: Bacteria > Pseudomonadati > Acidobacteriota > Holophagae > Holophagales > Holophagales bacterium. The sequence goes on along the minus strand of CP064972.1, from coordinate 3,932,884 downwards.
GGGTGGCTTTTCCGCCGCGCCGCGGCGAAGGGAGAGCTCGAGCGCGTGCGCCGGAGGCGCCGGGGGAGAGCCAGCGACACGGAGCGTCCAGGGAACGCGCTCCTCGCGTAGGAAGGTGGAAGCGGGAAACTGCGGCGTCGTTGCCGCATCTCAAGCACGAGCCCCGGCTGGCGGGGCCTCGGACCGGCAGGAGGTCGTCGTGGCTCGATTCGCAGGGAAGGCCGTTCTCGCATTGCTCGTCGTCACGCTCGCCAGCCCGGCGGCGTTCGCAGTCTCCGCCAAGGCCACGTTCGCCGGCGGTTGCTTCTGGTGCATGGAGCCGCCGTTCGAGAAGCTCGACGGCGTGCTTTCGGTGACGTCCGGCTACACCGGCGGGACGAAGACGAACCCGACCTACGAGGAGGTTTCTTCGGGCGGCACCGGCCACCTCGAATCGGTCGAGATCCTCTTCGATCCGGCCAAGGTGAGCTACGAGCAGTTGCTGGAGGTCTTCTGGCGGAACGTCGACCCGACCGACGGGGGCGGGCAGTTCTGCGATCGCGGCGAGCAGTATCGGACGGCCATCTTCGTCCACGACGCGGCGCAACGCTCCGCCGCCGAGGCGTCGAAGGCCGCGCTCGACGCCGCGAAGCGGCTGCCCGGACCGGTGGTCACGCCGATCCTCGCGGCCTCGGCCTTCTATCCGGCCGAGGAGTACCACCAGGACTACTGGAAGAAGAATCCGCTGCGCTACCGCTACTACCGCGGCGGCTGCGGGCGCGACGAGCGCCTGAAGGAGCTCTGGGGCAGCGAAGCAGGCAGCAGCCTTCACTAGCGAGCGATCGAGCTCCAGCGGTCGGCATGCTTCCGGCCGCTGGGCAATCGATCGAAGGGACGAATCGGAGCTTCGCGCCAGGGCGAGCGCCCCCGCCGCGGGTCCTGTCCGGCCGGTTTCCCATCTCCGTGCTCGCCCGGAAGGACCCTGGTGGGTGGGTCACGTCGTTCGCCGATCCGGGCTCCGCGCGGGGATGGGAGCCCTCCGTCCGACCACCCGCGGCCCCCCACCCGGCAGATCGGGGCGGTGCTCAGCTCCAGGGCTTGCCCTGCGACAGCGTTTCGACCGCCTTTTCGAGCGACTTGCGATTGACCTCGTCCGGCGCCTGCTTGAGGGCGATCCGGGCGTGGACGAGCGCCTGCTTCAGGTCGCCGACGGCGGAGTAGCCGCGGGCGAGGCCGACCTGCACCGGCCACTCGTCCGGATGGCGCTTGGCGTTGAGCTGGAAGACGGCCAGCGCCTCCTTCGGCTTGCCGTCACGCATCAGGCGACGCCCGTAGCTGTGGATGTCGAAGGGGCCGGCGGTGGTGCTGGCGATTGCCTCGGCCATCGTCTTCGTGGCCGCGTCGCCCTTGCCGTTGGCGCTCTGCAGGTCGGCGAGGAGCGTGAGGGCTTCGAACGTCCGCCGGCCGACGAAGGCGTCGCGCACCGCCTGCTCCGCCCAGGTCTCGGCCTCGGGGAGGTTGACCTTGCGCTCGAGGCAGAAACGAGCGGCGTTGAGCCAGGCGGCGTGGGTGAAGGCCGATCCGGTCCGCAGCTCGCGACGGAGATTGGCGACGTAGAGGTCGATCATGTCGGGGACGCGAATCTCGAACGGCAGCGCGAGGTCCTCCCACTGCAATTCGACCGTGGCCCGATCGAGCTGGCGATCGGTGAACTCGTAGCTCAGCCACTCGCGATAGGGGTTCTTGTGCGGCTTGGCCGGCACGCGCAGCGCGTCCTCCTTCGGGTCGTAGAAGAAGCTCCCCCAGTCGGTCGAGCGCTTGGAGAAGATCACCGTCCACTCCTCGGGGCCCGGGATGAAGTGAAGTCCGTAGCGTCCGGCGGGGAGCTTCTTGCCCTGGATCTCGACGTCGTGGTCGACGGCGAAGACCGTGTTCTCGTTGGCGCCGCCGCGCCAGGGACACTCCTTGCCGCAGGGGCCGTAGCCCAAGTCGGCGAGGCCGAAGGGAACGAGGTCGCCCCAGATCTTGCCGTGACGGTCGCTGCCGTCCGGAGCATGGACATCGGGGCTCGAATACTCGATCGAGACCTCGACCAGACCCATCTGCTGGACGACCTTGGCGCGCTGGTTGTCGCCCGACGGGGGCAGGGTGACCCCCGACGCCTGGGCGAGGGCCGGGGTGGTGGCAAGGGCGGCGACCGCGAGAGCGGCCGCGGCGAACGGAAGAACGGGGCGACGCATGGTTTCCTCCTCGACTTGGGGGAGAGCGGTGAGCGGCTCGACTGTCGAGGAGGTACGCGGGGGCGTCGCGAAAGTTCACGCTCCGGACGGGACGTCCGGTGAGCGATCCGCTTGACAAAGCGCGGGCACGGCGCTCTTCTTCGCCAGATACGCCGTGTCGGCGAGGGAGGGCTCGATGGATCGAGGGCTGTCGCGGAGCCGGGAGATCGAGCTCGATCGCACCGGCCCGCTCCTGCGCTGGGGTGTCCCCGGGCTGGTCGCCGTCTTCCACCTCGCAACCTCGTCCGGTTACGGGATCTTCCGCGACGAGCTCTACTACCTGGCCTGCGGCGAGCATCCTGCCTGGGGCTACGTCGATCACCCGCCGCTCGCGCCGCTGCTGGCGGCAGCGGTGCGCGCGACGCTCGGCACGTCGACGCTGGCGCTGCGACTGCTTCCGGCGCTCGCCGCCGCTCTCTTCGTCGCGCTCGCCGGCTCGCTCGCCGTCGGCCTCGGGGGGCGCCGCCCGGCGCGGCTGCTCGCCCAGCTCGGCGCGGCGACCGCCCCGGTCTTCCTCTCGCTCTTCGGCATTTTCTCGATGAACGCCTTCGACCTGCTCTTCTGGGCCTCGGCGTTGCGCCTTCTGGTCGAGTTGCTCGACGACGGTCCCCCCGAGCTCTGGCTGGCCTTCGGGCTCGTTGCCGGAGTCGGCTTGCAGAACAAGGTGAGCATGTTGTTCCTGGGGTTCGGCACCGTCGTCGGGTTGCTGCTCGGCGGACGCCGCGACCTCCTGGCGACTCGCTGGCCCTGGCTCGGTGGCGGCATCGCCGCGCTCGTCTTCCTGCCGCACCTGCTCTGGCAGCGGGCACACGGCTGGCCGACGCTGGAGTTCATGGAGAACGCCCGGCGGCTGAAGAACGTGGCGCTCGACCCGCTGACCTTCCTCGCCGAGCAGTTCCGCATCATGGGGCCGGCGACCGCCGTGCTCTGGGTCTCCGGTCTCGTCTACCTGCTCTCCGGCCTTCAGATGCGACGTTTCCGACCGCTCGGCTGGGGCTACCTCGCGGTGCTCGGCGTGATGCTGGTCACCGCGGCGAAGCCGTACTACCTTGCTGCGGCTTACGCGCCGTTGATCGCCGCCGGGGCGGTCGGCGTCGAGCACCTGAGCCTCTACTTCGGGCGACGGATCCTGCGCTTCGCGGTGGCGCTGGTCGTCGTCGGCGCCAACCTCGCGCTGGCGCCGTTTGCCAAGGCCATCCTGCCGGTCGAGAGCTTTGTGCGCTATTCGACGGCGCTCGGGGTCCGGCCCGGGACCGACGAGCGCCACGAGATCGGTCGTCTGCCGCAGTTCTTCGCCGACCAGATCGGTTGGCGCGAGCTGGCCGAGACGGTCGCCGCGGTGCATCGCGCGCTTCCTGCCGAAGAGCGCGAGCACGCCTGCGTCTTCGCGCAGAACTACGGTCAGGCCGGTGCGATCGACCTCTACGGTCCGTCCCTCGGGCTGCCGAAGGCGATCTCCGCCCACAACAGCTACTGGCTCTGGGGGCCGCGCGCCTGCAGCGGCGAGGTGGTGATCGTCATCGGCGACCGGCGGCAGCGGCTCGAGGAGCTCTTCGCCGACGTGCAGCTCGGCGCCACCTACCGTTGCAGCGACTGCATGCCGTACGAGGCGGAGAAGCCGATCTGGATCGTGCGCCACGGCAAGGTGCCGATCGCCGATCTCTGGCCGCGAATCCGCAGCTTCATCTGACCGCGGCGCGCACGCCGAAGGGCGTCACCAGCCGACGCCGTAGTCCTCGCCGTGGTTCGACGAGCCGCCCCACATCGTGCCGTGAGCGCGATCGAAGACGATGGCGTTGATCGGTCCCGAGGTCTTCGCCTCCGCGTCGACCTGGTAGCCCATCGTGCGGAGCTCCCGGCGCACCCACTCGGGGACCTGCTCGTTGACCGTCAGCCGGCCCGGCTGGCTCGCGTGGTCGCCGAACGAGCTTTTCATCTGATAGCTCACGAAGTTCGCCGCTTCGGCGGCCTCCTGGGCGTTCATGCCGAACTCCACGACGCCGAGAAAGAACTGCAGCAGGTTCTGGTCCTGCGTGTCGCCGCCCTGGACGGCGGCGGCCAGATAGGGAGCGCCGTCCTTGACGGCGAGGGTCGGGGTGAGCGTGACCCGCGGGCGCTTGCCCGGGGCCACGACGTTGAACGGGTTCTCGCGGTCGTCGAGGACGAAGCTCTGCATCCGCTGGGAGAGTCCGATTCCGGTGTGTCCGGCGACGACCGCCGGCACCCAGCCGCCGGAAGGCGTCATGGCGACGACCCAGCCCTCGGCGTCGGCGGCGAGCACCGAGGTGGTGCCGCGACGGAACGTCTCCTCGAACGAGTCGCCGCGTTCGGCGGTGCGCGGGGGAGGCGGTGCATCCTGCGGCGGGACAGGACCGCCGGGCGCGGGCGTCGGCGAGCCGGAAGGGGTCGGTGAAGGCGCGACGCTCGTCGGTTCGGCCACCGGCGCACCCGGCGGCTCGGCCACCGGCGCGAAGTCCGGGATGCCGACGCCCGGCGTGGCCACGGTCGTCGGCGGCGTGGTCGCCTCGAGCTCGAGGTAGGGGTTGATCCGTCCTTCGAACGGATAGGGATCACCGTGAGAGATCTGCGGGTCGTTGCGGCGTGGATCGATCCGCTTTCGCCGCTCGGCCGCATATTCCTTCGACAGCAAGCCGCGCACCGGCTCCTCCGGCGGGGAGTAGGGATCGCCGTAGTAGAAGTCGCGGTCGGCGAAGGCGAGGTTCATCGCCTGGTAGACGGTGTGGATCTCCCGCGCGCTGTTGTAGCCCATGGCGGCGAGGTCGAACGGCTCGAGCAGGTTGAGCGCCTGGAGCATCGCCGGTCCCTGGGTCCAGACGTTGAGCTTGTAGACCTCGATCCCCTTGTAGCTCGTCGAGACCGGCTCCTCGATCTCCACCTTCCAGCGGTCGAGATCGCCGGCGGTGATCAGGCCGCCGATCTCCTGGACCCCGCGCACCAGCTCGAGGGCGATGTCGCCGCGGTAGAAGCGATCGTAGGCGGCGTAGATCGCCGCCTTGCGGTCGAGCCCGGCGGCGAGCCCGGCGCGCTCGCTTTCGACCAGCTTCTCGAGCGTCGCCTTGAGGTCGGGCTGGCGGAAGACCTCGCCCGGCTGCGGGGCCTCTCGTCGTTGGCCCGCATGGGGCAGGAAGACCGCGGCGGAGGCCGGCCACTGCTTGAGCTTCGCCTTCTGTCGCTCGATCGTGTCGGCGAGCTGCTGCTCGATCGGGTAGCCCTCGGCCATCTCGATCGCCGGAGCGAGCACCTCGGCGAGCGAGAGCTTGCCGTACTCGGCGAGCATCACCATCAGGGCGCCGGGGGTGCCCGGCGTCACCGCGGCGAGCGGGCCCTCGGCGGGCGGATAGGAGAGACCCTGCGAGCGGAAGAGGTCCGGCGTGGCACCGGTCGGAGCCACGCCGAGCCCGTCGATGGCGATCACCTTGTGGAGCTGGGGGTGCCAGAGGAGGGCCTGGGTCTCGCCGCCCCAGCCGAGGGTGTCCCACATCGTGGCCGAGGCCGCGAGCATCGCGCACGCCGCGTCGACGGCGTTGCCGCCGGCGAGAAAGGTCCGAGCCCCGGCGGTCGCAGCGAGCGGCTTGCCGGTGATCGCCAGCCAGTGCCGGGCGTGGAGCACCGGCTTGGCGGTGGTGGCCGCGGCGGCGGGTGTCATCCCGGCCGGCAGCACGAGGAGCGAGGCGAGGGCGAGCGCGGCAGTGCGCGCGAACGGCGGATGGCTCGTGGTCACTGGTCGATCCCCGCGAGATGGAGGAAGAAGGCGTACTGGAGCGCCTGGTCGCGCAGCCGCTCGAAGCGCCCCGACTTGCCGCCGTGACCGGCCTGCAGGTTCGTCTTCAGCAGCAGCGGCCGCGCGTCGGTCTTCGTGGCGCGGAGCTTGGCGACCCACTTGGCCGGTTCGTAGTACTGCACCTGCGAGTCCCAGAGGCCGGTCGTCACCAGCATCGCCGGGTAGGCCTGGGCCTTGACCTGGTCGTACGGCGAGTAGGAGAGCATGTAGTCGTAGAAGCGCTTGTCCTTCGGGTTGCCCCACTCGTCGAATTCGCCGGTGGTCAGCGGAATGCTCTCGTCGAGCATCGTGGTGACGACGTCGACGAACGGGACCGCGGCGACGACGCCGCGATAGAGATCGGGTCGCAGGTTGACCACCGCTCCGACGAGCAGACCGCCGGCGCTGCCGCCGGCGGCGAAGACCTTGTCCCGTGCCGCATAGCCGCCGGCGACGAGCGCCTCGGTCACGTCGACGAAGTCGAAGAACGTGTTCTTCTTCTTCAGCAGCTTCCCGTCCTCGTACCAGCGCCGCCCCATCTCCTGGCCGCCGCGCACGTGCGCCAGGGCGTAGACGAAGCCGCGGTCGAGCAGCGAGAGCAGGTTGGGGTTGAACGACGGATCGCTCGAGAAGCCGTACGAGCCGTAGCCGTACTGCAGCAGCGGCGCCGTGCCGTTCCGCGGCAGCCCGCGGCGATGGACGAGCGACACGGGCACCCGCGCGCCGTCACGCGCCGTCACCCAGATGCGCTCGGTCTCGTAGCGCGTCGGGTCGAAGTCCCCGACCGGGTCGCGCTTGAGCAGCGTCCGCTTCCCGCTCCGGACGTCGAGGTCGAAGGTCGTCGTCGGCGTGCCCAGGGAGGTGAGGGTGTAGCGCAGGACCGTTCCGTCCTGCGTCGGGTTGGCGCCGAGGAACATGACGTAGGAGGGCTCGTCGCTGGCGATCAGGCTCTCGGATCCGTTGCCGAGCGGCTTGACGCGAATCCGGCGCAGGCCGTCGCTGCGTTCGGCGATCGCCAGGAAGTCACGAAAGACGAGAAAGGAGTGGACGAAGGCTTCCTCGCGGTGCGGCACGACCTCGTGCCAGGCCGCGCGGTCGGCGGTGCGATCGCCCGCGACCTCCATCAGGCGAAAGTTCGGCGCCTTCCAGTTGGTGCGGACGAAGAAGCGGTCGCCGAGATCTTCGACCTGGTACTCGTGGTCGCGCTCGCGCGGCAGGAAAACGCGCCACGCCGCCTCCGGTTGATCGGCCGGAAGGAGCCGGACCTCGGTCGACAGGGTGCTGCGGCTGGTGACGAGGATCCAGCGCTCGGAACGGGTCTTGTCGACGCTCACCGAGGAGGTGCGGTCGGTCTCCTCGTAGACCACCGGGTCGCTCGCCGGGTCGGTGCCGAGGCGATGGCGCTTGACGCGGAAGGCGAGCAGCGTCGTCGGGTCCTTCTCGACGTAGAAGAACGTGCGGTTGTCGTTGGCCCAGGCGACGTCGCCCGAGGTGCCGGGGATCGCGTCGGCGAGCAGCTCGCCGGTCGCGAGGTCCCGGATCCGCACGGTGTAGAGGCGGCGACTCACCGTGTCCTCGGCGAAGGCGAGCAGTCGCTGATCGCTCGAGACCTCCGTTCCCGCCACCTGGTAGAAGGCGTGGCCACGCGCGGCGAGATTGGCGTCGAGCAGGACTTCGGCCGGAGCTGCGGGGTCCCCCTTGCGGCGCAAGAAGATCGGGTACTCCTTGGCATGCTCGTGGCGGACCGAGTACCAGTAGCCGCCCTTGTGCCAGGGAACGCTCTCGTCGTCCTGCTGGATCCGTTTGGACATCTCCGCGTAGAGCGTCTCCTGCAGCGCTTCGGTCGGGCGCATCGCCGCCGTGGTGTAGGCGTTCTCGGCCTCGAGGTAGCCGAGCACCTCCGGGTCCTTGCGACTGTCGTCGCGCAGCCAGTAGTACGGGTCGTCCCGGGTCTCGCCGTGGGCGACGAGCGGATGCGGCCGCCGCGCCGCCTTCGGCGGGACGACCGCCGCGGACTCCTCCGCTCCGGCGGTCGCCGGCACCTCGGGCGCGGCCACCGCTCCGGCGGGTGAGGCGCCGGCGGCAGCGCGGAGGGGCGAAGGGAGTGCGGCGAGCGACAAGGCGAGGATCGGCATGGCGTGAGCGAACGGAGGGAGGTTGAACGGCATCAGGACGGCTCCGAGGTGACGGGTGAAGGATACTCGTCGCAGCGGGGTGCGGCGCAAGCCGGCGCTGGACGGGCGCCGGTCGACTCCGACCAAGGCGCTCGCGCAGGTCCGAAAAGCCGTCGCCGTTGCGCTCCGTGGCTCGCCGCAGGAGGCCGCGTCGCCGCAGCGGAGGGGATCAGCGAGCCGAGCGTCCCCACCGCGGTTCCGTCCTTGCGGCGCGATCCTCCGCGCCGCGGAAGGACGTTTCGCCGGCTCGCTTCGCGCGCGCGGGAGCTCCGACGAACCGACGGTTCAGTGCTTGTGCAGGTCCTTGTGCATGAGTCGGCGGCTCTCGGCCAATCGCTCGGCGGCCGGGAGCTGTTGCAGTCGTGCCGAGAGCTCCTCGTCGGCCTCCGCGCGCAGCTTGGCGGTGACGAGGTCGAGCATGCGAGCGGGAAAGCCTCCCTCCTCGAAGAAGGCGCGGTGCGCTTCGAGCGAGCGCGCCGCGGCGACGGCCGAGCCTGGGAGCTCGTCGAGCGCCGCGCGCTGCTCCCGAGTCAGGTCGCCCTTGACCTCGAGACGGTCGGCGAGCGCCACTGCCTGCGGGTCGGCGAGACCGACCGTGACGCAGCGGGCGATCGCGGCGAGCAGCAGGTGGGTGTAGGCCGAGCCGTCCGGGGTCCGGATCTCCACCGTGGGTCGTGACAGGTCGGCGGGGTAGGCGCCGTCCTCGCCGGCGTTCATCGTCAGGTCGAGCCGCTGCGGCGTCGAGAAATCGAGCGGGACGCGGATCATCGCGGCGCGGTTGCTCTTTCCCCAGCAGAGCCGGGTCGGTGCCTCCTGCCCGGGAACGAGACGGAGGAAGCTGCCGGCCACCGTGTTGCCGAAGGCGACCAGCGGCGAGGCGTGCGAGAGCAGGCCGCCGATCAGCGCGCGCGCCTCGCGGGTGAGCTCGCCGTCGTCGCCGCGCATCACGTTGCGGCCGTCGCGGGCGAGCGCCAGGTGGAAGTGCATGCCGCTTCCCGCCATTCCCTCGTCGAGCTTGGGGACGAAGGTCACCGACGCGCCGTGGCGATTGGCGATCTCGCGCAGCAGCCAGCGCAGCACCGGCAGCCAGCAGCCGAGGTCCTCGACCGGGGCGAGGTCCATCTCCAGCTCGTACTGCTCGACGCGCTTGCCGTCGAGCTCGGGGTCGTTCGACTCGATCCGGTCGATGTAGCCGACCTCGGCGTGACAGTACTTGACCGAACCGGTGATCCCGGCCGCGGCACGCAGCATCTCGTCGGCGATGGCGCGGCCGTGCAGGTAGGGCGCGCTCTGGTGGTAGTTGCGTTGCGAGCGGCCGGAGAACCGATTGTCGGCGCGGTCGAGGATCAGATAGTGCTCGAGCTCGGCGAGCGCCAGCAGCTCGAGACCGGTCGCCCGACGCAGCTCGGCGGCCTGCGCGGCGAGCAGGTTGTCCGGTGTCCACGGCGACGGCTCGCCGTCGCGCCCGGCGAAACGGCAGACGACGTGCAGCTCGTCCGGCACCCAGGGGTCGAGGAAGGCCCAGCGGTAGACGGGGACGACGTAGAGGTCGCTCTCGCCGGTGCGGAAGAGCCCGGGAAAGAGGCTCGAGCCGTCGGCACGTTCGCCCGCGGCGAGGATGCGATCGAGATAGGCACGGGAGGAGACGGGAAGGCGGAGGCTCGCGCAGCTTGCCGTCGAAGGACGGATAGCGGAAGTTGACGACGCGGATGCCGTCGGCCAGGCAGAGCTCCACGAGGTCGCGCCGTCGCCAGTCGGCTGGCAGCTTGCCGAGACGGCGGACCAGCGGACGCAGGTCGTCGTGCTCGGGGGCGGGGCGGCCTTTGAAGTCGTGGGTCATCATGGACGGAGATCCTCCGGAGACTCGAAAAGGGTAGCACCGCCCCCACCCACTCCTTCCCGCCCGATCGCGCGGGGAGGCCGCGGCGGGATGCTCGTGGAACGTGCCGTCTGCCGGTGTCCGATCCCGTCCGTCCGCGCAACCCGCGCTCCGCTGTCCCGTAGCTCGGAGGACGCGCGACCGGCCCACGGGAGACGTTCCCCGCCGGCGGGAGCGCGAGAACGCCGGGCCCTGCGCCCGCCAAGGAGAGATCGAATGAACCGTCGCCACATCCGCTCGTTCGCCGCCGCCTGTGCGCTGGCGGCCTTCGCCCTTCCCGTGCTGGCCGCCGACGCCGGGAGCGCCATCAGCCTGACCAACAAGACCGACCGCCCCTACCACGTGATCGCTCGCACCGGCGAGAAGGAGCGCTGCGAGCAGAAGAAGGAGATCCACAAGCTGACCATCGCGCCGGGCGAGACGGCGACGATCGAGTCCGGCGGCAAGGACGTCTGCTGGTGCTTCGCCGCCGATCCGCGCACCGATTCGTGCATGGAGGCGATGAGCAAGAGCAAGCCGGGCTCGCTGCGGACGATCCGCTGACGCCGGACCCGGCGACCTGGACCGGCAGCGTCGACGATCGCCTCGATCGTCTCCGCTGCCGGGCCGCCCGGCCGGTCGGGCCGCTCGCCGCGGCGCCGCCCTTCGCCCTGCCTAGTTCGCCGGTCCGAGGAGCACGGCGTTGGCGAAGAGCAGCTCGGTCGCTTCGGCGACGGCGCGGACGTTCGGGTCCTCGGCGAAGGCGATGACGTGGCCGTCGCCGAGCGGGCGGTCGAGGAGGAAGGCCTTGCGGGCGAGTTGCTGGCGCGGCTCGTTCCAGACGATCCCCGAGGCCAGCAGCCGGTCGGCTGGCGCATAGAGCCCGACGTTCGCGCCGACGTCGAGCTTGATCGGGGTGAAGATGCGTCGGCTCTCGACGAGCGCCTGGATCTCGCCGTCGCTGCCCGCGGCGAGCCAGTGCTCGCGATCGAGCTCGACGCGCAGCAGCGCTCCCGGAGTCAGATCGGGCAGCTCGCGCTCGGGGCGGATCGCCTCGTCGAGGTCGAACGGCGTCTTCGCGTCGCGTGAGGCCTGGCCGCCCTCCGACTTCTCGTCCTCGGTCCGCCCGCCGCGCAGCTCGGTCGAGGTGCCGAGCAGGCCGACCTTCTCGCGACCCGCCCAGCGGGACGCTTCGCCGATCGTCACCAGCGTGCCACCGGCTCGAACCCAATGGTCGAGCCGTTCGATCGCCCCTTCGTCGAGCGCCGGCGAGTAGTCGCCCGCGGGGAGCACGAGGACGTCGACCGCGGCGAGGTCGAGCCGGCGCAACGAGGCGACACGCACGGCCGTCACCGGGATGCCGAAGCGCCGCTCGAGCACGTAGCGCGACCAGCCGGCCGACAGGCTCGAGGTCGGCTCGCCCCAGGCGAGAACGACGCGCGGTGACCGCAGGGAGGTCATCGAGTTGCTGCCGAGCGAAATGCCGTCGTCGACCCAGCCCGAATCGACCGGCTCGAGCGTCACACCGTGGCGTCCCCCGAGTCGGCCGAGACGCGCCGCGAGATCGGCCGGGTTCCCGGCGGTCCGCACGAAGGCGGTGCCCGCGGGGTAGTCGCGTCCGGCGAGCTTGAACGCGGCGCCGGCGGTGCGGACCGCGATCCCCTCGCGCAACGCCTCGGCGATCAGCGCTGCCGTGCCGCTGCCCCACCGGGCGAGATAGCCGACGCGCGCGGCGGGAAGCGCTGGAGCGTCGGCAGCCCCGGGAGCCGCGGGGGAGAGCGCCGTGAGCGCTCCCTCGATCGGCCGGTCGCTCGCGACGACCTCGACGTCCCAGGCGAGCGGCAGGCTCCAGGCCGTGACGTCGTAGATCTGGTCGGGGAGCCGCTTCTCTCGCCGTCGCTCCTGTTCGGCGACGAACTTGGCGTCCATCGCGACGCCGGGCTCCAGGAGGTTTCGTGCCAGCCGCCCGGCAGGTTGGGCTGTCGGGACGACGAAGGTTCCGGCCGGGAAGGTACGCGAACCGAGCGCGATCGGTCCCGTCGCACGCTGGACCTCGATCCCCTGGGTCAGCAGGAGGCGGGCGAGCCGCTCACTGCGCGCCGGGTCGTTGCCCGGCGCCATCAGGTAGGCGCGCACCGGACCGTGCTCGCCCTCGGCGACAGCGCTCCGGCGCGTGGCAAGGAAGTCGCGCAGCAGGCTCTCGCGGTCGCGTGCGGCGACCTCGAGCGTCGTCCGCGCGGCGGTGAAGTGGTGCGCCACGGCCTCGCGGAAGGTGAGCGTCGTGCCGTCGCGGCGGCGCAATGCCAGTCCGCGCGGCGAGGCCTGCTCGTAGGTCATCCCGACGGCCCCCTGGTAGATCGGCCAGGACTCGCCGTAGCCCGGGAAGAACGCGTCGAAGACCTCGCGGGTGAAGTAGGCGAAACCGCGCTCGTCGAAGCGCTCGGCGAGCGCCCGTCCGAAGCGTTCCCACGCCGCGATCTGCGCCGGCTGGATCCAGGGGTTCGTCGGCGCGGACGGCGGCGCGAAGAAGTAGGTGGCGTCGCCACCCATCTCGTGCAGGTCGACGACGACCTGCGGGAAGAAGCGTCGGAAGAGGGCGATCCGGCCGGCCGTCTCGGGCTGCGACAGGGCGATCCAGTCGCGGTTCATGTCGAAGAGATAGTGATTCGACCGGCCGCCGGGCCAGGGCTCGTCGCGCTCGGCGGCGAGCGGGTGGAGGTCGGGTACCGCGGCCCGACCGGCGCTGTTCGAAGCGAGAAAGCGCGCCCGCCCGTCGGGGTTCTGCAGCGGATCGACCAGGACCAGGGTGTCGCGACGGATCTCGTCGAAGCCGCGATCGCCGCGGGCCGCGAGCAGGTAGTAGGCCTCGGCGAGCGCCGCGTCGGCCGGGGAGATCTCGTTGCCATGGACCGAGTGGAGCAGCCAGACGACCGCCGGCAGCTCGCGGAGGAGACGTTCCGCCTCGACCTCGGGGAGCGAGCGCGGGTCGGCGAAGCGTGCGAGGTCGCGCTCGAGCGCGTCGAGCCGGGTGATCCGCTCCGCCGAGCCGATCGCCAGCACCACGAGGGGCCGTCCCTCCCAGCTCTCGCCGTAGCGGATCAGCCGCGCCCGGTCCGGTGCCGCGCTCTGCAGCGCGGCGAGGTAGCGGAGGATCTCGTCGGGGGTGCTGATCTCGTCGCCGAAGTCGTGGCCCACCACCTCGCGCAGTGTCGGGATGCCCGGGTCGACCGCGACGCCCGGAGCGAGCTCCACGGGCGTGGCCGCCGGGGTGGCGAGCAGCAGGGTGGCGGCGAGAGCGTGAACGGCGAGCGGCATCGACTCCTCCTCGGCGCGGGGCAGGGTGCGCCGAAGAGAGGATAGGTCCTCCGTCTCCGGCGGGCAACCGAAGAGAATCGCGTTCGGCGATGGCGCGCGGCGAGTCCCGAGGATCGGTCGGACGGCACGACGCGGGCGGCCTGGCGAGCGGATCCTGGGAGGCGGGCGCTCAGCCCGGTTCGCTGGCGCCGATGCCCACCTGACGCCAGGTGCTGGAGAGGCGGAGGAGCGGACCGGTCATCAGCGTGGTGACCACCGCCATGAGGACGAGCATGGCGAAGATCCGTCCGGAGATGATCCCCAGGTCGTAGCCGATGTTCAGGACGATCAGCTCGATCAGGCCGCGAGTGTTCATCAGGGCGCCGAGGGCGAACGCGTCGCGCCACGACATCCCGGTCACGGGTGCCGCCAGCATCCCGCCGCCGAGCTTCCCGGCCACCGCGACCGCGATGACCGCGGCGCAGGTCGCCCAGGCGACTCCGTCGTCGAGCAGTCCGATGTGGGTCCGCAGCCCGGTGAAGGCGAAGAAGAGCGGCAGCAGCACGACGGTGCTGAAGGCCTCGAGGCGACGCTGGAGGAACTCGCGGACCGCCGCGTGCTCGGGCATGGCGACGCCGGCGAGGAACGCCCCGAACAGCGCGTGAATGCCGATCAGCTCGGTGGCGAGAGCGCACGAGAAGACGAAGGTCAGCGCCAGGCCGATATGGGCGCGCTGACGCGACTCGTCGCCGACCTGATCGCCGATCCTCCGGCCCAGAATCGGTCGCACGCCGAGCCACAGCAGCGCGACGAAGGCCGCCGCCAGGACCACGGTGACGGCGGCGCCGGTCAGCGCCTCGGCCTTGACGACGGCGACGACCACGGCGAGCAGACACCAGGCCGTCACGTCGTCCACGGCGGCACAGGTGATGGCGATGGCGCCGAGTCGCGTTCGCGAGAGCTGACGCTCGTCGAGGATGCGCGCCAGGACCGGGAACGCCGTGATGCTCATCGCAACGCCGAGAAAGAGCGTGAACGAGCTGAACGACACGCCGGCCGGGGCGAGCGTGGGGTAGAGGGCCAGCGCCAGGGTGCTGCCGAGCAGGAAGGGCGCGAGGATGCTGACGTGGCTGACCAGGAGGGCGGCGTCGGCGCGACGGCGCAGGTGAGCGAGGTCGAGCTCGATGCCGACCACGAACATGTAGAGGATCACGCCGACCTGGCTGAGCAGACGCAGCGCTCCCATCGACTCGACCGGGAAGAGGAACGGCTGCGTCGACGGCCAGAGGGCCCCGGCCACCGACGGGCCGAGCACGATGCCGGCGACCATCTCGCCGGTCACGGCGGGCTGGCCGAGGCGCCGGAAGAGCGTCCCCGCGAGGCGGGCCGCGGTCACGACGACGATCACCTGGAGGAGCAGTTGGGCGAGCGGCTCGTGCAGGCGCCCGGCGAGCTGTTCCGCCAGGGCTTCGAGGCTCGAGCTCGCCGAGCGCGGGTCGGCGGCGTGCGCGAGCGCCGGCGCGCCGTCGGAGGATGCGCTCGTGGCCAGGTGCATCAAGCTCTCGCCGGCGCCGAGGTGCATCACCCAGGCGACACCGGCGCCGCAGGCTCCGACCAGCACGAGATAGAGAGCGACCTTGCGCAGCAATGCTCGATTCCTTTCCGCGGCTCCGGTCCGAGGAGTTCGGACCGAAACCGACACGGTATTGGCGACGAAGAAGGGGCGATTGTAGCCGCGACCGGTCGATCTCGAAGCCGAACTCGTCGACTCGGAATTCGACGTCGCGTCGCGCCCCTGGCAGCACTCGGCGCGGAAGGAGAAATAGGCACGTCGCACCTTGCCGCCGAACCCCGGGCGCCGTCAGGCGACGAGCCTCGTCGGGAATCGCAGGTAGGCTTGCGACATGGCGAGAAGGCGAAACGCCGCGCCCTGGATCGCGGCCCTGCTCCTGCTCGGAATCGCCGTCGCGCTCTCCTCGTGGGCGACCTGGCCCGACGTTGCCGCGCTGGCGCGGCGCGATCCGGGGAGCACCGCGTTCATCGAGCGCTTCCGCCAGCGGCAGCGCGACCGGGGAGCGAGCGACCGCGTCGAGTGGCGACCCGTTCCGCTCGCCCGCATCGCCCCGTCGCTGCGACTCGCCGTCGTCGTGGCCGAGGACATCGACTTCTTCTCGCACCACGGTTTTGCCACGGCCGAGATGAAGAAGGCGTTCGCCGACGCCTGGGAGGACAAGGAGATGCCGCGCGGCGCCTCGACGCTGACCCAGCAGCTGGCCAAGAACCTCTGGCTCTCGCCGTCGCGCAATCCCTGGCGCAAGCTCAAGGAGGCACTGCTGACGCGGGACCTCGAGCGTCATCTCGGCAAGCGGCGGATCCTCGAGCTCTACCTCAACGTGGTCGAGCTCGGTCCCGGCGTCTACGGCGCCGAGGCGGCGTCGCGTCACTGGTTCGGCAAGGGCGCGGCAGCGCTCACGGCTCGCGAGGCCGCCCAGCTCGCCGCGAGCCTCCCGAAGCCGTCGAGCTGGCACCCGGGAAGCCCGAGCAAGGCCTACCAGCGCCGCGTCGAGATCGTCCTCGGCCGGATGGAGAAGGCGGGAGGCTGGGTGGGACCGCTCGTCGAGTAGGCGGCGGCGCCGGCGCTCCCGCTAGCGGACGTACCGGGCCACTCGGGCGACGAGCCACGGAGCGTGGCGTTCGAGGAAGACGAACAGCTTGCCGTGGAAGGTGACCACCCGCTCGCGGCGGCGGCGTTCGACGGCGTCGACGATCTCGCGGGCAGAGGCTTCCGCCGAGGCGACGAGCCACGACGGGACGCGCTCGACCGCCGCCGGGTCGAGCACCTCGTGGTTGTCCTTGGCGCGGATCTCGCTGGCGACGAAGCCCGGAGCGAGATGGGTCACCGAGATCCCGCGCGGGGCGAGCTCGTGACGCAGGGCGTCGCAGAGCCCGCGCACGGCGAACTTCGAGGCGCAGTAGGCGGAGGCCGCCGGTGTGCCGATGTAGCCGTTGACGCTGCCGACGACGCCGAGCCGCCCGCGGCTCTTTTCGAGCTCGGGCAGCGCGGCCTGGATCGTGCGGAGGACGCCGAAGAAGTTCGTCTCGAGCTGACGGCGGTAGTCGTCGAGCGTCAGCTCGGCGAGCTCTCCGGAGACGACAAACCCGGCATTGGCGAAGACGGTGTCGAGCCGCCCCCAGGCGGCGACGACCTGCCCGACGGCCGATTCCGGATCGCCGTCGCGGGTCACGTCGCAGGCGACGGCGAGCGCCGTGCCGCCGGCGGCGCGCAACTCGGCGGCGATTCGCTCGAGGCGCTCGGTGCGTCGTGCGGCCAGCGCCACCCGCGTCCCGCGACGCGCGAGCTCGCGAGCGACCGCCTCGCCGATGCCGGAGGAGGCTCCGGTAACCAGCGCCACCCGGTCGTTCGTCATCGGGCGACTCTACAAGAGTGGCGCGCTCGTGTCGGGCCGGCGAAACAGCGCGGTGGGGTGGTGCCCTTCCCGCGAACCCTCCGCTATGCTCCGCGGCATGGCGCTCATCGGCCAGGACGTTCTGCGCAAGGACGCGTACTCCAAGGTCAGCGGCGCGGCACGCTACGTCGACGACCTCGTCTTCCCCGGCATGATCCACGGCCGCACGGTGCGCTCGACCGTCCCCTGCGGCGAGATCCTGTCGATCGCCGTCGATGCCCCCGGTTGCACCGTCGTCGACTATCGAGACATCCCCGGCCGCAACGCGGTGGCCGGACTCGACCTCGACCAGCCCTGCCTCGTCGAGCGCGAGATCCGCCACGCCGCCGAGCCGGTCGTGCTGCTCGCTCACGAGAGTCGCGAAGCGCTGCTCGCCGCGCGCGTCGACCTCGAAGTGCGGCGCGGCGACGCGGTGCTCGACCCGCGGCAGGCGACCCACTTCCACAAACGCCTGGCGATCGACAAAGGCGACCTCGAGGCCGGGTTCGCCGCCGCCGACCTGGTGGTCGAGGGGACCTACTCGACCGGGCACCACGAGCACGCCTACCTCGAGACGAACGGCGTCATCGCGGTGCCCGAGGACGGCGGCATCACGCTGCACGGTTCGCTGCAGTGCCCCTACTTCGTCCACCGGGCGCTCCAGGTGCTCCTCGGAATCGAAAGGGTCCGCGTCGTCCAGGCGGAGACCGGCGGTGGTTTCGGCGGCAAGGAGGAGTACCCGTCGATGATCGCCTGCCACGCTGCGCTCCTGGCGGTGAAGTCCGGCCGTCCGGTCAAGTTGATCTACGACCGCAGCGAGGACATGTGGGCGACCACGAAGCGACACCCGTCCCTCGTCCGCCATCGCACCGGCGTGACGCGCGACGGGCGGATCGTGGCGATGGACATCGACGTCCTGCTCGACGCCGGGGCGTATTCGACGCTCACACCGGTCGTCTTGTCGCGCGCCGTGCTCCACGCCACCGGCCCCTACCGTTGCGATCACGTGCGGATCCGCGGCCGCGCCGCCTGCACGAATACGCCGCCGAACGGCGCCTTTCGCGGCTTCGGGGCGCCGCAATCGCTCTTCGCCGCCGAGGTCCATCTCGACCGCATCGCCGAGGCTCTCGGGTGCGAGCCGCTGGCGTTGCGCGAGCGCAACGCCTTCCGACCCGGCGACACGACGCCCACCGGCCAGGTCCTGGGCGAAGACTGCGCGGCGCTCGCCGTGCTCGAGGCGGCGGTCGAGCGGTCGGGCTACCGGAAACGGCGGGTCGAGCTTGCCGCGGAGCGGGCGACCGGGGGTTCTCGCGGCAGCGGGCGGCGAGGCATCGGTCTCTCGCTCTTCTTCCACGGCTGCGGCTTCACCGGCTCGGGCGAGGTGCGTCTCGCCTCGCGCGCCTCTCTCGAGCTGACCGAGGGCGGGGCGCGGATCCTGGTGGCCAACACCGAGATCGGCCAGGGGGCACGCACGACGCTCGCCCAGATCACCGCCGACGCGCTCGGCTGGCCGCTCGAGGCGATCGAGGTGGCGACGCCGGACACGGGTCGGGTGCCGGACAGCGGGCCGACGGTGGCCAGCCGCACCTGCATGGTGGTCGGCGGGCTCCTGGCCCGTTGCGCCGTCGAGATGAAGGCGCGGCTCGGGGGGATGAGCGCCGGCGAGTATCTCGAGCGCCACGGCCCGCTCGTCGTCACCGAGCAGTACCGTCAGCCGGAAGGGATGAGCTGGGACGACGCGACCTATCGCGGCGACGCCTACGGCACCTTCGGCTGGGGCTGCGACGTCGTCGAGCTCGCCGTGGACCCCGACACCTGCGAGGTCGCCCCGGCGCGCATCACTGCCGCCATCGACGTCGGCCGGGCGATCCACCCGCAGGTGGTGGCCGGGCAGATCGAGGGCGGCACGGCGCAGGGTCTCGGCTGGGCGCTGCTCGAGCAGGTCACCATGCGCGACGGAGCGATGGCGAACGCCTCGCTCACCGACTACATCATTCCCACCAGCATCGACACGCCGCCGATCGACGCGGTGATCGTCGAGCGTCCCTACCCGCACGGCCCGTTCGGCGCCAAGGGTGTCGGCGAGCTGCCGATTGACGGCGTGGCCCCGGCGGTCGTCAACGCCCTGCGCCACGCGGGGATCGACCTGCGTGACCTGCCGGCGAGCCCGGAGAGGATCTCGGAATGCGCTTCGCTCTGAACGGACGCGCGATCGACGTCGCCGCGCCGCCGATGAAGCGGTTGCTCGACGTCCTGCGCGAGGAGTGTGGACTCACCGGCACCAAGGAAGGCTGCGGGGAAGGCGAGTGCGGCGCCTGCACGGTGCTGCTCGACGACCGCCCGGTCAACGCCTGCCTGGTGCCGTTCGCCCAGGTGCGCGATCGTCGCGTCACCACGATCGAGGGGCTGGCCGGTCACCCGCTGCTCGACGCCTTCGCTCGCGAAGGCGCCGCGCAGTGCGGCTTCTGCACGCCGGGGATGATCGTCGCCGCGTCGGCGATCGAGGCGGGAGAGGACGTGCGCCGTGCGCTCGCCGGCAACCTCTGCCGCTGCACCGGCTATACCGCGATCCTGCGAGCGGTGGAGCGATCGTGAGAACGGCGCTCTCGAGCCTCGAGCTCTCGCAGCCGGAGAGTCTCGGCGAGGCGCTGGGGATGCTCGCCGACGCCTCCGCCGCGCCGCTCACGCCGCTCGCCGGTTGCACCGACGTCTTCGTCGCGCTCAACGCCGGCAAGCTCGCCGCGCGCTCGTTCCTCGATCTCTCGCGGCTCGACGAGCTGCGCGGCATCACCACCGCCGGCGACCGCTTGGTGATCGGGGCGCTTGCCACGCACGGCGACATCGAGCGTTCGCCCGAAGTGCGCCGGCGACTCCCGATCCTCGCCCAGGCTGCCGGCGAGGTCGGTGGCCCGCAGATCCGCAACCGCGGCACGCTCGGCGGCAACCTGGCCACCGGTTCGCCGGCCGGGGACACCCTGCCCGTCCTGGCGGTTGCCGAGGCGACCGTCGTCCTGCGCAGCGTCGCCGGTGAGCGGCGCGTGCCCTTCGCCGACTTCTACACCGGCTATCGTCAGACCGCCCTGCGACGCGACGAGCTGATCGTCGCGGTCGAGGTCGGACCGCTCCCCGGGCAGGGGTGGTTCCGCAAGGTCGGGACGCGCGCGGCCCAGGCGATCTCGAAGGTCGTCATGGCGGCGGTGCGCGGCGACACCTGCCGGGTGGCCTTCGGCAGCGTCGCGGCGACGGTGGTGCGCGTGCCGCGAACCGAGGCGGCGCTGGCGGTCTCGCTCGCGGCGGCCCAGGAGGCGTTGCGCGGCGAGATCACGCCGATCGACGACCTGCGCTCGACCGCGGCCTACCGGTTGCGCGTCGCCGAACGTCTGCTGGCACGCTTCTGGACCGAGACCGCGACGACCTGATCGCGCGTCGCCTTCGCCCGGACGAGACGACGACCGGGCGGGCGCCCGGCAACCGGCGTCGGGAGATCTTTCGCCCCCGTCGCGCGTATCCATCGTGGGAGCCGGACCTTCGTCCGGCGGAAAGGAATCCCTTCGTGACGACTCCTGCACTCCGGCTGGCCACCGCGGCGCTGCTCACGCTCGCCGCGCCGCTCGCGGCCGAGACCCCGGCGGCTCCGGCGGCGGCGACCGAGAAGCGACCGCTGTCCGCGCTGCCGTACACGCCGAGCCTCGAACCGGCCTTCATGGATCGCACGATCGATCCGTGTGCCGACCTCTACCACTTTTCGTGTGGCGGCTGGCAGAAGCTCCATCCGATCCCCCCCGACCAGTCGCGCTGGAGCGTCTACGGCAAGCTCTACGACGACAATCAGCAGTTCCTCTGGGGATTGCTCGAAGCGGCCGCGAAGCCGGCGCCGGGTCGGACGGCCGACGAGCAGAAGATCGGCGACTTCTTCGCCTCGTGCATGGACGAAGCGGCGGTCGAGCGGGCCGGGGCCTCGCCGCTGAAGGGCGACCTTGCGGCGATCGCCGCGCTCGACAGCCCGCGCGCGATCGCCGCCTGGCTCGGCGACGCGCACCAGCGCCTGCGCTCGCGAGCGCTCTTCGCCTTCTTCCCCGAGCAGGATCCGGGCAACTCCGAGCAGGTGATCGCCTGGGCGATGGCCGGCGGGCTCGGGCTGCCGGACCGGGACTACTACCTCAAGGACGACGCCCGCTCCGTCGAGATCCGGCAGCGCTATCGCGAGCATGTCGTCGCCTCGCTCGTCCTCTCCGGCGAGGCCCATCCAGCGGCGGCGCGCGATGCGGAGTCGACGCTGCGGCTCGAGACGGCGCTGGCCAAGGCGTCGCTCTCGCGTCTCGAGCGCCGGGATCCGCGCGCCATCTACCATCGTCTCCCGCTCGCCGAGTTGCAGAAGCTCTCGCCCTCGTTCCCCTGGGGCACCTACCTCGCGGCGAGCGGTGCCCCGGCGATCGGCGAGCTCAACGTCACCGAGCCGAAGTTCTTCCAGGAGGTCGAGCGGCTGCTCGGCAATGAAAAGCTCGACGCCTGGAAGGGCTACCTGCGCTGGCACCTGGTGCGGGCGCGCTCGCCGTACCTCTCGTCGGCGTTCGTCAAGGCCGACTTCGCCTTCTATCGCGCCTTCCTGCGCGGTGTGCAGCAGGCGCCGCCGCGGTGGAAGACCTGCGTCGGCTGGGTCGACGACGAGCTCGGCGAGGCGCTCGGCAAGGTCTTCGTCGCCCGCACCTTCCCGCCCGAGGTCAAGGAACGGACGCTCGACATGGTGCTGCGCATCGAGCGGGCGATGGGGGAGCGCATCGGCAAGATCGACTGGATGAGCGACGCGACGCGCCGCCAAGCGCTCGGCAAGCTCGCCACCCTGCGCAACAAGATCGGCTACCCCGACACCTGGCGCGACTACTCGGCGCTCGAGATCCGGCCGGGCGACCTGCTCGGCAACGTCGACCGCGCGGCCCTCTTCGAGAGCCGGCGGCGCCTGGCAAAGATCGGCCAGCCGGTCGACCGTGGCGAATGGGGGATGACCCCGCCGACCGTCAACGCCTACTACAACCCGTCGATGAACGACATGAACTTCCCGGCCGGGGTGCTGCTGCCGCCGCTCTTCGATCCGAAGCTCGACGATGCGCCGAACTACGGCAACACGGGCGGCACGATCGGCCACGAGCTGGTGCACGGTTTCGACGACGAGGGCCGGCAGTTCGACGCGGCGGGCAACCTCGCCGACTGGTGGACCGCCGACGACGCCCGGGAGTTCGAGAAGCGCGCCGCCTGTGTCGTCGACCAGTACGCCCAGTACACGGTGGTCGACGACATCAAGCTGAACAGCAAGCTCACCCTCGGCGAGGATCTGGCCGACCTCGGCGGACTGATCCTCGCCTGGGAGGCCTGGAAGGGGGCGGTCGCCGGCCAGCAGTTGACGGAGCGCGACGGCCTGACGCCCGAGCAGCGCTTCTTCGTCGGCTTCGCCCAGTGGGACTGCGAGAACCAGCGCGACGAAGACAAGCGGGTCAACGCGCTCACCAACGTCCACTCGCCGAGCGTCTACCGGATCAACGGCGTGGTCCCGAACATGCCGGAGTTCGCCGCCGCGTTCCACTGTCCGGCGGGAGCGCCGCTGGTCAAGCCGAAGGAGGCGGTCTGCCGGATCTGGTGAACTCCGCCGGGCGGCCCGTCAGGGGCGGGCCGCCGCCGGCCGCTGGACGACGATCTGCCCGGACTTCACGACGAGCTCGATCCGACGAAGCGCCTTGAGGTCCGTCGTCGGATCGCCCTCGACCGCCAGCAGGTCGGCCACCAGCCCCGTCCGGATCGAGCCGATCTCGTCGTCGAGGCGCAGCAGGTGCGCGTTGCCCGAGGTGGCGGCGCGGAGGACGGCGAGCGGGCTCATCCCCCATTCGGCCATCAATTCGAGCTCACGCGCGTTCTCGCCGTGGGCGAAGACGCCGACGTCGCTGCCGGCACAGATCGGCACGCCGGCAGCGAGCGCCGCGGCGAAGGAGCTTCGCTTGGCCGCCAGGCGCTCGGGTAGCGGAGCGCGGCCGTCCCAACCGCGATAGCGCTCGACCGCTTCGGAGGCGGCGAGCGTCGGGCAGAGGTAGACGCCGTTGGCGGCCATCCGGCGCAGGACCTCGGGTGTCGCTTCGTCGCCGTGCTCGATCGAGCGCGCTCCCGCCTCGACCGCGCGCCGGATCGCCTCCGGCGTCACCGCATGCACGGCGACGGGTCGGCCGCTCGACGTCGCCGTCTCGACGGCGCGACGGAGCTCGTCGAGGGAGTAGGTCGGCCGCGCCTCGCCGTGAGGCCCCCAGCGATAGTCGCCGTAGAGCTTCACCCAATCGGCACCGCGGCCGATCTGTTCGCGCACGGCGTGAATCAGCTCGTCGCCGTCGGCCTGCTGCGCGCCGAGCGGGAGGTCCCAGTCGGGAGAGAACCCTTTCGGACCGTAGCTGCCGGTGGCGACCAGCGCGCGCCCGGCGACGAGCAGACGCGGCCCCGGCACGATCCCCTGGGCGACCGCCATCTTCAGTCCGGTGTCCGCGACCCCGGCGCCTTCCGTGCCGAGGTCGCGCTCGGTGGTGAACCCGGCCTCGAGGGTTCGCCGGAGATGAACCGTCGCCCGTGCCACGCGCAGCGCCTCCGGCTCCTTGAGCACCTGGTCGTTCCAGGAGGTCTCGTCGTACGGATGCAGGAGGACGTGCGAGTGACCTTCGATCAGTCCGGGCAGGAGCGTCGCGCCGGGCAGGTCGAGCACCGTGGCTCCGGGCGGCACGGACACCGTCGCTGCCGCTCCGACCGCGGCGATCCGCTCGCCTTCGATCCGGACCGCCCAACCACGATGGAGCTCGGTGCCCGACCCGTCGAAGAGACGCTCCGGGCGGATCACCAGGACGGGGACGCTCTTGCCGGTCGTTGGAGACGGCTCCGTGCCGCCCACCGGAGCCGTGAGGCTCGCGCCCAGGAGGAGCAACGCGGAAAGGACGGGATGCCAGCGGCGGCTCCGAGCGGGTCGAACCGTCGGCGGATAGGGCATGGCGAACCTCCGGGATCGGCGTTGCGGCCACGTTATCAAGGGAAACGGGAGTTGCCGGCGGCTGGACATCGGCGGGGAGGGGAGCGACAATGGTCGGGCATCGAGAGCGACCTGGCCACGCGCCGGGTCCGGCAACCTGGCGCGGACCGCCAAGGTGCCTTCCCGCCGATCCGGTGGGGATGTGGTCGGCCGATTCGGCAACCCCGGTCCGGTTTCGAGCCCGCCCTCGGAGCCCCTGCCGAGCGGCGGGCTCGGTCTTGTCGGGACGACGCCGACCGGTCTCCTTTGCCGGCGATCCACGCCGGCGCCTAGAATCTCCGCATGGACACCCCTCCGTCAGCCGGTCGCATCGTCGAATCGGAAGAGCAGATCGCCGCCATCGTCCGGGCCATGCAGGTCGTCGCCGTCGTCGGCATGAAGGGCGAGGATCGTGCCGACGAGCCGGCGTTCGCGATTCCGCAGATGGTCGCGGCGCGCGGCCGACGGGTGATCCCGGTCAACCCGCGACTCGAACGGGCGCTGGGCGAGAAGGCGTACGCCGACCTCGCCGCGGTGCCGGAAGCGTTCGACCTGGTCGACGTCTTCCGGCGGAGCGAAGCGATCCCGGAGCTCGCCGAACAGATCCTCGCCCTTGCCCCCGAGCGGAGGCCGCGCGTCGTCTGGTTGCAGAGCGGCATCCGGCACGACGAGGCGGCGGCGCGACTCGCCGCCGCCGGGATCGACGTCGTGCAGGACCGTTGCCTCGGGGTCTACGCCAGCCGCTATCTTCCGAAACCGGCGGCGAGCTGACGGCTCAGGGCAGCTCGAGCGACCAGACGCCCCCGCCAGCCATCCCGGCCCAGAGCCGAAGGGGTTCGCCGCCGATGGCCAGCGCCCGCACGTCGGTGTTGGGCAGTCCGTTGCGCATGTCGATCCAGGTCGCGCCGCCGTCGGCGCTGCGCGACACGCCCTGGAACGTCCCGGCGTAGACCTCGCCCGCCGCCGAGACGACGACCGCTTCGACGTCTTCGTCCGCCAGGCCGTCGCTGCAGCGCTCCCAGGAGGCGCCGCCGTCGTCGGAGCGGAAGAGGCCGTCGGCCGAGGCCAGGTAGAGGCGTCCCGGCCGCGTGGGATCGGCCGCCAGGCCGCGCAGCTCCTGGTCGGGAAGGCCGAGGTCGGAGCGGCTCCAGTGGGCGCCGGCGTCGACCGTGCGGTAGAGGCGGTTGTCGTCGACGATCGCCAGCACGACGTTCGCGCTCGGGGCGAAGAGGCGTTTGACGTGCTGCCCCTCGATCCCCTTGCCGGCCTTCTTCCACGAGCCGCCGCCGTCGGTGCTCTTGAACACCGCGCCGCCCTCGTCCGATGACGACCACGAGCCGGCGTAGAACGTCCGCGGCTCTGCCGGATCCTGGGCCAGCGCCGCGAACTCGACGCTGTCGGTCTGTCCGCGCAGCTGGTCGCGCAGCCGGGGAGCCGGCCGTTGCTCGGCCTGCCAGGTGTCGCCGCCGTCCTCCGAGCGCCAGAGGCTCGAGGAGGCGTACGCGAAGACCGTGCGCGGCGTGCGGCGGTCGAAGAGCATGCCGGCGAGCTCGACGGCGTCCTCGTCGGAGAAGGGCTGGAGCACCTCCCTCCAGGCGCCCCCCGCCGAACGACGGAAGAGGCCGTTCGAGGTCTGGGCGAAGAGCGCTCCGACGGTGGGCGGCACGTACAACGCCTCGATCCAGGCCGCGACGATGCCTTCGGTCGACGGCGTCCAGCTCACCCCGCCGTCGCGGCTGCGATAGACGCCGGTGCCGCTCGTCCCGGTGATCATCCGCCGCGAGTCGCGCGGGTCGATCGCCACCGCCTTGCAGACGTAGCGGCCGGTGCCGCTGTCGTGACGGCTCCAGCTCTTGCCGCCGTCGCCGCTGCGGAAGAGCCCGGTGCCGTTGGCCAGCCAGAGGATGCGCGCGTCTTTGGGATCGAGGATGAGCGAGTAGGTGTCGTCGGTCGCTCCCCCGGGCGTGGCGAGACGGCTCCAGGTCGCCCCGCGGTCGACGCTCACCGACAGTGTGTTGGCGCTGCTCATGGCGTAGATCCGCGACCGGTCGGTCGGGTCGACGACGAGCAGGTGGAGGCTCTCCTCGGGGAGCCCTTCGCCCAGGGCCTGCCAGCTCTTGCCGCCGTCGTCGCTGCGCGAGAGCTGCCGTTCCTCCCCGCGACCGCCGGCGTAGATCACCCGTGGATCCTCGGGATCGAACGCGAAGACGTAGACGTCCTGACCCGGGACGCGGAAATCGCTCCAGCTCTTGCCGCCGTCGCTCGAGCGGTAGTGCAGGTTGGTCGCTGGGAGGTAGAGGGTTCTCGGCTGCGAGGGTGCGAAGGCGATCCTCCGGCCGGTCGTCGCGATCGTGTCCTGGCTGCCGACGAGCGGTCCGTCGACCGTTTCCCAGGTTGCCCCGCGATCGCGGGAGCGCCAGAGCCTGGCCCCGTCCTCGGCCTCGACGCTGGCCCAGAGGGTCGCCGAGCTGCCCGGGTCGACCATCACCCAGGAGACGTCGCGGCTGGTCATTTCGTCGCCGGGAAGGAGCCAGGTCGCTCCGCCGTCGTCGCTGCGCCAGATGCCGCCGTTCTCGGTCGCGACGTAGGCCGTCTCGGGGTGTTGGGGATCGAGCGCCAGATCGGTGACGTTGGCAAGGCTCGGCCCCTCGGCGCGCCAGCCGCCGGAGGCGGGGAGCGCGACGGCGACGAGCGAGACGAGCAGGAGCAGGGGGAGCGAGCGGGTGCGAGAAAGCGACATGGAAGACCTCCGCGAGGACCGTGGCGAACGCACCGGTCCGTTTCCAGATGCGGCCTCGTGCGGGGAGCGGGGACAGGGCGGTGCGATTCGCGCCGCCCTGCGCTCGCCCCCGCGATGGTCAGCGGGCCGCCGGGGTGGCGGCGCGCTGCGAAGCGGCGAGTGCCTGGTCGAGGTCGGCGAGCAGGTCGCGTTCGTCCTCGCAGCCCACGGCGAGCCGCACGAGGTCGTCGGTGATGCCGGCCGCTTCGCGCTCGGGCCGCGGCAGCGAGGTGTGCGTCATCGACGCCGGGTGCTCGATCAGGGTCTCGATGCCGCCGAGCGAGACGGCGAGAGTGGCGAGCTGGACGCTCTCGATCATCGTCTTCGCCGCGGCGAAACCGCCGCGCACGCCGAAGGAGAGGACGGCGCCGGGGCCGGCCATCTGCCGGCGGCCGAGCTCGTATTGCGGGTGCGAAGCGAGCCCCGGATAGCGCACCCACTCGATGCGCGGGTCGGCCTCGAGGAAGGCGGCGATCGCCTGGGCGTTGGACTGGGCCCGCTCGAGGCGCAGGGCCAGCGTCTTGATGCCGCGCAGCACCAGCCAGGCCTGGTGCGGATCCATCGTGCCGCCGATCGTCGTGTGCACCTTGCGCAGCCGCGCGAAGAGCGCCGGGTCCTTGGCGACGACCATGCCGCCGACCACGTCGGTGTGGCCGTTGATGAACTTGGTGACGCTATGCACCACCAGGTCGGCGCCGAGCGCGAGCGGCTGCTGCAGCAGCGGCGAGGCGAAGGTGTTGTCGACCGCGAGGAGCGCCCCGTGCGCGTGGGCGATCTCGGCGCAGGCGGCGATGTCGGTCAAGGCCAGGGTCGGGTTCGACGGGCTCTCGATGTAGACCAGCGAGGTCTCGGGCCGCAAGGCGCGCCGCAGGTTCTCGACGTCGGTGGTGTCGACGAAGGTCGAGCCGACGCCGTAACGCGAGTACTCGGTCTCGAGCACCGTGCGCGACGAGCCGTAGAGCGCGTCGGTTCCCACGACGTGGGTGCCGCGTCCGAGCAGGCCGAAATAGACGACGTTGATCGCCGCCATGCCGGTCGCGGCGGCGAAGGCGCCGCAACCACCCTCGAGGTCGGCCACCGAGGCCTCGAGCGCTGCGACGGTGGGATTGCCCAGCCGGGTGTATTTGTAGCCGGGGTCGGTGCCCTGGAAGCGTGCGGCGCCTTCGTCGGCGTTGCGGAAGGCGAAGGTCGAGGACTGGTAGATCGGCACGGAGACCGCGCCGGTCGCCGGATCGGGATGCTGTCCGGCGTGGATGACGCGGGTCGAGAGATGGCGCTTGGCGTGATCGCCCATCGGGGGGGTCCTTTCCACTGCGTGGGTCGCTGGGACGGTCGGAACAGACCGCCGGGGGGCATGCTACCAACTCGCCGCGTCGACTGCTCGGGAGGTGTCAACCGCCCTGGACGCGCCGCAGCGCGGCCTGTTTGAGCGCCATGCTCGTGGCCGCTCCCTTGGCGATCGCCCGGACCTCGTTGTCAGGCAGTGTCGGGAGGATCCGCAGGGCAAACGGGAGCGGCGTCTTCGGGTTGTGGATGAGCGCCAGGCGGACGTCGAGGTTGGCCACCCAGGGCCCGGTCTTGAGGATGAGCTCCACCGCCTGGAACGAGAGGAACGACGACTTGGCGGCGCGCACCACTTCGTCGAGCGAGAGGCGCGGATTGCGCAGCAGAGCGAACAGGACCTGGGGATCGCTGTCCTGCAGCAGTAGCGCGCGCGTTACCCGGTCGGCGCGCGGGGCGAGCAGGATCTTCTGCGGCGGCGTCATCCCGCGCAGGCGCTCCCAGAGCGTCGTGCTCTCTCCGGCGCTCTCGTCCGGCTCGGTCGCTCCCTCGTCGGCCGGAGCGGCTGTCGCGATCACGGCGGGCGGAGCGGCGAGCACCGCAGCCACCAGGTCGGCGCCGCTTCCGGCGAGTTGGACCGCCAGCCCGCCGGCGGGTGCGCCGACCACCTGCGCCGCGGCCGCGACCGGCCGGTTCCCGGCCAGTTGCAGCTGGACGGTCACCGCGGTGAACGGTGGCAACGGCTCGGCCGAGCGCAGGAAGAGCCCGCCGACCGACAGGTTGGCACGCTCCTCGGCACGCAGCTCCGCCTCGTCGACGAACTCGACGGTGAAGGTCCGAGGGCCGGTCTGCTCGACTCGCATCGTTTCGGATCCGGCGTCGTCGTGCTCAGCGGTTCCCGGGTGCGCCGGCGCCCTGGCGGGAACGGAATCGCCAGGCGATCGCCACGCCGAGCCAGAGCCACGGGGAGCCGTGAAGCGTCAGGTCGACGACGTCGATGGCACGGAACGCCTGGCCGGTGGCGAGCCAGCGCAGCTTCTCGACGACGTGAGGCTCGGGACGGAACGGTGCGAGGCCGAGCGTCAGGCTGGCGAAGAGCGGCAGCAGCAGCGACGGCGCCGCGGGGCGTGGCGGGGTCGGGGCCGGATCGGGCATCGCCGCGAGGATATCCGCATCGGCGAAGGCGTGCCCGCGGCACCCGGCGGGCGGTGGGCTGCGCGGGCGCGGTGCTACACTGCCGCGGATCCGGGAGCCCTCCCGGATGCTCCCGATGGCCGAGCTCACCCCCTATCCGTTCGGCGCGCTAGCAGCGCGGATGTTCCGCGAGCTCGAGCGCCAGCAGGCGATCTTCGATCTGCCGGCGAAGCGCTTCTACGCCGGCGACGCCCGGCACGACTTCTCGGTAACCTTGCACGGCCGGCGCCTCGCCTCGCCGCTCGGGCCGGCCGCCGGGCCACACACGCAGATGGCGCAGAACCTGGTGCTCGGCTGGCTCGCCGGGGCGCGCGTCTTCGAGCTGAAGACGGTGCAGGTGCGCGACGACCTGGCCATCGCCCGCCCCTGCATCGACATGCGGACCGTCGGCTTCAACTCCGAATGGTCTCAGGAGTTGCGCCTCGCCCAGTCGCTCGAGGAGTACGTCAAGGGGGCGATGCTGATCGAGCTGCTGCGCGCGAGCGGCCGCGTGCCGCTCGCCGGAGGGTTCGCCGAACCGCCGGTGTTCGACCTGAGCCTCGGCTACGACCTGGCCGGCGTGCGCAGCGAGCCGATGCGCGCCTTCGTCGGCGCCCTGCGCGACGCGTCGCCGGTCGTCGAGCGGCTGCGCCGGGAGATTCCCTCCGAGCTCGGCGCGCTGCGCGACCTCGACTTCCCGGCGGATCTGACCGGCACCGTGACGCTCAGCACCTTCCACGGCTGCCCGCCGGAGGAGATCGAGCGCATCGCCGAGTTCGTGCTGCGCGAGCTCGGAATGCACTGCGTCGTCAAGCTGAATCCGACGCTGCTCGGCGCGGCGGCGGTCCACGAGCTGCTGCACGACGCGCTCGGTTATGGCGAGCTGCGGGTGCCGGCCGCGGCGTTCACCCGCGATCTGGTCTGGGAACGAGCGGTCGAGATGGTCGGGCGATTGCGCGAGACCGCCGCCGGAGTCGGCCGGGGATTCGGCATCAAGCTCACGAACACCCTGGTCGTCGAGAACTCGACCGGCTTCCTGCCGGAGAGCGAGCGCGAGGTCTATCTCTCGGGTCCGCCGCTGCACGTCCTGGCAATGCACCTGGCACGGCGCTTTCGTCGCCTCTTCGGCGGCGCGCTGCCGATCTCCTTCTCGGCGGGGATCGACGCGGCGAACTATCCCGATGCCGCGGCGCTCGGGCTGGTGCCGGTGACGGTCTGCACCGACCTGCTGAAGAAGGGCGGCTACGGGCGCTTGCCGGCCTATCACGCGCGGCTGGCGGCGCGCTTCGACGACGTCGGCGCGGAGGACCTCGAGACGTTCGCGGTCCGTGCGTTCGGTCAGGGCGTCGCGGCGCTCGATCGATGCGGCCTCGCGCCCGACGATCCCGCCGGAGAGCGCTGCCGTCGGGCGGTCGTCGAAGGCGGCGACCTGCGCGGTGTCGCCGGCCCCGATCTCTTCAGGCGCTGGCTCGAGTCGGCGTGGGTGACCAACACCGAGGCCTACGTCGAGCGGGTCACCGCCGACTCCCGCTACGCGAGCGCTCGCCACGCCAAGGGACCGGCGAAGATCGGCCGCCACCTGCAGCTCTTCGACTGCGTCAGCTGCGACCTCTGCGTGCCGGTGTGCCCGAACGACGCGAACTTCGTCTATGGTGGCGGGCCGGAGGAGATCCCCGTCCTGCGCCTGGTGCGGCAGGGGAGCGGCTGGCTCGCCGTCGCCGGCGAGCCGCTGCGGCTCACCGAGCGCCACCAGATCGGCAACTTCGCCGACTTCTGCAACGACTGCGGCAACTGCGACGTCTTCTGCCCCGAGGACGGCGGCCCCTATCGGGTCAAGCCGCGGTTCTTCGCCAGCGAGCTCGCCTACACCGCCGACGCGCCGCGCGACGGCTTCCTGCTCGACCGGCGAGCCGGCAGCGAGCGTGTGCGCGGTCGCTTCGACGGGCGGGAGCTGACCCTCGAGGTCGCCGCCACCGCGGTGACCTTCTCCGGCGAGGGGTTCGCCGTGCGATTCGCGGCGCCGGACCCCGCTGGAACCGCGGTCGTCGAGGCGGTCGCCGGGCTCGCCGAGATCGATCTGACCCACGCCTTCGTCATGGATTCGCTGCGCCGGGCGTTGCTCGCCGGAGCACGTGTCAACTACCTCAACTCCCTCCTGGAGGTTGCCCCTTGAGCCCGTCCGAACCCCTTCGTCCACTCGTCGAGAAGCTCGCTGCACAGGATCTTTCCGGCTTGCACGGCCGGAGCCTCCTCGCCACCCAGGACTGGAGCCGTGACGAGATCGACCGGCTCTGCGAGGTCGCCGACCTCTTCCAGCGGCTCGATCGCGCCGGCGTCGATCTCGCGCTCTTCCCGCGCGAGCTCCACCTCGCCCTCTTCTTCGACGCCTCGACGCGCACCAAGTCGAGCTGGGCCGGTGCGGCGGCACGTCTCGGCGCCAGCCCGGTGATCCTCGAGGGCGGCTCGACGCAGGTGTCGCACGGCGAGACGCCGGAGGAGACCGGCGCCATGCTCGGCATGAACGCTCATGCCCTCGGCATCCGCCACGACCTGATCCTCGGCGAGGGCAACAAGTTCCAGCGCGGTGTCCAGAAGGGGATCGCCGACTATCTCGTGGCCACGGAGGACGCGCGCCAGGTGCCGGTGGTCAACCTGCAGTGCGACGTCGACCATCCGACGCAGGCGCTCGCCGACCTCTGCTTCCTGCGCGAGCGGTTCGGCGGCGAGCTCGCCGGGCGGACGATCGCGGTGAGCTGGGCCTACTCGCCGAGCTATGCGAAGCCGCTCTCGGTGCCACAGGGTCTGCTGACCCTGATGACCCGCTTCGGCATGCACGTCCGCCTGGCGCATCCGCCGGGCTACGACCTGATCCCGGAGACGGTCGCGGCGGCGCATGCCAACGCGGCGCAGCACGGTGGCAGCCTCGCCTTCTGTTCGTCGATGGAGGAGGCGTTCGCCGACGCCGACGTCGTCTATCCGAAGAGCTGGGGTCCGTACGACCTGATGCTCGAGCGCGTCGGCGCCTGGAAGGGGGGCGACGCCGCGAAGATGAAGGAGATCGAGAGCCGGGCTCTGGCGCGCAACGCCTCGCACCGCGACTGGATCTGCGACGCCGCGAAGATGGCGGCGACGCGCGGCGGCGCGGCGCAGTACATGCACTGCCTGCCGGCCGACATCGGCGCCGAGGTGAGCGCGGAGGTGATGGAGCGCTTCCGTTTCGATCTCGCCCGCCAGGCCAACAAGAAGCCGTTCGTCATCATGGCCGCTCTCGCCCTCGCCAAGGAGCCTCGCCTGGCGGCGCGTCTCGCCGAGAGACTGGCCGCGCTCCCGGCCCGCTGACCGCCGGCACCTCCCGCGCTTCGCCCGCACTCCGCCGGCCCGCCGACCCTCCCGTCGGCGGGCCGGTGCGTTTTCTCTTTCCGGAATCGTTCGGTCTTCCTCCCGGTGGCGTTTGCTCTGTCAGGGAGGCCACATGGTCCAGGAACTGTCTCGTCATCTCGGGAGAAGGCTCTTTCCCCGTCTGCTCGGCGCCGTTCTGCTGATGCTCCTCGCCGCTGCGCCGTCGCAGGCGGTGAAGAGGCGGGCGTTCGTCACTTCGGTCTCCGGCAACGGAAACCTCTTCACCTGGGCGGGGGCCACGGGGCTCACCGGCATCGAGCGCGCCGACTCGGTCTGTCGGGCGCGCGCCACGGCCGGCGGGCTGCCCAACGCGAGCACCTATCGTGCCTGGCTCTCGACCCCGGCGGTCGACGCGTACTGCCACGTGCAGGGGCTTTCCGGAAAGAAGAGCGACGGTTGCGGAGGTGCGGTGCTGCCCGGCGGCGGTCCCTGGTACCTCGCCAACGGCATTTCCAACTTCACCGGCACTCTCGACGAGCTGACCGGAGCGCAGGGGGTGATCTACCGGCCGGTCATGCTCGACGAGCTTCAGAACGAGCTGCCGACGGGGTACGAGGCTCGCGAATACTGGACCGGGACCTTCCGGACCGGCAACGGACTCGGCGATACCTGCGGCGGTTGGACGTCGGGCTCGTCGTCGCAGAGCGGCGAAACCGGGGACGGTCTCGCCTCGAGCATTCTCTGGACCTACCGCAATAGCCCCACCTGCGACCAGGCCCGCCGCCTGCTCTGCCTCGAGCCGGGTCCGAGCGAGACGAGCACGCTCTCCTGGAGCCCCGGCGCGATCGTCTTTGTCACGTCGGCAATCGGCACCGGCGAGCTCGCCTCCTGGCCGCAAGCCAGCGGGGCGTCGAGCATCAATGCCGGCTACAAGATCTGCCAGGGCCTCGCTGCGGCGGCCGGGCTGCCGTCTCCCGCGTCGTTCGTGCCATGGCTCTCGACCAACCTCGTCGATGCTCGTGACCGGATCACCACCGATGGGCCGTTTCGGCGGCTCGACGGCTATACCGTGGCCGCGAGCCTGCTCGACCTGACCGATGGGGTCAATTCCAACAGTCTGAACGTCCTCGAAGACGGGAGCTATCACACGGGCAACGAGGACCTCGTGTGGACGGGGACCCACGGTTCTGGAATCGCCGATCTCACCGGGCTCTGCGCCAATTGGACGGTCGGCGACAACTCCGTGTCCGGGTTGTCCGGAGGAGCCGCCTGGGCGAGATCGACCGATTGGACGGCGAAGTCGAAGTACGTCTGCGCGCGTCAGCAGCACCTCTACTGCATCGCCAATGTGGTGACGCTCTTCTGGGACGGCTTCGAGTCGGGCTCGACGGCTCGGTGGTAGCGCGCGCTCACGCTTCAAGGGGGAACAACAGGATGGATGGCTCTCTGGTCCGGCCGGCCGCTCCTATCGCCCTCGTCGTCGCGCTCGCTCTGGGCTCGACGTTGCCGACTCCCACCCTCGCGGTCGCGCCGGGCCAGTTCGACCCGGGCTTCGGCGGTGGCGACGGGATCCGCCTCGTACAACCCGACCTCGCCGCGAGCTCGATTCACGCCAACGCACTGGCTGCGGGTCTCGACGGCTATCTCTGGTTCGTCGGCACCTCGCTCGACGGCTCGCAGTGGGATCCGTTCGTCTGCCGCGTGACCGACATCGGCGGCGGGCACAGCTGCCTGGTCATCCCGTTCGATCTCGGAACCGGGGCGGTCGATCGCGGCGACGCGGTCGCACCCACCTTCGGCGGAGGAGCCGTCGTGGGATGCACCGTCGGTGGGCCGGATGCCGACCCGGAGGACCGCGCCGCGTTCTTTCGCATGACTCCGGCCTTCACGCTCGATGCCAGCTTCGGCGGCGACGGACGGGTTGACCTCGACCTCTCGGTCCCGGTCGAGGTCGCGGGGGTCGGCAGCCTGGTCAACGGCAAGGTGGTGTGGGTCGGCTCGGCACACCAGGAGATCCTCGGCGCCGACGATTGGAACTTCCTCGTCGGCAGGCTCAATGCCGACGGGACCTGGGACACGAGCTTCGACGGGGACGGGCGCCGGGTGGTGAACTTCGATGCCGGCGGCGGCTTCACCGACCGGGCCCGAGCGATCGCCGTGCAGAGCGACGGCAAGCTGGTGGTCGTCGGCGCGGCGGACACGGGACCGTCGAACCAGTCCGACAGCCAGTTCGCCGTCGCGCGTCTCAACCTCGACGGCACGCTCGACACCACCTTTTCCGGCGATGGCAAGCTGACGGTCGATTTCTCGGGGAGCGACGGGTTTCCCGACGGGGCGAGCGCGGTAGCAATCGATCGCTTCGGGCGGATCGTCGTCGCCGGATATGCGGGGAGCAACTCGATGGGCGTCGGCGTCGTCCGCCTCCTGGCGAACGGGTCGCTGGATCCGACCTTCGGGTCCAGTGGCAAGACGAGCTTCTCGATCCTCGTGGGCGGCGACCCGGTCGGCGAGCCGCACCTCGCCCTCTTGCCGGCACCCGGCGACCGCATCGCCGTGATGGGGACGTTCAATTCGGGTGCCCCCGGCGATCATCAGGACGGCTACCTCGCGGTGCTCGACGTCCGCGGTCAGCTCGACCCGACGTTCGACGGCGACGGCAAGGTCACGTACGCCACCTTTCCGTCGGTAACCGACGTGCGGGCCGGCATCACCGGCGCGGCAACCGCGAGCGGTCGCATGATCTTCGCCGGCAAACCGTTTGCGACGAATCCGGCGGTCGGCTACGTCGGTCGCGTCTATCTGCCCGGGCTCGACGGCGACGACTTCGAGAGCGGCGACCTGCGGGTCTGGTCGATCGTCTTCGGCGCCGGCGGCGGGCCCTCGGCCGTGGACGAGTCGGTCGACTGAGAGCCGGACCGGGCGGGTCCTCTGGTACGCTCGCACGACGCGGGGGCGCTGCCGCGCCGAGCCCACACCGCGTCATTCATGCCCGCGGAGGATCCGACCCGATGACCGATTCCCTGAGCGCGGCGATCGTTCGCCGCGCACGTGAGCTTTCCCCATTCGCGGAGGCCATCCTCAAGGAGGCGATCCGCATCCCCGCCGACTACGTCGACCGCACGATCGAGCAGGGCGGCGATCCGCGCTGCGGTCTCTCCAACCACGAGGGGCCGCGCCTCGAGTACCTCCGGCGGATGATCCTCGAGCACGGCGCCGTCGACGGTCCCGACGACGTCGGCTTCGACGACTTCGGCAACCTCTGGTGGCAGGTCGAGGACCGCGACGACGGCGTGCCGGCGGCCGAGAAGCGGGTCATCTGGTACGACGGTCACACCGACACCGTGCAGGCGCTGCGCCCGCGCTGGCGCGAAGCGAGCGCCGGCGGGCTTGACCCGTACGACGGCCTCGTCGATGCCGGCAAGCTCGATCCCGCGCTGCTCAAGCGCGAGCTCGGCTACCTGCCGCCCGAGGAGGAGTGGCACCACCTGCTCTGGGGGCGCGGCTCGGCCGACCAACTCGGCGGCGTGGTCTGCGAAATCGTCGCCGCCAAGATCCTGCGCGAGCTGCGTCCCCAGGGAGCGCTCGCCGGCACGATCGTGCGCTTCTACGGCACGGTCGCCGAGGAGGACAACGACGGCGGCGGACCGATGTGGGTGATGCGGCACGCGCTTCCGGGTGCGCCTCCCGAGCGGGTCCCGGACGTGGTCATCCTCACCGAGGGGACAGGCTGTTCGTCCGGCGGCGCGCTCGGCATCTACCGCGGGCAGCGCGGGCGGATGCAGATCGAGGTCGTGGTGACCGGCAAGAGCTGCCACGGCTCGATGCCGCACGAGGGGAGGAATCCGCTCGAGTACGGCGGCGCCATCCTCGCCGAGGCGGCCGAGGCGTACCGGCGCGGCGACGGCTTCATCAGCGACCCCTTCCTCGGCGCCGGCAGCCGCACGGCGAGCGACGCGCGACTCGAGACGCCGAGCGACTGTGCGGTGCCGGAGCGCTTCACCTTCCGTTTCGACCGGCGCCTCACCGCGGGTGAGGACCCCGAGCAGGCGCGCGCCGATATCGAACGGCTGGCCTCGGTCGCTCGCGCCCGCGAGGCCGGGCTCACCGTCGAGGTGCGCATCCCCACCTACGACCAGCCGAGTTGGCGCGGCGTGGTCCCCGGCAACCCGCAGATCTACCCGGGCTGGCTCACTCCCGAGACGCACCCGGCGATCGGCGCGGCGGTCGCGACCTATCGCGGCGTGGTGACGCCGCAGGTCGAGAGCGACGGCACCGGCGGGGCACGGCGGCGCGAGCCGCGGGTCTCGCGCTGGGTCTTCTCGACCGACGGCGTCGGCGTCCCGGTGCCGCGCGAAGGCTCGGGGATCGACGTGCCGGAGAGCAAGCGCTGGATCGCGGCGGGTGTCTTCCACCACCCGGCGATGTTCGGCATCGGCCCCGGCATCGAGCACAACACCCACAAGATCGGCGAGTGCGTCGACACGCGCGAGATCGCGCCGGTCATCGCCTTCTACGCGCGCTTCCCGAGCGTCTACCGCTCCGAAAGCTGACCCGGACGAAAAGAGGGACAGGCACGAGCTCGAGCAGCCCGATGCCTGTCCCCGTCTTCTCGAGCGGGATCGTGGCCAGCCCCGTTCAGCGACGCACGCCGGTGAAGAGCAGCGCGACGCGCTCGCCCGGGGCGAAGGCGCCGGTGTGAGCGAGAGTGAGCGCACCGGCGAGGCCGGAGGTGCCGGTCTCGTCGGCGGCGATGCCGGTCGCGCGGCCGGCGAGGCGGTTCGCCTCGACGAGCGTCGCTTCGTCGGCGAGCACCGGGACGCCGCCGGTGCGCAGCATCCCGTCGAGCACCGCCAGCCAGTCGTAGGTTTCGTCGTCGAGAATGCCGTGGGCGACGCTCGCCGGTGTCGACTCCCACGGACGCATGAACGACCCGCGGTGGGTGGCGGCGTAGTGGAGCACGTCGGCGATCGCCGTGGCAGGGAGACAGTCGCGGATCCAGGTGGCTCGCGCCAGCGGCCCGGCGGGAGCCGCTTCGCCGACGCCCGGTGAAGCGATCAGCCGTGCGACGACTCGTTCGTAGGCGCGCTCGAGCGGGTGCGCCGCGACCGTCTGCACCGTGTGGAGGCGGGGCAGCCGGGGGAGAACGCCGAGCGCGTGGGCTTCGAGGAGCGCCTGCGAGCTGGCGCTGGCGAGCGCGCCGCCGCCGACCTGGATGACCAGATGGTCGAGCGAGCGGCCGTCGTGCAGCAGATCCGAGACCATCTCCCAGGCGAGCGTCTTGCCGCCTTCGATCACCAGCGCGTTCTCGTTGCCCTGGCAGGAGAACGGGACCGCCCCGGCCGCCACCGCCTCGCGATAGCGCAGATAGCAGGGGTCGCCCGACTCCCCGGCTCGGCGGGGACAGACCGCCAGGTCGGCGCCCAGCGACCGCAGCCGTTCGACCACGGCCGGCGAGGCATCCGGCGGAATGAAGACCGCGAGCCGCCGACCGACGGCCCGGGCAACGACCGCCGCGGCCAGGGCCGCATTGCCGCAACTCGCCACCGCCAGGGGTGCCTCCGCGGGGGACAGGCACCCTTTGTCGCGGTCGAAGGCATGGATTCCACGGTCCGAAGAGTCTCTGGGAGATTGGTGCCTGTCCCCATTCTGGTGGGTCGAAAGCCAGAGCTGGAGGCCGAAGAAGTGGCGGGCCTTGTGCGAGCCCGAGACGTTGACGGTCTCGTCCTTCACCCAGGCCTCGCCCGGTGGACCGAGGCCGAGCGCGTCGGCAAGCGCCGGATGGGAGCGCATCGGCGTGGCGCGGAACCCGCGTCCGTCGACCTCGGCGACCGCGGCGTCGAGAGCACGGATCGTCGCGATCCTTTCCGCGTCGCTCGAGCCGGCGGCGATCGCCGTCGCGTCGCTGTGCAGGAGCTGGCGGTAGCGCAGGAACGGGTTCGGCTCGGGATCGGCGAAGAGGGTGCGTGCCGCATCGCGGGCGGCGGAGGCGACCGGCCCGAGCTCGCGCCGCAGCACGTGGTCGATCTCGTCGCCGGGATGCTCACCGGCGCAGCGGAACGGTGCCGGATCGGTCGGATCGGCCGGGCGGCCGCAGCCCGCGCAGACGAGGCGCGACGAGGGGAGCATCGCCTGCGTCTCGGCTCAGGCCGTCGCCAGGCCGGTGCGTGCGTTGACCTCGGCGATGCGCGCGTCCCAGGCCGGGACGAGATCGCGCAGCCCGCGCCAGAACGCTTGGTTGCGGCGGGCGCTGAACTGCTCGATGGTCACCCCCTGCTGCTCGACCCAGGTGAAGTAGCCGAGGTTGAAGATGCGCCGCCGATCGCGTTCGGTGAGCTCGAGGAAGGTGTCGGGTCGCGCGCCGGCGAGATAGCGACCGAAGACCTCGGCCGCCTCCGGCCGCTCGAAGCCCTCGGCGTAGTCGCGCGAGAGCGTCATTTCGCGCTCGCTGCCGTACATCGCCGCGCTGTCGGTGGCGACGGTGACGAGGACGTCCTCTCGCCCGAGGCCCAGGTGCTTGGCGGTCATGATGGCAGCCAGCACGTTGCAGATCGACGAGAACCCAAGCCGCGGCAGCTGCGCGACCAGGGCCTCCGGCACCCCGCGGTGGGCGAGATGGGCGCGACCGGCAGCGGAGTTGAAGAGGACGTCGAGGGCGTCGGTCGCGCGATCGGAGACCGCGGCGACGAAATCGGTGTTCATCACGTTGTGGATGAACGGGATGTGCTTGTCGCCGATCCCCTGGATGTTGTGCGCGCCGAAGCCGTTCTCGAGCAGCGTCGGGCACTCGAGCGCCTCGGCGGCGACGATCCGCGCGCCGAACTGCTCCTTGAGGTAGTCGCCGGCGGCGAGCGTGCCGGCCGAGCCGCTGGCCGAGACGAAGGCGCGCAGCCGCAGGCCGGGCTCGCGCTCGGCGAGCGTCTCGAAGACATGGCCGAGCGCCCGTCCGGTGGCGAGGTAGTGGCCGAGGTAGTTGCCGAACTCGGCGAACTGGTTGAAGACGATGTTGCCGGGGTCGCGATCGAGCTCGGCGCAGCGGTCGTAGATCTCCTTGACGTTGCTTTCGGTGCCGGGCGTGCGGACGATGTCGGCGGGGTCGGCCACCCAGCGCTCGAGCCAGGCGAAACGCTCGCGGCTCATCCCTTCGGGGAGCACCGCGACACCGCGGCAGCCCATGATGCGTGAGATCGCCACGCCGCCGCGACAGTAGTTGCCGGTCGACGGCCAGATCGCCTTGTGGCGCGTCGGGTCGAACTGTCCGGTGACCAGCCGCGGTGCGAGGCAGGCGTAGGCGGCGAGCACCTTGTGGGCGTGGATCATCGGAAAGCGATCGGCCGGGAGCACGACGATCCGCGCGGCGACGCCGGTGAGGCTCTCGGGGAGCTCGAGGTAGTCGGGCACCGCGCGCAGGCCGGCACCGCGCTCCGCCGGGTTGTACCAGTGGACACGCCAGAGGTTCCACGGCGAGGGCGTGTCCGGGTGGACGTCGGCGAGCTTCGCGCGACGGGCCGGCGGGACGCGGTGCGGGTCGGCCAGCTCGGCGAAGGTGGGGAGGAGCACGCCCTCCTGGCGGCAACGCTCGACGCTGCGGGCGAGCACTTCGCGGTCGACGATCTCGGTTTCCAGTCCAAGCGTGGGCATGCGATTCCTCTTTCGCCTCGAAGGGGGTCCGTCGACGGCGGCCATGCGGCGCCAGAGGCGCTCGGCGGCCTGCTCCGCGGCGATGCGGATGGCGCCGGCATCGGCGGTGACCAGGCGGCCCTGGTGCACGACGAGGCGGCCGTCGACGAGAAGTTGCAGGGTCTCCTTGCCGTCGCGGACGGCGAGGTCGGCGGCGGTGCCGGCGACGAGGGGAGCGAAGCGGCGGTCGAAGCGCTCGCCGAGCAGATCGCGCGCCGCCACGAGACGCCGGGCGACGGCGACCGGGTCGTCACCGTGGAGCTCGGCGTCGGCGCAGAGCGCCGCCGCCTCGTCGTCCATGTGCGCCGGGTAGCCGTCGGTGCCGAGGGCGACATGGCGGCTCGCGGCGAGCGCCGGCGGGTAGCCCACGCCGTTGCCCCGGTTGGAGCGCGGATTCTGCACCAGCCAGAGTCCGTGGTCCTCGGCGCGCCGCACCTGCGCGGCATCGAGGTGGACGCCGTGGGCGAGGATCGATCCGGCCGGCAGGGCGTCGAGCGCGAGAAGACGTTCGAGCGGTCCGGGGTAGCCGCGCCGTCGCGCGTCCTCGACGTCGGCACGGTCCTCGGCGAGGTGCACGTGGACCACCGTGCCGAGGTCGCGGGCCAGCGCTCCGGCCTCGCGCGCCGTCTCGTCGGAGACGGTGAACGAGGCGTGCAGCCCGACGAGCCCGCGGACGAGCGGCCGCCGGTTCGAGCGGATGAAGCGGCGGCATTCGGCGAGCCCGCGCCGCGCCTCCTCGCGCCCGCCGTTGCGCTCGGTGGCGCCATAGCAGAGGACGGCGCGGGCGCCGAGCTCCTGGCAGACGTCGGCGAGCACGTCGAGCGAGCCCTCGAGGAAGGCCGGCGACTCGTGGTGATCGACGAGCGCGCCGGTTCCGGCGAGGAGCGCCTCGGCGACGTAGAAGCGAGCGGCGGCGGCGAGCGACGCCTCGTCGAGCGCGCGGTCGAGTCGCCACCAGAGCCGCTCGAGGATCTGCAGGAAATTCTCGGGCGCCGGTTCGAGCGGCGGCAGGCCGAGCGGGGCGAGGCCGCTGTAGAGATGGGTGTGGGCGTTGACCCGTCCGGGCTCGATCCGTCCGCCGGTCGCCGCGAGAGCCACCGCCGAGGCCGGCGCCACGCCGTCGTCGAGGATGGCGCCGCCGTCGACGCGGACGATGCGGCCGTCGCAGTCCGGTCCGAGAACGATCACGAGGCGTCGCCGCCCGATCGGCGGATCCGGCCGATGCCGCCGAGCGCACGCGCCGCCGGCGAGTCTTTCATCGGCAGCGTCATCCGGCGGATGCCGTCGAAGGCCGCGAGCGCTCCGGCCACCGCGGGAGCGGTCGGGACGAGACCGATCTCTCCCACACCCTTGGCGCCGAACGGCCCCTCGGGCTCGGGGTCCTCGACGAGGATCACCGTGACCTTCGGCATGTGCTTGGCGCGCAAGGCGCCGAGCTCGCGCAGGCTGAAGGTCGCCGGCATGCCGTCGGGGCAGGGGAGCTCTTCGGTGAGCGCGTAGCCGAGTCCCATCGAGACGGACCCTTCGATCTGTCCTTCGCAGAGCTTCGGGTTGATGGCGCGGCCGACGTCGTGCGCGGCGACCATCTCGGCGACACGCCCGTCGGCGTCGAGGATGCAGAGCTGGGTCGCGAAGCCGTAGGCGGTGTGGGTCTTGCCGGGCTCGCCGTGCGGCCCGGGCGGGCGCGTGTCGTCGATCAGCACCTCGCCGACGTAGACCTTGCCGGTGAGCTCGGCGAGCGATCGCCCGGCGTCGAGATCGGCCTTGAGCCGGAGCGCGGCCTCGACCACCGCGCGGCCGCCGAAGAGCGTGGCGCGGGAGCCGGTGGTCTGGCCGCTGCCGAGCTCGAAGGTCGTGTCGACCTTCGGCCGGAAGCATCGCGCCGGAAGTCCGGTGATCTCGACGGCGCATTGCACGAGCACGGTCAGCAGCCCTTGACCCATCTCGGTGTAGCCGTTGTAGAGCGAGATCGTGCCGTCGGCCTCGACCACCAGGCGAGCCTTGCCCCACTCCTTGGCACCGTTGCCGATCCCCGAGTTCTTGATGCCGCAGGCGATGCCCACCGCACGACCGGCGGCGCGGGCCTCGAAGTAGCGCTCCTTGACGGCGAGCAGCGTCTGCTTGACGCCGACCGACTTCTCGAGCACCTGACCGGTGGTCACCGCGTCGCCCACGGCGACGGCGTTGCGCCAGCGGATCTCCCAGCCGTCGAGGCCGGCCTGGTCGGCCAGCAGGTCGAGGCAACCCTCCATCGCGAAGTGCGCCTGGTTGGCGCCGAAGCCGCGCATCGCGCCGCAGGGCGGGTTGTGGGTGGCGACGGCGCGCGCCTCGACGTCGACGTGCGGCACCTTGTAGGCGCCGCAGGCGTGGCCGGCGGCGCGTTCGAGGACCTTGGCGCCCACTGAGGCGTAGCAACCGGTGTCGCCGACGATGCGCGCCCGCACCGCGGTGAGCCGTCCTTCGGCGTCACAACCGGCTTCGTAGTGCATGGTGAGCGGATGACGCTTCGGGTGGATGCGGATCGACTCCTGACGATTGAGCACCAGCCGGACCGGGCGGGCGGCAAGAAGGGCGAGCAGAGCGGTCTGCGCCTGGACCGACATGTCCTCCTTGCCGCCGAAGGCGCCGCCGTTGGGCACCAGCTCGACGTGCAGCCGCGATTCCGGGATGCCGAGCACGGCGGCCACCTGCCGGCGGTCGTCGAAGATTCCCTGCCCCTGGGTCGCGAGATGGAGTCGTCCGTCCGGCAGCGGCTCGGCGAGGGCGGCCTCGGGCTCGAGGAAGAGATGCTCGATGCGCTGCGTGCGCCAGGTGCCGGAGACGACGTGGGCGCTCGCCGCCAACGCCGCCGCCGCGTCGCCCCGGCGCACGACGGTCTGCGAGAGCAGGTTCGGGTAGGCCGGGTTGACCTGGGGCGCACCCTCGGCGAGCGCCTCCTCGGGATCGAGCACCGGGGGCAGCGGCTCGTAGTCGACGCGGACCAGCGCCGCGGCCGCACGCGCCGTCGCCTCGTCCTCGGCGGCGACCGCCGCCAGAATGTCGCCGACGTAGCGCACCTCCTCGCCGACGGCGACGAAGACCGGCCAGTCTTTCTCGATCAGGCCGACCCAGCGGTCGCCCGGCACGTCGTCGGCGGTGGCGACGACGGCCACACCGGGCAGCTCGCGCGCCGCCTGCGTGTCGATCGCCAGCACGCGAGCGCGGGCATGCGGCGAGAGCACCAGCGCGCCGTGCAGCATCCCCGGCCGCTTGAGGTCGGCGACGTACGGGCGATCGCCGAGCGCCATCGCGGCGCCCTCGACACGGGCGAGCGAGGCGCCGACGCGGCCGTCGTCGCCCGGAACGGGGAGCGGCCCGCCGCGCCAGGCTCCGGCCATCAGCTCGATCGCCTCGACGATCTTGACGTAGCCGGTGCAGCGGCAGAGGTGGCCGTCGAGGGCGCGGACGATCGCTTCGCGACTAGGGCTCGGCTCGCGGTCGAGCAGCGCCTTGGCGCGCATCGCCAGACCGGGGATGCAGAAGCCGCACTGCAGCCCGGTGGCGGTCTGGAAGCTCGTGGCGATGATCTCGCGCTCCCGTGCCGGGATCCCTTCGAGCGTCACCACCGACTTGCCGGCGACGCGTTCGGCGGGGATGGCGCAGGTGGTCTTCGGCAGACCGTCGACGATCGCCAGGCAGCAGCCGCACTGCCCCTGGGGGCGGCAGCCGTCCTTGAGCGAGGT
This sequence comes from Holophagales bacterium, assembly GCA_016699405.1. Classification (NCBI taxonomy): domain Bacteria; kingdom Pseudomonadati; phylum Acidobacteriota; class Holophagae; order Holophagales; species Holophagales bacterium. Next base: position 3,889,072 of record CP064972.1, on the reverse strand, counting down.
GAGGTCGCAGCGTTCGCGAAGCGTCTCGAGCAGGCTCTCCCCGGCACGAATATCGAGGTGGCGCGGCTGCCCGTTCAGGGTGAAGTCGATCGACGGCATGAAGCTCCTCGAGGGCCGGTCGGGTCGGACCCGGTCGGTCGTCGGGCAAGGGTACCTCCCCCCCGCGGCGCAGGCAAGGAGCGCTATTCTCCTGTGCCATGGGCCTGCTCCTGCGCAACGGCACGATGATCACCGCCGACCGGCGGTGGACCGGCGACCTGCGCTGTCGCGACGGACGGATCGCCGAGCTCGGCGACGAGCTCGAGCCGGTCGACGGCGAGGCGACCTTCGACGCGACCGGGCTGCTCGTCTTTCCGGGCGGGGTCGATCCGCACGTCCATCTCTCGCTGCTGGTCGCCGGCACGGTGTCGGCCGACGACTTCGCCAGCGGCAGCGCCGCGGCGCTCGCCGGCGGCACCACGACGCTGATCGACTTCGTCCATCCCGAGCGCGGAGAGAGCTTCGTGTCGGCGCTCGATGCCCGGCTGCTCGAGGCGGAGCGCTCGCTCGTCGACTACGGTCTGCACCTCGGCGTCACCTGGTGGGGCGACGGCACGGCCGAGGAGATGCGCCGTTGCGTGCTCGAGGAAGGGGTGCCGTCGTTCAAGGTCTACCTCGCCTACAAGGGCACGGTCGGAATCGACGACCGCGATCTCGTCCAGGTGATGGCCGAGGCCCGGACGCTCGGGGCGACGATCCTCGTGCACGCCGAGCACGGCGAGATCATCGAGCTGCTGCGCGACCGGATGGCGCTCGCCGGGTTGACGGCGCCGCGCTACCACGCCCTTTCGCGCCCGCCGGAGACCGAGGAGGAGGCGACCGCGCGGATGGCGATGCTCGCCGGTCTGACCGGGGCGACCACGTACGTCGTCCACGTCACCTGTGCGGAAGCGGCGGCGGCGATCGCCCGGGCGCGCGAGCGGGGTGTCGAGATCGTCGGCGAGACCTGCCCGCAGTATCTGCTGCTCGACGACGCGGTCTACGACCGCCCCGATTTCGCCGGGGCGGCGTTCGTCGTCTCGCCGCCGATCCGCCCGCGCGGGCATCAGACGGCCCTCTGGAAGGCCCTCGCCGCCGGGACCCTCCAGGTCGTGGCGACCGACCACTGTCCCTTCACCCAGGCGCAGAAGGCGGCGGGTCGCGACGACTTCCGGCGCATCCCTGGCGGTGCGGCGGGGATCGAGCACCGCCTCTCGCTGCTCTGGACCTTCGGCGTCGGCACCGGCCGCATCGACGCGCATCGCTTCGTCGATCTCGTGTCGACCCGTCCGGCGAAGCTCTTCGGGCTCTATCCGCGCAAAGGGGCGATCGCCGTCGGATCGGACGCCGACCTGGTGCTCTGGGACCCCGGCGCGACGGCGACGATCTCGGCGGCGACCCATCGCCACCGCAACGACGCGAGCATCTACGAGGGCTTCGAGATCGAAGGCGCCCCTGCTGCCGTGGTCGCCCGCGGCGAGCTGAGGTACCGCGACGGCCAGATCCTCGCCGAGCCCGGGAGCGGCCGCTTCCTCGTGCGCCAGCCCAATCTCGTTCGCTGAGGCGCGGTCGACGGCCCGCTCCGTCGCCTGCGGCAGCGAGTCAGGCCTTCGGAGGAGATGGCGGAGCCTCACTCGTCAGGGCGTGCGAGATCAGGTACCGCTCGGCACGAACGTTCAGAGGTCGCTGGGCCGTCGGTTCCCGCCGACGAGAGCCGAGACGACGGTCTGCCGTTCCTCACCTCGCCCGCGCGCCAGCTCTGCGACGATCGCCGCCGGCGTGTCAGTCGCGAGCGGGCTGTGATTCGGCAGGGTCAGGGGATGCTGGCGCGGCCAGGCACGGGTCGAGCGGAGATGGCTCCCGGTCTGGTGGGTGACCTCGTCCCCGAGCCGTCGTAGCGCCGCGTCCAGCTCAAGTGCTCCCACCTCCCGCGGTAGCTTCCCAGCGCCAGCAGGTCCTCGCGCACGAAATGGAGGCGGACCACTTTGGGCGCGTCCGCCTCGTCGACGTGGCAGGCGACCGCGTCACGGACATTCTCGTGGAGAGCCGCGCGGTCGTCGGCTTCGGCGAAGATGGCTGGGCCGAGCGCCCGGGCAAGGAAGTCCCCTTCCGGGTTTTCTTCGACGAGAAAGCGCAACGCCGTCATGCCGGGAGCTCCTCCTGAACGAGGTGCGAATTCGGCAGACCGCAGCCGAAGCTCGATCCCTCGAGGCTTCGCGAGTCGGGCGTCGCAGCGAAGGCACCGGCTCGCCCCACCCGGCGGGGTGTGGCGAGGAGCGGGCGCACGGCCTACGGTAGGACGCGAATTCCGATGAGGCTCCGCGACTCGATCGGCACCCGTCGTCACGGCCTTGCGACCGCCGGAGCGGCTGTCCTGCTGGCCATGGTCTGCGCCCTCGCGGCGGTGCCTGCCGCGCGAGCCCAGGGCGAGATCGTCTGGGCGGAGGTGACGCTCGAGGTCGACGCCGCCGGCGGGGCGACAGTCGGCTACGAGACGCGCTGGCGCACCGCGGGCACGATGCACGGCTTCTACTTCCAGGGCGAGCAGGCGACGCCGAGCTTCGGCGACGGGGTGGCGGAGCTGCCGGACGGCCGGCAGGTGCCGTTGTCGATCTCTCCGGTCGACGGCGGTCGCTGGGACGTGGTGCTCGCCGGCGGCGAGGCCTGGGGCCCCGGGGAGGCGACCTACCGCTTCACCTATCGGGCCGATCTCGCCCGGGCCGGGATGGTGGCACCGACCGTCGCCGAGGACGGGACGCGGCTGGTCGTCCTGAACTGGTCGCCGGTGGCGTGGGATCAGCCGCTCACTCACGAGACACTGGTCGTCCGCTTCCCTTCGGTGGCGGCGCCGCGTGTCGGCGAGCTCTCGCTCGAAGAGACCTCGACGGCGGTCGGGCTGCGCACCGAGCCGTTCGTCAACGAGCGCTACCTCGTCACCTATCGCGGCGAGGGCGAGCCGCCGACCCTCTGGGTGCGCTTCCACCAGAACGAGGTCGCGGCCAACACCGATCACCGCGTCCAGCTCTACCTGCCGGAGGCGAGCTTCCCCGGTGTGGCCGCGATTGCCGCCGAGCAGCGAGCCGCAGCGTTTGCCGCGGCCGCCGCGGAGCGCGAGCGCACGCTCGCCGAAGCCGCCGAGCGGCGGCGGGCGGAGGAGGTGGCGCGGCGCCTGCGGCTCAGCGTCGGCCTACCCGTGCTGCTCTCCCTCGCCGCGCTCGCGCTGCTGATCGCCGGGCGCAAGCTCAAGGGGCTGGCGCGCGCCTACGCGACGGCCCCCGACGTCCTCTGGGAGCGCGCCGACTGGGAGCCGCCGCGGTTGCGCCTCTCGACCTTCCGCAAGCCGGGCAAGGTCGCGGAGCTCGCCGACCTCGAAGCGCTGGTGCTGCTCGGCCTGCCGTTCCAGGTGGTGCTGGCGATGGTGCTCGACCGGCTCTCCGGCGACGGGCGACTCGTCCGCGAGTTGCGCGACGGCGTCTTGTGGCTCGCGCGCCGCGGTGAGGAGCCGGCCGAGGACGACCCGTATCCCGGAGCGGTCTGGGGGAAGCTCGGTCCCGACCTCGCTCCCGTGCCGGCGGGGCTTGCCGGCGAGATCGGCGAGCTCCTGGTCGGCACCGTACAACGCAAGGCGTGGGACGCCGATCTCGACGCGACGCGCGACCACTATCGGCGCCTCTTCGCGGCGCTCTTCCCCGATGTCGGCACGGTGTCGGGGCAGACGATCCGCCGACCGGAGGCGGTCACCGATCGCTACTACCCGATCTGGGTGTCGCAGCACCACACCTCCGGCCCGGCGGTCTGGCGCAGCGAGCCGGCGACGATCTTCCGCGGCGGGGGAGGGGAGTTCGGTGGCGGCGGTGCCTCCGCGAGCTTCGCCAATCTGATGCCCGCGCTCGGTCCGCTCCCGGCCCGGGGCTCGATGGCGGCGTTCGGCCCGGAGGACCTCGTCGGCTCCTACGAGCACGCCGCCTGTCACAGCGCCTGCCACTCGGCCTGTCACAGTGCCTGTCACTCGGCTTGCCACAGTGCGTGCCACAGCGCCTGTCATTCGGCCTGTCACAGCGCCTGTCACTCCGCCTGCGTCTCCGGAGGCTCGCATTGAGCGCTCTCTGGCCGAGTGCCGCCGAAGCGGCCACGCTGCAGTTCGTCTTCACCTCCGCCTCGCTCGGTCGCCGGGTGCTGCTCGCCGGCGCCCTCTTCGCCCTCGGGCTGGCCGGGTGGGTGCTGCTGCCGTTCCCCTTCAACCTGCCGGGACTGGGCCTCGTCGTCGCCGGTCACCTGCCGCTCTGGGTGCGGCGCCAGTCGACCGCTCCCGGAGGGGCGACCCCGGTGCACGAAGAGGTCTGGGCGCCGGTCGAGGAGGGCTGGCTCGAGCGTGTCGAGGAGCTCGAGCGGCGCGGCGAGCGCTGGGACGTCACCCCCTGGGACAGCTCGAACGCGATCGGCTGCGTGACGCTCGCCGGCGTCGTGCTGGCGCTCGGCGGCGGGGCGATCTTCCTCGCCGCAAGGCTCGGCTTCGACGCCTTCTTCCGCCTCGGCGTCGCCGCGCCGTTGCTCTTCGTCCCGCTCTGGCTGAACGGCATGCGCACCACCTGGAATCCGAGCGAGCTGCGCAAGAAGGGGTTGGCGCTCGCCGTGGCGCGCGCCCAGGCCGAAGCGCTCGCCAAGGGCGACTTCGACCTCGTGCCGCTGCTCGCCTTGCGCGAGGGCAAGCGCGGGAAGTACCCGGTGGACGCCCGGCTGATGCTGCGACCGTCTCGCGACGACGCCAGTGGCTTTCTCGGCGTGCAGCTCCAGGTGGCGCTCAACAACGTCCAGGGGAGCGACTACCCGTACCTCTACGCCGTCGTTCTCGGCAAGGCTCCGTTCGAGCCGCCACGCGCCCACGATTGCCCGCGGCGCAGCGGCGAGACGAAGATCGTCGCCGAGAATGGCAAGAGCGGCGAGGTGAGCTTCCTCGTCGTGCGCCAGCACGCCGACACCAGTGGCGGCTGGCATACCGAGCCCGAGCAGATCCGCACCCTCGTCGCCGTCGCGCTCGACCTCGGGCGGCGGGCTTGGCAGAAGGCCGGCGGCCGTCCGGCCCAGGGCTGAGCCGATGGGCCTGCGCGCGCTGGCCGAGGCGTGGAACGGCCGGCACCGCGAGCCGCCGGCGGACGGTCCGCTCTGGGTCGAGCTCTCCCCCGATCAGCCCCATCCCGTCGACCTCCGCTGGGTCGACGAGCTCGTGGCGAGCGCCCGGCCGCACCTCTGTGTGCGGGCCGAGGACGAGCTCCTCATCCTCGTCCCGAACCGCCCGGTCAAGGTCAACCGGACGGCAATGCGCGTGCTCGCGGCGATGCTCGACGAACGGCTCGGCATCGCCGAGGTGCTGGCGCGCGAAGGCGACGATGCCCGCAAGCGACGCGATCTGCACTGGTTCTTCGCCGACCTGGCCGCCTGGCTCAAGGGCACGATCGGGGAGGGCGAAGGGCGGCGCGCCGTGGTCCGCGAGCCGTTCCGCGCCGACTTCTGCACCCTGCCGCTGCTGGCCGAGGTCGCGCTCACCTACCGCTGCAACCTGACCTGCTCGTTCTGCTATGCCGGCTGCGGTGCCGTCGGGTTGCCGGAAGGCTGGAGCGAGTCGCGCACGATGAGCGACGACGAGGTCTGTCGCGTGCTCGAGGTGATCGCGCGCGACGCGCGCTGTCCGAGCGTCAGCTTCACCGGTGGCGAGCCGACCGTGCGGCCGGCGCTGCCGCGCTTCGTGCGCCACGCCAAGGGGCTCGGGCTCAAGGTCAACCTGATCTCGAACGGGCAGCGCCTCGACGAGGCGCGCGTTGCCGAGCTCGCCGCCGCCGGGCTCGATTCGGCGCAGCTCTCGCTCGAAGGACCGGACGCCGCACTCCACGACGCCCTGGTCGGTCGACCGGGGGCGTTCGCGCGGCTTTGGGAGGCGGTCGATCGCCTGCGGTCGCAGGGCATCCGGGTGCACACCAACACCACGGTGAGCCGCGGCAACGTCGAGCGGGTGGAGGAGATCGTCGACGAGGCGGCGCGACGCGGGCTCGCACGGCTGACGATGAACCTCGTCATCCCCTGCGGCTCGGCACGCCAGGACGAGACGGTCGCCGTCTCCTACTCCGAGATCGGCGAGCGCGTGCTCGCGGCACGCCGCCGGGCCGAGGAGCGTGGCCTCGAGATCATCTGGTACTCGCCGCTGCCGCTCTGCCTGTTCAACACCGTCGCCCACGGTCTGGGCAACCGCGGCTGTGCCGCCGCGGACGGGCTGCTGCACGTCAACCCGGCCGGCGACGTGCTGCCGTGCTCGAGCTTCGACCACGGCGAGAGCCTCGGCAACCTGCTGCGGCAGCCGTTCGCCGAGGTCTGGCAGTCGCGCGAGGCGCGCTTCTTCCGCGACAAGCGGATGATGCCGGCGAGTTGTGCCGGCTGCTCCGACGCCGCCGTCTGCCAGGGCGCCTGCGTCCTCTACTGGCGCGAAGCGGGTCTCGCCGAGCTCGGGGAGTCTTCGTCGGCGCCGCCGCCGCTGCCGGCCGGCTGGCGGAGCCGGAGCGAGCCGACCGGGCCGGCGAGCCCGGCCTGAGGGAGGAAGGAGCGTCGAGCGGGGGATCAGCGACGGGCGCGATGTCGCAGGCCCGGAATCCACGCGCCGGTCGCGCCGCGCCCTTCCCGAGTCGTTCTCGGTGTTGCCATCGGCTGGGCCACGGCGGACCCGCCGCGGGAGCCTTCACGGACGCACTCGATGCGCCCGCTCGTCGATTGCGGCAGAATTGCCGTGTCCGACGCCATCGGGAGGATCGACATGCCACGCCCCCGCCCCGCCCTTCGCCTCGCCCTGCTCTCCGCCGTCGCCCTCGTCACCGCGCCGCTCATCGCCCAGTACGGGCCGGACTCGCGCGAGGCCTGCCGGCGCGCGGCGAGCGTCCTGGTCAACCAGGAGGCGCGCTGGGACGACGCGCGCAGCGGCGCCCGCGGGGTGAGCAACACGCTCAATTGGCGCGCCGCCGACGGCACCTACGGCACCTGCTCGGTCGACGGCCGGGGTCGCGTCTACGCCGTGCGCGTCGAGCGCTGGGGCGAGGCCTCGAGCGGCATCGACGTCTGGCCGGGCAGCGGCGCCGGGGAGATGGTCCGCACCCTGCGCTGCGAGTCGGATCGCGACCGTCGCCGGGAGTGCGAGATCCCTCGCGGGGCGTCGGTGCGGCTCGTCGACCGGCTGAGCAGCTCACCCTGCGTGCTCGGACGCACCTGGGGCTACAACCGCCACGAGATCTGGGTCGACAACGGCTGCCGCGCGGTCTTCGAAGTGCGGTGGTGACCGCGTTGCGGTGTGCTAGCGTCGCTCGCGGTCGACGGCCGCGCCTCTGCCGGCCTCGGCCGTGAGCGACGACACCTCGCAGCCGATGCCGAAACCGTCGAGCCAGCCCCGCGCTGCCACCGCGGCTCGTTCCGCCGCGAGCGATCTGCTTGCTGCGGCGCAGGCGATCCTGCCGTGGATGGTCGAGATCCGCCGCGATCTCCATCAGCATCCGGAGCTCGGCCTCGAGGAGCACCGGACCCGCGGTCGCGTCGAGGCGCGCCTCGACGAGCTGGGCATCCCGTTCGTCGGGGGGCTTGCCGGCACCGGCGTCGTCGGCACGATCGCCGGGCGGTCGTCCGGCCCGGCGGTCGCCTTGCGGGCCGACCTCGACGCCCTGCCGCTGCACGACGGCAAGGACGTGCCCTACCGTTCCTTCCACGACGGGAAGATGCACGCCTGCGGCCACGACGTCCACACGGCGGTGCTGCTCGGCGCAGCGCGTCTGCTCGGCGAACGGGCCGCGGAGCTCGCCGGTCCCGTCAAGCTGATCTTCCAGCCGGCCGAAGAGACGGTCGGCGGCGCGCGGCTGCTGGTCGAGCAGGGCGTCCTCGCCGACCCGCCCGTCGCGGCGATCTTCGGTCTGCACGTCGACCCCGGGATGGAGGTCGGCACCGTCGGCCTGAAGTACGGCCAACGCAACGCCTCGTCCGACAACCTGAAGATCGTCGTCCACGGTCGCTCCTGTCACGGCGCCTATCCCTCCTCCGGCGTCGACGCCATCGTCGTCGCCGCGCAGGTGGTCAGCGCGCTGCAGAGCGTGGTGAGCCGCAACGTCGACGCGCGCGCCAGCGCCGTGGTCACGCTCGGCACGATCTCCGGCGGCACCCAGGGCAACATCGTCGCTGCGCGAGTCGAGATGGTCGGCACCGTGCGCACGCTCGACAACACCACGCGGGCGCTCGTCCTGCGCCGGGTGCGCGAAGTCGCCGAAGGCGTCGCGTCGGGGTTCGGCGCGCGCGCCGAGGTGGTCATCGAGCCGAGCTACGACCCGCTGGTCAACGCCGACGAGATGGTCGACGTCGTGCGACACAGTGCCGGCGAGCTGCTGGGTGAGGAGGGGATCGTCGTCGTGCAGCGACCCAACATGGGGGTCGAGGACTTCGGCTTCTACCTGAGCCACGTCCCCGGCGCCTTCTACTCGCTCGGGGTGCGCAACGAGGCGGCGGGAATCGTCCACCCCGTGCACCACGAGCTGTTCGACGTCGACGAGCGCGCGATGGCCTACGGCGCGGCGCTCCAGGTCCGCAACGTCCTCAACGCCTTCGCCGCGCTCGCCGCGTCACGCTGAGGCGGCTGCGGGCATCCTCCGGGAGTCTCGATGCTCAACAAGATCTGGGCCTCGTTCTTCCTCATCGCCCTGGTCGCGGCGGCCGGCAAATCGTTCCTCGGCGGCGACTACACGGTCTGGGCGGCGATGGTCACCGCGGCGTTCGAGATGGCGAAGACCGGCTTCGAGATTTCGCTCGGCCTGACCGGCATGATGTGTCTCTGGCTCGGCGTGATGAAGCTCGGCGAGCTCGGCGGAGCGATCGACGCCGTCGCCTGGGCGTTCGGCCCGCTACTGCGGCGCCTCTTCCCCGGCGTGCCGAAGGGTCACCCGGCGATGGGCGCGATGGTGATGAACATCGCCGCCAACATGCTCGGCCTCGACAACGCCGCCACGCCGCTCGGCCTCAAGGCGATGAAGGAGCTGCAGTCGCTCAACCCGGACCCGGAGACGGCGACCAACGATCAGATCCTCTTCCTGGTGCTCAACACCTCGGCGCTCACCCTGATCCCGATCTCGATCTTCGTCTACCGGGCGCAGCTCGGCGCCGCCGACCCGACCGACGTCTTCATCCCGCTGCTCATCGCCACCTTCTGCTCGGCGACGATGGGCATCCTGGTGACCGGCACGATCCACCGGATGAAGTTCGCCGACCCCGTGCTGCTCGCCTACTTCGGCGGGATCGCCGGCGTCGTCGTGTCGATGGTGCTCTACTTCGGCAGCCTTCCCAAGGGGGAGCTCGAACGGCAGTCGTCGATCGTCTCGAACATCTTCATCTTCTGCCTGATCGCCGTCTTCATCCTCGCCGCGCTGCGCAAGAAGGTTCCGGTCTACGAGTCGTTCGTCACCGGCGCCAAGGAGGGGTTCCAGGTGGCGGTCGGGATCATCCCCTACCTCGTGGCGATGCTGGTGGCGATCGGCATCCTGCGGGCGAGCGGCGTCCTCGACCTGGCGATCAACGGCCTGCGTTCGGCGGTGGCGGCGATCGGCTGGGACGCCCGCTGGGTCGACGGGGTGCCGACGATGCTGATGCGTCCGCTCTCCGGCAGCGGGGCGCGCGGCATGATGATCGAGACGATGAAATCGCACGGCGCCGACTCGTTCGCCGGGCGGCTGGTGAGCGTCGTCCAGGGCAGCAGCGAGACGACCTTCTACATCATGGCCGTCTACTTCGGTTCGGTGGGCATCAAGCGCGAGCGGCACGCCATCCCATGCGGCCTGCTCGCCGACCTCGGCGGCTTCCTCGGCTCGATCTTCGTCTGCTACCTGTTCTTCGGCTGAGCGCTCGCGCCCTCCGGCCAGAACCACTCCGCCAGCGATTCGCCGAGCGCGGTGAAGAACGGCGTGGCGACGCTCGCGTAGTCGTAGGCGTCGTCGTTGAGCACGCCGTCGGCGTTGGTGTAGAGGGTCGCGGCGAGGAAGAAGCCACGGCCGGTCGCCGCGTCGACGACCCAGGCGTTCTCGGTGGAGAAGCCGTAGGCCTGACCGAACTTGTTGTCGATGCGGAATCGGTCGCGCGGCAGACGCTTCTCGAGGCCCGGCAGGAGGAGCTTCGACCAGGAGTCCGGGTATGCGGCCGGGTCGTAGACCGGGTTGGCCGACTGGCGCGGGAACTGACTCATCGCTTCGTGCAGCAGCGCGCGATCGGCGTCGGTGAGTGAGTACGCCGCGCCGCCGCAGTCGACGTCGGGGCGCACCACGGCACAGAGCCCGCGCTGGAGGTCGACCAGGCTGAAGCGGTTCTTCGGCGCGAAGTCCATCGGACCGGCGAGCTTCTGGTCGCCGGCGAAATAGGCGGTGCCGACGGCGAGCCCGGGCACGGGCGGCGGCGGAGGGAGTGGCGCCGTGCGCCGCTCGGGGAGCACGAGCGGGCCGCCGTCCTCCGGCGGCACGCGGAGCTCGACGCGTGGCATCTGGCGGTTCTCCTCCGCCGTGCGCACCACCGACAGGCGATGCACGAGGCGCGCCGTGCCGAGCCCGGCGCGGGCGAGGGAGGCGGCAAGCCGGTCCTGCCCGACGAGCTCGTAGAGCCGGTTGAACGCCTCGTTGTCGGAGACCAGGAAGAGCTTGCGCAGCTCGTGTCGGACGGTGATCGTGCCGCCGGCGAGGTTGGTCGGGTCGGCGTCGCGCACGGTCTCGCCGGGGAAGAGCGGCGAGAAGGCGAGCGGCGTGTCGACATCGACCGGCAGGCCGCTCTCGTCGGCGAGCTCGTGCAGTCGTTCGAGCGCGGCGACGGCGGCGAAGAGCTTCACCGCGCTCGCCGGGTAGAAGTACTCGGCGCCCGCCCGATAGGTGTGCTGGCGGAGCACCGGGCGGCCGTCGCTTCCCGGCTCGATCACGCCGAGGACGACCTGCAGCCGGAGCTCGGCGGCGCGAGCCACCGCGTCGCGCAGCGCCGGCCGCGAGGTCAGGAGATGGCGGAGCGGCTCGCCCGCCGCGTCGAGGGCGGGATCGGTGGAGCGGGAGGCAGGCATCGTGCCGGGCGGAGTCGAGGCGCAGCCGGCGAGCAACGCCGCGGCCACGAGCGACCGGGCTCTCACCAGGTGACCACCGGGCCGAGCTCGAGCTCGCCCACTTCGGCTTCGGTGGCGAGGATGGCGGCGAGCTCCTGCCGTCGATTGATCAGCGTGGCCCGGCTCCCTTCGACCAGCACCTCGGCCGGGCGGCCGTGGTCGTTGTAGTTCGACGCCATCGACATGCCGTAGGCACCGGCGGAGAAGACGGCGACCAGGTCCCCCTGGCGCATCTTCGGCAGCGCGCGATCGCGGGCGAGGAAGTCGCCGGTCTCGCAGATCGGACCGACCAGGTCGCAGACCTCGAGGGCGTCGCGGTCGAGTCGCTCGTCGGTCGTCGCGTCCTCGATCCAGCGTGGCGTCGGCCCTTCCCAGTCGACCGGCCAGACGAAGTGGAACGCCTTGTAGAGCGCCGGGCGGATCAACACGTGCATGCCACCGTCGCAGATGACGAAGTTCTTCGCCCGTCCGTGCTTGACGTGTTGCACGCGGGCGAGCAGCAGGCCGGAGTTGGCGAGGATCGAACGGCCGGGCTCGAGGAGGATCTGCAGGCCGGCGGCGGCGCGCTCGGCGAGCAGCGGCACGAGCCGCTCGCCGAACGCCTCGAGCGGGGCGACCGACCCTTCGGTGTAGGGGATCGGCCAGCCACCGCCGAGGTTGAGCGTCGAGACCGGATGGCCGCGCCGCGCCAGCTCGTCCATGAGCCCGAAGGCGACCGCGATCGCTTCGGCGTACGGCTCGACCTGCGGCACCGGCGAGCCGATGTGCAGGTGCAGCCCCTCGAAAGCGAGGCCGGGCTCGCCGGCGAAGCGGCCGACCACCTCGACGATGCGGTCGGCATCGATGCCGAACTTGTTCTCCTTCTTCCCCGTCGTCGTGTACTCGTGGGTGTGCGGGTCGACGTTCGGGTTGACCCGCAGGCAGAAGCGGGCGCGCACGCCGAGCTCGGCGGCCAGTGCGGCGATGCGCGAGAGCTCGCTCTCCGACTCGACGTTGAAGCGACCGACGGTGCCGCGGCCCTTGGGGTCGGGCCGGCCGAAGTTGGCGGCGGTCGCCGCGCTCACCAGGGCGAAGCGGCCGTCGAGCGCGGCGCGGATCTCGTCGTCGCTCTTGCCGACCCCGGCGAAGACGATGTCGGCCATCGGCGTACCCGAAAGCCAGGCGCGCTCGAGCTCGCCGCCGGAGACGACGTCCATGCCGGCGCCGAGCGAGTGCAGCAGCCGGCAGAGGTGCAGGTTGGGGCTCGACTTGACGGCGAAGTGGAGGTGCGCGCCGAGCGGTGCGAAGGCCGTATGCAGGCGCCGGTACGACTCGCGGATCGCCGTCGCCGAGTAGATGTAGGTGGGTGTGCCGACCGCCGCGGCGATCGCCTCGACGGGGATCTCGTCGGCGTGCAGATGGCCGTCGCGCCATTGAAAGGGATTCATGCGGCGAGTATAGCGGCGGGGGCGCGTGCGCCGCGCCGGCCCCGCCGCTCAGCCGCGGACGAAGTGGGGCAGCTCGAACGGGATGGGGAGCGAGAGCTCGACCAGGCCCTGGTAGACGCCGTCCCGGTACCAGGGGGACTGGTAGATGAGCTTCTTCACCCCGTCCTTCTCGATGGTGTAGACGTTGAGCTGACCGCTCTGGAGGAGCTCGAGGAGGCGATGGCGGGCGGGCTCGGGGTGACAGTCGACGAGGCTCTTGCCGATCAGCTCGCGTCCTCCGTCCTTTGCATGCGTCTGCGCGGCACGATCGTTCATCTCGAGGGTCACGCCCTCGCGGTCGCAGACGGTGATCGCGAACGGCAGCTCCTTGGCCCAGGCACCTTCAACCATCTCGCGCTCCTCGGCTCGCGCGGGGCACCCCGCGGAAACGCCAGGCCGGTGCGACCTGGTCGGCCAGCTATAGTAAGAGAACGAAGGCGGGGCCCGCCCGTCTCTCCCACGCGATGCCAGCCGATCTGCCCCTGGAGCTCTCGGTTCCCGAGATGGAGCGACTTCTCGACGAGGTCGGGCGACGGGTCGTCGGCCACCTCGCGTCGCTGGCGACCCAGCCGGCGGCCGACGTCGGCGGCGCGGCCGACCTGGCGCGCGCCCTCGCCGAGCCGGTGCCGCCGGAGTACGGCCGTCCGGTTGCCGAGATCCTCGACCTGCTCTTCGAGCGGGCGATCCCGAAGAGCTTCAACACGGCGGGCCCGGGCTACGTCGCCTACATTCCCGGCGGTGGCATCTTCACCTCGGCGATGGCGGAACTGATCGCCGCCGCGACGAACCGCTACGTCGGGGTCTGGCAGGCGTCTCCCGCGCTGGTGCAGTTGGAGACGAACGTCGTCCGCTGGCTCTGCGGCCTCGCCGGCCTGCCGGCGGCAAGCGGTGGCTATCTCGCCACCGGCGGGTCGCTGGCCACTTTCACCGCGCTCGTCGCGGCGCGTCGCGACCGGCTACCCGCCGACTTCCTGCGCGGCACGCTCTACGTCTCCGACCAGACGCATCATGCCGTCGCGAAGGCCGCCTCGCTGGCGGGCTTCCCGTTCGAGAACGTGCGGGCGATCCCCTCCGACGAGCGCTTCCGCGTGCGGGTCGGCGAGCTCGCCGACCGCGTTGCGGCAGACCGCGCGGCGGGCTTCACGCCGTTCCTCGTCTGCGGCAATGCGGGCACGACGAACACCGGGGCGGTCGACGACCTCGTCGCGCTCGCGGGGCTCTGTGCCGAGGAGCGGCTCTGGTTCCACGTCGACGCGGCCTACGGCGGGTTCTTCCTGCTCACCGCACGCGGTCGGGCGGCCCTCGCGGGAGTCGAGCGCGCCGACTCGGTCGTGCTCGATCCCCACAAGGGGCTCTTTCTTCCCTATGGCACCGGCGCGCTGCTGGTCCGCGACGCCGAGCTGCTGCGCCGTGCCCACGCGGTGGGGGCGGACTATCTGCCGCCGATGCAGCAGGAGGAGGGCTTCGTCGACTTCTGCGAGATCTCGCCCGAGCTCTCGCGGGCCTACCGCGGCCTGCGCGTCTGGCTGCCGATCAAGCTCCACGGGCTCGCGGCCTTCCGTCGTGCCCTCGACGAGAAGCTCGACCTCGCGCAGCATGTCAGCGCCGAGCTGCGTCGCCTGCCGGAAATCGAGATCGTGGCCGAGCCGCAGCTTTCGGTGGTGGCCTTCCGCGTCCTGAGGCGCGGCCTCGACACCGAAAGCTCGAACCGGCTGAATCGTCAGCTGCTCGAACGGGTCAACGCGCGCCAGCGCGTCCACCTCTCGGGAACGGTGCTCCGCGGGAGCTTCGTCCTCCGCATCTGCGTCCTGTCGTTTCGCACCCACCGCGACCGGATCGACGAGGGTCTCGCCGACCTGCGCGCTGCGCTCGCGGAGGTCTGACAGGCTGCTGCGACGGACTCGTCGGCCGACCGCTTCAGGCGACGAGCGGCTCGACCCCCAGCCCCGGTCCCTCCGTCTGGCGGAATCGTCCTCCCTCGAGGTCGAGTCCGGTGAACGGGTCGTTCGAGACGAGCAGGCTGCCGTCGAGGTCGATCCAGTCGACCAGCGGAGCGACGGCGAGGGCCGCGGCAATGCCGAGCGAGCTTTCGATCATGCAGCCGAGGAGGATCTTCAGGCCGTGGGCCCGGGCCGTGGCGATCAGCGCCAGCGCCGGTGCGATGCCGCCGCACTTGGCGAGCTTGACGTTGATGCCGTCGAATGCGGCGGCGATGCGCGGAATGTCGCTGGCGTCGTGCAGGCTCTCGTCGGCGATGAAGGGGAGCGGGCTCGACCGTCGCAGCTCGCGGATGGCCTCGAGCTCGGTCTCCTTCATCGGCTGCTCGACGAACTCGACGCCGAGCCGGGCGAGCTCCGGCAGCCGTTCCTGCGCCTCGGCGAAGCTCCAACCCTCGTTGGCGTCGACACGGATCGCCTGTCGCGTGGCACCGCGCACCGCGCGCAAGAGCTCGAGGTCGCCGGGCAGTCCCATCTTCAGCTTCAGCACCTCGAAGTGCCCGGCGGCGGCGACTTTGTCGAGCGCTTCGGGGATCGGATCGACGCCGATCGTCCACGAGGTCGGTGGCAGAGGACGACGGCCGAGGCCGAGCAGCTCGGTGACCGGGATGCCGAGGCGACGGCCAGCGAGGTCGTGGAGGGCCGCGTCGAAGGCGGCCTGGGCGGCGCGCTGGCCTGGGACGGCGAGTCGCGCCGCCTCTTCGGCGAAGGCGTGTGGCTCGGCGAGGCGAGCCGCCATCGTGGCGAGCGCCGCGGCGGCCGAGTCGGCGCTCTCCCGGTACCGGGGGATCGGTGCCGCTTCGCCGCGGCCGAGGACACCGTCCTGGTCGATTTCGAAGATCACGTTCCGCCGGGTTTCGGAGGTGCCACGAGAGAGGCGGAAGGGGGTGCGCAGGGCGAGCTCGATGGTGTGGGAGTGACAGCGGATGGGCATGAACGGATCCTAGCCGCTGCCGGCCGGTCGCTGCTGTCCGTCCGCTCCGGTCCGTAGCAATCGCACGCTCGCCCGACCCCCCCATCCGGGGCGGTGCGGGGGCGAAGCGCCCCCGCCCGGGTCTCTCCCTGCGGTCGAGACGACGAGGGGCCGAGTCCCGCGAGCCGCACGCGCTCGCACCCTCGTCGCGGGAATGCCGTTTCCCCCGTCGTCGCATGCAACGCCGTTTCGTCCCGCTGTCATCGCGGCAACGCAGCTCCCCCCGCCGTCGTCCCGGACGAGAGCGAGGCGCTCGGCCGGAGGGGCGGCAGGGAGGACCGGGGGTCTGCCGGGTCCCTCCGTCCGGGTTGACCCGCTCCCACCGGCGCGGCCAAGATGGCCGGAATGCTCGCGTCGCCTGCCGCCATCCTTGCCGGTCTTGCACTGGTCGTGGCCATCGTCTTCCAACTCGAGCGACGCGCAGGGCTCGCGCCGTTCTTCTCGCGCCTGCCGCCGGTCTTCTGGGTCTATGCCCTGCCGATGCTCGCGGCGACCGTCGGGATCTTCCCCAACGCGAGCCCGCTCTACGGAGCGCTCACCCGGCACCTGCTGCCGGCGAGCCTGGCGCTGATCCTCCTCTCGTCGGACCTTCGCGCCATCGCTCGTCTCGGCACGCGGGCGCTCCTCGCCATGGGCGCCGCCTCCCTGGGCGTGGCGCTCGGATCGCTCGCCGCCTTCCTGCTGCTCGGTCGCTCCCTGGGGCCCGAGGCCTGGGCCGTCTTCGCCGCGCTCACCGGCACCTGGATCGGCGGCAGCGCCAACCTCCTTGCCGTCTCGACCTCGCTCGGCCTCTCGGCCGAAGCCCAGGGGATCGCCATCCTCGTCGACACAATCGTCGCCTACAGCTGGATGGCGATCCTCATCGCGCTCTCCGCCCGCCAGGCGGCGCTCGACCGGCGGCTGCACGCCGACCGCGCCGAGGTGGCGGCGATCGGTGCGCGGATCGCCCATCGTCTCGAGCGCGACCGCCGGCCGACGACCACCGCCGACGCGACGCTGCTCGTCGGCGTGGCGCTCGTCGTCTCGTCGCTGGCCATGGCCGCGGGGCGGGCCCTCCCGCCGGTCGGCGACGTGCTGACGCCG
Source organism: Holophagales bacterium (assembly GCA_016699405.1). Classification (NCBI taxonomy): domain Bacteria; kingdom Pseudomonadati; phylum Acidobacteriota; class Holophagae; order Holophagales; species Holophagales bacterium. The sequence continues at coordinate 3,872,398 of CP064972.1, read as the reverse complement.
TTCGCCTGGGGGATCCTGTTGCTGACCACCGCCGGGCTGCTGCTCTCGCTCACCCCGCTTGCCCGCTACGACGGGGCCGGCGCCTCGAGCCTGGGCTACGCCGGCTTCTACCTGCTGCTCGCCTCGGTCGGCGCCCAGGCGGACCTGCGGAAGATCGTCACCCAGCCGCTGTGGATCGTCGCCGGCGTGATCGTCATCGCCATCCACGCGGTGGTGCTGCTCGTCGCGCTGCGCCTGTTGCGCGCCCCGTCGTTTTTCCTCGGTGCGGCGAGCCAGGCGGCGATCGGCGGCTACTCGTCGGCCCCGGTCGTGGCGGAGATCTACCAACCCGGCCTCGCTCCGGTCGGGCTGCTCCTCGCCGTGGTCGGCAACGTCGTCGGCACCTATCTCGGCCTCGCTCTGGGGCAGCTTCTCCTCAGCCTCTCCCGCTAGCTCGTAGATGCTCGGTCGACCCGGTCCGTAGACTGGGCATGCCGCGGATCTCCCCACGATGAGCCGGTCCAGGCCCAGGGCCGGCCTCACCCTGTTCGCCGCGCTGCTCACGCTCGCCGCCGGCTGCACTCGGGGCAACTTCGGGCTGCCGCAGGTGGCGCTCGCCGTCGACTCGCCCGACGGGGGCTACCGGGCCACGGTGCGGAACCACATCTCGCTCGACCCGCCGCGCCAGTCGCTCTGGCTCGAGCAGGTCGGTGGGGGGAAGATCTGGCTGCGCAACCTCGCGGAGGACCAGGACGGCTGCGATCAGGCGATCTGGACGTCCGACGGCCGCCACGTCGCGTTCGTCGTCCAGGGGCTCGAGGTGTTGCTCTACTCGGTACCGGACGGCGACCTCGTGCAGCGCACCGAGCTCGCGCCGCACACGCCGGGGAGCCCGTCGCTGCGCGCCTTCGACCTTCGCCTCAGCGAAGACGGTTCGGTGCTGACCTTCCGCCTCTGCTCGCCCCGCGGCGACACCTGCGCCGAGACCTCCCGGGTCGCCCTCGCCGCTCCGTCCGGCCTCGGCTGAGGCCTCTGTCCTGTCGCCTCGGGTCGGCCGGGGGAGGAAGCCCGGCGTTGCCGTCCTCGACCCTTTGCCACCGTGGCAGCGCTGGCCGTAGGCTGAGGCCGAGCAGGGGCGCGTCGCTCGCGCCGCGGGACGCGATGTCGACGGCGCGGGACGCTGCGAGGTGGCGTCATGATCGACTGGTCTGCGGGACATGCCTGGGTCACCGGAGGCGTTCCTGACGTGCGTCGACTGGTTCCTCACCATCGCCCAGGAGCGGGAGCGCCGGCGACACGACGCCGAGCGCGACGCGAGCTGTCCGGTCAACACCATCGAGGGCAATCCGCTCGAACGGAAGGTGGTGCTCGATCGGCAGCTCGTCGGGCCGCGTGAGCTCGCCGTGCGCCTGCGTTGCCAGGGAGGTCGCATGACTCGACGCGTCATCGCGGGGATGATCGGCGCTCTGGCCTTCGGAGCGTCGCTGGCTTCGGCGGCGGCGATCTCGCGCGAGGCTCGCGCGGCGCTCGTCCAGGTGCTGCCGGAAGGCTATCGAACGGTCGCGATCGTCCCGTGCCTGCTCGAGGGGAGTGCGCGACCTCGCTTCGTGGCGGCCCTCGTCGATACCGACGAAGCCGAGCCGGAGAAGGTCGTGCGGCTGTTGTATCTCGCCTGGACCGACCACTGGTCCGTCCTCGACTCGGTCGAGCTCGCGGGATCGGACGCGCGTTTCGCGCCGCAGTATCTGAACGGGATCTCCGTCGTCCGGGTCGGGCCGGCAGATCTGCTCTATGTCAACAGCAACTGGTCTCGGGGCGGGTCGGGCAGCCCCCACTACTTCCAGTTCTTCCGGGCGACCGCCGAGCGCCTCGAGCTCGTCCGGGCGTTCGAACACGAGCGGATGGAGAGGGGCCTGCTCTGCCTGCGAAACGACCGGATCTACGACGCCGTCGTCGCCTGTCGTCGCGGCGAGAAGAAGGGCGGGGCGTACCTCTACTTCTGTCACCTCGACACCACCGAGTACACTTTCGTGAACGGGCAGATTCTCGCGGCGCGCCACGCGAAGCTCGAGGAAAGAACGGGGAATCGCTTCCTGGATGAAACCTACCGCAACCTCTCGCTGCGTTCCCTGCTGCGCCAGGGGAGCTTCTTTCCGCTGAGCGACTAGATTCCCCACGCCGTTCGAGAGCCGCGATGCTAGACGACTCTGTGTATCTGACGCTCCTCGCCGCGGCGGAAATTCCGGTCGACCTCGAGCCGCTGGCCTCGCGCATCCGGGCTTCGTCGAACTTCTGCTTCGAGTGGCAGTGGTATCGGCGCGCGCCGCGCCGCCCGCCTTCCGGCGAGGAGGCGATGCGGCTGCTCGCGGCGGTCTGCCGCGACGGGGAGTTGCATGGATTCCTGCACCGCTCGCGCGATCCGGACGACGAGGCGAGCTTCGAGATCGAGCTCCCGCACGCGCATAGCCGCTTTCTGCCGGCGGAGGGCGAGCTCGAAAAGGTCCTGGCCCGCGCCGCGGCCGACCACCTCGGTGCCTACTCGCGCTTCCTCGAAGACGCCGCACCCGCGCAAGTGCAAGAGGTGCGGGACCTCTTTCTCGCCGCCGGGAGCTACCGGCCGTTCGAACTCAACAGGGGTGCGATTCCCGGCTGCCGAGAGTGCCAGCAGTGGGGCAGCCACCTCTTCTCGAGCTGGTTCTACGGCGTGGCGTGGGACTGGTGCTTCTGCGTCTTCTGGGAAGGCACCGACCTCGTCTGGCTGGGTTGCCTCACCGATACCGACTAGGCCTGGGGTGCCCGTGGCATCTGTGGCCCCCTGGATACTCCGCACGCGGCGGCGGTAGAGTCGACAGGCAGGCAGTAGCCATTCTCGCAAGGACCTCCGGACGTTGCCCTGGAGTCGAGGACGTTGGAGTACCGTCGGCCATCGACTCCCTACCCGTGCGGAGGAGGATCCGCTTGATTGACTGGAGCCGTTGCGCGAATCAGTAGTGACGACATCATTCCGATTGCCGGAGGGAGACTCGCGGCTCTTGTCACTGTCGAGTTGTCGTGGCGCGATCGCCGTGTTGGTGGGAAGATGACGAGCCGCGGAGTGGAGAACTTGTCGTGCCGGTGATTTCGGTCTTTTTCGGGATCGTGATTCGCATGTTCTATCTGGAGCATGGAGTTGCTCATTTCCACGCCGAGCATCAGGGGCAGCAGGCCACGTTCACCTTCGACGGCAAACTCCTAGCCGGCCGCATTGACTCTCGGACGGCGCTTCGGCTGATCGAGGAGTGGGCCGCCTCGCATGGCTCCGAGTTGGAAGCCAACTGGGACCGAATGAAGGCCGGGCGGCCGCTCGACAGGATCCCGCCGCTCGACTGAGGTGATGCGATGAAACTTCTCCCAACTGTCATTCGCGCGGAGTACCGGGGTGCTTACACCATCCAGCTGACGTTCAACGACGGGAAGTCGACCACGGTCGATTTTTCTCGGTGGCTGGAGGGTCCCGTCTTCGAGCCGCTCAAGGACCCGGAGTACTTCCAGCGCTTCTTCCTCGACGGCGGGACGGTGTCGTGGCCGAACGGTGCCGACGTTGCGCCCGAGACTCTCTACGAGCAGGCGCAGCCGAGTGCGGCAGCCTGACTTTGGCCCAGAGCGGCGGGTGCTGGCAGCTGTGCTGTCGCCGAGGCCGGGCGGGCCTCGGTTACCGACATGAGAAGAGCGTTCGCGGCAGTCTTCCTCGCGGCGCTGGCAGGTGGCGATTCGATCGCTGCTGCGCAACCCTCGGGTGCCAAACACTACCGGGCATCACGTTTTGTGATGGCACTGCCTGGTGCGTGGGAGCGGGTCGGTTCCGAGGACACGGTCGTTTTCGCAAGAGGTGGTGACACGCTGTCCATCGCGTCCATCGAGACCGAGAAGACACTGAGTTGGCGAGAAGCGAGGGACGCTGCCCAAGGGCGCATCTCGGACAGACGGGAGGCGCATGCCATCCAGTCGCACGGCCGGGCGGAGGTCACGCCGACTTTCGGGGAAGGGCTCACGACGAGAAGGAGCGAGGCCGGCGCTGCCGCGCGCCTTCAGACCTTGAGGTAGATCCGCCTCCGGTCCATCCAGATCAGCACGAGCAGCCAGATCGACACGTGGGTGAGGGCCCAGGCGAGGGAGGCGACGTAGTCGGGAAGGTGGGCGGCGTAGAGGTTGGCGTAGAGCCACTTCTGCAGGGAGGTCGTGCCGCCGGCGCCGTCGCTCCACTTGATCGTCAGCAGGATCTTCGCCAGCACGCCGCTGCCGACGTAGGCGGCGATGGCGTTCGTGCCGAAGATGGCGAACGGGCGAGACCAGGCGGTGATGCCACGGAGGTCGAGAATCCAGAAGGTCGCGGCGAGACAGAGCAGCGCCGCGCCGGTGGTGAAGATCACGTAGGTCGGCGTCCAGAGGTTCTTGTTGATCGGGAAGAGCGGGTCGAGCGCGAGACCGGCGGCGGTGAGCGGCGCGCCCCAGGCGAGAAGGCGAACGAGCTTGGCGCGCGCCTCGGCCGCCGAGCGCATCAGGTCGCCGACGAAGAGGCCGGCGAGCGCCGAGGCGATCGCCGGCAGCGTCGAGAGGATCCCCTCCGGGTCACCGGGTCCGGGCGAGTAGCGCCAGACGTGCGGGCCGAGGATCAGGTGGTCGAGCCAGAAGGCGAGGTTGCCCTCGGGCGAGAGGTCGCCGGCGCCGAAGCCGGGGACCGGGACGAGCTTCATCGCCGCCCAGTAGCCGGCGAGGAGCGCCACGGCGAGCACGGCGCGACCGCGGGCGCGCAGATGCAGGTAGGCAAGCGCCGTGACCAGGTAGACGACGGCGATCCGCTGCAGCACGCCAGGAATGCGGAAGCGCTCCCAGGCCACCGTGTAGTAGGGGAACCAGATGAGCGCCAGGCCGAGCAGGAAGAGGAGCGCGGCGCGCTTGACGATCTTGCGGTGGAGCGCGGCGAGATCGGCGCCCGAGCTCTCGAGCCGGCCGCCGAGCGCGAACGGGATCGCCGCGCCGACGATGAAGAGGAAGAACGGGAAGACGAGGTCGGTCGGCGTCCAGCCGTGCCACTTGGCGTGGAGGAGCGGGGCGTACGATTTGCCCCAGTCGCCGGCGTTGTTGACCAGGATCATCAGCGCGATCGTCGCGCCGCGGAAGACGTCGAGCGAACGAAGCCGGGGAGGCGCGGCAGAGGAGGGCATGACGCGGCCAGCCTAGCGCAGCGGCCGCCCAAGGGGGCTCAGGCGCTGCGGGTCTCGCGCTCGGCCGATCGCCGTTGCTCGTTCTCGAGCCAGGCGATCGCCTCGTGGCGATCGACGAAGAGATCGATCCGCAGCCCGCGGTTGACGCCGAGCGTCTCCCAGAAGCTGACCATCTCCGCCGGACCCGGCAGGACGGGGAGGAGAACCGCCTCGACGAGCGTGAGATGCGGTTTCTGCTCGGCGACCTCCTCGCCGACGGCGTAGAGGTCGAACACCGAGTGCCCGCCGGAGAGTCCCCGGCAGTCGGCGAGGAAGTAGCGAGTTCCCTGCTCCTCGGCGACTCGAAGCGTGGCCCGCACCGCCGCCAGGAGGTCGTTTTTCGACAGTTCCCCGGCGTAGATCGTCTCGACGATGGGGATTTCTCCGACGCGTCGCGTCGACCAGGGCATCGGACCTCCAGGTCGGGACTTCGCGTCCCTCTCCGTTCCAGAAATTAGAATATACAAGTTCGTTGCGAATTGGGTAGCAGTCAACTGCCCTCGTCGGCGGGGCGAGCGGTGCCAGTGTTCGTGGGAGGTGGATGCATCCCGCGGCGCGCCCTGCGCCGCCCACCGGTGACCCACCGGAGCACCCGGACCCCGATCGACCAGGGATGCTCGTGCCGGGGGAGCCCCAGCGCGGTCTCGGCCTCGGCGAACGCGTCTTCGATCAACGCGTCGTGGAGTGGGCGGAAGACCAGAGGCCAGGTGAGGCGCGCCGCGCCGCTCGTCCGCATCGCCAGGGTGTGACGCAGGAGGGAGCGGTCGTGGCCCAGCGAAACCACGTCGAACCGATGCTGACCGTCGAAGCCCGGAGGTGCGCTGAAACGGAAGCAGACGCACTCGCCGCGCGTGTACTCCTCGACGACGTAGCGGATCGGTCCATGGCCGCCGACCGCCCCGACGCCGAGCGGCCGGTCGAGGCGCATCGGCGGCCAGGTGCGCCGCGGCCAGAGGGCGTCCGCAGGGGAGGCGAGCGAGTCGAGCAGTGTGCCCGCCCGACTCGCGCTCACCGGCAGCTCGCGTTGGTGGACGTTGAGGACCTTCATCGAAACCCTGTGGCGGTTGCCTGCAGCCGGATTGCCGCAGCCCGGGCGGCTGCTCGAGCGCCTGGCCTCATTCGCCTTGGACTTCGCGCCGGGCCTGGTCGCCGAGCCAGGCGAGCGCTTCGCCGCGGTCGGTGAAGACCCGCAGCCCGTGACCGCGGTTGAGCCCGAGCGTCTCCCAGAACTGGACATTCTCGGCCGCCGCCGGCAGCGCCGGGAGGAGGAGCGCCTCGACCAGTCGCTCTCGACTCTCGCCGCGGTCGATCGATTCGCCGATCTCGTAGAGGTCGAAAACCGAATGGCCGCCGCTGAGCGCTCGGCAGTCGGCGAGGAAGTAGCGCGTCTGGTGCTCCATGGCGAGGCGGAGGCTGGACTGGACCGCCTCGAGCAACTCCGCCTTGAGGACGATTCCGACGAAGGTCGTCTCGACGATCGGTACGTCGGTCACGAGTCTCGTCGACCAGGGCATCGGTCCCTCCCTCCCGAGTCACCCAAGCATATGACTCTGGCCGCTGCAATCGCGGCTCTGGCGATGAGTGAGCAGCACCCGTCGGGTGCGTCGACCGCGTCCGCGACGCGCGGATCGACTCGCGAAGGTCGGGAGCGATCGGGCGGACGGGCGTCACGACGGCGCCCGCCGGGACGGAGAATTCTCGACGACGAAGGCAGAGGGCGCGGCGGGCACCCACTTGTTCAGCGCGCGGCGCGCACGTAGCCGGTCCACTCGAGCGTGCGCAGGATCTGCGCCGGCGTCGCGCCGAGATTCTCGGCCACCACCGGATCGGCAAAGGTCAGGTGCAGCCCTTCGGCCATCAGGGCCAGCACGTCGCCGAGCTCGGCCGGGAGATGGTCCCAGTCGATCTCGCCCCAGCCCTCCCGCTCGGCGAAGAAGCGCCCGGCCACCTCACAGTTGGTCGGCGTGTACCCCGCCTCCGACTCGAGGTAGGTCAGCAACCGCTGCAGCTCCGCGGCCACCTCCATCGGATGCACGAACGGCCGCTCGAGCGCAGAAAAGGCCGAGAGCAGGCAGGCCGTGAGCTCGGGGGTGGCGGCCACGCCCGCAGTCGAGAGCGGGAGAGAAGGACGAGGCGTGTCGTTCACGAGAGGAGTCGTCTCCGGGGAAGTGAAAAGGACGCCAGCGAACGTCTCGGCTCATGGGCGCCGGGGAGATGATGCCACGTCCGCGCCGAGCGCTCCGCTGCCCATCCTCCCGCCGCCAGACGTCTCAAGGCTCCGCGGTGAGCATCCCGCGGCAGAGCTTCTGGACGTCGCCTGACTGCCGTGCCACGCAGCGCTCGAGTGCTTCCTGATTCTGGCGACGCAGCTTCGGCGTGGCGCCCAGGGCATGAACCGCAGCGAACTGCACGTCCGAGCGCGGATCGGTCTCGAGCGCCCAGACGAGCGCCTCGGCGGCCAAAGGAGGGAGAGTGTCGAGGTCCCGTGCCATCCGACCGAATGCGGATGCCGCCTGATAGCGGACGATCCAATGCGGGTCGCCGCGCAACAGCCGGATCATCGCGTCGGCGAGCGCAGGATGGTCGCGCATCGGCAGTTCCAGGATCTGGACTGCCGTCATGCGCACCGCGTATTCCGGGTCGTCGAGAAGTGGCTCCAGATCGTTGACCCGCTCCGCGGCGTGGTCGCGGTAGACGATGAGGAAGAGCTCGACGGCCGCGTAGCGCTCGGTGACATCCTTGCTCTTCGTCATGGCCAGCACTCGTGGCAGCAACCGGCCCTCGCGATCGATGGCTCCAAGCGCCACGATCGCCGGACCCACGACGTCCGGCTCCTCGCTGAGCAGGAGCTCGAAAAGGCGCTCGATCGCCGCGTTCGCCGCTGGCCCGACGGAAACGATCCCCTCCATGGCCCGACGTTGAACGGGGGTCGATGGGTCGGAGAGAGCCGCGATGAGGCGTGGCGCCGCCGCTGCCGGCATGAGATTCGTGGCTTGCGAGATCCGCAGGTGGAGCGGCCGGTCCCTCTCGCCGGCGGCGGCGAACCAGGCATCGAGCGCTTCACGGCTCGCATCGCCGCCCTTCAGGAGCGCGTAGAGCTCCTCGATCGCCTCGGCCCGGGTCGCTCGATCCTCCGATCGGATGCGCTCGGCGAGCGGACGAGGCGCAGGAGCGCCGCTCGCGGCGGTGTCCGCGGCTGCCAGTCGGCTCGAAGACCCCAAGAGCGGCGCTCCCCACGCTTCGGTTACTGCGCACGCTGCCCACGCTGCGCAGACGGCTGAAGCGAGGCGACCGGACAATCGCCGAGCGGCGGGAGCCGCGGAGCTGCGACGGATCCTCTCGTGTCTCACCTGGCCTCGGCGCTGGATCGCGACGTGCGACGATTCGCCCCTACTGCTCATCGAGGTGCGCCGACCGGTCTAGTCGAAACGGGCAGGTAGTAATCCGCCCGCCGGTACATCCGCGTGACCTTGCCGTCGGCCCCGATCTCGAAGCGGACGGTCTCGCCGTCCGGGGTGCGGAAGGTGCCGTCGGGGGCCGGGGTGAGGCGGGTGAGGGACTCGTCGGCGTCGTCGGCGGGCGGGTAGCCGTGCTCGTAGAGGCAGAGGGCACCGTCGGCAACGAGCACGTCGATCTGCCAGTCCCACGGGTCGGTGTAGCGGCCCACGTAGCGCTGCCACGTGGGATCAGGGGAGAGAGTCGCCGCGGACTTCGGTGGTGTGGCGGTGCCGGCGGTGATCGCCCCGCCGATGAGGTCGAGAGCCTGACGGGCGAAGAGCCCGGGGCTGGCGTCGTCGGCGTTGGTCAGGGCGATGGCGGCGAGCTTGCGCTCGGGATCGAGGAGGAAGTCGGTGCGATGGCCGCCGATCCACCCGCCGTGGGAGACGTAGGTTCGCCCGTCCCGTCGGGAAATGGCGAAGCCGAGACCGCGACCGCCGGTCCAGCTCGGGTAGACGAAATGCGGCCGCTGCATCTCGAAGACGGTGGCGGGCGCAAGGACCGAGGCGAGCGACGGCATTCCGCTCGCGCTGCCCGGGCTCGCGACGACGCCCGCCGGATCGGCGGTGAGGTGAAGCGCGGCGAACCGGGCGAGGTCCTCGAGCGTCGAGATCACCGCGGCGGCCGGGGCCAACGCGCCGGTCTCGTAGTAGTCGAGCGTGCCGCGGCTGCCGTCGGGCTGTCTGCGGCGGTGCTGGCGGGGGAGCGCGGCGAGCGTCGCGGCGGTCGGTGCGCCGGTGGTGGCGCGCATGCCGAGGGGCTGGGCGATGTGGCGGGCGACGTAGCCGGCCCAGCTCTCGCCGGAGACCGCGGCGACGATCTCGCCGAGCAGCGCGAGACCGAGGTTCGAGTAGCGGTAGGTCTTGCCGGGCGGGGAGATCACCGTGACCTGCGAGATCGTCGCCCGCAACTCCTCGCGGCTGGGGAACTGGTGCGTCGTCCAGGCCGGGAAGGGACCTTCGCGCGAGAGCCCCGAGGTGTGGGTCAGCAGGTGCTCGACGGTGATCGGCGGCGCCCCGGGGAAGGGGTTCGGCACCTGGAACCAGGGGAGCAACTTGACCACCGGATCGTCGAGGCGGAGCTTCCCGGCGTCCCGGAGCTGGAGGATCGCGGTCGCCGTGAAGAGCTTGGACACCGAGCCGATGCGGAACGGTGTCGTCGGGGTCAGCGGCACCCCGCCGGCGAGATCGGTGGTCCCGTATCCCTTCGCCCAGAGGAGCTCGCTCCCCGAGACGACGCCGACGACCACCCCGGGGATCTGGTGATAGGCGAGCTGCTCGCCGACCCAGAGGTCGTAGAGCGCTGCGGCGTCGGCGACCTTCGGGTCGAGTGCCGCGCCGCAGGCCGCGCGTGCGGCGAGCGAGCAGGCGGCAGCGATCAGCAGGGCGGTCGCGACGGCGACGGGGCGGCTCGGGCGCATGGGGATTCCTCCGGTGCCTCGTCCGCGGCGAGCGCTCCGCGGGCACCGGTCAGCGTATCGCAGCGGCGGGACGGCCGACCTCGTCCGATCGGCCGGGTCGGGGTATCCTCGCGCGCGTCGATTCGCGCCTGGCAGGTGACGTCAGTGCGTGACGAGGGAGCGCCGCCCGCCGCGACGGAGCACCCTCGGCGCCGGGGGAGGAAGACCGTGTCCGAGAACGATCTCGTCATTGCCAGGGCCGCGCGGGCGATCGCCGACCCGGCCTCGCGCCGCGCCTACCTCGATCGCGCCTGCGGTGGCGAGACGGCGCTGCGCGCACGGGTCGAGGCCCAGCTCGGCGAGCCGGAATCCGGGACCGGGCCGGTATCGGCAGGAAGCGACGCCCCGGCGACGCTCGAGCCGTCGACGCTCGGCGGTGCGCTGCGCGCCGACGACGGTCCGCTCGAAGGGCCGGGCACGCGGCTCGGACCGTACACGCTGCTCCAGCGGATCGGCGAAGGCGGTTTCGGCACCGTCTTCCTCGCCGCGCAGGAGAAGCCGGTCGTTCGCCAGGTGGCGCTCAAGATCCTCAAGCCGGGGATGGACACCCGCCGCGTCGTGGCGCGCTTCGAGCTCGAGCGGCAGTCGCTGGCGCGGATGGATCACCCGCACATCGCGCGGGTCCTCGACGCCGGCGCGACCGAGAGCGGGCGCCCCTACTTCGTGATGGACCTGGTGGACGGCGAGCCGATCACCGACTATTGCGACCGCCACGAGCTGCCGATCGCCGAGCGGCTCGAGCTCTTCGCCCAGGTCTGCCACGCCGTCCAGCACGCCCACACCAAGGGGGTCATCCACCGCGACATCAAGCCGTCGAACGTCCTCGTCTCGACGCACGACGGCCGGCCGCACGCCAAGGTCATCGACTTCGGCATCGCCAAGGCGACCGCGGGCGATGCGCCCGACGCCACGCTGCTGACCGAGCACCTGACGATGATCGGTACGCCGGAGTACATGAGCCCGGAACAGGCCGAGGGCTCGCTCGACATCGACACGCGCACCGACGTCTACTCGCTCGGCGTCCTGCTCTACGAGCTGGTGACCGGGACGACGCCGTTTTCCGGTCGCGAGCTGCGCGCGGCGGGCGTCGCCGAGATCTACCGCATCCTCTGCCAGGTCGATCCGCCGAGCCCGTCGTCGCGGCTCGGGCAGTCCCGCGAGACCCTGGTCACGGTAGCGGCGAAGCGGCGGACGGTCCCGAAGCGGCTCTCGGCGCTGCTGCGTGGCGAGCTCGACTGGATGGTCATGCGGGCGCTCGAGAAGGACCGCCAGCGACGCTACGCGACGGCGAACGACTTCGCCGCCGACATCCAGCGCTACCTCGCCGGCGAGCCGGTGGTGGCGGCGCCCCCGAGCGCGGTCTACCGCCTGGGCAAGCTGGTGCGCCGCCATCGCGGCGTCGTCGTCGCCGGTTCGGCGGTGGGGGTGGCGCTCCTCGTCGGGGCGATCGCCTTCGCCTGGCAGGCGCGCGTGGCGAGCGGACAGCGCGACCGCGCGGTGACGGCGGAGGCGGAGGCGCGCCGGCGGGCCGACGAGCTGCAGAAGGTCTCCGAGTTCCAGGCGGCGATGCTGAGGCAGGTCGATCCCACCGCGGCCGGACAGCTCCTCTCGCAGGAGGTGACGTCGAGCTTCTCCCGAGCGCTCGAACGGTCCGGTCTGCCGGCACGCGCGCGGGCCGCCGAGATCGACGAGCTCGCCCGGCGCTGGCAGCGCGTCAACGCCACCGACGTCGCCCGCGACCTGATCGACCGGACGATCCTGCGGCCGGCGGTCGCCGCCATCGACGCGCAGTTCGCCGACCAGCCAGTGGTCGACGCACGCCTGCGACAGTCGCTCGCCGTGCTCTACAAGAACCTGGCGCTCTACGAGGCGGCACAGCCGCTCCAGGAGCGGGCCCTCGCCATCCGCCGTCGGCTGCTCGGCGACGAGCACGCCGAGACGCTCGAATCGCAAGGCGCGATGGGCGACCTCCTGCGGGCGCAGGGCAAGCTGGCCGAGGCGGAACCGTTCGTCCGCTCGGCGCTCGCGGGATACCGGCGGCTGTTCGGCGAAGACCACCTGCTGACCCTCGCGGCGCTCAACAACATGGGGTACCTATTGCACCTCCAAGGCAAGTCGGGGGAGGCCGAGCCCCTCTTGCGCGAGGCGCTCGAGCGTCAGCGGCGCGTGCTCGGTCCGGATCATCGCGATACCCTCACTTCGCTCACCACCCTGGGCTCCGCTCTGCAGTCCGAAGGCCGGCTCAGCGAGGCGGAAGCGGTCTTCGGCGAGGCGCTCGCCGGGCGACGGCGGGCGCTCGGCGAGGAGCACCCCGACACGCTGGCGGCGATCAGCAACCTGGCGAACCTGCTGATGGCCGTCGGACGGTTCGCCGAGGCCGAGACCCTGCTGACCGACTCGGTTGCCAGGAGCCGTCGAGTGCTCGGCGAGGATCAGCCGGACACGATCTCGGCGATCGCCAACCTGAGCTTCTCCCTGCAGCACCAGGGCAAGCTCGCCGTCGCCGAGCCGTACCTGCGCGAGGCGCTCGAGAAGTGGACGCGGGTGCTCGGTCCGGACCATCCGGACACCATCACCGGGATGAACAACCTCGGCATCCTGCTGCAGGACGAGAACAAGCTCGACGCGGCCGAGCCGTACCTGCGCGAGGCGGCCGAACGGCGCCGGCGCGTGCTCGGCGAGGACCATCCCGACACGCTCGGCGCGATCGGCAACGTCGGCCGTCTGCTGCAGGCTGCCGGCCGGTTCGACGAAGCGGAGACGTTCCTGCGCGAGGCGCTCGAGAAGAAGCGGCGCCTGCGCGGCGAGGAGCATCCGGACACGCTCACCTCGATCAACAACTACGGCGCCCTGCTGCAGGCCGAAGGCCGGCCGCGCGAGGCCGAGAAGTACTTCCGCGAGGCGATGGAGAAGTGCCGGCGTGTGCTCGGCGAGGATCACCCCAACACCCTGATCACCACGATCAACACCGGTTCGGTGCTCGAGGAGCAGGGCGACGACGCCGGCGCCGTCAAGCTGCTCTCCAGCGTCGAAGCGCGGGCGCGCCAGGCCTTCACCGGCGCCTACGCGCGCTGGCTCGCCAAGCTGCTCAAGCACCTGGGCCGGGCCCGCGCCGGTCTCGGCGAGGTCGCGGCGGCCGAGGCGAACCTGCTCGAGGCCCGCAGCACCAGCGCGGCCGCCCGCGGCGAAGAGCACAAGGACACGCACGAGTGCACGCAGGCGCTGGTCGACTTCTACAGGGCACGGAACGCGGCAGAGCCCGGGAAGGGCTACGACGCCAAGGCGGCGTCGTGGGCCGCCCGCCTCGCCCCCGGCCAGGGCTCGTCCCCGGCTTCGCGGCGCTGACCTCGAACGAGCGAGCGCGCGGGCCGACGGCCACGCGCGCCCGCCGGATCGCCGCCGGCGTGACCGGCGATGCGGCGGACCGCCGCGTGCGAGCCGCCGTGTAGACTCCCACGGGGCCACGAGGAGACTCCTCCGCATGAAACTCCCGCCAACCGAAGGGCCGGTCGTCGTCTCGATCCTGGGGCTCGCGTGGCGCGTCGGAAACGCCATGGCACGCCGAGCCGGAATCCGGGTCGTGCCCCCACTCGTCGTCGGGCTCGCCCTCGCCGCTGCGGCGAACGCGGTGCCGGCCGACGGCCTGCCGGCGAATCCCCTCGCCCCGGCGGCGCTCTGGGAGGCCTGGCCGACCCACCGTGTCGTGCCGATCTCCGCTGCCTGCCTGCGGCCCGCCGAGCTCGCCGAACGGCTGACGGCGCTCGCTCGGCGTCATCCCGGGGAGCTCGACCTGACGGAGGTCGGTCGCTCGGTGGAGGGGCGGCCGATCTTCCGGCTGATGCTCGGGCACGGTCCGGCGAAGGTGCTGCTCTGGTCGCAGATGCACGGTGACGAACCGTCGGCGACGCCGGCGCTGCTCGATCTCGCGGAGTATCTGCTGTCGCATCGCGACGACGCGGCGGTCGACCGGCTGCTCGCGGGGCTGACGTTGGTGATGGTGCCGATGCTCAACCCGGACGGAGCGGAGGCCTACACGCGGCGCAACGCCCAGGCGATCGACATCAACCGCGATGCGCTCAACCTGACGACGCCCGAGGGACGCCTGCTCGAGCGGTTGCGGCGCGAGCACGCGCCGATCCTCGGTTTCAACCTTCACGACCAGAACCGCCGGCGCACGGTGGGGGAGAGCCGGGTCCTGGCGGTCGGGGCGGTGCTGGCGGTGGTCGGAGACGCCGCGAAGACGGTGACTCCGGGTCGGCGCCGCGCGATGCGTGCCGCCGTCGCCGTGCAGGCGGCGATCGCACCGTTCGTGCCGGGACGGCTGGCACGCTACGACGACGACTGGAGCCTGCGCGCCTTCGGCGACAACCTCACCGCCTGGGGGACCCCCGTGCTGCTCATCGAAAGCGGCGGCGTGCCGGAGGGAGCCTCGCTCGCCGAGCTGACGCGACTCAACTTCGTCGCCCTCGGCGCGACGCTCGACGCGCTCGCCGCCGACGACCTCGCCGGGTTCGACGCGACGGCCTACGAGTCGATCCCCGAGAACAACTCCGACGTCTGGGCCGACGTGGCGTGGCGCGGCGGGCGGATCCGCCAGCCGGCCTCGCCGGAGGCCTATCGCGCCGACCTCGCCTTCAACGTGCTGCGCAACGACCGGGAGCGCGAGGGCTGTGCGCCGCAACGGCTGCCGCGCTCGCCACGGTCGGAGATCGTCGAGCTCGGCGACGCCCGCGTTTTCGGCGCGGCGCGCGAGGTCGACGCCACCGGCCGGGTGATCGTCGCGCCGTTCTCGGTCGGCGCCGCAGGCTGGAAGGCGCGCCGGCTCCTCGATGCCGCCGGCATCGACCGGCTGGCGCACCATGGGGTAGCCGAGGTGCGCTGGGCGGTGCCGGAGCGCAAGGTGGGGGCGGCACTGGCCCAGGTCGGAGCGCTCCGCGGTGCCGGCCGCCCTCGCGTCGAGGTGACGACCGAGACGGCGGCGCTGCCGCCATGCCGGCTGCGGCGTCCGCTCGGCACGCCGACCGGCGGGACCTTCGGCCAGCGGATCGAGGCGCTCGCGAGGGCTTGCGCGCTGCCGACCGCGGTCGACGAGAACGCGCGTCTGGCGGCGCTCTGGGCGAGCCGCCGGCCACTGCTGCGCTTCGAGGGGCCGGCCTCGTTCCTCGTCGTCGCCGCGCCGGGCGACGATCTGCTCGGCGGTGCGGTGGAGCGAGTCGTCCTCGAGGGCGTCGAGCTGGAAGGAGGATCCCGATGAGCCGGCGCCGCGCCGCCCGATGGTTCGCCGCCTCGCTCCTGTCCCTCGCCGGGCTGGCGGCCTGCCGGACCGCAGGGGGGACAGGCACCACCGCCCCGGGTTCCCGCCAGGCGCCGAGATCGGTGCCTGTCCCCCTTGCCGCGGAGCTCGACGGGGCGGGGAAGGCCTGGGTGGAGAAGACGCTCGCCGGGCTCGACCTCGAAGGCCGCGCCGCGCAGATGATCATGGTGCGGGCCTACGGCATGCCGCTCCATCCCGAATCGGCGGCCTACCGGGAGCTGCAGGAGCAGGTCGTCGGTCTGCGGGTGGGCGGCATCGTGCTCTTCCGCTCCGAGCTCGACACGATTCCGATCCTGCTCGACGAGCTGCAGTCGGCGGCCAAGGTGCCGCTGCTCGTCTCCGCAGATCTCGAACGGAGCCTGGCCTTCCGCGTCGACGGCGGCACCGTGCCGCTCCCCGGGGCGATGGCGATCGGCGCGACGCGCTCGGAGGAGGCGGCGCGCTTCGCCGGCGAGGTGACGGCACGCGAGGCGCGCGCCGTGGGGATCCACTGGGTGCTCGCGCCGGTGGCCGACGTCAACAACGATCCGGGCAACCCGATCATCAACATCCGGTCGTTCGGCGAGGACCCGGAGCTGGTGTCGCGCCTGGTCGCCGCCTTCGTGCGCGGCGCGCACGAGTCGCCGGACCGCTGGGTGATGACCTCGGTCAAGCACTTCCCCGGCCATGGCGACACGGCCGTCGACTCGCATCTCGTGCTGCCGACGATCCCCGGCGATCGCGCGCGGCTCGACCGGGTCGAGCTGGCGCCGTTCCGCGCGGCGATCGCCGCCGGGGTCGATTCCGTGATGTCGGGCCACCTGCGCGTGCCGGCGCTCGACCCGTCGGGCGCCGCAGCGACGCTCTCGCCGCTCGTCGGCACGACGCTGCTGCGCGACGAGCTCGGATTCCGCGGTCTGTCGGTGACCGACGCGATGGAGATGAAGGGCGTCGGCGGTGCCTGGATGGGGGAGGCCACCGTCGCCGCGGTGCGCGCCGGCGCCGACGTCGTCCTGTTGCCGCCGGACCCGCGTGTCGCCATCCAGTCGCTGGTGCGGGCGGTGCACGACGGGACGCTCACCGAGGCGCGGATCACCGAGTCGGCGCGCCGTGTGCTGGCGGCCAAGGCGCGTCTGGGTCTTCATCGCGCGCGATCGGTCGACCGCGTGCGGGCGCGCCGCGAGGTCGGGCGACCGGACGACGTCGCGCACGCCGAGGCGATCGCCCGCCAGGCGATCACCCTGGTGCGCGACTCCGGGGGCGTGGTGCCGCTTGCCGTCGAGAAGCCGCTGCGCGTGCTCCACCTCGTGCTCTCGAGCGACTGGTCGAATCCGGCGATCGCCGGCGTTCCGGAGCGCGAGCTCGCCGCGCGCGGCATCCCGGTCGAGAGCCGTCGGCTCGGACCGCAGCTCTCGCCGGCGACGGCCGACGAGATCGTCGCGCTGGCGAGCGCCTCATCCCCTTCATTGCCGTCATCGCCGCCGTTCACCCACGTGCTGGTCTCGGCGTTCGTGCGCGTGACCTCGTCGAAGGGGACGGCGGCGATGGACCCGACGCACGCCGCTCTGCTCGAACGGCTCGCCGCCGGCGGCGTGCCGGTGATCGTCGTCTCCTACGGCAACCCGTACCTGTTGACGCAGTTCCCGCACGTGCCGGTCTACCTGTGCGCCTTCAGTTGGGAGTCGGCGTCGCAGCGGGCGGCGATCGCGGCCCTGCTCGGCGAGTCGCCGATCGGCGGCAAGCTGCCGGTGACGATCCCCGGTCTCGCCCCGTACGGAACCGGCGTCGAGCGCGCGCGCCGCGACCTGACACTGCGTGGTGCCACGCCGGAGGAGGTCGGCTTCCGTCCGGACGGGCTCGCCGAGGTCGATCGCCTGCTCGACCAGGCGGTCGCCGATCGCGCCTTCCCCGGTGGGGTCGTGGCGATCGGCCGGCACGGGCGGCTCGCCCACCTCAAGGCGTTCGGACGGCTGAGCTACGACGAGGGCGCCGCAGCCGTCGTCCCCGACACGATCTACGACCTCGCCAGCTTGACGAAGGTCATCGCCACCACCAGCGTCGCGATGATGATGGTCGACGAGGGGCGGCTCGATCTGGACGCCAGGGTCGCGAGCTTCCTGCCGGGCTTCGTCGGTCCGGGCAAGGAGAAAGTCACCGTCCGCCACCTGCTCACCCACAGCGCCGGGATCGACTGGTGGGCGCCGCTCTACAAGGAAGTCCAGGGGCACGCCGCCTACCTCGAGCGGATCGAGGCGATGCCGCTCGTCGCCGAGCCCGGGACGGCGCTGCGGTACAGCGATCTCGGCATCATCCTGCTCGGCGAGATCCTCGAGCGCGTGTCGGGGCGGCCGCTCGAGGCGTTGGCGCGCGAGCGGCTCTTCGCGCCGCTCGGCATGCGCGATACCGACTGGCTGCCCCCTGCGGCCAAGCTCACGCGGATCGCTCCGACCGAGAACGATCCCTGGCGCGGTCGCGTGCTGCGCGGCGAGGTCCACGACGAGAACGCCTTCGCCCTCGGCGGCATCGCCCCGCACGCCGGGCTCTTCGGTACCGCACCCGATCTCGCGCGGCTTGCCCAGATGCTGCTCTGGAAGGGGGTCTACGACGGCAAGCGGATCGTCTCGCGCGGCAGCGTCGAGAGCTTCACCCGGCGCGTCGGCCTGCCTGCCGGCTCGTCGCGCGCTCTCGGTTGGGACACCCCGTCGGCCCACGGTTCGTCGGCGGGATCGCTCTTCTCGCCGGAGTCGTTCGGTCACACCGGCTTCACCGGGACGTCGCTGTGGGTCGACCCGCAGCGCGACCTCTTCGTCGTCCTGTTGACCAACCGGGTCCACCCGACACGCGAGAATCGCAAGATCGGCGCGGTGCGCGCCGCGGTGGCCGATGCGGTGGTCCGGGCGCTCGCCGACGGGGCGACGGCGACGGCCGCCGTCCGTCCCGCGCCGTGGCCGGTGCTCGTGGGGCTCGACCGCGTGGCCGCCGGGGAGGCGGGGAGCGAGCTCGCCGGCAAGCGGCTCGGGCTCGTAACGCATGCCGCGGCGGTGTCGCTCGAAGGCCACCCGGCGCTCGCCGTGCTGCGCGCCCGCGGCCTCGACGTGGTGCGGCTCTTCTCGCCGGAGCACGGCCTGCACGGGCAGGCGGCGGCCGGCGAGAAGGTGGCGAGCGGCGTCGACGAGGCGAGCGGTCTGCCGCTGGTCAGCCTCTACGGCGAGAAGACGAAACCGACCGCGACCGACCTCGCGGGCCTCGACGCGCTGGTCGTCGACCTCCAGGACGCCGGGGTGCGCTTCTACACCTTCGAGAGCACGCTCGTCGGCTGCCTCGAGGCGGCGGCCGATGCCGGCATCGAGCTCGTCGTCCTCGACCGTCCGAATCCCCTGAACGGCGACCGCGTCGAAGGCCCTGTCGCCGCTCCGCGCGACGTCGTGTCGGAGAGCTTCCTCAACCGTGCCCCGGGGCCGCTCGTCCACGGTCTCACCCTCGGCGAGCTGGCCCGAGTGGTCAACGCGCACCTGGCCAAGCCGGCCAAGCTCACCGTGATCGCGATGGATGGCTGGAAGCGGACGATGACCTGGAAAGACACCGGCCGGACGTGGCTCGATCCGTCGCCCAACCTGCGGAGCCCGGAGGCGGCGCTCGCCTATCCCGGCGTCGCGCTCCTCGAAGGGAGCAACGCCTCCGAAGGCCGGGGCACCGAGAGCCCGTTCCTGCTCGTCGGCTCGCCGGCGCTCGCCGGCGCGACGCTCGCGCTCGACACCCCCGGCTTCCGTCTCGTGCCGCGCCGCTTCACCCCGCGTGCGTCCGCTGCCGCGCCCCAGCCGAAGCTCGAGGGCGTCGAGCTGCCGGGCTACGCCGTCGAGGTCGTCGACCCGAAGTTCGCCCAGCCCTACCGGCTCGGCGTCGCGCTCCTCGCCGACCTCCTGCACCGCCCCGGCTTCGAGCTCCTGCGCGACGGCGCCGCCCTCACCCGCCTCCTCGGCACCCCGAAGCTCCTCGCCGACCTCCGCGCCGGCCGCACCGTCGACGAGATCCTCGCCAGCGACGTCGCCGACCAGGCGGCGTGGCGAGAAACGCGGCAGCCGTACCTGCTCTACGAGTAGGAGGGAGCGCGGAGCCGCATCGTGCGGGTGGCGTCGGGCCTGCCGAGGCGCCGCGCTCTACCGAGGCTCCCCCTGCGCCGCCCGCGCCGCGAGCGCGCGCTCGCGTACGGCGGCGATCGCCTCGTCGCTGAAGACGCCGTTGACGCCGGAGACGGCGGCGAGGCGCATGCCGTGCTTCAGGCCGAGGCGGTAGATCTCCTTGACCTTCTGCCACTCGATGTTGCGGCCGATGGTGAAGGTCTCGAAGCGCGCTTCGAGGGCGAGCACGATCGTCTCGGCGAGGCAGGCGTAGGCGATGCCCTTCGGCAGGCCGATGTTGCGCATCTGCGGGTGGCCGGGGAGGAGGATCTCGCCCGACTCGATCACCAGCACGTCGGGCCGCTTCGCCACTTCGCTCGGCGGCAGGTCGAGCGGCCTCGCCACGTCGGTGATCACGCAGCCCGGCTTGACCTTCATGATGTCGAGGATCTTCTTGCCGGCGCCCGACGTGGCGGTGACGATCATGTCCATGTCGGCCAGGAACTCGTCGGGCTTGTGGGCGAGGTGGAGCCTGGCGTCGGGCGTGTCCTTGAGGATGCTCTCCTTGAGCGTCAGGAGCTTCGCCGACTCGATGGAGACGAGGTAGACCTCCTCGACGGCTTGCGCGAGGAGGCGGGTGCACGCCGAGCCGATCGCTCCGGTCGCCCCGATCACCATCGCCTTGCCCTTGACCTTCCCCTGGCGGTCGAGCGGCACGAGGCCGAGGCGGCGCGCCGCGTCGGCGCCGGCCCAGAGGGCGGCCGAAGCGCTGTAACTGTTGCCGGTGGTGATCGGCAGATCGGCGCGCTTGGCCACCGTGACCCCGGCATCGCCCACGACTTTGGTGAATGCGCCGAGGCCCATGATCTGGGCGCCGAGCTTCTCGGCCATCCGCGCCGCGGCGAGCAGGCGGCGGTAGGTGAACTCCGGGCTGTGGGCCAGGAGCTGCTTCGGCGTGCCTCCGACGGAGATCAGCCAGCCTTCGGCCTCCGCGCCGGTCGGCGACTCGATGCCGGTGACCTTGGAGTAGAGGAAGGGCGGGGAGTAGGCGATCAGCTTCTCGACCAGGTTCATCCCGCGTTTGCCCGCGGCGCGCGACAGGATCTCGACCGGCTTGACCGTCTTGAAGTACTCCTGCGACAGCGGATGGATGACGAAAGCGAACCGGTTGATGCGGCGGTAGCGCCCGCCCGGGTAGAGCATCCGCGGCGAGAAGTCGAGCCCGCCGAGCACGTGCAGGTAGTCGTCGTAGAGCACCTCGTCGCGCGGCTTCTCGAGCGCGGCGAGGATCATCGCGTCGAGCACGTTCAGGCCCACGACGCGCTCGAGCAGTTGCGGCGTGCGGTCGATGACCACGTAGACGCCCTTTTCGCCCAGCCGGGTCAGCGCCTCCTCGGTCACCGACGACGTGACGACCACCTTGCGGTGAAGCTCGTCGTTCGAGTACTGCTCGATCTCCTGCCAGGGGCCGACGACGAAGTGCGCCCATTCCATGGCGCGCCGCACCGCACGGCGGGTCAGCGGCAGGCGCGGCGGGCCGTCCTGGGCGAGGGGCCGCGAGGCGGTCCACCGCCGCAGGCGCGCCGCCGTGCCGGCATAGGTTTCGAGGGCGCGGAGCGAGTTGAGGATCCGTGGCACGCCGTGCAGCGTGGCCGGGTCGGCGAAGCGCAGGTTGCGCGAGTGCTCGCCGAGGATCGCCGCCGTACGGTAGTTGGTGATCCCCGAGAGGAAGAGCGTGCGGGCGTTGGTGAAGTACTGGCCCTCTTCACTCTGCACGTGGCGCACGCACCATTCGTCGAAGAAGGTGCGGAGCGTCGCGCCGGTGGTCACCGGAACGTTCGTGACGACGCCCTCGAGCCGGGAGGTCAGCCGGTCGCGCAAACGCCGCGTGCCGACGGTGGCGTGGTCGCGCACCATGCCGAGACCGATGGCGTCGGCCTCCTGCTGCGCCCGTTCGAGCAAGGTGATCGCCTTGTCGACATCCCAGTCGGCCCCGACGCGACGGAGATGGAACGTCTCTCCCAGGAACTCCGTGGTGAACTCGTAGTCGGCGGCACTGGGCGCGAGACTGACACTGACGATGCGCTTCATCGGTCTCTCCGGCGGATGTTGCAGCCCCGAAGGATACCCTCGTCGCTCCGGTCTTGGCGCGGGTCGATCGTGCCGCGGAGCGGCAAGCGCCGCTTCGCGATCGCGGCAGCGGCGTCGGTCGTTTCGCCGCCGCTGTGCCGACGAGCTGCTGCGCTGGTCAGCCGGGGCTGTCGGAACAGGACGGAACGATCTCCACCGGGCTCAGGGGAGTCCTTCGCGTGCCTCGCCGCTCGAGCTGCCGGCGAAACGCCAGGTGCCGCCGCCGCATGAGCTCGACGAGCGGGCTCCAGGCCGCATGGGTGAGGCGATGGCGGATGAGCAGGTGCCAGAGCCAGTTGGAGCGTTTGTAGAGGTAGGAGCCGGCGAGATAGGGGAGGACGCCGCTCCAGCTCGCGGGGCGGCGGCGCCAGATCGAGGCGTGGGAGAAGAGGCGCCGGTAGGCCCACTCGTAACCGCTCGCCAGCTCGTCGGCGCTCATCCCCTTCGGCTCGAAGACGACGTGCGCCGTGTCGTAGAGCGACCAGTCCTCGTGTCGCAGCCGGCCCTCGGCCTTCAGTCGTGCGAACAGCGGCGTTCCCGGGTAGGGGGTGAGGATGTGGAAGGTCGCGCATTCGAGGCGGTGGGTCTCGATCCACTCGACGGTGCGCGCGAAGACGTCGGGCCGGTCGTCGTCGAAGCCGAAGACGAAGCTGGCGTTGACCTGGATGCCGTGGTCGTGGAGCCGGCGGACGCGCGCGGCATAGTCGTCGGGCAGCGGCGACCGCTTCCCGGTGCCGGCGAGGCTCGCGGCGTTGATCGTCTCGAAGCCGACGAAGACGCCGGTACAGCCGGCGAGCGCCATGGCGCGCACCAGCGACGCGTCCTCGGTGACGTCGAGCGAGATCGCCGCGCTCCAGATCTTCTCGAGCGGCGCGATCGCGGCGCAGAGCTCGCGCAGGGATTCGCGGTGCGAGCCGAGGTTGTTGTCGACGAAGACGGCGTAGGGGCTGCCGCTCGCCGCGAGCTCGGCGGCGACCTGCGCGGCGTCACGTCGACGGTGAGGGATGTGCAGGCCGTCGGTGGCGAGGTAGCAGAAGTCGCAGCGGTTGTGGCAGCCGCGGGTGGCGATGAGGCTGGCGGAGGTGAGGAACTGGCCGCGCGGCACGAGATCGCGACGCGGCGGCGGGTCGTCGCGGTAGGGCCGGTCGTAGCCGCCCGTGTAGCGCCGGGCGAGCTCGCCTCGCTCGACGTCGCGCAGGATCCGCGGCCAGAGTTGCACCCCTTCGCCGAACGCCAGCGCGTCGGCGTGCGGCGCGCATTCGTCGGGGCACGACTGGACGTGCAGGCCGCCGAGCACCACCTTCGCCCCCTGGGCGCGGTACCAGGCCGCGAGCTCGAAGGCGCGCCGGGCGAAGGTGAGGTGAACGGTGATGCCGACCACCTGCGGGAACGGCTCGACCGGTGGCGGTCCCTGCAGCAGGTTCTCGTCCCAGTAGGCGACCGTCCAGTCGGCTGGCGTGGCCGCGGCGAGCGAGGTGAGCGCCAGCGACGGCGTCAGGACGTGCTTGCCGAAGCTGGCGTGCGGGTCCTTCGGGTAGAAGGGGTTGAGCAGCAGGGCGTGGCGCGCCCGGATCGCCGGGTCGGCGACCGGTGCCGGCAGGGCCGGCGCTTCGCGCAGGGCGCGGGGCACACGTCGTGGGCTCGCCATCTCTCCTGATACGAGGCGCAGGATCGTCCCGCGGAGGGACGCGATCCTGCCCCCTGGCTTGTGCCCGGTCAGTCGAGCTCGGCCGCGGCCTCGTGGGTGAGCAGCAGGTCGAAGTTCGGGTGGTCGCGCAGCAGGCTGCAGGGCCAGGCGGGGTCGGATGGACCGACCACGAGGTGGCGCACGGCGCGTGCCTTGGCGGCCGTGGTGGCGAGCATCAGGAGACGGCGCGCGCCGCGCAGCGGGCCGAAGCCGAGGGTGATCGCCTGGAGCGGACGCCAGTCGGCCGGTGCACCGAGCGAGTCGGCGAGCGCCTCGGGCAGGTCCACGAGGTGCGTTCCCTCGCTCGGCACTCCCGGCAGGTTGTAGCCGACGTGTCCGTCGGCACCCACTCCGAGGATCGCGAGGTCGAGCGGCCCCGCCGCGGCGAGCGCCCGGTCGTAGCGCGCGCACTCGGCCGCCGGCCCGGCCTCCGCATCGGGGATGTCGCAGCGGGCGCGGTCGAGGCCGATCCGTTCCCAGGCGTGGCGCTCCATGAAGGCACGGAAGGTCGCCGGATGCCGGCGCGGCAGGCGCAGCTCGTCGAGGTTGAACGAGCGTGCGCGAGAGAGGTCGAGCGATCCGCCGGCGTGGGCGGCGGCGAGCTCGGCGTAGAGCGGAACGGCGGTCTTGCCGGTGGGAAGCGCCAGCACCAGCTCCGGCCGCTCGGCGGCACAGCGGGCGACGAGGTCGGCGGCGGCGCGCGCCACCGACTCGGCCTCGGCGAAGATCAGGACCCGCATGCCTGGTCGAAGCGCAGTCGCCGCAAGCCGAGCTCGTCGGCGAGCGCGCGCGCCGACGGATCGCAGAGCACGGCGATCTCGCGCTCGCGCGCTTCGGCGTAGCCGCTCTCGCGACGCAGCGCGTCGTCGGGGTGCCCCGGATGGCACATGACCTCGGTGGTGCCGCCGGCGGCCGCGGCGTCCCGCAGGATCTCGTGCAGCACCGGCAGGGTCGCGGCGGAGTCGAAGAAGCGCTCGACGAAGCGGTCGGTGGTGGCGAGCCCCTCGCCGGCGAGGCGTGCCGCGATCGCCTCGGAAGATCGCCGCACCGGCAGGCGATGCGTCCGCGCGACGAGGGTCAGGGCGTCGAGCACCGCCGGATGGCGATGCGAATGGTGGTGGCTGTCGAGGTGGGTCGGCAGCCGGCCGACGAGCGACACGAAGATCTCGAGCTGATGCCGGATCTCGGCGAGCAGCTCGTCAGGATCCGGAGCCCCAATCAGCTCGGGCTTGCGAGCCAGCCTCCCCGCGCCGTCGACCAGGCTCGGGACCTCGGCTGCCGGGAGCGTCGGTTCGGCGCCGGTGAGCGTGACGTGCAGTCCGACGCCGAGCGCCGGGTGGTCAGCGAGGGCGCGCGCGGCGTCGCGGGCGGCCGGGAAGCCGACCATCAGCGTCGCGCTGCTCACCAGCCCGTGGCGGTGCGCGGTGAAGATCCCCTCGTTGATCCCGATCGTGCGACCGAGGTCGTCGGCGTTGACGACGAGCCCGGCGCTCATCGATGCGGCTCCGCCGGGGCGCTCGTCGAGGGTTCGGCCAGCAGCCGCAGGGCGAGGGTCACCGCGCCGGCGGCGGGCTCGACCTCGAGGCGTACGACACGCGCCGCCGGGAGCTCGAGATCGCGCTCCAGCCGTCGCACCAGACTCGGGCAGGCCTTGTAGGCGCCGCCCGAGAGGACGAGCGGGAAGGTGCCGGGAAACTCGAGTTGCCGCACCACCGACTGGGCGGCGCGCGCCAGATGCCCCGAGGCCTGGTCGAGCAGGTCCACCGCCGCGGCGTCCCCTTCGTCGGCGGCCTCCTCGACGACCGAGGCGAGCTGCGCGACGCGCGTCCGCGAGAGCTCCTGGACGTAGAACCAGTCGACGAGGTCGGAGGCGGTGGCGAAGCCGAGCTTGCGGCAGATGCGGTCGTAGAGCGTCGTCGCCGGACCGCGACCGTCGGCGGCGCGGATCCCCTGGCGCACGGCGGCGTGGCCGAGCCAGAACGCCGAGCCTTCGTCGCCCAGCAGGTAGCCCCATCCGCCGGAGCGCGCCGTGCGGCCCGTCGCGTCGATGCCGTAGGCGATCGAGCCGGTGCCGGCGATCAGGACGACGCCGACGCCGTCCGGCGCGCCGGCGACGAGCGCCACGACCGCGTCGTTGACGATGCGCACCGCGCGCTTGACGCCGAGCCGCCGCAACAGGTCGCGGACCAGATCGCGGTCGGCGTCGAGCGCCACGCCGGCGATGCCCAGGCAGAGGGCATCGACCTGCGGCGCGTCGAGCGCGTCGATGACCTGGTAGAGCGACTTCTCGACCCCGAGCTCGCCGTGCGCCCGCAAATTGGCGCCGCCGGCTCGCGCCTGACGCAGCACCGTGCCGGTCTCGTCCGCGAGAAGGCCCACCGTCTTGGTGCCTCCCGCGTCGATGCCGATGACGTATCGCATGAGTGGATCTCCCTTCGGCCCCCTCCCGGTCCGAGGGTAACACGTCGCGCCGGGGGTCCTCGCCCCCGCGGGCGTCAGCGTTTCGCGCGATCCTCGCGCAACGCCGTGGCGACGAGGCCCGAGAGCCCGAGGACGCCGACGAGGTTGGGGAAGATCTGCAGCCCGTTCATCAGGTCGCCCCAGGCCCAGACGAGATCGACGCTGGTCGTGGCACCGAAGACGGCGAGCCCGCAGTAGATCCAGCGATAGGGCAGGACGACCCTGCTGCCGAAGACGTAGGAGAGGAACTGCTCGCCGTAGTAGCCCCAACCGATGAGCGTCGTGTAACCGAAGAGCAGGGCACTGACCAGCACGACGAGTCCGCCGAAGGGGATCACCTCGGCGAAGGCCTGGGCCACCAGGGCGGTGCTCTTGAGGCCCGAGCCGGCGACGCCCGCGACCAGGATGGTGAGCGCACTGACGCTCGAGGTGACGAAGGAGACGATGTAGACCTCCATCATCGCGTTCAGCCCCTGCTGCACCGGCCGATCCGACCTGGCGCTGCCGTAGGCCACTGCCGCGGTGCCGTAGCCGGCTTCGTTGGCGTAGATGCCGCGCGCCAGGCCGTAGCGGACCGCCAGCATCATCGCGGTGCCGGCCGCGCCGCCGGCCGCGGCCTGAGTGGAGAAGGCCTCGCGGAAGATCAGCGCGAAGACCCCGGGAATGCGTCCGGCGAAAGCGACCAGCACGACGATGCCGCCGCCGAGATAGAGCAGCACCATCGCCGGGGTGATGCGCTCCGCCGCCCGGCCGATCGAACCGACGCCGCCGATCATCACCAGCCAGGTGAGCGCCGCGAGGGCCACCCCGGTGACCCAGGCCGGCACACCGAGCTCGCTGTGGAAGACGACGGCGATCGAGTTGGTCTGGGTGAACGGCGTGGTGGTGAGCGAGGCGATGCCGGCGATGAGGGCGTACGCCATGCCAAGCTTCGGCATGCCGAGCCCGTCGCGCAGGTAGTGCATCGGCCCGGTCGACAGGCCGCTGCCCTCGGCGGCGCGGAAGCGCATGGCGAGCACCGCCTCGGCGAGCTTGATCGTCGTGGCGAAGAAGCCGTAGGCCCAGATCCAGAAGACCGCGCCGGGCCCGCCGGTGACGATCGCCGTGGCGACGCCGGCGATGTTGCCGGTGCCCACCGAGGCGCCGAGCCCGGTCATGAACGCCTGGAACGGCGAGATCGCGCCGACCGCACCGTCGGCGGCGCGCGGCTTGAGGGTTCGCAGCGCCTCCGGGAGGCGGGTGAGCTGGACGAGGCGGAAGCGCCAGGTGAGGAAGACCCCGGTGCCGAGCAGCAGGGCGATCGTCCAGGGGCCCCAGACGGCGTCGCTCGCCGCTTGGACCGCCTTCGTCAGGGCTTCGACCATGTATCCTCCTCGGCAGCGACAAGTGGGCCGGCGCGGATCCTAGCGTGAGCGGCCGGGAAGGAGACGGTCGTGAGCGGAACGGGCGGACGACACGAGGGGATGGAGGGGCAGCGGCGTTGGGAGGCCCTTCCCACCGAGGCACGCAACCCGGCGAGCGTCGAGCTCGACCGGCTTTCGCCGGAGGCCGCGGTGCGTCTGCTGCTCGAAGAGGACCGGCGAGGGATCGACCGGGCCCTCGCCCAGGCCGGGGACGTGGCGCGTGCGGCCGAGTGGGTCGCCGAAACGCTCGGCGGTGGCGGCGACGTGATGCTCGCCGGAGCCGGCACCAGCGGTCGACTCGCCGTTCTCGAGGCGGCCGAATGCCCGCCGACCTTCGGGACCGATCCGCAGCGGATTCGTGCCGTCCTCGCCGGGGGGCCGGAGGCGGTCTTCCGCGCCTTCGAGGGGGCCGAGGACCGGGCGGACGACGGAGCCGCAGCAGCAGCCGAGCTGCGCCCCGGCGATCTGTTGATCGCCATCTCGGCGAGCTCGGTGACCGCCTTCGCCCGCGGGGCGCTCGATGCCGCTCGCCGGCGCGGCGCCCGCACCGTGTTGCTCACCTGCGCTGCCGGGCAGGACGCGGTCGGGGCGGCGGACCTCGTGCTCGCGCTGGCCACCGGACCGGAGGTCCTCACCGGCTCGACTCGCCTCAAGGCGGGCTCGGCGACCAAGGCGGTGCTCAACGCCATCACCACCGCGGCGATGGTCCAGCTCGGCAAGGTCTACGAGAACCTGATGGTCGATCTGCGGCAGGGCTCGGCGAAGCTGCGCGACCGCGCCGTGCGGATCGTCGCCGCCGCTGCCGGCAGCGGTCGGGAGGCGGCCGAAAAGGCGCTCGCCGACAGCGCCGGCGAGGTCAAGACGGCGATCGTCGCGTTGCGTCTCGGGCTCTCCGCCGAAGCGGCTCGCACCCGCCTGGAGACGGCGCGCGGCCACGTTCGCGACGCTTTGGCGACGGTTCCGCGGTGAGACCCTGATGCGGCGGGCGTGTTACAGTCCTGAGCCGTCCTGAGTCGTCGATTCTCGGTCGTTCCAAGGAGCGACCGTCTGCAGTGGCTGGAACCGAGACCCTGATCCCCGCGAAGTGGGGATCTTGCCGCCGGCAACCCGCATCGCGGGCGGCGTTCGGTCTATGACGCGCCGCCGCACCTTGCCAATGCGGCCGGCCTACGAGGAGGGCAACCCCATGAGGAAGTGGCTCGCGTGCTGTCTGACGCTGGCGCTCTTCGCCATACCGGCGATGGCCCAGCAGACCGGATCGATCTCCGGCAAGGTGGTCTCGTCTGAAGGCGAGGCGCTCCCCGGTGTGACGGTCGAAGCGACGTCGAACGTGCTGCCGCAGGCGCGCGCGACGGTTACCGCCGGAAACGGCGAGTTCCGGTTGCCGCTGTTGCCTCCCGGCAACTACGAGCTGACTTTCTCTCTCGCCGGTCTGACGCCGGCCAAGCGGAATGTCGCGGTCGCCCTGCAGGCCAACACCGCCGTCTCGGTCACCATGACGCCGGAGGCGATCTCCGAGTCGATCGAAATCACCGCGGCCGCCACGCTGGTCGACACGACCTCGCCCGAGCTCTCGGCGGCGGTCAGCTCCGACGTCATCGCCGGCCTGCCGGTCGGCCAGGAGTATCGCGACCTCGTCAAGCTGATCCCCGGCGTCCAATACACCGAGGACGCCGTGCGCGGACCGAGCGCCGGCGGCAGCGGACAGGACAACGTCTACAAGTTCGATGGCGTGAACGTGAACCTGCCGCTCTTCGGCACGCTCTCCGCCGAGCCGTCGTCGCACGACATCGACCAGATCTCGGTGGTCAAGGGCGGTGCCAACGCGACCGATTTCAACCGGTCGGCCGGCTTCTCGATCAACTCGATCAGCAAGTCGGGCACGAACCAGTTCAAGGGCTCGCTCTCCTACAAAGCGCAGACCGAGAGCATGACGGCGACGCGCGAGACGAACAGCGCTTCGGTCTTCGAAGAGGACAAGAACTGGCTGGTGGCCAACGTCGGCGGCCCGATCTTCAAGGAGCGGCTGTTCTTCTACGCCTCCTACTACGCGCCGAACACGACGCGGCAGAACCGCTCGAACTTCTACGGCGACGTGCCGGACTACGAGGTCGACCGCGACGAGTACTTCGGCAAGCTCTCCTATTCGCCGACCAACTCGATGATGCTGCACGGCAGCTACCGCACCTCGGACCGCACCGACGTCGGCACCAGCGTCAGCGGACAGTCCTCGGCCGGCTCGACCAGCCTGGGCGCCAAGGCGACGCTCGACATCGCCATCCTCGAGGGCTCGTGGGTCATCAACTCGAACAGCTTCGCCTCGTTCAAGGTGACCGACTTCGCCAACGAGACCGCCGGCGTGCCGGACAACCTCTTCGGCTTCGGCGTCTACCTCGACGGTTCGAGCGACCTCAACATCGGGGCACTCGACACGATGGGCCAGCTCACCGTGCCGGTGCCGCTTTCCGGCCAGACGGCGTTCAACGCCTTCATCGACCCCTACATCCAGCGCTACGGCTACCTCGACAACGGTGTCCGCGTGGGCGGCGGCCGGGTCGGCGGCTACTCCGAGGTGAACAACCAGGACTTCTTCCGCCGCAGCTATCAGGGCGGCTACGACTTCTCCTTCGGCGACACGATCCAGCACGAGCTGCACCTCGGCTACCAGTGGTTCCGCGACTCCGAGGAGCTCAACCGGATCTCGAACGGCTGGGGTCTGCTCACCATCCCCGGAGGCCGGATCAACTGCCCGGCCAACTCGACCTGCGCCGGCCAGCCGGTCTTCTTCCAGGCCCAGGTGCAGCAGCAGGGCATTCTCACCGCCGACGGCACCCTGGTGCCGACGATCGAGTCGTCGTACGTCTCGCAGAACTTCGAGATCAACGACGTCATCCGGCTCGACAACCTGACGCTGAACCTCGGCCTGCTGGTCAGCAACGACCAGCTCTACGGCCAGGGCCTGCGTCCGGTCTCCGGCAACGCGTCGGGCTTCGCGCTCGCCAAGGGCCACAAGTACAAGATGTACGAGCTCTCCTACGGCGACACCTTCCAGCCGCGCCTCGGGGCGGTGTGGGCGTACGACGGGAGCAACACGCTCTTCGCCAACATCGCCCGCTACATCCCGGCGGCGAGCTCGCTGCCGCGCGCGGCCTCCTGGGCCCGCAACTCGGCGGCGCTGATCAACGCCTACTTCGACCAGAACGGCAACTTCATCGGCTCGAGCCCGGAGGCCTCCTCCTCGGGCAAGTTCTTCCAGGACAACCTCGATCCGCGCACCGTCGACGAGTACATGATCGGCACCTCGCGCAGCCTCGGCCACGGCTGGTCGACGCGCGCCCAGGTGCGCTATCGCTACGGCTACAACTACTGGGAAGACACCGAGAACGACTCGCGCCTGCGCTACCTGCCGCCGGCGGGGATCCCGCAGGAGCTCTACATCGGCAACCTCGCCCAGGTGCGCGGTGAGATCGGCGGCTCGAGCTACGTCATCGCCGAGCTCGACGGCTCCTTCACCAAGTACTGGGAGGCCGGGCTCGAGGCGGAGTGGCGCGGCAGCAAGGCGTACTTCCGCGGCTCGTACGTCTGGAGCCACTACTACGGCAACTTCGACCAGGACAACACCACGACGTCGCTCAACAACGACCAGAACATCTTCATCGGTTCGTCGAACATCGCCGACGGTGCCGGTCGCCAGCTGTGGAACTTCAAGTACGGCAACCTGCACGGCGACCGCCGCCACCAGCTGAAGCTCTACGGCTACTACACCCTGCCGTGGCACGCCAGCCTCGGTGCGTACGGCATCTACCAGTCGGGCCAGCCGTGGGAGGCCACGGACGTCGAGGTCTACCGCGCGCTGACCACGAGCACCAGCAACACCAACCGTTACGCCGAGCCCGCCGGGTCGCGCACCACCGACGCGCACTACCAGATCGACCTGAACTACACTCAGGACATCCCGATCGGTTCGCGCTTCAACCTGCAGGCCCGCGTCGACGTGTTCAACGTGCTCGACAACCAGACGGGCTACAACCCGCAGGAGATCCGCACCGTCACCTCGACCTTCGGCCAGATGCAGTCGTTCTACGACCCGCGTCGCTTCCAGTTGGCCCTGAAGTTCGAGTTCTGATCGGCCGGCGTCCGGGGCCTCGCCACGAGGCCTCCGGTCGGCGATCCCCGAGGCCCGCGGAGCGATCCGCGGGCCTCTCGTTCTTCTGGTGGAGACCCTCTCCGGTCGGCTCGGTCAGCGCCGGCCGGTCCAGCGACCCCGCGTCGTCCCGACGCCCGGGAAGGACCGGGCGAGGGGTTGGGCGCGATGCCGGATCGCTTGCCTCCGGCGATCGGGACGAGGTCGACCTGCGGCGGTGACGTTCAGTTCGGCAGCAGACCGGCGAAGAGACGCTCGCGGGCGATCAGCGCCCGTGTCTCCGCGTCAGAGGCCATCCAGGCGGCGCGCACCCGTTCGGCGCGATCGCTTTCGTCGAGAAGCACGGCGACCTGGGCCCGCTTGAACAGTGCGAGCGCGTGCGCGGGGTGGTTGGGCGCCACCCGGTCGAGCGCCTCGCGTGCCTCGGGCAGGCGACGCGCTTCGAGATAGAGCACGCCGAGCTCGAGGTCGTGGACGAACGCCGCGCCCTGTTGCGCCCGGGCCCGCTCGAACGCCTCGAGCGCCGCGGCGCTCTCGCCGACGCTCATCTGCGCCTCGCCGAGCTCGACGAGCAACGGCCCCGGGTCGCCGGCGAGCGGCACCGCGCGTTCGAGAAGCGCCGCCGCTTCGCTGCCGCGGCCCTGTTGCAGCCGCACGCGGGCGAGGCCGGCGAGCGCCGGCAGACGGTCCGGTTGTGCCGCCAGCACCGCTTCGAAGAGCGGTGCGGCCTCGGCGAACCGCCCGCGGCTCAGGTGCTGCATCGCCAGGTAGTGCCGCACCTCGAGCGACTCCGGGTCGATCCGTCGCGCCCGCTCGAAGGTGCGCAGCGCCTCGGCGTCGCGGCCGGCGAAGCCCTGCGCCACGGCGAGGCGCACGGCGGTCATCAGGTTGCCCGGGTCGTCGCGCAGGATGCGCTCGAAGATCGGGATCACCTGGGCGTAATCGCCGTTGGCGAAGCGGCGCGAGCCGAGGTCGAGGTGGCCGAACAGGTGCGTCATCTCCGCGGCACGCGGCGCTCCCGCCGGCACGCCGGCGGGGGCCCCCGCCGAGGTGAGGTAGCCGAGGCTCGCCAGCCGGCGTTGATCCTCCTCGCGCAAGGCCGGCTCGGGCACGCCGGGCTTCGGCGGCGTCGGGAGCGGGTAGTCGGCCACGGCTCGCGCGAGCGTGCGGTCGGGGGACGCCGAGGCCGCCAGATCCTGGGCCTCCCGCGGGTCGGCGACGACGTCGTAGAGCTCGAGGCGGCCGGAACGGATCAGCTTGTGGCGCCCGAAGACGGCCATCGTCTGGGGTTGCCAGCGGTAGTTGAGAAACGGTTGCATCGCCTCGCCGAGCGCCGGCTCCGTCGCCGGGGCGAGCAGATCGCCCGCCGTCGCTTCGCCCGCCCAGGAGAGCAGCGTCGGGCGCACCTGCCGGATGCTCACCGGATCGCGTCGTTCACCGGCGGCGATCCCGCTGCCGGCGACGAACAGCGGCACCCGCATCACCCCCTGGTAGAGCAGGTTGCCGTGCAGGCTCTCGCCATGATCTCCGCGCCCTTCGCCGTGATCGGCAAGCACCAGCTCGCGCCACGGGCCTTGCCCGACCTTCGCTTCGAAGGCCGCCAGGAGTCGACCGAGCTGGTGGTCCATCGCCGCGATCTCGCCGCGGTAGAGGTCGTGCGGGAAGCGCGAGCGGAACGGCTCCGGCGGATCGTAGGGGTCGTGCGGATCGTAGTAGTGGACCCAGAGCAGGAACGGTCCGCCGGGTGCGGCGGCCAGCCAGGCGAGCGCGCGGTCGGTCGTCGCACCGGCATCGCGTTCGACCCGGCCCGGGCCGA
This sequence comes from Holophagales bacterium, assembly GCA_016699405.1. Lineage (NCBI taxonomy): Bacteria > Pseudomonadati > Acidobacteriota > Holophagae > Holophagales > Holophagales bacterium. The sequence goes on along the minus strand of CP064972.1, from coordinate 3,839,168 downwards.
AGGCGTCGTCGTAGACGGTGAAGCCGCGGCCGATCCCGACCTGGCGTTCGAGCGGATAGCCGGAGACGAAGGCCGCCGTCGCGTAGCCGAGCTCGTCGAGACGCTCGGCGAGCAGTGGGACCCGATCGGCGATCCGGCGCCCGTTCTCGTGGACGCCGTGACCGGCCGGGTAAAGACCGCTCATCATCGACGCGTGCGCCGGGAGCGTCGTCGGCGCGGTGGAGTAGGCCTGCGCGAACCGGAGCGACCGCGCGGCGAGCGTGGCGAGCGCGGGTGTCGCTGCCGAGTCGACCTCTGGCGCGACAGCGTCGGCGCGGGTCGTGTCGAGGGTGACGAGCAGGAGCGACGGTCGGGCGACCGCGGGGTGCGTCGGCTCGGCCCGGGGGGTCGAGCGCGGGCCGCAGCCGGCGACGAGGAGCGAGGCGGACACGACGAGCCGGGCGGCGACGCGGCGGCCGAAGCGGCAGAGCGGGCGGGGGGGCGGCATCGCCGCCGACTCTAGCCCGGATTTCTCACCCCGTTCCGTCGCGAGGCGGCGCAGATGGCTGTGGCTGCAAGGCGCCGCGACCGAGGCCGGCGCAGGCGTACTGGGCAGTACGTCGAGCCGGCCGACCGAGCGCAACGCTGCAGACGCGGCCAGATGCGACGCCGCAGCAGGAGCGGGGTGAGAAATGCGGGCTAGTGGGCCTCTGGCGAGCCGGCAACCGGTGAAGATGCGAACCGCCCGCCTCTCGCGCGACTCTTGGAAGGGCGAGAGCGTCGTTCAAGCACGCTCGGGGCGGCGAGTGGGCGCGGGCGGACCGCGCGACGAGAAATGGGCGGAGGATCGCTCCAACCTCCGGACACCGCGTTAGCATGCGGCGCGATGCCCGACACTGCGATTCTCATCACCGCCGGCCATCTCGGCGACATCCACGGCAAGAGCGCCCACGGGCTCATTCGCGGCCCGTCGCGCTGGGAGATTCTCGGGGTGATCGACCCGGCCTTCGCCGGGCGCGACGCCGGCGAAGTGGTCGACGGCCGCGCTCGCGGCATCCCGGTCTTCGACTCGCTCGACGGTGCGGTCGCCGCGCTCGGGCGCGCCCCCGACTGGCTGGTCGTCGGCGTCACCGCGCAGGGTGGGCGGATGCCGGCGGAGGCCCGCGAGCTCGCCATCGCCGCCCTGCGCCGCGGCATCGGCGTGGTCAACGGACTCCACCAACTGCTCGACGACGATCCGGTCGCCGCCGCGGCGGCGGTCGACGGCGAGGCGACGATCGTCGACGTGCGACGGCCGAAGCGCTTCGAGGAGCTGCGCTTCTGGACCGGCGAAGTGCTCGGCCTCGCCGTCGCCCGGGTCGCCGTGCTCGGCACCGACTGCGCCCTGGGGAAGCGGACGACGGCGACTTTCCTCGCCGGCGCGCTGCGCCGACAGGGCGTGCGCACGGAGCTCGTGACCACCGGTCAGACCGGCTGGCTGCAGGGCTACCGCTACGGCTTCGTGCTCGACGCGACGCCGAACGACTTCGTCGCCGGGGAGCTCGAGCGGGCGGTTCTCGCCTGCGCTCGCGAGGCCTCTCCTGATCTCATCCTCATCGAAGGCCAGTCGGCGTTGCGCAATCCGAGTGGCCCGTGCGGGGCCGAGCTGATCCTGTCGAGCGGGGCGCGCGGCGTCGTGCTCGTCCACGCGCCGGGGCGCGAGCTGTTCGAGGGGCTCGAGCCGACGGGAGCGCGGATTCCGACCCTCGCCAGCGAGGTGGCACTCATCGCGCAGTACGGGGCGAGCGTGCTCGGGATCGCCCTGAACGGCGAGGGCCTCGACGACGCGGCGCTCGCGCGCCACGCCGAGAGGATCGAGGCGGAGCTGGCCATTCCGGTCTCACGACCGCTCGTCGACGGCGGCGAGCCGCTCGTGCCGGCGCTCTCCCGCTTCGCCCGCGCCGCTCTGGCGGGCCGCGACGGCAGGACGGTCGGATGAGGATCGACCGCCTCGAGGTGCGGCGTGAGCGGCTGCCGCTGACGCGGGCCTACACCATCGCGCGGCGCACCATCGCCGAGGTCGAGCTGCTCTTCGTGCGAGTGCACGCCGGCGGCGAGATCGGCCTGGGCAACGCCTCGCCCGGAATCGGCGTCACCGGCGAGACGGCGGCGAGCTGTGCCGAAGCGCTCGAGCGTGCGGCCGAGCTGCTCACCGGGCGCGATCCCGGAGAGGTCGGCACCCTGGCGCGCCTCTTGGAGCGCGAGCTGCCGGCGGCTCCCGCGGCGCGCGCCGCCTGCGACATGGCGCTGTGGGATCTTCTCGGTCGCCGGCTCGGGGTGAGCGTGGTCGAGCTGCTCGGCCGGGCGCATCACCGTCTGCCCACCTCCGTCACCATCGGCATCCAGGGCGTCGAGGAGGCGCTCGACGAGGCGCGGGAGCATCTGGCCCGCGGCTTCCGCGCCCTGAAGATCAAGCTCGGGCACGACGTCGAGGCCGACATCGAACGGCTGGTGCGATTGCGGGAGGTCGTCGGGGCGGGGATCGCGATTCGCACCGACGCCAACACCGGCTACGACCTCGCGGCGCTGCGGCGCTACTTCGACGGGACGCGCGCCCTCGACCTCGAGCTCTGCGAGCAGCCGCTGCCGCGCGGACGGGAAGGCGAGCTCTCGACGCTCGACGACGCCGAACGAGCCTGCCTGGCCGCCGACGAGAGCCTGCACGGTCCAGACGACGTCGCGGCGCTGCTCGTCCCGCCGCGACCGTTCGGCATCTTCAACATCAAGCTGATGAAGTGCGGTGGGATCTCGGCGTCGCGCCGCCTGGCCGAGGTCGCCGAAGCGGTGGGCATCGGGCTGATGTGGGGCTGCATGGACGAGAGCCGCGTCGCCATCGCCGCCGCGCTGCATTCCGCGCTCGCCGCGCCGGCGACGCGCTTTCTCGATCTCGATGGAAGTCTCGACCTCGCGTGCGACGCTGTCGCGGGCGGCTTCGTGCTGCGCGACGGGATGCTGTCGACCGCGCCGGGTCCGGGGCTGGGCGTGCAGTGGGAGGCAGAGTAGAGCCAGGGGAGGACGGGCGATGGTCGCGAAGCACAACTCGGTGGTCCGGGCGGCCCTCGCCTGTTCGGTGATCGCGGCGTTCGGCGCGGGGTGTCACGCCGCCGCGCCGGCGACGGGGCGCGACGGCGGCGCCCGGCGGCAGATGCTCTGGCCGAAGAAGCTCGTCCCCGGCGACACGATCGCCTTCGTCGCCCCGGCCGGGGATCTCGACCGCGAGCGCATGGCACTGGCGCGGCAGCGGCTCGAGGCGCGCGGCTACAAGGTCGTGCAGCGCGACGACCTCTTCTCCCAGGAGGGCTATCTCGCCGGCAGCGACGAGCGCCGCGCCGCCGAGCTGATGCAGTGGTTCGCCGACCCCGAGGTCGACGCGATCTTCCCGGGCACCGGCGGCTACGGCACGATGCGCATCCTCGACAAGCTCGACTATGCGCTCATCCGCAACCACCCGAAGCTGCTCATCGGTTTCAGCGACATCACCGGACTGCATGCCGCGATCAACCGCCGCGCCGGGGTGGTGACGTTCCACAGCCCGAATCCGATGTGGGGGCTGGGGAGCCCGGACGGCCTCACCCCCTTCTCCGAGCGCTGGTTCTTCCGCGCCATCGAGCAGCAGGCCGGCGTGGGGCCGTATCGGCTCGAGGTCCCCACGACGTTCGAGCCGGCCGCAGCGGCGAGCGCCGTGCCGACCGCGGCGGCGGCCGGCGGTCCGGCCGGCATTCCGGTCGGCATTCCGGTCAGCGACGCGGCGGCCGCCACGGCGACCAAGCCCGCCGTCCAGTCGACCGAAAGCGGCAGCGGCGCAACGAAGCTCCAGCCGCTCGGTGCCTGGGGCAAGGGGCGGGCGCGGGGACGCCTGACCGGCGGCAACCTGTCGCTCATCTCGGCGCTCGAGGGTACGCCCTACGCGATCGACACCCGCGGCGCGATCCTGCTCGTCGAAGACGTGCGCGAAGCGCCGTACCGGGTCGACCGGATGCTGCGCCAGCTCCAACTCGCGGGCAAGCTCGCCGAGCTCCGGGGAGCGGTGCTCGGTCAGTTCACCCGCAACTACGACCGCGAGGACGAGACGCGCCGGCCCGATCCGCGCTACACCGTCGAGGGCGTCCTGCGCCAGTACTTCGAGAACGCGGGGATTCCGGTGCTTTACGGCTTCCCGCTCGGACACGTGTCGTGGAACGCGACGCTCCCGCTCGGCGGCGAAGTGGAGATCGACGCCGACCGGCAGGAGCTGCGAGTGCTCGAAGGAGAGAGCGTTCCCTGGCTCGATGCCGCGAACCCGAAGTAGGCGGAGGTCGCGGGGAAGATTCAACTGCAGGTCGACGGGGTGAGGCTGGCCTGCGAGGTCTTCGGCACGGGAGAGCGGCCCTGGGTGGTCTTCGTCCACGGCTTTCCGTTCTCCCGCGCCACCGGGCAGCGCGAGGCACAGGCCTTGGCCGGCTCGTACCGCGTGCTGACCTTCGATCTGCTCTGGCTCGGCAAGGCGGATTCCTCGCCCGCGTCGCTCCGCGCTCGCCCGATCCGCCGGTTCGCGGCTCTTGCCGCGCTCCCTGTCCCCTGTCGTCTCCGGTCGGCGCGAGTCGATAGTAGACGACCCCTGACCGAGAGCGCCGATGACCCCCTCGAGAGCCCTTTGCCGAACCTTCCTCTTCCTGGCCCTTGCCGCCGTTCCGCTCGCCGCGGTGGACGGGCAGTTCGACTCGTCCTTCCACGGAAGTGGCCACACCTACACCACGAACGGGGATCCGGGCGCTGCCGGCGCGGCCGCCTGGGCGCTCGCTCCGGACGACCGGCTGGTCTATGCCCAGGGCCTCGGCGTCGGGTTGCTCTGGCAGGCCACGAACGACACGACGTGGAGCGCTCCCTGCTCTGTGACCGCTCCCGCCGGGTTCGGCGCGATCGCCATCGTCGACCAGATTGCGTTCGATGCCAGCGGGCGACTGGTGATCGCCGGCCTGATCAACAGCACGCTCTATCCCGACTTCCTCCCCGGGTTCTTCGTGCGCTTCGACTATCCGGCCTGCACGCTCGACACCAGCTTCTCGGTGGATGGCTGGGCCTTCCTCGTCGGTTCGCCGCTCGACCATTTCGGCGTCAGCAGCTTCGCCCTGACGGGCAGCGGTCTCTACGCGTTGGGCGAGCAAGGGCCCGACTCGGCGGTGGCCCGGCTGACCGATGCCGGCAACCTCGACCCCTTCTTCGACAGTGACGGCCTCTGGCTCTCCAACTACGCCGGAGCTGACGTGGCGGCCGGTGGCGCCGTGTTGGGGAATTCGGACCTCGCGGTCGTGGGGTGGGCGACCGACGCGGTCGCCGGGCAGGTCGCCGTCGTCACCCAGCTCTCGCCGACGGGCGTGCTGCGCAACACCGTGGTCATCGACCCCCGACCGGGCGAGGCGGACACCGCGATCGCCTACCGGGCGGCACGAATGGGCGACGGACGCCTGGCCGTGGCGATCACCGACACGCTGGCGGGAGTGGACGCTCCGGTCGCCGCCGTGCTCCGCCAGCAGGGGATCGGCAGCATTCTCGTTCTCGACGCGAGTTGGAACGGTGACGGCGTGTCGAGGCTCGACATCGGCAACGACGCCCGGGTGCTCGCCGTCACTTCACAGGGAGACGGCAAGGTCCTCCTCGGCGGCATGCGCCTGCTCGGTCCAGGGGACCATGACGCCCTGGTCATCCGCCTCGATCGCGACGGGGCGCTCGACCCGGCGTTCAATCCGATCCTTCTGGTGAGTCACGGCTTCAAGGTGGTGAGCTTCCCGAGCACCGCGTCGGACAATGTCGGCACCTCGATCTTCCTTTCGCGCGACGGTCTCCCCGTTCTCGGCGGTCACACCGACGACGGCTATCCCGGGGTGGCGCGGCTGACGAACGCCTACGCTTTCGCCGACGGGTTCGAGTCCGGCCGTCGGACGTCGTGGTCGGCCACCTCGCCGTGAAGGCTGGCGTCGTGCCCGCGGGTGGGGGAGCGGTCCGCGCCGCGCCGTCCGACGCTACGGCGAAGCGGTCAGGCGGAGCTCCGCCTTCGCCGTGCCGGCGCGATCGTGCCGGGCGACGACCGCGAGCGTCGTGCCCGCTGGTGCGGCGACGAGCCATTCGACCAGCGCGCGGTCGGGCGTGCCGGGTGAATAGCCCCACCAGGTGGCCGTCGAGCGCTGCTCGCTGCGGCCGGCGAGCTGGCCGACGCTGCGCTTGGCGGTGCCTTCGAGGAGCGAGGCACCGGCGGGCAGCGTGAGCTCGGCGGTCACGGCACCGACCGCTTGGCGATCGAGCGCCTGCTGCGATCCGTGGGTCGGCAGCCAGCCGGCGTTCTCCAGCGCGAGCCGCACGCGCCAGGTCCCCGGGGCAATCGCCTCCGCCGTGAAGCTGCGCACCTCGATCCGCGGCAGGGCCAGCGCCTCGTAGATCAGCCACTCGCTGTGCGGCGCGACTTCCTTTTCGAGACGCTCGAACGGGACGTTGTACCAATAGCGCACCTTGTCCCAGCCGCCGATCTCGACTCTTCCGAGCTGCGGATGCTCGACGGTGTGCCACGGCACGAACCCCTTGCCGCCGAGCTCGCGATCGTTCCAGGCGAGCAGCTTCACCTCGTCCTCGATCGGGTGGAACCCCCAGAGCCAGGCCGACGCGGTGGTCTTCTCGAGCGAGATCCCGGCGGCGCGCAGCGGGTTCCAGAACTCGGTGATGAACGAGTAGATGCCGAGCTGGTCCCAGAGCCAGCCGAAGGCGCTCGGGATATAAGCGGCGCTGTCCTCGCCGCGCAGCTCGAGGTACGACATCGCCGTGTAGCCGGTCAGCTCGGCGGCGTGGCCGGCGAGGGCGCGATAGACGCGGCGGTCCGAGGTGGCCATCGCCTCCGTGGTGTTGACCGGTGGGGTGAGCACCAGGCCGCCGAAGGTGTGGCAGGTCACGTGGACGACGATGTTCGGCCGCGCCGCCACGGCGCGGATGTAGGCGGCGATCTCCGGCTCGGATCCCGGATACGGACCGGCGGACGGGCGCTGCGGGCCGTTGCCGCGGTCGCCGGGGAAGTTCATGCCGAGGTCGAGCGGCTCGAGGTTCGGCGCGTCGGGGATCGTCACGCCGTCGTAGCCCTCGATCATCCCTTCGGGCAGGACGCGCCAGGCGTCGCCGCCGGCATCTTCCGGCCCGCGGGCGACGAGGAGGCGCGAATCGCCCGGGTAGAGCTTCCACGGACCGTTCGGATCGCGCAGACGCATGAACACCACCCGGCCGTCGCCGTCGACGTCGCGCATCGAGATCCCCGGCGCTCCCATCGCCCCGGGGTCGGGGCGACCGACCGAGCGGATGAAGCGTCCTTCGCGCAACGTCTGCTCGACGCCGTCCGGCGTGAGGCGCGGCAGCACGTAGACGGTGTGCCGGTCGAGCAGGCGGCGCACGCGTTCGTCGATCGGATCGCCGGTGAGCAGGCGATGCACGAAGTGCAGCGCCGCCACGCCGCCGGCCCATTCCGTGGCGTGCGTGTTGCCGTCGACGAGCAGCGCCGGCTTCGCGTTCGCCGGGCCGGTCGAGTGGCGCGTCAGGGTGACGAACCACATCTCGCGCCCTTCCGGCGTGCGGCCGAGGCTCTCGAGCTCGACCAGGTCGGGACGCGCCGCCGCCCAACTTCGCAGCAAGGCGGTCATCTCGTCGTAGCGCAGGATGTGGTCGAAGGGGAGCGGAGCCAGCGACTGCGGAGCGGCAGCGGCGGCCGAGCCGGGAGCGCCCGTCGCCGCAACGGGTGCCGCCGTCGCGAGCAGCGCACCGGCCAGCCAGGCTGCGATCCACGCGGTTCGGTCTCTCATCGTCGTCGCCCCTTTCGCTCCTCGGGCCGGCAGGTCGTCCCGTTCGGTTCGCAAGATATCTCGGCCCGTGGGTGCGGTGGCCGCACGTCGGGTCATTCGGCCACCGGCTCGAAGACGTAGAGCTTCAGTCCGTCGGCCGCGAAGGCAGCGCGGCGCGCGCTCCAGTCGAGCTCGAGATCGGCGGCCGGCAGCCAGAGCGCACCGTCGCGCGGGTCGAGCGCCAGCGTGCGGGCGGTGGCCCGTGTCTGCACCTCCCGTGGCGCTCCGAGCGCGCCGCCGGGAGAGACCGCGAAGATCGTCACCGAACCCTCTGGGCTGGCGGCGAGAACGCGCGCATGCGGCGCGTCGAAGACCACCGCGTCGACCCCGCGACCGATCGCTCCGGAGTCGAGGATGCGGCCGCTCGTTGCGTCGACGACGAGCAGTCGTCCGTTGCCGCAGGCGCTGAACAGGCGACGAGCCTGCGGGTCGAACGCCAACCCGCGCGGCGACTCGCAGCCGGGCAGCGCGAAGCGCGCACCGATCCGCGGAGCCGCTGCGGCGACGTCGAGGCGTGCGATCTCCGCCGGATCTCCCAGATGGACGAAGAGCGCCCCCGCGCCGTCGGCCACCGCGAGCTCGGGCGTCGCGCCGAGTGGAACGACGACCAGCTCGCGCAGCGACACGGCGTCGAGGACCGCGACCGCGCTGGTCCCGCCGTTCCACACCGCCAGGCGGCGAGTCGTCGGTTCGAAGGTGATCGCATCCGGCTCCCCGCCGACCTTCGTCTGGTGGGTGCGCTGCAGGGTGGCGAGGTCGAAAGCGACCACCGTGCCCTGGTCGCCGCTCGCGACGAAGCCCCGCCCGAGCTCGGGTGCGAGCGCGATGCCGTGCGCACCGGCGAGCCCATCCACGCGGCCGACCACCCGGCGCGTGCCGAGGTCCACCACCTCCACCGCCGTGTCGTGGGCGAGGTAGAGGCGGCGCGCTCCGTCGTCGACGGTCAGGTCGTCCCAGCGCGGAGCTCCGCCGAGCGCGAGCGTGTCCCGCAGGGCGTAGGTGCGCAAGCTGCCCGCGGAGGCTCCGTCGAGCGGTCGGCTGCGCGGTGCGGCGTCGAGCGTGGCGAGCCAGGCGGCGGCCGTCGTCGGACCGGCGGCGAACGTATCGGTGTGCTCGAGCAGGAGCTTGCGGAACTCGGTAAAGAAGCGCGGCCCGCCCGGTAGTTGCATCTCGCGGAACGCCTGGCCCACGAGGGCGCCCTTGCCTTCGGGGTAGTCCGCATCCTGAACGAGCAGGAAATCCCAGCTCGCGCCGTCGCTGTGGACGTAGAGCTGGCGCGGCGGGACGCCGGCGCGGCGATTGGCTTCGTCGAAGAGCGCGATGGCGCGCAGGAACGCCTCATGCTGCCCCGGCGCGACGCGGTAGATCTCGATCAGCTTGCGGCCGACCTCGGGAGCCGGGGGCGACGCGGCGGTCGTCTGAGCGCGAGCCGGTCCGAGAACGACGAAGGCGAGCGCCGCGACGACGAGCCGGGCAACGCGCGACGGGAAGGGCATGGGCGGCCTCCTTGGCAGACGGAGCGGAGCGACGGCGGAGTGCACGAGCGAGGGCGCGACGTCGCAGCCTCGCCGAGCCGATCAGTCCTCGGCCGAGCGGCCCGGCGACAGGGCGGAACGGAGCCACTCGGCGATATCGCCGAGGGCGCGATCGGCGAGCGGAGCGATCGACACCGCTTCGAGGAACGAGTGGCAGGCGCCCCGGTAGAGGCGGGCTTCGGTGGCGACGCCGGCTTCCCGGAGCCGCTCGGCTGTCGCCAGGCTCTGCTCGGCGAGCAGGTCGAGCTCCGGGATGACCAGGAGCGTCGGCGGCAGGTGGCGCAGGTCGGCGCGCGCCGGCGAGAGCAGCGGTGCGGTCGCGTCCTCGTCGTCGCGCAGGTAGTTGGCCCAGAACTGCTCCATCTCGCCGGCGCCGAGCATTTGGCCGGGACCGCCGAGCCGCTCTCGGGCCTCGGCGGAGGAGTGGCGATCGAGCACGGCGTAGATCAGCACGAGCGCCGCGATCCGATCGCCCCTCCCGCGGTCGCGCTCGGCGAGACAGGTGGCGATCGCCAGGTTGCCGCCCGCCGAGTCGCCGCCGATGGCGAGGCGTCGCGGGTCGATGCCGAGCTCGCCGGCGTGCGTCGAGGCGTGCTCGACGACGGCGCAGACCTCGTCGAGCGCGACCGGGTACTTCGCCTCCGGAGCGAGCGAATACTCGACGCCGAGAACGACCGTCCGGGCGCGCCGGGCGAGCTCGCGCATCAGCCGGTCGTGCGTGTCGAGACTGAAGAGCGTCCAGCCGCCGCCGTGGAGGTAGATCAGCGCCGGAGCGTCGTCCTGGACCGTCGGGTGGTAGCTGCGGACGCGGACCGTCCGGTCGGCGACGGGGACGCGGTAGTCGAGGATCAGGGCCATCTCGGGGCCGCCGCGCGTCCACGGCGCGCGGACCTGCTCGGCGATGCGGCGGGCTTCGTCGGGAGAGACGGTCGACAGGTCGGGATGACGGCCCCAGGCGACGCTCATCTCGGCGACGAAACGGCGGATGTCCGGATCGAGCTCTCCGGGTGCGGAGCCCGCGGACGGGGTGAGGAGCGCGTCGTCGTTCCGTGTCGCCATCGCTGCTCTCCAGGAGACGGAGGGTCGTGAGCCGAGGAGGCCGGAAAGCGCACCGGCCGGAGGCGTCGCGCGCCCCCGGCCGGCACCCCGATTCACTGGCGGCTCACGTCACTTCCAGGTGTAGCGGACCGTGCCGATCACCTTCCGGGCACTGCCGTAGTTGCAGTAGGAGGCCGAGGTGCAGACGCCGACGTAGGTCTTGTCGGTGACGTTCGTCGCACTGACCAGGAACTCCATGTCGCGCCACAGGTAGCGCACAAACAGGTCGCCCAGCGTGTACGACGGCACTTCGATCGAATTGGTCGAGTCGCCGGCGCGCGTGCCGACGTAGCGGATGCCGAGCCCGAAGCCGAAGCCGGTGAGCGGACCGGAGGTCACCGTGTAGTCGCCCGAGGCGCCGAAGAGCTGGTCCGGGGCGAGCGCCGGCCGCCTGCCGAGCGCCGTGGGGTCGGTGGTCTTCGTCACCTCCTGGTCGAGCTTCGAGTAGGAGAGGTGATAGCTCAGTCCCTGCGCCGCCTGGCCGACCGCTTCGAGCTCCCAGCCGCGCGAGCGGATCTCGCCCTGCTGGACGGAGCTGAACGGGTTGACCGGGTCGGGGGTCAGCACGTTCGTCTGGGTGATCTGGAACCAGGAGGCGGTGAGGAAGCTGTTCGAGCCCTTGGGCTGGAACTTGAGACCGCCCTCGATCTGCGCGCCCTTGGTGGGATCGAACGGCTTGCCGCTGAAGTCCGAGCCGCCGGTGGGGAGGAACGAGGTCGAGTAGCTGACGTAGGGCGCCAGGCCGACGTCCGAGAGATAGGTGACCCCGGCGCGACCGCTGAAGGCGCTCGGATCCTGCTTGACCTCGGTGCCGGCGAGGTTGTCCTCGGTCGTCAGCTTCGTCCAGTCCTGGCGACCGGAGAGCGTCGCCACCCAGCGCTTGCCGATCTTCATGTGGTCCTGGGCGTAGAAGCCGAGGAGCGAGGTGGGCTGCTTCTGGTCGTAGTAGTAGAAGAGGTCGGGGATCGCGGCGCCGTAGACCGGAGCGAAGACGTCGATCGACGGAGCGAAGGAGAAGCCCTGGACCTGCTTCGACGTCGACGTGGAGTAGTCGATGCCGAAGAGGAACGAGTGCTCGACCGAGCCGGTCACCGCCCGCGCGCTGGCGTTGGTGTCCATGGTGAAGATCTGCAGGTCGAGCGTATTGCGGTAGCCGAAGCGGCTGAGCGTGCGCAGATCGGCCGCCAGGCCGCCGCCGAACGCCGTCTTGCCGTCGAACTCGATGCTCGAGTAGCGCATCGTGTTGCGCACCGTCCAGGTCGAGTTGACGCGGTGCTCGAACAGCGTGCCGACCGACCACTGGTCGCGGTCGAAGTAGTCGTAGTTCGGCTCGCCGGTGAAGAAGCTGCGGTCGATCTTGCCGTTCGGGTTGTGGACGAACGTCCCCTGCGAGGGGAGGAACTGGCCCCAGCCGGTCTCGTCGCTCTGGTAGTCGGCGAGGACGGTGAGCGTGGTGCTCGCCGTGGGCGACCAGGTCAGCGCCGGCGCGATCAGCCAGCGGTTGTCCGGCACGTAGTCGACCTGCGTGTCGCTGTCGCGATAGAGCGCGGTGAGGCGGTACTTGAGGTGGCCGCTGTCGCCGAGCGGGCCGCCGAGGTCGAGCTGCCCCTGCAGGCGGTTCTCGGTGCCGTAGTTGAGGACCACCTCGTGGTGCGGCGTCGACGGCGGGCGCTTGGTGACCAGGTTGACCAGGCCGCCCGGCGTGTTCTGGCCGTAGAGCACCGAGCTCGGGCCCTTCACGACGTCGATCTCCTGGATCAGGTAGGGGTCGATCTGGCCCGACACCTGACCGCTCTGCCACCGCGAGTTGTCGCGGAAGAGGCCGTAGGTGGACTGGTCGAAGCCGCGGATGTTGATCCAGTCGAAGCGCGACTCGCTGCCGTAGGTGTCGACGCCGACCGACCCGGTGTACTGGATCGCCTCGTTGACCGTCTGCACGTTGCGGGCGTTCATCTGGTCGAGGGTGATGACCGAAACCGTCTGCGGGATCTCGATCAGCGGGGCGTCGGTCTTCGTCGAGGTGGTCGAGGAGGCGGCGACGAAGCCGCCCGACTCGGTCACCGTCACGATGCTCGAGTAGCTGCCCACCGCCAACTTGAACTCACGCTGTTGCGGGCCGGGAGCGGTCAGGGTGAGCTCCTCGCCCCACGACTCGAAGCCCGGGGCGTCGACCTGGATGAAGTACTTGCCGGCCGGCGCCGAGATCTCGAAAGCGCCGCCGCCGACGGTGCGCGCGTCGGCGCGGAACGAGCCGCACTGCAGCGACACCGCGGCGCCGAGAATCGCGCCGCCACCGACGTCGGCCACCGTCCCGGTCAGTTGGACGCGCGGCGCCTTGGCGTCGGGCTGGCACCCGTCGGCGAACGACGACGGGGCCTGGGCGCTGGCCATCCCTGCGGCGTGCGCGAAGAGAGCAACTGCGACTGCGAGTCGGGTCTTCACCTGTCCACCTCCTCCTATCCTGCCTGACGGCCGCGGGCAAAGCGTTTGCGCCGCGCCTCGAGAGCCGGCAACCGCTGCTGGCCCGGGATCGTGGCACCGTGCCTGGTATCAGGCAAGCGCCAGATCCGTTCACCATGATGGTGCCAGATCCGGATTCCTCCGGCCGTCCGGCAGTCGTCCGGATGGACGGCAAGGCGGGGTGACGAGGTCACCGCCTCGGCGGATCGGCAGGCCGGCCGGCGGGGGCGGCGCGGCGCCCGTCTTCATCTGGACCTATCGAATCTGTCGATTCTGGCGCTTTACACGGACCAGAAGGAGGGCGACGATGCGAGACGTCCCGCCTCCTGCCGCTGGCGGCGTGGACGGCTCTCCACCGGCGGAGGTCGTACTTCGGGCTCCGCCGGCCGACAACGACGGGGGACTTCATGTTCGTTCGCTCCTGCTGGAAGCCGTGGGACCTCGACGCTGCCTATGCGCTGATCGAGGCCAACCCCTGGGCGCTCCTGGTCAACAACGGGCCCGACGGCCCCTTCGCCACCAACCTGCCGCTGCTCGTCGATCGCACGCGCGGTCCGCACGGCGTCCTGATCGGCCACATCGCCGCGGCGAATCTCCACACCCGCGCCCTCGTCGCCGCCGCCGAGCCGACGCTCGCCATCTTCGAGGGGCCGGTGAGCTACGTCACCGCGAGCTGGTATCCGCGGCGCGACATGCCGTCGACCTACTACTACACCGCAGTCCACTGCTACGGGCGCATCGCCGTGCAGCCCGCCGCCGAGCTCGAGTCGGCGCTCGGCACGCTGAACGACCGGATGGAGCGGCCGATCCCCGGCGGCTGGCGGATGGACGAGATCCCGCACTCGGAGATCACCCGGCGGCTGCCCGGGATCGTCGGCTTCGAGTTGACGATCGACCGGCTCGAGGCGAAGTTCAAGCTCGGCCAGGACGAGCCGCGCAAGGACGCGATGGCGGTGGCCGAGCGCCTCGCCGCGTCGTCGACGGCGCGTGACCGCGAGCTCGCCGAGATGATCCGTCGCGCCAACCAGGACCGTCCGCTCGATCCGGCCTCGTGAGGTCGCCGGCGGGGGAGCCAGGGAAAGGACGCCGATGACGCCGAGCGAACAGCCGTCCGCCGTGGCCGGTCCGGCAGACGCCGGCCTGGTGCGGATCCTGGGGATGTGGGACGCGGTGTCGCTGATCATGGGGATCATGATCGGTTCGGGCATCTTCCTCATGGCCGGCAGCATCGCCGCGCAGCTCGACGCCTTGCCGGCGGTCGTCGCGGTCTGGGTGTTCGGCGGACTGCTCAGCCTCTCCGGCGCGGTGGCGCTCAGCGAGCTCGGGGCGGCGCTGCCGGCCGCCGGCGGGCTCTACGTCTACCTGACCCGCACCTATGGGCCGGGCGTCGGATTCGTCTACGGCTGGAGCGCCATGGCGCTCGTCCACGCCGGCGGGCTCGCCACCCTCGCCGCGGCGATCGGCCTCTACGCCACGCCCGCGCTCGGGCTCTCGCCGCTCGGCGCCAAGCTCCTGCAACTCGCGGTGCTCGCCCTCTTCGTGCTGGTCAACTGTCTCGGTGTCGGGGTCGGGCGGTGGGTGCAGAACCTGCTGACCGCGGTCAAGGTCGCCGGCATCCTGGCGATGACCGCGATGCTCTACGCGAGCGGCGGGACGACGCGCCTGGCCGAGCACTGGACGCGCAACGCGGCGCCGGCGACCTGGCCGGCCTTCGGCTTGGCGCTCGTCGCGGTGCTCTGGGCCTACGACGGCTGGCACTTCGCCTCGTTCGCCGCCGGCGAGGTGCGGAACCCGACCCGCACGCTGCCGGCGGCGCTGCTCGTCGGCACGGCGCTGACCTGCGGGATCTACCTGGTGGTCAACCTCGCCTACTACGCGGTGCTGCCCGCCGAGGCGCTGCGCGGCGCGCCGCGCGTCGCCGCCGCGGCGATGGCGCTTGCTGCCGGGCCGGGGGCCTCGCTCGCGCTCTCGGCGCTCATCGCCGTCTCGATCCTCGGGGCGATCAACGGCATCCTGCTCGGCGCTTCGCGCGTCATCCTGGCGATGGCACGCGACGGACTCTTCTTCCGGCCGTTCGCGCGCGTCAGCCCGCGCTTCCACACGCCGGTGGTGGCGACGATCGCCCAGGGGGCGATCGCCGGGCTCTTCACCCTGGTGGGCACCTTCCAGCAGCTCTTCACCTCCTACATCTTCACCGCCTGGATCTTCTACGGCCTGGCGGTGGCCGGGGTGATGGTGCTGCGGCGACGGGAGCCGGGGCTGGTGCGACCGTTCCGCTGTCCGTTCTACCCGGCGACGCCGATCTTCTTCGTCGCCGGCACCGTGGGGATCGTCGTCAGCACGTTCGTGGCGAGCTTCGCGCAGGCCGCTCTGGGCGTCGGGCTGATGCTCCTCGGCGTGCCGCTCTACGGACTGTTCCGGGCCCTCGACCGGCGCGCCAAGCCCACGGCCTGACGCGGCCGGCGCCACCTGCCGAGGAAGCCGGAGGGGCTGCTACCATGGGCTCGGCGATGACCGTCCAGACCCTCGGCGGACTCTGGCTCGACCGCACCTCCGGCACGACGCTGCAGGATCAGCTGGCACACCACCTCAAGGAGCTGATCCAGAGCGGCGTCCTCGCGCCGGGCGACGAGCTGCCGTCGACGCGCGAGATGGCGACGCGCCTCGGCATCTCGCGCAACACCGCGGTGAACGCCTACGAGCGGCTGCTCGGTGAGGGCTACCTCGAATCCGCGTCGCGCTCCGGGGTCTTCGTCAGCTCGTCGATCTCGCTGTCGCGGCACTCGACCTGGCCGATGCGCGCGCGGCCGACGGGGAGCCGCCCGAGCGCTCCGCCGGTGGCCGTGCCGCTCGGGTCGCCGGCGCCGTTCCGCCCCAGTCAGCCGGACGTCTCGCTCTTCCCGCTGCGGGTGTGGAACCGCCTGCGCGCCCGCGCGCTGCGTCAGGAGGGGGCGAGCCTGCTGCACTACCAGGCCCCGTGCGTCGCCGGTCTCCCGGCGCTGCGCCAGAACGTCGCCGCCTACCTGCGCGACCATCGTGGCGTGCGCTGCGACTGGCGACAGGTGGTGATCACCGCCGGCTCGCAGCAGGCGCTCTACATCCTCGCGGCGCAACTGCTCGCGGCGCGCGATCCGGTCTATGTCGAGGATCCGGGCTACGTCGAGGCGCGCATGGCCTTCCGCCGCGCCGGCGGACGGATCGTCCCGGGCGCCGTCGACGACCAGGGGCTCACCCTGCCGACGCGCGCCAGCGGCTCGATCCAGGTGATCTACACCACGCCGTCGCGTCAGTTTCCCACCGGCGTCTCGCTCTCGCTGCCGCGGCGGCTCGCACTGATCGACTTCGCCGGGCGCACCAAGGCCTGGGTGATCGAGGACGACTACGACTCCGAGCTGCGCTACGGCGCCGCGCCGCTGCCCAGCCTGCAGAGCCTCGATCGCAGCGGGCGGGTCATCTACGTCGGCACGTTCAGCAAGCTGCTCTTCCCCTCGCTGCGGCTGGGCTACGTCGTCGTGCCCGAGCCGCTCGTCGAAGGCTTCGTCGAGCTCAAGCATCTGCTCGACGACCATCTGCCGCTCGTCGACCAGGCGACGCTCGCGCTCTTTCTCGAGAGCGGTGCGTTCTACACCCACATCCGGCGTTGCCGCCGTGCCTACGCCGAACGCCAGCAGCTCTTCCTCGCGCTCTGTGCCAAGGCGGGGTTGCCGCTCGAGTTTCCCTACACCGACGGCGGGATGAACCTCGCCGGCCTGCTCCCCGAGGGGGAGCTGGACGCGGCGATCGCGGCTCGCCTGCGCGAGGCCGGCCTGGACGTCCCGCCGCTCTCGCAGTACGCCATCCAGGCGGGGCGCCCCGGTCTGGTCTTCGGCTTCACCGCCTTCGCGCCGGCGACGATCCGCAAGTCGTTCGACACCTTGACGCGGCTGCTCGGTGAGCCTCCGCGCCGTGCCGCCGGCCGTTGACCTCGGCCACTGCGGCGCGGCTTCGTCGCCTCGGGCGCGCGGCGGGCGAGCGATCGCTCAGGGGTACTTCTTCCAGCCGGCAATCGCGCCCTGCTCGAAGTCCGACCAGAAGACCGGATGGTTGACCAGGATCGCCGCGACGGCGTACCAGCCGGCGGCGATGCGCTGCCGCCCGGCGACGTTCAGGTGGCCGCCGTCGTCGGTGCAGCCGGCGTCGAGCTTCTGGTAGACGTGGCCGCCCGAGACGAAGGTCTGGGGAACGCCGCTCGCGTCGTACGCCTCCATGTCGGCGAGGTCGAAGAGCACCGCGCCGGTCGCCGCACAGTGGGTGCGCACCGCCTGGTTGTACTGGTTGCGCAGGACGTTGTCGGCGTCTTCGCCGGTGGTCAGCGGCATCGTCGTGTAGACGAAGGCGGTCGCGGGATAGGCGGCGCGCAGCGCCGTCATCGTCGCCGCGTAGGTCACGGCGTCGGCGTCCTGGTCGATGTAGCAGAGCTTGTCCATCACCACGTCGACCTTCGGCAGGCGCCAGCCGGCGAGGCGCACCGAGTTGTCGAAGATGGTGAGCTTGGCCGCCCAGCCCGGATTGCCGCGCTGGCACTCGTAGACCGTGCCGCCGTAGGTCGTCGCCGGCGGCGCGGCGGCGCGGTTGTTCGCCGAGTCGAAGCCGACCCAGGCGGTGGTCAACGGATAGTGGGTCGCGTCGAGGGCGTGGAGATCGTCGAGCCCTGCGACCATGTTGCCGCCGACCGAGGCGTGGGTGAAGAGCCAGCGCTGCGTGGCGATCGCGTCGATCGTCGCCTGCGGCAGGGTGGGGACCGCGGCGAGGTGGCGATGATCGACGACCTGGGCGGATGCGGGGAAGCTGGCGGCGACGAGCAGGGACAGCACCGTGGCCGGACCGAGAAGCGGGCGCATGCGAATGTCCTCCCGAGAGCGGAGACGCTCGCCAGATGATCGCCGGCCGCCGCGACCTCGTCTGTGCGGACTTCCACAGTCCGGTTTGAGGTGCGATCTGCCGAAAAAAGAAAAGGTGCCGGCCGAGGGAGGTGGCAGGCACCGAAAAACCTCGCGGGGAGCGAGGCTTCCATCCGGGAAGAGTTACGGACCTCCGGTCCCGAGGTTGCGGACGGTGTCCGGGGCGGACACTCGGGCCGGGGCGCTCAGTCCTCGCTGCGGGTGCCCGAGCCGACCGGCAGCCCGAGCAGGACGGCCGCCTGCCGGGCGATCTCGTGCCCCCGGCCCTCCTCCGCGCCGTCGAGCACGGCGAGCAGGATCGGCGTGCTGCCCGGAGCGGCGATCTCGATCACCGCGAAGGGGTGACGGCGCTG
The DNA here is from genome assembly GCA_016699405.1 of Holophagales bacterium. Lineage (NCBI taxonomy): Bacteria > Pseudomonadati > Acidobacteriota > Holophagae > Holophagales > Holophagales bacterium. The sequence goes on along the minus strand of CP064972.1, from coordinate 3,820,914 downwards.
CGGCTCCGCGTCGTCGGAGCTCCCACCGGTGCCTTCGCCGCGATCGATGCGGCGCGTTTCGAGCACCACGTCGACGTGCGCCCCGACCGGCACCGGCTCGACCTGTCGCCGGGAGAAGAGGCGGAAGTCGATCTCTCGCACCACGAGGCGGAGCGCCGGGTCGATCGCCGTGCGGCGGCGACCGGCGAGAAGGATCCAGCCCGGAACGAGAAAGGCGAGGGCCAGAAGCGGCAGGGCGATCGCTCCCGCCACGGTCAGATCCCGCTGCAGCGCGCCGGCGACGACCTGCCAGACGAGATAGCCGCCGAGGCCGAGAAACGGCAGGGAGACGACGCGCAGCCGCGTGTTCGAGTGCTGCACGAGGACCAGCCGGCCGGCGCGGTCGGTGGAGAGGTCGAGTGGCGTCGCGACGCGGGTCGGCATGCGGTTCTCCGGGGGGATGGGTCTAGCGGGCGCCGGCGGCGCGCAGGATGGCCGCCGCTTCGGGGCAGGCGCCGGCCTCGGTGAGGATCGTCAGCCCCGGCGCGCGCTCGACCTTCACGTCGGCGCCCTTGGCCACGAGGGCGCGAGTCAGCCGGGGCATGCACGACATCACCGCCCAGTTGAGCAGCGGGATGCCGGAGTCGTCGCGCAGGTTCGGGTCGACGCCCGATTCGACGAGGCGGACCGCCTGGGTTTCGTCCTTGGCCATGATCGCCGCGACGACGATCTTCGCCATCGCCTGGGGGTCGGCGTGGCTCGCCGTCGACGGGGCGGGCGGCGCCGCTTGCCGGGCGGCCGCGGGGGTCGCGGCCGAGGGCGGGCGCGACGTCGTCGCGACGGCGGGAGCCTTCGCCGCCGCGGCCTTGGCCGGTGCGCCGACGAACAGCAGCGAGCAGGCGAAGCGATGACCGTCCCAAGCGCGCTCGGCGAGGGCCAGGCTGCCGGCGGCGGGCCCGCTCGGTTTCCAGGTGAACCAGGCGCCGGGCAACTTGATCTCGCCGTCGAGCCCGGCGGCATGGACGGTGACGTGGACGAGCTTGGCTCCGTCGAGGCGCAGGGCGAGCGCGACGAGTCGTCCCTCGCGCGCCGCGACGTGCATCCCGACCTCGTCGTCGGCGGCGAGGTCGCCGAGGTCGCGATCGGCGAGCACGACGAGCGTGTCCTTCTTCGATTCGTCGAAGAGACCGGCGACGGCCGTCGAGACGGCGACCGGCAGCGGCGTCGACGTGCCGTCGAGGGAGAACGTCCCGGCCGCCTTGCCGGGGGCCATCGCTCCGACCGGAGTGACGGCGAGGGCGAGCGTGACGAGGGTGGCGACCGTGGCGCTCATCGGGGATCTCCTGGGCCGGACAGCGGGTCTCGGGGGATCTCCCGAGGGGAGCGAAGCAGGACAGACCGTCGGCTGGCTCCGGTTCAGGTGCGCAGAAGGACGCCTCTCGGGGACACCCGCGGCGGCCTTGACATTCGCCCGGACGAGGCGCATCGTGGAGTTGCATCGCGAGAGGCCCGAGCATGGGCCCGGCAACCTGGGGACGAACCCCCGAGGTGCCTGCCCGCCACGAAGCGGGGATGCGGTCGCGGGCTCGAGACCCGCGGCAACGAACGGTTGGGCGAGAGCCCGCCTCCTTCGACGTGGAGACGCGGGCTCTCGGCTTTCTGGCGAGACGAAAAGGGCCCCCGGAGCGTTGCCCCGGGGGCCGATGAGCTCAGCCGGAAATCCACAGTCCACTTCTGCTGCGACGTCGCATCTGGCCGCCCTGAGTGGCCTTTACGCGTTCCGCCACCTGCGACGTATCTTCGGATACGCCTCGGCGTCGAACCGCTGCGGGGGCCCCTCAGGACAGCCATCTGAAACGTCTCGCGACGAATCGAACGGTGGCTTCCCGGCTCAGACGAGCTTGAGCACGCGATCGGCGAGGCCGCCGTCGCCGAGGACCACGGTGAGGTTCGCCTTCTCGGCGACCTTCTCGAGAACCTCGAGCTCGCGCAGCTTGAGCAGCGTCGGGCTCGACTCGAAGATCCGCGCCGTGTTGGCCTGCATGCGCATGGCCGCCGTCTCTTCACGCCGGGTGACGAGCGCTGCCTCCGCCTGCTTGCGCGCCGCGACGACGCGGTTGAGGATCTCCTTCATCTCGCCCGGCAGGATCAGGTCGCGGATGCCGGCCTCGCGGACCTCGAGGCCGAGCTCGGTGGCCCGCCCGACGAGCATCGCCTCGAGCTCTCGCACCACCTCGTCCTTGCCGGCGAGGAGAGCTTCGAGCTCGCGCGTGCCCACCACCGCGCGCAGCGCGAGCTGCGTGTGGCGGTAGAGCGCTTGGCCGTAGGCTTCGACGGTCGAGACCGCCTTGCCGGCATCGACGACGCGGTAGACGACGAGGGTGTTGACCCGCAGCGTCACCTTGTCGGCGGTCAGGATCTCCTGACCCGAGACGTCGAGCACCTGTTCGCGCCGGTCGACCGCGAGCACCTGGAACTTGCCCGTGCCCTTCCAGAACGCCACCAGGCCGGCCGGCAGCTCGCCGAGCTCGACGAGCAGACGACCGTCACGGTAGACCAGGCCGACCGAGCCGTTCGGCACCAGCGTCACGTCGAGCTCCTGGCGTGCGCCCGGCAGCTCGACGATCAGTGGCAGGGACGGGTGGTCGAGCCGAAAGCTCGGCCGGCTCGCGTCGGGCTCCCGGTCGCGACCGAGCGAGAAGCCGATCTCGAACCGCTCGACCTCGACGCGCCGGTCGACCGTCCACACCGCCGACACGCCCTTGCCGCGCACGCCGACGTAGCGGCCGTCGACGCGCACCAGTGCACGCTCGCGGTCGCCGAGGTCGAGCACGAGTGCTTCGCCCTCGAGCAGGCCGGCACGCGCGATCTCGGGGAGCCACGCCGTCTCGACCCAGGTGTCGCGGGTCGACAGACGCAGCGCCTCGAGGCCGCCGCCGAACGCGCCGCGCAGGTAGCGGCCCGGCTTGAGCAGCTCGACCGGCAGTCCGTCGCGGAAGACCACGACGCGCTCGCCGAATCGCACGCGGATCATCTTCAGGAACGACATGGTGCACCTCCTTCTCGAAAGCCCTTCCACGGAGCGGTCGCGACGCCGCCCCGCCGCGGGTCGCGGGGCCCGGGGCGCGACGCTCGACGGCTCCGGCGCGAGTCGCGGGCCGCGGCGGCGGAGAGGAGGGTCCTCCGCCTTGCCGTCTTCCGCGGACGCGCCGGTTCCGAGCGTCGCCGCCGTCGGGCCGCAAGGCGCCCGCGTGCGGTGCCGGCGAACGAACCCGCCGCGCGTGCGCGACGAGCCCGACTCCGGCTGGCGAGTCGACCGCGACCGCTCCGCGGTCGGGGTCCTGCTGAGACCGCCTCGCGGCGGATGGTGATGGCGCGGGATTCGAACCCACGGCATTCGGATTCACGGTCCGGTGCTCTACCCCTGAGCTAGCCATCGACGCGGAGCTCACCGCGTCCGCCGGTTGCGATTCCACGGCGGGACGCGCTCGCGCGCGCCGCGTGGTCCGTCGAACGGGGCCCTGCCTCCCGGGCGCTCCACGCCCGGGCAGTGCCGGCCTCACGGGGCCGGAAAAACGAAAAGAGCCTTCCGAGGATCGCTCCCCGGAAGGCTCGTCGCGACGTCGCGCCGCGAACGGATTCCTAGGAGACGACCGCCCTCTCGCACCCCGCGTCGAACGACCGCGGCGTGTCGGCGCCGGCCAGAGCACGCGCATTGCGGGCGTCGGCGGCGAGGTGGATGTCGATGTCGTAGCGCTTCACGGTGCGTCCTCTCACGAAGGGGGCGAATTATCGAGCGATCGTCGCGCGGTGTCAAGCGGGAGTCGTGTGGGGGTCATGCCTCGAGAGCGAGACCGGACGGTGCGCCGCGCTACCGCGCTCTGCCGTTCGCGGGTGTGGCGGCGAGCAGGCCGAGCTCGCGCAGCAGCGCTTCGCCCGCGGTGAGCACGGGCTCGGTGGCGCGAACGACGATCACGCCGCCGCCGGCGCTCTCGATCTCTTGGATCCCGTAGAGCGCTCGCAGCAGGTTCGCCGCGCTGATCGCGTCGCTGCTCACCAGTCGATGCGTCACCGTCGCCGCCGTGTCCGCTTCTCCGGTTGCAGCGGCGATGGGTGCGTGCGGTGTCGTCGCGCGGGCGATGGCGCCCTGCGCCCGCAGGAGCCTCTCGACTCGTTCGACCTTCTCGGCCACGTCGGCGACGACGATCGCCTCGCGACCCTCGAGCGTGCCGATCGCTCGCGGCGCGACCTCCGCGCGCAGCAGCATCAAGGCATCGCGCATCTCCATACCGTGCAGGTAGAAGACGCGCGTCACGCGTGGCTGACCGTCGTCGGCGGACACCGCCGCGGCGACCGGACGGGCGATAGGTGAGGCGAGCGCTCCCAGCGTGGTGGCGAAGGCGGCGAGCCAGGCGAGTCGGGTGGTCGTCATCGGAGTCCTCCGGGTTGTCGTGCCGTCAGGGTTACGACGGACGCGGTCGCGGCGTCTAGGAGGACGTGACGTGGCAGAGGAGACGAGAGGAGACGCCTCGCGGGTGCGCGGTCGCGAACGCCAAGCTCGTGAGCGAGTCGCGACAAGCTGCTGCCTCTCGCGGCGAAGCACATGGGCGGCGGCGAGCGAAAGGATCGACGCAGCGGCGCCGCAAGGCTGGCACATGCCTTGCCCTGGCACGGGCCTCGTCCGGTTTCCAACTTCTCCCGGACAGAGCGGAGGAGATCGTGCGTCGATGGTCGGCGGTACTGTTGGCAGTGATCGCGGAGCTCGGTTCCGTGGCAGGGCGAGCGGGCGCAGGGGACTTGCAACTGCTCGAAGTGCATCGCCAGGGAGTGAATGGGGTAGTCGGTCTCGGCGGGGCGAACTCGGTGGCGGTGAGCCCGGACGGTCGCCATGTCTACGTCGCCGATCACGACAACCCGCTCTTCGGTGGCACGGTGACCATCTTCGCGCGAGACGAAGCGACCGGGCGGCTCGTCTTCGCCGGCACGGCGAACGACGCTGTTTCCGGGGTCGACGTCCTGATGGGCGTCGTCGACGTCTTCGTCAGTCCCGACGGGAAGAACGTCTACGCGTCGGGCGCCGGCTACGGTCCATGGAGCTACAACGATCGGATCGTCGTCTTCGAGCGAGATCCGGCGAGCGGGGCTCTCTCCGTCGTCGAGGTCGAGACCGGGGGCGTCGGTGGCCCGTCCGTGGCCAATGTCCGCGGCCCGTTCGTGAGCCCGGATGGGAGATCGGTGTACGCTGCGACGAGCAACGCCGACAGCATCGTCGTCTGGGATCGCGATCCGGGCACCGGTGAGCTCGACTACCGGCAGACGCTGCGCGACGGCCACGGCGGAATCGACGGGCTCTTCGGCGGAACGGCGATCGCCGTGAGCCCGGACGGGCGACACGTCTATGGCGTCGGCATCCTCGACCATTCGATTTCCGCCTTCTCGCGCGACGCGCAAACCGGTGAGCTCTCCTTCGTCGATTTCTACCGGGACGGTGTCGACGGAGTGGACGGGTTGGCGGGCGTCTACAAGCTTGCCGTGAGCCCGGACGGGAAGAACGTCTACGGGGCGGGGACGGAGGACAACGCCCTCGCGGTCTTCGCGCGCGATCCGGTGACCGGCCGGCTGGTGTTTCTCGAGGCCCAGCGCGACGGGATGGCTGGCGCCTTCGGGATGGTCCGCACGAACGCCGTGGCCGTCAGCTCGGACGGTGGCTACGTGTACTCCAAGGGCCTGGGGACTCTCGTCGTGTTCGAGCGAGACGCGAACGACGGGCGGCTCACCTTCCGCCAGGCGTTCGTCGATGGTGTCGGTGGAGTGGACGGCCTGGCCGGCGGCTCCGACGTCACCGCCAGTGCGGACGGTCGGAACGTGTACGTGGCCGGTCACGACGACAACGCGCTCGTCGTCTTCTCGCACGCCAACGGGGAGCCGACGGCCAATGCCGGAAGCGATCAGCTGTTGCCCGCCGGCGCGGACTGTCGCGCTCAGGTGTCGCTCGACGGGAGTGGATCGTCCGACCCGGACGGAGATTCACTCACCTTCGCGTGGCAGAGCGACAGCGGCCTGACCGCGACGGGAGCGACGCCGTCGATCCTCGTTCCCCTGGGGAGGCACGAGTTCACGCTGGAAGTGAGGGATGGTCGAGGAGGGAGCGCCGTCGACGCGTCGGTCGTTTCGATCGTGGACCTGGCGCCGCCGGTCGCCGGGGCGGTCACTGCCACGCCGGCGTATCTCTGGCCACCGAACCACAAGATGGTGCTGGTGTCCGTGTCCGTAGTTGCTGCTGACGCCTGCGACGCCCGTCCGTTGTGTGCGATCGCGGACGTCGCTTCGAACCGGCCGGCGAGCGGCGGAGGGGGCAGCAACAGCGGTCCTGACTGGCAGATCGCCAGCGCTTCGACGGTCTGGCTGCGCGCCGAGCGAACTGCGAGCCTCGGTGATCGTTCCTACTCGATCGGCGTGGTCTGCCGGGACTCGTCTGGGAACTCGGTGCGAAGGACGACGACCGTCACGGTGGCTCAGAGCCAGGGCCACTGAGTCGGCCGAGCAACCAGCGTGTCTTCGTCGGGGACAGGTCGAGCGGCAGATCCGCCGCGCCGCCTCGTCTGTCCCCGCCCTTCGGCTGCCGTCCTGGGGTCGCCGGCGCAGCGCGTTGCTCGGGCGATCTCTCCGGCGGCTGCGCCGGGGCGGTCAGTGCTCCGTGACCTCCGAGCGGCGCTCGATGGCGGAGGCGAGCCGCGGAATCGCTCTGCTCTCGGGCGAGGAACTCAAACGATCCGGTCGCCGTGGCTCGGTGGTTGGGAGACGACGAGGAGCTCGGCGGGGGAGTCGTCGCGGTTGACGACCTGGTGCGGCACGCCGGCTGGGATCGACTGGCCCTGGCCCGGGAGGAGCGAGCGCTCGACGCCGGCCAGGTCGATCGTCAGCCGGCCGGCGAGCACGAAGAAGAACTGTTGAGCGTGCGCGTGTCGGTGACGCACCTCGGCGGGTCCGGACGGCATCCGTTCGCGGATCACCGAGAGCTCGGGTGTTGCCAGCAGATGCCAGCCGTCACAGCCGTCGCCCCAGGGGTAGTGGCGCGCCGTCGCGAGGTCGACCGGTGCGGGTGAGGAGGTGGGCGGGAGGCGTTCGTCGCTCATCGTGCGGCGAGCCGATCGCCTTGCCGCGCTTCGATTGCTCCCCATCGCCGCGGCGACGCTCCCCCGCGATCGCTCGATCGGCCGGCCGAAGAGCGCATAATGCAGGGCGTCATCCTTCCTCGTCTGGTGCTGCGGGTCTCCTCCCGTCGCGCCTCCTCCGGAGGCCGCCATGAAGCTGCAGGTGAACGGCATCGATCTCGCCTACGACGTGCACGGCTCCGCGGGTCGCCCGTGGGTCGTGATGATCCATGGCTTTCCCTTCACTCGCGCCACCTGGTCGGCGCAGGCGGCTGCACTCGGCGGGGAGTTCCGCGTGTTGACCTGGGACCTGCGCGGGCTCGGCGAGAGCGGCCTCGGTCCGCTGCCGCAGCCGCTCGAGGCCTATGTCGACGACCTGCTCGGCCTGATGGATGCGCTCGGCATTCGACAGGCCGGGCTCGTCGGTCTCTCGATGGGCGGCTACATCGCGCTGCGTGCGGTGCAACGCGCGCCCGAGCGCTTCCGTGCGCTCGCCCTCTGCGACACGCGCTCCGATCCCGACAGCGACGAGGGCAAGCTCGGTCGCGCTGCCGCGATCAAGACCCTGCACGCCGGCGGGCTCGACGGGTTCGTCACCGCGATGCTGCCGAAGCTGCTGCGTCGCCCCGAATCGGCCGCCGGCCGTGAGCTGCTCGCCCTGATGCGGAGCAACCATGCGGCCGGCATGGCCAACGCGCTCGCCGCGATGCAAGGCCGCACCGACATCACCCCGGCGCTCGCCTCGTTCGCGCTGCCGACGCTGGTGATCGTCGGCCGCGAGGACGCGCTCACCCCGCCCGCCCTGTCCGAGGCGATAGTGGCGAAGATCCCCGGGGCACGCCTCGCGGTGCTGGACGACGCCGCCCACGTGAGCAATCTCGAGGCGCCCGCGGCGTTCGATGCGGCGCTGCTCGCCTTCCTCCGCGAGGCCGCGATTCCGGCGGCGGCCTGAGTCGGAAGGGCGCGGCTCAGGTCCGCGGCGACGGAACGGTGCCGTTCGCCGCGCCTACGACGCGTCGAGCGTGGGGTAGTCGGTGTAGCCCGTGGCGCCCGGGGTGTAGAAGGTCGCCGGGTTCGGCGCGGCCAGCGGGGCGCCGAGCTCGAGGCGTTGCACGAGGTCGGGGTTGGCGATGAACGGCCGCCCGAAGGCGACGAGTTGACCGAGCCCCTCGGCCAGCGCCGCCTCGGCCTTCGCGCGATCCATCCCGCCGCTCACGATGATCGTGCCGCCGAAGGCGTCGCGGATCCCCTCCTTGACCGAGCGGGTCACCTCGGGCGCGCCCATCGAGGAGTGATCGACGATGTGGATGTAGGCGAGCTTCAGCTCGCCGAGCTCGGCGGCCAGCGCGCGATACTGCTCTTCGAGACCGGGGAAGGGGACGAGGTCGTTGAAGGCGCCGTAGGGCGACAGGCGGATCCCCGTGCGGCTGGCGCCGATCGCCGCGGCGATCGCCTGGCAGACCAGCAGCGCGAAGCGGTTGCGCGCTGCCGGCGTGCCGCCGTAGTCGTCGGTGCGCTGGTTCGAGGCCGGATTCAGGAACTGGTCGACCAGGTAGCCGTTGGCGCCGTGCACTTCGATGCCGTCGAAGCCCGCCTCGATCGCCAGCCGGGCGGCGTGGGCGTACTCCGCGGTCGCGTGGGCGATGTCGGCCGTCGTCATCGCCCGCGGCGTCGGATAGGGCTGCATCCCCTGGCCGTCGGTGAACATCGTGCCGTTCATCGCGATCGCCGACGGCGCGACGACTTCGGCCCCCGCCGGCTGGTTGGCAGGGTGCGACACGCGGCCGGTGTGCATGAGCTGGGCGAAGATCCGCCCGCTCCGCGCGTGCACCGCGGCGGTCACCTTCTTCCAGCCCGCCACCTGCTCGGCGTTGAAGAGCCCCGGGATGCGCGCGTAGCCGAGCCCGTTCGGCGACGGCGAGACCCCTTCGGTGACGATCAGCCCGGCGCCGGTGCGCTGGGCGTAGTAGGTCGCCATCAGGTCGTTCGGCACGTTGCGAACGGCGCGGGAGCGGGTCATCGGCGCCATGACGATGCGATTCTTCAATCGCAGGTCGCCGAGCCGGTAGGTGCTGAAGAGCGAAGTCGTCATGAGAAGAGTTATCCTTTCGTCGGAACGAGCCGACTGCCGGGTCCATTGTAGTCACGAACGACGGAAACGTCCTGCGATCTCCGCCCTTCGCTCCAGCTCGTCACGCCTGGGCGATCCGGTTCGGTGCGTGCGGGTGGCCGGAGGAAACCGGCCCCGCGCTCGAACGTACTTGCTCGAAGAGCGCGGGCCGACGGCGAGGTGCCCGGCGCTCCGCTCGTCCGGCGAGCGCTCCGCCCGGAATCGTCCCGGTGGTTTCGGGCGCACACCCGAGGCGGCCGGTTGCCCGAGGAGAAGACCCGCATGCTCCACGAGACACACGCAAGCCGCCCGTCCCGAGCCGCCGCCGTTCGCCGGGTGCCGTGGCGCTGCGGCCGCCTCGTGGTCGCGGCGGCACTCGCCGCTGCCCCGCTCGCCGCCGCGGTACTGGAGCCGGCCGTGGCCCCGGCCGTGGCTCTGACAGGGGCTCCGGCAGGGGCTCCGGCCGTGGCTCCGACAACTGCGCCGGGTGCCGCGGCGGACGCCCACCTGCAGGCCCTGCGCGAGCACGAACGATCGCCGGTCGACCTCGTCCTCGCCGCGCTCGAGCAGCACGACCTGCTGATCTTCGACGACGCGCTGCACAACGCCGTCGAGCCGTTCGAGCTCTACCAGAAGCTGCTGCGCGATTCCCGCGTGCGCAAGCAGGTGCGCACGGTCTTCCTCGAGGTCGTCTCGCTCGCCGCGCAGCCGCACCTCGACGCCTATCTCGCGAGCTCGACCGACGACCGCAGCCTCCTCGCGCCGGTCTTCCGCGACGACTACTCGGGCTACGGCTGGCGCTACGCCACCTACCTCGACCTGCTCGCCACGGTGCGCGAGATCAACCAGGGGTTGCCGCCCGCCGAGCGGCTCCGCGTCGTCGGTGTCGACCAGCCGATCTGGTGGGAGGCGATCCACACCCGCGCCGACTACGAGCTCTTCCAGGAGTCGCTCGCCGGCCGCGACTTCTTCCTCTACGCGATGATCCGAGACCGGATGCACGGTTTCCGCAACGGCGAGAAGGCGTTCTTCCTCACCAACACGCGCCACGCCTACATGCGCGTCCGCGACGCCGCCGGCCGCCCGCAGCTCAACACCGCGGGCTTCTTCGCGCGCTACGACCCGGGGCGCGCCTGGTCGGCGCGCCTCCACAACGCCACGCTCGCCATCGAGGGGAGTCGCGACAGCGCCAGCCCGCACACCACGCAGGGGCTCGAGACGAAGATCTACCGCTGGGTGCGCATGGAGGACGGTGCCTGGGATCGCGCCTTCGCCGCCCACGGCAACGTGCCGGTGGGGCTCGAGATCGCCGGCACGCCGTTCGGCGCCGCACCCTTCATCGGCAATACGATGACGAACGCCGCCCCCGGATCGACGATGGCCGACGCCTACGACGCGCTGATCTTCGTCGCGCCGCTCGACGAGCTGCACTTCGCGGCGACGACGGGGTTCTACGTCACGCCCGCCTTCCGCCCCGAGCTCGCCCGCCGCATCCGCCTCGTCGAAGGCGACCACCTCGCCGCCACGCTCGCCGACGAGGGCGTCGCCACGGTCGACGAGCTCCTCGACCGCCTGGCGGCGGGAACGCCCGCCAAGCACAATTCGTTGCTCGATCCGGGGGAGAAGCGGTAGGGCGGCAGGCAGCGACGTCGCCGCGGGCCGCATCAAACGACAAGGCCTGGACGTCCGTCGCTTCGCGGCACTCTGGTGCGGCGTCGGCGCGGCCCGAGGCGACGTGCGCCCGGAGTTGGTGCCGCGGTCCGCGAGTGGAGGGCACTTGTCCATGCTCCGAAGGGAGCTGGCGAGCCCGATTCGGTGCCGGAGATACAATGAGCCTGTGCCGGAGCTCTGTCGATTCCTCGGGATCGTCATCGCGATGTTCTACCGCGAGCACGGCCCACCGCACTTTCACGCCACCTACGGCGACTACGAGGTCGTCGTGGGGATCGCCGACGGATCGGTCTCGGGTCGTTTCCCACGTCGTGCACTCGGGCTAGTGCTCGAGTGGGCCGAGCTGCACCGCACGGAGCTCGAGGCGAATTGGGAGCGGGCTCGTCTGCGCGAGCCGTTGGCGCCGATCGCACCGTTGGAGTAGACGCCGATGATCCCCCGACTTGTCGAGGTGTACCCGTTGGCTGGTCACTCGCTTCGGCTGAGATTCGCCGACGGTACCGAAGGTAGCGTAGCGCTCGTCGCCGAGCTGTGGGGGCCGGTGTTCGAACCGCTGCGCGATCCCGAGCGTTTCTCCGAGGTGCGTCTTCACCCGGAGCTGCACACGGCGGTCTGGCCGAATGGAGCCGACTTCGCGCCGGAATTCCTCTACGAGCTCGTCCGCTCCGCCGCCGGACCGACTCCGGTGGCGTCGGGTGAGCCGGCCCGCGGCTAGGTGCGCTTCCTCCGCTTCGTCGGCCCTGCCGGTGCGGTCCCCGCGAGCTTCTCGCGCTCCTCCTGTCCGGCGCGTTCGGCCAGCAGCGGCACGCCGAGGACGAGCAACTCGGAGCCGAGCTTGGCGGCGACGTAGCCGATCGTCCAGCCGACGACGCCGGCGGCGATCAGGTGGCTCATCCCCCAGAAGAGCAGGAGGGTGAGCAGCGGGAAGAGGGCGATTGGCCAGGTCGTCGTCGGCGACGTCTTGAAGCGCCGCTCGACCGCCTTGACGATCGCCGCGATACACCCGGCGCCGACCGCGAACGGCACGAAGAACGGGATGCCGCCGAAGATCAGCGTCAGCCAGCGCGCCAGCGCGGTGAACCCGGGGGTGCTGACGAAGATCCCGCCGCGGTGGCGCCAGAACTGGCGATCGGCGATCGCGTCGAGCAGCGCGCCGCCGACCGAGACGGCGAGTGGCCAGCGGATCGCGCTCGCGCCGAGGTAGGCCAACGGCGCCGCGGCGAGCGTGCTCCAGTCGGGCAGCTCGCGCAGGTAGAAGCCGAAGATCAGTCCGTAGACCGCGGCGATCCAGAAGAGCCCGAACGCGAGCACCCCGAGGCGCTGGGCGAGCGTCTGCTTCGGTCCCTCCTCGTCGGGGAGGGCATCCGGTGGCAGCCCGATCGTCTGCACCCAGGCGATCGCCGAGAAGGCCGCGGCCTCGAGCGCGACGAGCAGCACGAGCTCCCAGGGGCGCATCTCGCCGCGCAGAAGTGCCCGGCCGGTGAGCAGGTTCGCCGCGATCACCGACGTCGCCGGCCGCACCAGCTCCCATCGCGAGCCGAGGGGATACCTCGCCTGCAGCGATTCCCAGAACGCCAGCGAGCGGAGCTTCTTGCGCTCGTTGAGCCTCATCGCGACCTCCTCCGCGGGCCGGGAGCCGGATCCAGATCGGCCCCGGAGCTTATCTCGACGAAACGGGGAGAAAGGGGACACCGGGCTCGCCCCGGCGAGCGGTCGAGTCTTCGCGAACACGAGAAGCACGAACGGGAGTCGCCGTGGGCGAGCCGTGCGGAGCCCTTGCTGCGAGACCGGCCCCTACTCGGCCAAGAGGTCGGCGAGAACCTTGGCGAGCTGGGGGAGCTTGGCTTGGACGAGGTCCCAGACGAGTCGATCGTCGACGATCGCGTCACCGTGGGCGAGGACATTGCGGAACGCGACCAGGCGACCGAGCTCGGGGATGCGCGCTCCCGTCTCGGGGTCGAGTCGAGCGAGCTGGTTGCAGGCTTCGCCGACGATCTCGAGCTGCCGCTCGACGGCCGAGCGAATCAGATCATCCGAGAGTTAGTCGTCGAGGCTCTTGCCCGCGACGAACGAAGCCACTCGTGCAGCCGCCGTGCTGGCGTCCCAAAGGAACTTCTTGGCCTCAGGCTGCATCGAGCAAGCGGCGCGACGATTCGATCTCGCGCCGGAAGTAGGGATTGCGAACGGCAGCGCGGCTCACCAGGTCGACGGGGCGCGCGAAGAGCTTCTCGAGCGCCTCCTTGAGCCCGAAGTAGGCGTCGGCGTAACCCAGGCTGGGAGGCGGATCGAGGTCGACGAGCAGGTCGATGTCGCTCGTCGCCAGGTCGAAATCCCGCCGAGTGGCCGAGCCGAAGAGCTCGAGCCGGCGGGCGCCGTAGCGGCGGCAGAGCGCCGCGACCTCCGTCAGTTCTGCTTCGATGAGCTGGTGCATTCGCCTCTTCCCGTGAGCTCGATTGTGCCATCGGGCCGCTCGGCAGGCAGGACCGCGGATCCGGCCGGTCCGAGAAGCGGCGGGAGAAGGGATGATCTGCGGACCGCTGAGCGGAACGTGTCGTGCGGCCTCAGCCGCTCCAAGGCGAGCTCCGCGCCGACGGCAAGAGAGCTCGTCCGTGCCCCTTCCTCGGGAAAGGAGAGCGGCGCAACCAAGTCCCCTCGTCGTCCCGAGCGCGAGAGCGAGGGATCCGGGCGGCCGGGCGGCCGGTGAACCGACCGGCGACTCGTCACCCTCCCGTTCGCTGCGCCGCGAGCCACACCTGGTCGCGATGGAACTCGAGATACCGCCCCTGCCCGGTGCTGAACCCGCCCACGAACAGCTCGCGATCGACCGGCACGCCCATCCGTGCGAGCGACGGGCCGTGGGCCACCGGCGACACGAGCAGCCGCCCGTCCTCGCGGAAAGAGATGAACCCCCGATCGAACAGATGGTCGATCGACGGCGTCAGCAGCAGCCCGTTCTCCCCGTCGAGCCGCTCGGCGTTGTCGCTGTCGCGCCACGGCTTGCAGTGGCTGGCGCGCAGGTGCTCGAGGCGATCGACGCCGGTGACGCGGCAGCGCTGTTCGAGGAGCTGCACCCGCTGGCGGAAGAGGCCCTGGCCGCGGCGGGCGAGCACGAGCGCTTCGCGCTCGGTGTCGGGAAGCGAGGCGTCGTCCTCGATGCGCCGGCGAAGGTGCTCCTCCCACAGGGCAAGCTCGGGATGCGCGGTGTCGGCGGCGACCTCGGCGACGGTCTCGGTCCGCGCGATCGCCTCGACCTCACTCCCCACGAGGTGGGCGAGCTGCAGGGCCAGAGGCTTGGATAGCTCGGCGAGGTAGACGGCCTGCACGCCGCGCCCGTCGGGCAGCAGGGGAGAGTACTTGGCTGGGAGCAGCGGACGCAGGAACTCCATCCACTCGACGGGCCGCACGACCGTGTGCACCGGGTGCCACTCGACATCGACCCGCCAGCCGACGCTCTCCCAGTTGCGCCCCGCCGAGCCGAACTCCGCGGGCTTCGGATTCTCGTAGGCGTGCGACCGCACCAACCCGAAGGCCCGGATGCGCGTGTCGGCGAACGAGAACACCAGATCCCCCGGCGCCACCTCGCGCATCGACTCGTAGAAGGCGTTGCGATGCCCGTCCGCCTTGCGCTTGGGCGACCAGAGATAACCGCCGCCGAACTCCTGGCGGAAGGTCTGGTTCTGGTTGACCCACCAGTAGCGCATGGCGAGGCTGCGTCGGAAGACTACGCGAATCGCTCCGAGGCGAGAAGCGGGGAGGCATCAGCGCGCGCTCTTAGGACAGCGTCGGGCTCTCGCCAAGGGATTGGGCGCACACCGACAAGGTCGTTACACGAGCCGCGAAACAGGTTCGCCGATTCGAGGAGAAACCCGCCTGAAAGCAGGTGCAAGGCCTGGCATGTGCCTTGCCATCTTCCGCAACGCAGTCCGGACTCCAACTACCACCGGGCTGACCGGAGGAATCTGTGCGGCGATCGATTCTCGCAGTGGTGCTCACCGTAGTCGGGCTCGCCCTTTCGATTTCTGGCGGCTGGGCAGCGGACCTCCAGTTCGTGGAGCTTCATAGAAAGGGGGTCGACGGTGTCGTCGGATTGGGCGGAGCGTTCTCGGTTGCCGTCAGTCCCGACGGCCGGCACGTCTACGTCACCGACCACGACTACCCGCTCTTCACTGGGATCGTCTCGATCTTTCAACGAGACGCCGCTACTGGAAGACTGACGTTCGCAGGTGTTGCCGACGACACCGTCGCGAGCGTCGACGTGCTGATGGGTGCCATCGACGTTTCGGTGAGTCCGGACGGTCGCAACGTCTACGTCTCCGGCGCTGGCTATGGTCCCTGGAGCTACAACGATCGAATCGTGGTCTTCAGGAGGGATGCGCTCTCCGGAGCCCTGACCGTGGTCGAGGTGGAAACGGGTGGCATCGGCAGTCCCTCGGTGGCGAACGTGCGCGGTCCTTTCGTCAGTCCGGACGGCCTCTCGGTCTACGCGCCAACCAGCAACGCCGACAGCATCGTGGTCTGGGACAGGGACCCTGCAACTGGCGAGCTGAACTACCGGCAGACCCTGCGCGACGGGGTTGGGGGCGTCGACGGCCTGTTCGGCGGGACCGCGATCGCGGTGAGCTCGGACGGGAAGAACGTCTACGGCGTCGGGATCCTCGACAACTCGATCTCCGCCTTCGCCAGGAACGAATCAACAGGCGAGCTGTCGTTCGTGGCTTCCTACCGGGATGGTGTCGGAGGAGTCGATGGGCTGTACGGAGTGTACAAGCTCGCCATCAGCCCGGACGGCCGGAACGTCTATGGAGCGGGAACGGAGGACAATGCGCTGGCGGTCTTCGCTCGCAATCCGGCGACAGGTGAGCTGACTTACCTCGAGGCGCAGCGAGACGGGATGGGTGGCGCTTACGGAATGGTCCGGACGAATGCGGTGGCGGTGAGCCCGGACGGTCGCTGGGTCTACACCAAAGGTCACGGCTCGCTGGTCGTCTTCGCTCGCAATTCCGCGGACGGTCGCCTCGCCTTCAGCCAGGCGTTCCTGGATGGCGTCAACGGCATCGATGGTCTGGCGGGAGGGTCCGACGTGACCACCAGTCCGGACAGCAGGAACGTCTATGTCGCGGGCCACGACGACAACGCGCTTGCGGTCTTCTCGCGGCTCAACGGCGAGCCCACTGCCGATGCCGGTGACGACCGAACGGTGGCGGCAGGCGCGGATTGCCGTGGCCAGGTGACTCTCGACGGCTCCCGGTCATCCGATCCTGACGGGGACTCGCTGGCCTTCGCCTGGCAGAGCGACACCGGCTTCACCTCGAGCAGCACCTCGCCGCAGTTCTCTCTGCCGCTCGGCGTTCACCAGTTCCTGCTGACCGTCAACGACGGACAGGGCGGTGTCGACTCCGACACCGCAGTGGCCCGCGTCCTCGATCAGACGCCCCCGGTGATGGGCACCGTCTCCCCGAGCCCGGCGCAGCTCTGGCCGCCGAATCACAAGATGGTCCTCGTGAAGGTCACCGCCGCCGTGGTGGACGGCTGTGACCCGCGCCCGGCCTGTGCCATCGCGGATGTCTCCTCGAACCAGGGGACGGGTTCGACGGGAGGCGGCAGCACGAACCCGGACTGGCAGATCGCCAGCGCCACGACGGTCTGGCTCCGGGCCGAACGCGATGGAAGTGCCGGTGACCGGATCTACACCCTCGGGATCGTCTGTGGCGATTCGTCGGGAAACCGCGCCAGAACGACGACCACGGTGCGAATTCCTCACGATCAGGGGCACTGAGCTTCCGGGTGCCCGCGTAGATACTCGGAAAGACCCTGGGTAGACGGGGAGAATCCAGGGCTCAAGGAAGAGAGTGCACCACCTGCGAGGGTGGCGATTCCGCTGCGCTCGCAGGTGGGTTTCCACGAGGAAGGGCTTGCCGGCCTCCGGCGGACGGATGAGGCCGACGATCAGGATCTCGGTCGAGTCCTGGGTGATGGAAGGGTGGCGGGCAGGGGCGGCTCGAGATGAGGCGCCGGGATGGGCGAGAAGCTGCGAGTCAACTTCGCTGCTGCCTCTGGTCTAGTCATGGGCCATGAAACCGAGAGCGGTGGCAGCTCAAGTTGCTCGGGGCGAGCCCTGGCTCTAGCCGTTGCCCGGCTCCTCGAGCGCTGCACACCCATCAAGAAAAGCGAGGAACCGACGGGCAGACTCGGAATCGAAATGGCCGGCGAGTCCCGACCAGTCGGGGTCCGTCCCGACGTATTGCCAGTTCCTCGCCGCTGCCGGAAGCTGGGCCTTGATCTCCTCCGATGGCATGCCGAGCACGGCTGAGAGGCGGTTCGTGTAGGCGTGGAACGACACGCCGGACTCGGCGCTGCTCTCCTCCGGAATCAAAGTCAGAACCGTGTTCCGGCTGCTGCCGATCCTGGCGGTGAAGGCGAGAGAGGTCTTGGTCGTCTGTCGCCTGAAGTGACGGTGGAAGCCGCTCGCGAGCAGGTCATACAAAGGGCGGACGCCCATCTCGGTCGCGACCTCAGCCAACTGTTCCGGGCTGAGGTTGGGCGCCCGCTTGGACTTCGGCCCACCTCCCGAGACGACCTCGGACGGCTCGAGGAGGAAGGTCCGCGCAAGAAACTCCCCGCCCTTCTCGGGCGATCCAAGGAATCGAAAGCTCGCGGCGTTGATCGGCACGTCGAACTTCTCCGAAAGGTACCGCACGATCCTTTCCGAACTGTCATCGATGCGCGAGCCGAGAACGACCATCGAGTGGTTTTCGTTGAGGATTTCCGGGATGTCGGAGTTGAAGCGCGCCTGGAATGCTGCAGCGAAGCTCGTCCCAGAGGCCGCGAGGTAGCCCTCCGCGATCCTCGTGACGTCCTCGTGGGACAGCTCTGCGACCCACGACGCATAGTCGAGTGCCTGAGCGGTGATCTCGCGCGGTGTCTTGTCCCGCTTCATCTCGACAATCGTCAGATTGCCGCTCTCGTCGATGCAGAGTAGGTCGATGAAGCCGCCATGGTCGGTTTGCACCTGGCGGCCGATGACCATCAGGTTGGGCGAGAGGATGCCGATGTCGCGCTCCAGCCAGGCCTCGAGGCGCTCCTCCCGGTCGAGGCGGCCGGAGGGAATCTCCTCGAGACGGTCGCCTTGGGTGACTCTCCAGATTCGGGTGTCGGTGGGCATGGGGGCGGTCTCCTTGGCGAGTGACCTCGCGAATCAGCGGATTCTGCAGCGGGCAGGTGGAATAACTCGTACTCGACCGCTTTCCTTGTCCTGGAACTCGATCGACTCGGTGCGCGAAATACCGTTCTGAGCAATCTGCTCGAGGTCCTCGAAGAAGAGCTCCTGTCTCGTTCCCTTGTGATCGACGAAGTGGGCGCCAAGAGCGTAGCCGAAGCCGTAGCTGTTAAAGAGTGCGATGGCGCGGCTAGCTTCTCGCGTGGTGCGGGCCCGGAGAATGGAGTAGTAGAGCATCATCTTGGCGGCCTCGCGGCCGGCCTCTTCTGGGGGCAGGTCCTCCCAGCCTCGCGGCCGATCCTCCCCGTAGGCCAACTGGCCGAGCTGCCCCAGGTACCAGAAGGTCATCTCATAGGCCACCGAAGCCAGCGCTTCCTGCGACCAGCGGAGGGTAACGAGCCAGCGTCCCTCTTCGAGCATCTCGATGCGGTCCAGTTCTTGGGGAGGAATGACCGGAACCTGGGCGAGGAAGATCCGGTCACCATCCCGGTCGAAGCAGATCTCGCGAGAGAGGGCCCAGTCGCTGGGGACGACCATGATCTCGATCGGCGGCGAACCCTTCGGGTCAGGTCGAACTCGCTCCATCGAGATCTCGTGGCCCTGGACGAGGAGGCCTCGACTTGGGCGCTTCAGGTGTTGAGCCACCTGAAACCGTAGCTTCTCGGGGGTGGTGATGTAGGACTTCACCTCGACGACGCCGCGGACGAAGGCCTCCGCTAAAGTGCCCTCGCCCTGGACATCGAGAAGGTGCAGGTCGGCGGCCTTTCCCCAGGAACCGATTCGCGGCTTGCGTGCGAGGACGGTATCCCCGCAGAAGACGCGCGGGCTGTTCGAACCGAAGACGCGCTCGACGATGGCGCAGACCGGTCCCACGGCGAGCAGCTCGGCGAGCGCTCCCTGGAAGCTGTTGATCGCCGAGGAGTGAATGAACCGGATCGCTGCCGCAACGGACTCGTCGGACAGAAAGTCGGCCATCCTCTCTTGGGGAATCTCCCCCGCATCGAAGTAAGGACCCTTGGCCAGGAACTGCGGCATCAGTCCGTCGGCGTCCTTGGCGTGGATCGCGCGGATCGCCCTTGCCACGGCGGATCTAAATAGGTCGTCCGGGCCGCCCGGGTCCTCGAAGACTGCTCCTCGCCCTAGGCCGGCCAGGAGAGACTTCTCGATATCGCAGGCGAGCGCCTCCTCGACGAAGCCCAAAGTGACGTCGGCGACAGACTCTCGGATCTCGGGATCGATCTCTTGCATGCAGGTGCCTCGCCTCACTCGTCGTACCAGACGATCTGTAGTGCGTTCTCCTCGAAGTACCTCTCGATTTCGCTGCGCATTGCCAGGTCTCGAGGCGGAGAGGCGTAGATGACGCCGGCACAGACCCAGAGCTCGTCGCGGTCGATGTAGGTATCGGCGTACTTCATGACCTGGCGTCGATGGGAGGCGAGCAGCTTGCGGCGGTTAGCAGGCTTGATCCGGTCCCATGCCGTAGCCTTGATCTCCACCACCGTCACGAAATCGCCTGACGGGTCGACGAAGACGTCGATGCGGCCGCGCCGGAAATGTCGAGCGCCGGCCGGGAGGTGGCGAACTTCCACCGGGTGCTCGAGCCGCACCGTGCCTCCCGAAGCGTTGGCCAGCCAGTCCGCCTGAACCCGCTGGTGGAAGGCCTTGCCACGACGGAGAAGTACCGGCTCGGGTGTCATCGCCTTGGCCGTCGCGGGGTAGCTGAAGGGGACACCAGTACCTGTCGTGAAGGGCGAAGTCCCGGCTATCGGGCACCCTTCTTGCTGTTGCATGCGCGGCAAAGCAGTTGGGCATTCGTCAGAGCGGTCTTGCCCCCTCGAGCCCATGCCTTCACATGATCGACCGTGAAATCACTCCAGGTGAGCGACCGGCGACACTTCGTACAAGCCCTCTTCTCCTCGCGATTCCAGATTAGCCGTCGCTGCTCTTGGGAAAAGCCGCGCCGGTCGTCCTTGAACTCGAAGACGGAAGAGAGAAGGCCCCGTAGAATCTCTGCCCGGCGCTGGCGGTTGGCGGCACTATCCGTGTCGCCTTGCACGGTAAGAAGATAGCGAGCGTAGAACTGTTGGTCTTGTCTTGCTGGCTTTGCTCGCCGAAGTCGGTCCCTCAGCTCGTCGACTCCATTGGAGAGTCGAAGGAGAAGTTGACCAGCGATCGCTCCCCGCCGGCGGTCGGTCAAGGCGAGCTTCTTCCCTCGTAGCTCCCAGAGGAGCATGAAGAGGGAGTAGAAGTCTGCCGTATTCCTGAATCGGGTTCTTCGAATGTCCGGGAGCAACCTCTTGATGATGGTCAAGGTGGCGGTGTACTCCTTGACTACGCGAGCAAGGGTATTGCCGTTGACACTCTCGTTGCCGATGGCGCGATCGAGTGCGGTCTTCTTGTTGATTGGTCCGCCCTGATGAATCGACATGAGAAGCTCGGAAACAAGCTCGGTGCCCTTCATCCGGTCTAGCTGGGAGCGAGACAGAATGCCATTGTCCAGGTAGAACCTCTGATTCCGTGAAACGAGGTGCTCGGCCTCCTTGAGGAACCGGCTCGTGAAGAAGCGAGCATGACGCTTCTCTCCTGGCGTCAGCGGCTTCCCAGTCGAGTTGATGCGTACGAAGAGGTCGATGATGGCGCTAAGGTCGCCCTCGACCTCGACAGTCTGAATCTTGTACGACTCGATACGGTGCCGGTCATGCGGGAGCCGTCGCTTGATCGTCCCCCAGTCGAGCCAGTCATAGTCGTTCGATAGTTCGAGACGCGCCTCGAAGGCCTGATCCTTGAATCTCCCTTGCCGGAGAAACATGAAGAGCGACTCGAGCCGCTGCTTGCCGTCGATCACGTCGTAGACGAGCCGCCCGCGAAGGTTGCGCTTGTAGAGGAAGATGCACGGCACTGGGTAGGAGCGTGCGATTGAATGGATAAGCCGCCTCCTGTCGCTCAGACTCCAGACCGACTTGCGCTGAAAGCCAGGCGCGAGGTTGATCTGCCCACTGCGGAACATGAGGCAGAGCTCGTTGATCGTGCGCTCTCCAAAGTCGCTCCTCAGCTCCATTGCTTCAACCTCCTATGCGGAGAGGGCATTGCCGGGTCGACCTGCAAACGGCAGTTGATCGCTGGAAATCCCCATCGAGCATCTGCCTGGCGCAGGCCAGCTCCTTCCTTTTCCTCCAAGACCGCCGCACCAAGCTAGGCGTCGCGATTCGTCAGCGCGGCGAGATGCGTGCTCGTTAGACGACTGAGATGTACTCACCCTGCCCACCCCTCACTCAACACCTCCGCCTGCTCCAGCACTGTCGCGGTGGCTTTCTCCTGCTTGTCGGGCGGGTAGCCGTACTTGCGGAGGATGCGTTTGACGAGGACGCGGAGTTGGGCGCGGACGTTCTCGCGGAGGGTCCAGTCGATGGTGACGTTCTTCTTGACGGTGGCGACGAGCTCGCGGGCGATGGTGCGGAGGATGTCGTCGCCGAGGATCTTGACGGCGCTGTCGTTGGCTTCGAGGGCGTCGTAGAAGGCGAGCTCGTCGTCGGTGAGGCCGAGGTCGACGCCCTTGGCGGCGGCGCGGCGCATCTCCTTGGCGAGGGCGATCAGCTCCTCGATCACCTGGGCGGTCTCGATGGCGCGGTTCTGGTAGCGCTTGAGCGCCTGGTCGAGCAGCTCGGCGAAGGAGCGGGCCTGGACGACGTTCGTCCGTCCGCGGGCCTTGATCTCGCCGGCGAGCAGCTTGCGGAGGAGCTCGACGGCGAGGTTCTTCCGCTGCATGCCCTTCACTTCGGCGAGGAACTCGTCGGAAAGGATCGAGATGTCGGGCTTCTTCAACCCCGCGGCGGCGAAGAGGTCGACGACCCCCTCGGGGGCGATCGCCTGCGAGACGATCTGGCGCACGGCGCGGTCGAGATCGAGCGGACGCGGCTCGTCGTCGCCCGGCTCGCCCTTGAGCAGAGCGGCGCGGATCGCCTGGAAGAAGGCCACGTCGTCGCGCAGCGCGAGCGCCGCCTCGTGCGGCACCGCGAGAGCGAAGGCGCTCGACAGGTCGCGCACCGCCTGGACGAAGCGGCTCTTGCCGTCCTCCTGCGAGAGCACCTGCTCCTGCGCCGCCGGGATGAGGGCGAGCTTCTCCTCGGCCTTGCCGCGCTTCCAGAGCGACCAGTCGAAGGGGTGGAGAAGCCCGGCGCAGATCTCGTGGAACTTGCGCAGCGCCGCGACCGCGTCCTCCTGCGAGATGGTGATCTCGCCCTTGCCCTGGCTCTCGGTGTAGGCGGCGAGCGCTTGGCGCAGCTCGTCGGCGAGGCCGAGGTAGTCGACCACCAGACCGCCGGGCTTGTCGCGGAAGACGCGGTTGACCCGCGCGATCGCCTGCATCAGCCCGTGGCCGTGCATCGGCTTGTCGAGGTACATGGTGTGCAGGCTGGGCGCGTCGAAGCCGGTGAGCCACATGTCGCGCACGATCACCAGACGGAACGGGTCCTTGGCGTTGCGGAAGCGCTTGGCGAGCTCCTCGCGGCGAGCCTTGTTGCGGATGTGGTCTTGCCAGTCGAGCGGGTCGGAGGCCGAGCCGGTCATCACCACCTTCATCGAGCCGGCGTCGTCCTCGCGCGAGTGCCAGGCCGGGCGCAGGCGCGCGATCTCCTGGTAGAGCTCGACGCAGATCCGCCGGCTCATGCAGACGACCATCGCCTTGCCGTCCATCGCCGCGAGGCGCTCCTCGAAGTGGGCGACGAGATCCTGGGCGATCAGCCGCACGCGCTTCTCGGTGCCGACGATCGCCTCGAGCTGCGCCCACTTGCTCTTCAGGCGCTCCTTCTCCGAGATCTCCTCGCCCTCGGTGACCTCCTCGAACGCCGGGTCGATCTTCGGCCGCTCGCGCTCGTCGAGGCCGAGCTTGGCGAGCCGGCTCTCGTAGTAGATCGGCACCGTGGCACCGTCTTCGACGGCGCGCTGGATGTCGTAGACGCTGATGTAGTCGCCGAAGACCGCCCGCGTGTTGGCGTCGCTCTTCTCGATCGGCGTGCCGGTGAAGCCGATGAAGGAGGCGTTCGGCAGGGCGTCGCGCAGGTGGCGCGCGTAGCCGTCGATGAAGTCGTACTGGCTGCGGTGCGCCTCGTCGGCGAGGACGACGATGTTGCGGCGGTCGGAGAGGAGCGGATGGGCGTCGCCCTCTCGTTCCGGGAAGAACTTCTGGAGTGTGGAGAAGACGACCCCGCCGCCAGCGACGCGCAGCTTCTCGCGCAGGTCGCTGCGGCTCTGCGCCTGGACGGGTGGCTGGCGCAGCAGCTCGCGGCAGCGGGCGAAGGTGCCGAAGAGCTGGTCGTCGAGATCGTTGCGGTCGGTCATCACGACGATCGTCGGGTTGGCCATCCGCGGGTCGAGGATCAATCGCCCGGCGTAGAAGGCCATGGTCAGGCTCTTGCCCGACCCCTGGGTGTGCCAGACGACGCCGATCCGCCGGTCGCCAGCCTCGCCGCCGCTCTTGCGGCCCGACTCGTAGATCCCCTCTTCGACGATCTCGCCGCTCCCCAGCGCTGCCGCGCGCATCGTTTCGGCGACGGCGACGTTGACGGCGTGGAACTGGTGGTAGCCCGCCATCTTCTTGGCGAGCTTGCCGCCGTCGCCCTCCTCGAAGACGACGAAGTGGCGGAGGAGGTCGAGGAAGCGGCGCTTGTCGAAGACGCCCTTCATCAGCACTTCGAGCTCTGGCATCGACTTCGGCGCGAGCCCGCGGCCGTCGATCGTCCGCCACGGCATGAACCGCTCGCGATCGGCCGTGAGGGTGCCGAGGCGCGCCGTGGTCCCGTCGGAGGCGACGAGGGCGACGTTGTAGACGAAGAGCGACGGGATCTGCTTCTTGTAGGTCTGGAGCTGCCGGAACGCCTTCCACACGTCTGCCTTCTCGTCGGCGGCGTTCTTGAGCTCGATGACGACGAGCGGCATGCCGTTGACGAACAGCACCACGTCCGGCCGGCGGTTGTGGTTGCCTTCGACGACGGTGAGCTGGTTGACCGCGAGCCAGTCGTTGTTCTCGGGCTTCTCGAAGTCGATGACCCGCGCCTGGGCGCCGGCGATCGAGCCGTCCATGCGGGCGTACTCGACGTTGACGCCGTCGACCAGCATCCGGTGGACGGCGCGGTTGCGGCCGACGAGGTTGGCGCCCTCGGCCAGCAGGAGCTTGCGGAAGGCCTCCCGGCTGGCTTCGGCGGAGAGGTCCGGATTGAGCCGCGCGAGCGCCTGCTTGAGCCGCTCCTCGAGCACCACCTGCCCGAAGTCGCGCCGCTCGGCGTAGAGCTCGCCCGGGGCGATCGTCGGGCCGGGCTGGTAGTCGAATCCGATGCCGGTGGCCCAGGCGAGGGTGGCTTCTTCGACGGTGGATTCGGTGAAGTGCATCACCCAGCCGCCCGACTGGCCTTGGGGAAGGCCTTAAATGGCCAAGTAACTGTAAGGAAAGGGCTTGTCAGTGCTGATGGCGCTTGCATGCCGGCATCTCTTAAATGAACCTAGGCCCAGAACGGCAGGTACCGAGCAAACCTCCGAGAGGCGCCGACCTTCTCATCCGGTTTGACGAGACCCGCCTCGATCGTGGCCGCGATCACCTGCGACGCGATCGCGGCCTTACCCTCGGGCAGGTGAAACCGCTCCCGTAGGGACTGGTTGGTCATTCGCTCCGACATGACCCACCGCAAGGCGCAGTGCTGATAGCAGGCCCGAATGCGGTCGTCCCGGTCCATTTGCTCGAACGGTCTCGGGCCGAAGATGGTGACGACCGTCCGGCGGTGACCGCTTCTGAGGTCCGGAGCCGGAAGTTGAATGATCTCTTCCGCCTCGACCAAGCGGTCGATCCCGCTTCCTTTCTCTCGCCATGTGACGCCGCCGGCTTTCACCCGCCAATGTGCGCGGCGGCGCTCGAGCAGCGAAGCCGCTTCCGCCCGAAGCGGTTTGCGGCGGGCCTCACGTGTGGGCTCGTGAGGGAACTCCGGCGCAAGTCGCTCGAACGATTGCCGCAGCTGCCCATCAAGCGCGAGGTCCAGGAAGCCAGGGCTATTCCGGTCGGCCGCCGGCATCCCGGAAGTGAGAGCCGGTTCGAGATTCAAGCCGCGCGCCAGCACTCCCCCCCACCTGAGGGCTGCGGTTGCTGCCACTGGTTCAGCGGACCTCGAACTCACAGCTTCTTCTCGCCACCTGGCTCAGTGGGTATGGCTGCTGCCGTAGCCGCTGACTTGCTAGCCGTCTCATTGCCGCTCGAGGCTGCCCAGCGGTCACTAAGGTCTTGCACGACGAAGAGCAGTGGGCGCGATGACGATGACGCCTTGCCTACAAGGATCGCGTGACGCGGCGGAAGGGTTGAGATCGCCTGCGAGTACTCCTCGCCCATGTAGTTCCGCAAGAAGTCCAAGCCCGTCTGGTCAAACGACTGCAGAGCGAAGATCGTGTTGCATTGATTGAGGATTGTCTTCGTCACGTTCGCAGTTCGTTGTGTCACGACGACCACACCCATTCCGAATTTTCGGCCCTGCAGGATGTACCGAGCTGTTCGATTGACTTGCTGCTCGTCTCCCTTCTGTGCCACTTGGTTCCACTCGGGGATCAGAGAGTGCGCCTCCTCCAAAACGATGCACAGCCTTGCCGGGAGGTTCTTCCCTCGTTCAAGTTTCGCCTTCGAGACCTCGTCAAACGCGGCCTTGGCAAAATCCGCAGCGACCTTCGGGTAACCGTCCGCGTCGACAGCAAACTGGTGGATGCCGATGAGCGACTTGCTGCCAAACCAGGCGGCGACTTCGTCCGCCTTCTTGAGTGCTGTCGGCTCATGTCCCGTGAGATACAAATCGTGCTGCCGACTAATGTCGAGGATCAGAACATGGATTCCCTGAGCGACCATCGCCTCGATCAGGTGAAACGCGAGGTAGGACTTGCCGCTACCGGTGACCCCAATCAGCGCTGTGTTGTGGGTCACCACGTCATCAACAGCTACATGGACGGGAAAGGTCGAGTTGGGAACTCTCCCCACAACTTCGCGCCCCTGCGGAGGCCTGTGCTCGACGTTCAACGACGCTCCGATCTTTCGCACGATGTGTCCGGCGCCGGGGACCCACGGGACAGTTTCGAACTGACACTTCGTCCTGTCCCAAACACCGAGCTGCCCAGCCAAGACCTTCACGGAGTAAATTGCATTAGCTTCAGGGGCCGCTTCCTTGAGCACGGTCGCCGAGATCACCTGATAAAGAACGTCTGTTGTCGAACCGCTGATGGTGGCCACCACTTCCCCTGCCTGGAGCTTGATGTCAGGGTGAACCAGGAAAACCACATGGCCGATCGTCGTCCCCGCATCCACGATGCTCAGCGGGCACTCATCGCCATCGACACGATTGCCCGTTAGTTTCACAGCTGGTCGCCTGGGGCCGGCATCAACCACCCTTTGCCACGCCGGGAGGAAGCTTGTGAGGCCGACTCTTCCGAGCCGAACTCCGGAGACGATCCGGTCGTCGAAGATCACGCCCAAAGCCGCGGGTTCTCCTTCGTTCGCAACGAGTTCCACCTCCAGCCCAAGAGCCTCGACTGGGAACTCTGCCGGTAGGCGAATCGCGGCAACGCGAGGGCTCACGAGCCCCTCGAGGGAGCCCTCTATGGCGGTCGGGCCCTTGCCTCCTCCTTCCAGCGCCGTGTCCAAGATCCTAGCCAGCGCCGGTTGATTGAGAATCATGAACACAGCCCAATAGAAGAAGAGGGCGCTCGACTCTAGGCCGGCGCTTCCGAACTGAAGCACACATCCCCATAGGAAGAATGCCGAGAACAGCGCCTCGGGTCGGCCGACCTCGCGGTTCACCCTCGACAGCAACTGGATTCCAGGCCCCTCATTCCCAAGGTCGCGAGATCTCAGCCAAATGAGCGCGTAACTGGAGACCGCAAGGTAGCTTGTCCAAGCAAGGAAGGCCCACCAGATCCCGCTGCGGCTGCCGCCGGGGACAAGCAGCAGTGCCACCCAACCCGTCACAGCATTCACGAAGACGTTGGCATCCTTCGAGAAGTGCGGCTGGTCGATGAGTGATAGGAGGAGCAGGAGGAAGAGACCCGATGTGAACCAGAATTGACTCAGCGCAAAGGAGAAGCTACCTGTGACGAGCCGTCCAACGACCAGGAGGATCACCAGCGAGATCAGGAAAAGGAACAGTCGCGTCCGCCGCTTCATCCTCGGCCCCCAAGTGTGGACATCCGGTCAATCATCAGGTCGCCGCTGATCAGCCCTGGCAAGAGCGCGTCGCGAAGTGCTCCAAGAACCTGAGCCTCAGCTACACACTCGCGAGATCGGTCAAGGAGGCTTCCAGCAATGCGACTGAACTCCTCAAGCACTCTCGGGCTGGGCAAGATCTGCTTGCTCTGGTAGATGAGATTCCGGTTTACTCCTGGAACAGCGGAATCGGCTCCGAGCGCGCTCAGGCCCTGGTCCTGCAAAGCAAAGAAGAGGAACTCAAGGCTCCGGCAATCGAGCTTCGGAATCACGAAGAACGTCGTGTCAATGGGAAAGAAGTCGGTCGGAACCCAAGTTACAACTCCTGGGTTGCCCTTCCTACCGACAACGATTCCTGGACCAGACACCAGACGCTGGTCGTGCCAGCCGACCTGGCCATTGGAGCCGTAGACCGGTACCGTCCCGATCTTGCGGTCTTCGGCTCGCAGCGCCTTCCCATAGGCCAATTCCAGAAGATCGCCGATCTCCTGCACGAGCCAGCCGGCTGGAATCTCACCGACATCGGATTCAGCGAGCTCCGCGGGAAACACCGCACCGAGACTTACTCCGAGCCCGGTGTTGTAGCCGGCCGCCTTCGCCCGCACCGGCTCGAAGTCCACGAACCACGACTTGAAGAGCGCCTGCGCCATCGCCTCCAGCGTCTCGCTCATCCGCCGGTTCAGGTCGATCTTGTCGTCCAGCGCTTTCAGCACTGCCCCGATCCGCTCTTGCACGGGTGTGCTCGGAAGGCGGATGGTCAGCCTTGAGAGCATCTCGCTGTTGAGGCTTGCTCGGGTCGACAGCGACGACATGGCGTAGACCTGCGACCGAAACTCCGGGCCTCTGAAGTAGTAACCCGCATACTCTGGCGCCACACGGGCATCGGGCCTCGGCCTGAGACGCTTTGTGAATCCGTTGAAGGTGGCATCCGGAATGTCCCGCAGTGCGACACAGCTCATTCCGAGCTCATCCACGGTTTCGCTTGTCCGGGTCAGAAATACATCACCGCGCTTGACGGAAAGCGCCCGTCGCTCCTGCTCCGTAGACCTGACCCTTTCCTTGAGCTCACGTGGGACGAAGTAGTTGTCGAAGACATCCTTGAACGACAAGAACGGAAAACCAGTGCCAAACTCGGTGCGGGGCTTGGAGAGCCCGGAACTGAACTCATAGAGGCAATCCAGCGTCACCTCTCTCCATTCAGTCGACAAAGCCAAGCTCCCTGAGGTTGGCGATGATCGCGGCGTCAAGCCGCGCAGCTTCGGCCTGCTGCTCGCGCAGCATCGCGACGAGGCGCTTCATCTTCACGTCAAACGGATCCCCATCGTCCTCCGCAGCCCCGGCGCCGACGTAGCGGCCGGGAGTCAGCACGTGGCCGTGCTTGCGGATCTCCTCGAGCGTCGCGCTCTTGCAGAAGCCCGGCACGTCCTTGTACTTGCCGGCCCCGGCGTCGCCGCGCCAGGCGTGGTAGGTGCCGGCGATCTTGGCGACGTCGTCTTCGGTGAGCTCGCGATGGGTGCGGTCGACGAGAGAGCCCATCTTGCGGGCATCGAGGAAGAGCGTCTCTCCGCGGCGGTCGCGGAAAGCGAGATCCTTCGACTTCGCGCCTGCGGCGCTTCGCTCAGGATGACGTGCAGCTTTGTTGCGGGTCAGGAACCAGAGGCAGACCGGAATCTGAGTGGAGTAGAAGAGCTGGCCCGGCAGGGCGACCATGCAGTCGACGAGGTCGGCCTCGAGGATCGCCTTGCGGATCTCGCCCTCGCCCGACCGGTTCGACGACATCGAGCCGTTGGCGAGCACGAAGCCGGCGAGGCCGGTGGGGGCGAGGTGGTGGATGAAGTGCTGCACCCAGGCGAAGTTCGCGTTGCCGGCCGGCGGGACGCCGTAGACCCAGCGCTTGTCCTCCTTGAGCAGCTCGCCGCGCCAGTCGCTGTCGTTGAACGGCGGATTCGCCAGCACGTAGTCGGCCTTCAGGTCCGGGTGCTGGTCATTGTGGAAGGTGTCGCCGTGGACGATCTGCGCGTCGATGCCGCGGATCGCGAGGTTCATCTTCGCCAGGCGCCAGGTCGTGTAGTTCGACTCCTGGCCGTAGATCGAGATGTCGCCGACCTTGCCGCTGTGCGCCTCGATGAACTTCTCGCTCGAGACGAACATCCCGCCCGAGCCGCAGCAGGGGTCGTAGACCCGGCCCTTGAAGGGAGCCAGCATCTCGACCAGCACCCGCACCACGTGCGACGGCGTGTAGAACTGCCCGCCGCTCTTGCCCTCGGCGCTGGCGAAGCGCGCCAGGAAGTACTCGTAGACGCGGCCGAGGGTGTCCTTGGCGCGGTCGGCGGCGCTGCCGAGGGCGATGTCGCTCACCAGGTTGATGATCTGCCCGAGCCGCTGCTTGTCGAGGCCGAGCCGCCCGAAGTCCTTCGGCAGCACCCCCTTGAGCGAGGGGTTGTCGCGCTCGATCGCCGCCATCGCGTCGTCGACCAGCGTGCCGATCGTCGGCTGCGGCGCGTTCGCCTTGAGGTGCGCCCAGCGCGCCTCCTTCGGCACCCAGAAGATGCTCGCGGCGCGGTACTCGTCCGGATCCTCCGGGTCGGCCCCCTGCGCCCGCTGCGCGGCGAGCTCGGCGTGCTTCGCCTCGAAGGCGTCCGAGATGTACTTCAAGAAGATCAGTCCGAGGACGACGTGCTTGTACTCGGCCGCGTCCATGTTGTTGCGCAGCGCATCGGCCGCCGCCCAGAGCTTGGCTTCGAAGCCGAGCTCGGTGCCGGAGGCCTTCGTCTTGCCGCCTCTCGCCATCGTTCCCCCGTCCTTAGGGTTCGACCCCTCGTCGATAGTCGATCGGGTCGATACAGCCGTCGTAGAAAGCGCGGTCGAAGGGCAGCCAGTCCGTGCGGTTCACGCCGCGCCGGTTCGGGTAGGTCGGGCTCGTCGGAAATGCCGAGGCGAGCTTGATCCAACGCTGCTGAGCGATCGAGATCTGGCGCACCTCGTCGGCCACCTCCGAGAGGTCCTGATCCTGCGACAGGACGAGCGCGACGTCGAAGGCCGCCTCGCGCGCCAGGCGGACGATGTCGAGCGCGAGCCGCACGTCGACGCCCTTCTCCTGGCCGACGAGCACCGTCGTTGTCGCTCCGCCCGGCAGCGCCACGGTCTGGTTCCGATACTTGAGCTGGCGCGCGAAGGTCACGACACCCCGGGTTCCCATCACGGCTAGCTTCGCGGACCAGAAGTGGTTCCAGCCCGGGTGGTCCTGGGCGCTCGGGATGCCGGTGTAGAAGTAGGTGCCGGCGAGTGTCCAGCCCGCACGCTGGCAGAGCGCGGCGGCCAGCGCCGGGACATCGTAATTGGGGAAGTTGTAGCCGAAGGCCTGCTTGACGGCGTAGTAGAGGTTCTGGCCGTCGATGAAGACGACGGTGCGCTTCGTCGAGGGCTCAGTGGGCACGACCAGAACCTCCCAGAAGCACAAAACCCCGCCGGAGGCCCAGAGGGCTGATCCAGCGGGGAGCAGATGGATCCATCATCTTTGCGGAAGCGAGGCGTGTCAAGTGGCGGGACAGCGGCCGGTACGGCGCCGACTCCCTGCCGTGTGTCCGGCCCCGGGCATGGTCCTGAGCCGACACCTTTCAGATCCTCGAGCTCATGGCAGACATGCGGCCCGAAGCCTATCGTCTGAGACCCTGCTCGGCACGCCACGCGAAGGCCTCACGGTGCCGAAGCTCGCCTGGCCGGCGGAGGAACGAGCACCCGCCGCCGTCGGGGACGGCGATGCGGAAGGGGAGTGGGGCCGAGGCGGGGCTCGTCTCGACCAGGAAGTTCGTCGCCATCAGTTCTCGATCGCCGTCATGGTGATGCGCAGCCGGGCGTTCGGCGCGGCGAGGAGCTCGTCGACTTCCGCACGCGAAAGCGTGAGCCGGGCGTCGATCGGCGTCACCTTGCGCTCCTCGGCGTCGATCCGTTGCAGGCGGAGGACCTGGAGCTGCTTCTCGCCCGCGAGCAGCTCGATGGTGAGCGAAACCCAGCGGTCATACGAGGCCGGGACCGTGAGGGGCGCCGTGATCTTGAATGTGGCGCCGCGCTTGCCCTTGCCCACCGCTTCGACGGTCAACGACGCGAGAGCGACGCCGTCGATCGAAAACGGCCGCGTCCCGTAGGTCTTCACCGTGCCTTTGCCGTCCTCGGTCAGCAAGGGGGCGAACGGGAGGAGTGGCAGCGAGAGCTTGAGCGGCTGCGGAACCGGGGCGTAGGAGCGGCCCGGCACCACCTTCTCGAGCCCGATCTCGGCGCTGTCGCTGAAGCGGAAGAAGTCGGCGCACAGCTCCTGGCCGGCGAGCTGCTCGGCGGTGAAGGAGCTGGCCGCGAGGCCGATCGCCGCTTCGCTCGCGGTCTTCGCTTCGACCTGCGTGCCGCTCGCCGCGAGCGCCGGGCTCCCCTCGGAGAGCAGGCCCGCCAGGCCCCAGTTCGCCCCGTTGAAACCGCCGCGGACCTGGAGGTTCCCGGCGAGCGGAATCGAACTCCCGTCGCGCGCCAGCACGGCGCCCGCTCGCAGCACCAGAGTGCCTCCGCCGCCGACATTCGAGCCGCCGCCGGTGCCGAGCACCGAGCCGGAGGCCGGAGAGTGCCGCGCGATGACGACCTTTCCGTTCACCGTCACCTCCTCGGTCGTGCAGAGCGAGACCGGGTCGCCGGCCGAATTCGCCGCGGAGCTCACCGAGCGGACGAGCGCGAGCGGCACCGGCGTGCCGGAGGGCAGCGTCACCGCCGGCGGCGACCAGACGAGACGACGAATCGACGGCGCCGGCACGACGCGGTCGAGCAGACCCTGGCGCAGGACGATCTCCGCCTGCACCCACCGGCCCTCGATCACCGTGCCGTCGACGAGAGTGACCCGCGCATTGGCCGCCTCGTCGAGCTCCACCGAGGAGAGCGCCTCGAAGGGGGCTTCGATCCGGCCCTGCGGCGTCTCGATCGCCAGGCGTTCCCCCTGGACCTTGCCGGTCAGTGACTCGCCGCTCGTCAGCACGAGCTCGTCCGCACGCGCGGTGCCGGCACACCAGGCCAGAGCGGCGAGCGCGAGGAGGGGGGCTCTCTTGGTGGACCTTGGTCTCGTCATCTGTTGCTCCTCGGGCGTGACCTCGACCGCGTGGCTCGGGCTCGCTCCTGCTCCGTGCCGCTCTCCGTGTCTGGTCGCTCGCTCATTCGAACTTCCGCGGGTGGCGAAGCAGGGAGTAAGGCCCCCCGCCCAGGTCCTTCGCTCTGCTCAGGACGACAGGGGGAAGCGAGGCGCAGATCTCGGCCCACGGCGCTTCGGCGGATCGGCTGCAGAGGTCGCGGCGGAGGCTCTGTCCGGCGCGAGTCGGCATCGCCTTTCTTCGCCTTATCGTCGGACCTGTCACTCGACCGCCAGTCGTAGCGGCCGCATCGCACGCTAGGTCGGCGAGCGCGCGATATCGCTGGGCCCCACGGTCCATCGGCGCTAGCTGCGCGGCGGGCACGGCGTGCCTGGTCTCGGCCGCTCTCATGTCCTTGCGGGCGCATCGGCAATCGCCGAGAGCTTGGCTTCGAAGCGGAGGGGAGCGGAACCGTTGGTGGCTGGGGAGGGCTCCGAGCGTTTCGGCATGGCGGCAGTCGACGAAGTCATCGAGAGCGGTGGTGCGTTCGCCATTGCCGCGGTCCGCACGGCGACCCTCCTCCTCCCCCCACCTTCCAAGACGAACGAACCGGCCATTCCGGTCGCGTCGGGCTCGCGCTTCGAGAAGCCGAAAGAGATCGCCGCCGATGAGCGCGAGTGCGGCGCCGAGGATCACGTTCAGCACGGTGCGGCGTCTCTTGAGTGGACGATCCCTGACGAGGAGATTCCGATCAGCCTGCCTTCCGGTGCGGTTGCGCCGTCGCAGCTCGACCCTTCTGGTCTGGTGACGGTGCCGATGGGCGCGTGGGCTTCTTCAGCTTTGGCCTCGGTGACAGGGGCGAGAGAGAGGAGGCCCCCGTCGAGAGCTTCGCGCTCACGAGGCGGTTCATCGAAACCCCCTGTTCCGCCGCCTCGCGGGCGAGCTGGCGGTGGACCTCGGGGGGAATGCGGACCTTGAAGACGCCGCTGAAGGTGCGGGCAGCGAGGGGCTCGGGGACCTGGTCGCCGTCGGCGAGGAGGAGGGCGACGGCCTCCTTCGCGGCCTTCTGGATGCCGCGGAGGGCCGCTTCGGCGGTCGGGGCGAGCCAGCTCAGGCCCGAGAGCTCGGCGCAGAGGCCGAGGTACTCGCCGTCCTCGGGGGAGAAGGTCACGCGGTAGGTGTACTGCTCCCAGCTCTTCATCAGTCCTCTCCCGTCCCCAGCAGGGCGATGGCGCGGGCAACCTGGCGGCACGGATAGGGCTTGGCCATCTTGCCGGCGCGCTGGATGTTGACGAGCGCGGGGTCCCGCAGGCCGGTCTTGAAGACCAGGTGACTCGAGGCCGACGAGCGCGGCGGGCCGAAGAAGCGTTCGCAGAGCTTGCGGAGCTCCGCGAAGGTCACCGTCTCCGGGGCGCTGGTCAGCAGCGGGAGCACCTCCTCGGGGTCACGCGGCATCGCCGTCACCCGGGATGGTGTCACTATTGGCACCGCTGGGCAAGGCTGCCGGCAGGCCGTGGCCGATCGGCAGCGATGCGATGGGTGGTCTCGAGCTCGTCATGCCGGCCCCGCTCGATGGCGGCCAATCTGCTTGTACGCGCATGCCGGGCAAGCGTGGAAGCTGGGCCGGGTAGCGAGCGGCGCGGATCTCGCCGAGCAGGCTGGAGACGAACGAAGCGGCCATTCCGGTCGCGTCGGGCTCGCGGGGCGAGAAGCTCGAGGGCATCGCGGTCGCTCGTTCCGTGTGCTGCGTCCGGATACTCGCACAGGCAGACGGTGGCGGAGGCCACCCGGATGGGTCGTTGCGGCGGCGGGCGCCGTGCGCTGCCCGGAGCCGGGAAGGAGGGGGGCCCGCGCCGCGCCGCGGGAGTACCATCGATGTCGACGACGAGCTCAGGCATCCCGCGGCGGGCGATTCGGCGGCCGGAGAGCGGGTCTCTCCCCGCGGCCCGCGCCCGTGGGCCGTGGCGCCGGTGGGTGATGCCTCTGGGGAGGATGGGCCATGGCGGAAGGACGGAGTGCGACGGCGGCGGCGCCGCTGACGCGGAGGACGGCGGAGCGGATCGCGACGAGCTACCTCGAATCGCGCAACCGCGCGAATCTCGACCTGCTCGACGCGATCTACGACCCGGCGGTCGTCGTGCACGACTGCGGCGTGCCGGAGCCCCTCGGCGGGCTCGCGGCGCTCAAGGCCTACTACCGGCAGAGCCACGAGGGCATGCCCGACCTGCGCTTCGAGCTCGAGGAGCCGATCGTCGAGGGCGACCGGATGGCGCTGCGCTGGACGGCGTACGGCACCCACACGGGCAACCTGCGCGGGCTGCCGCCGACCGGCCGGGCGATGCGCTTCACGGGGACGGTGATCGACCGCGTCGTCGACGGGCGGATCGTCGAAGAGTGGGTCGACTACGACACCGCCGGCGTGCTGCTGCAGCTCGGATTCACCTTCGTGCCGCCGGGAGGTGGGGTGGGGAGCTGAGCGCCGCGCGCGCTTCCGGGGTGGGGTGGGTGGAAGCAGGTGGAAACCGGGACAGGCACCGATTCGGTGAGCGGGTGAGCTCGGAACCGGTGCCTGTCCCCCTTTGCTGGAGGGCCGGGTGCTACTTCCCCCGCACCTTGTAGGCGAGGCGGGCGAAGTAGCCGGCGCCGTTGAAGCCCATCTGGATGTTCTCCCAGCGGGCGCCGTTCTCGGTCTCGTTCGGGTCCTGCTCGGTCGGCATGGCGTCGAAGATGTTCGTGCCGCCGACGACGAGGCGGAAGCGCGCGGAGAGCTCGAAGCCGAAGTCAACGTCGGCGGTCCAGCGCGGCGCGTAGTGCTGCGGCGGGGCGGTCGGGTCGTCGAGCTGCGTCCAGGTGCCGGACTCGACGGCGCCGAAGTAGGTCAGGCGCGCTCCGGTCGACCAGCGGCCGCGGCGGCAGTCGCCGCCGAAGGTCCCCTTCCACTCGGGCGCCGAGCCCTCGACGAAGTAGCGCTCGCGGGTGTTGAAGTAGACGTCCTCCTTGCCCGCGAGGCCGGGAGCCGGGTTGATCCGCTGAACGTCTGACTTGTTGTAGTTGAGCGCCGCGAAGGTGTTCAGCTTGCCGCCGGCGAGGCTCGATCCGGCGACCGAGGGTGAAGTCCATGCCGCGCGTGCGGGTGTCGATCGCGTTGGTGAAGAAGCGCGCCTCGGCGAGGTTCTGCGCCGCGATCAGCGCGCCGATGTCCGGGTCGTCGGTGGTGAAACCGCCGGTGAGCACGATGCGGTCGTCGATGTCGATCTGGTAGAGGTCGAGCGTCAGCTCGACGTCGGCGCCCGAGGACCAGGTGCCGCCGAGCGAGTAGTTGCGCGAGGTCTCCTCCTTGAGGTCGGGGATGCCGACCCGGCGGGCGAGCTCGCTCGCGTTCGGCGCCAGCTTGACGTCGGCCGCCTCGCCGGCGATGAAGTCGGTGAAGGTCGAGCTGAAGTAGCGCTGGTGGAGCGACGGGGCGCGGAAGCCGGTCGAGGCCGAGCCGCGCAGCGTGAAGTCGCCGACGTGGTAGCCGAACGAGACCTTGCCGTTGAAGGTGCTGCCGAAGTCGCTGTAGTCCTCGCCGCGCAGCGCGAGGGGTGACGAGGAGCCGCTCGCTGGCCTGGAGCTCGGTGTCGACGTAGGCGGCGACGCTCGAGCGCGAGGCGTCGACTTCGTCGACCGGCTGGAAGCCGGGGAAGCCCTGCGAGCCGGCGTTGCCGCCGCCCGGGCCGTCGAAGTCGCCCCACGAGCCCGGCTCGCCGGCGCCGATCGAGTAGGTCTCGCGGCGGTACTCGACCCCGGCCGAGAGCCCGACGCCGCGCAGGGGGCCGGCGAAGTGGCGCGTCAGGTCGAGGTTCGTCGTGTGCTGGGTGAAGCGGAAGCCGCCGGCGTCGAAGACGGTCGGCGAGAGGCCGCCGTTCTGCGTCGCGATCGAGGCGTTCAGCGTGTGCCGGATGGTGTAGTCCATCGCGTTGCTGCCGTAGGTCGACGAGAGATCGGCCACCCATTCGCCGAAGGGGCGGCGGAAGCCGAAGGAGAGCTCGGTGTCGTCGATGTCGGTGCCGATGTCGGGGACGAAGCCGGCCGGGTACATCGCCGCCGAGTTGCGCGACGGGATGTCGTCCGAGCCGAGCCCATCGCGGAACCAGGCGCCGGCGACGCCCGTGCGCCGGTTGTAGCCGCCGTGGCCGTAGAAGGCGCCCCCCTCGCCGACCGGCAGGTCGAGGTTGAACATCGCCGTGGCGTTCTTCGTCTCGGCGTCGCCGATGCGGCGGGGCTCGCCTTCGCCGGCGCGATTGGTCTCGCCGCGCGACAGGTATTCGGCGGTGAGGTTGAGCGTGCCGCCGTTGCCCACCGCCTGGCCGTAGTAGACGGAGGCCTGGCCCATCTCGCCGTCGCCGGCGGTGTAGGCGCCCCCGGCGAGCGTCACGTCGAGGCCGGTGTCTTCGCGCAGGACGATGTTGATCACGCCGGCGATGGCGTCGGAGCCGTACTGCGCCGCGGCGCCGTCGCGCAGCACCTCGATCCGGTCGATGGCGGCGACCGGAATCGTGTTGAGGTCGGTGCCGACGTTGCCGCGCGCCCGGGTGCCGAAGATGTAGACGAGCGAGGAGGTGTGGCGCCGCTTGCCGTTGACCAGCACCAGCACCTGGTCCGGACCGAGGCCGCGCAGCGTCGCGGCGTCGACGTGGTCGCTGCCGTCGGAGCCCGACTGCCGGTTCGAGTTGAACGACGGGGCGGTGAACTGCAGGAGCTGACCGAGGTCGAGCTGGCCGGCGTCGTTGGCGAGCTCGGCGACCGGCAGCAGGTCGACCGGCACCGGGGTTTCGGTGCGCACCCGCTCGGTGCTGCGGCTGCCGACTTCGATCACCTCGGAGAAGTGGTCGTGCGGCTCCTCCTGCGCCTCCTCGTGCGGCGTGCCCGCCGGCGGGGCGGGCGTCGGCGTCGCCGCCGGTGCGGGCGCCTGGGCGACTGCCGGCGCGAGCGGCGCGACGCCGAGTGCCAGCAGGAGCGCGACGAGCCACGACCGCCGCGCTCTTCCGAGTACGATTCGATGCTCCTTGCCCACGATCGACATGGTGTTGCCTCCCCCCTCGACAGCAAGTTGTTTGGTGGCGCGGACTCTACAACGGGGGGGCGCCGGGCGTGCAGCGCCGAGTCCGCGGTGAGGGGAGTGGCCCCGCGCCGAGGACGGGACTTCCTGGGTCAGGGGCGAGTCCGGAAGGGGTTTTCGACGCGAACGCCGTCGTCGCTGCGCCCGTGGGCGAGGTCCTCGGAGAGGAGGAGGTCGCAGCCGAGCGCGCGCGGCCTCGAGCACGGCCGCATCCCGGTAGGAGAGTCGATGCCGCTCGCAGGTGGCGATCGCTGCTCGCATCACCTCCGGGGTGGTCTCCTGCACGGGGAAGCGCAGGAACGCCTCGACGAGACCGGCGGCCTGAGCGTGAGTCAGGCGGTCGCTACGCGACGGTCGGGTCGCTCGTTTCCCCTGGTGGTGACGGCGCCGCAGAGGGCGGAGCGGAGCCTTTCCGCTTCAGCCGAGCGCCGCGTGGATCCGCCGGGCGACCTCGGGGTCGTCGAGGTAGCCGGCGATGCCGTGACGGTTCTCGGTGCGGTTGCGGACGCCGCGGTAGTTCTCGATCGCCGGAGCGGGCGGATCGAGCGGGAAGTGCGTCGGGTCGAGCGGGTAGAGGGCGACGACGTCGCGTTCGTCGAGGGCGTTGAACCAGGCGCCGGCGCAGCGCGGCAGGCGCAGGGTGTCGGCGTCGGCGAGCTCGCGGCGGACCTCCTGGATGCCGAGCGGCGAGCCGAGGGTGACGAAGAGCGGCACCTTCCAGCCGGCGAGCTCGCCGGCCTGGCGCAGGAGGCGGTAGGCGACGATCGTGCCGAGCGAGTGGGCGACGACGACCATCTCGCGCTCGGCGGTGAAGGCGGCGCGGACGCCGCTCTCGATCGCTTCGCGCAGCCGCGCCTGGTGGAGATAGCGGTAGACGTCGCGGGTGAAGAGGGCGAGGCTCGCGCCGCTGGCGAAGGGGACGTAGCGGTCGAGGGCGGCCAAGAGCGCCTGCGTCCACTCCCAGTTGAGCGGCCCGCGGGTGCGGGTCGTCGCCCGAGAGCCGGCTCCCGGTTCGAGACAGGCCGCGACGGCGTCCTCGTCGAGGCCGGCGGCGCGACCTGCCTGCTCGACCACCGCGGCGAGGAACGCCTCGTCCGGCGCGCCGGCGGCGAGACCGCGGACGACGACCGGGGCGGATGCGTCCGGGGCGACGCCGTGGTCGAGGTCGCGCAAGGTATCGCCGTAGTAGGGGAAGGCGACGTCGGCGGCGTCGATCGGCAGGCGGTCGACGCCGATCCGGCGCAACCCCTCGCCGAGGGCCTCGAGCCACTCACCCTTGAGCGCGGCCGGGTCCTTGCCCTGCTGCGCGCGACCATGGACGAAGACGAGCTTGCGGTTCATCGGGGTCTCCTGGCGCGAAAGGCGCGATCGACGAGCGCGGCGCCGCGCCGGTCGACGACCGTCCACGGCGACGGCAAGCGGTGTCGGGTGAGCGCCGCGAGCACGGTCGGCAGCTCCCGGCCGCGAGCGCCAAGAAGCGCCCAGCCGGCGCTCGCCAGCGGCACGCCGGGGAACGGGTCGGCGAGGGGCCCGCCGTCGAGCAGCGCGAGATCGACGAGGCTCGCGCCGCCGAGCGCGCGCAGGCGCACCGCGATCGCGGCGACGCGTTCCTCCTCGCCGCGCTCGTGCCAGGCGTAGGCGGCGAGCAGCGCGAGCGCCGGGTCGAGCGGATCGGCCGCGGCGAGACGGGAGGCGAGCGCGGTGGAGGTCGCGTCGTCGAGTCGCAGGAGCCCGCGGCGAGCCAGCACGGACGCGGCGGCGCGCAGGTCGCGCTGCGTGTCGAGCGGGGTCGATGCGGCTCGACGGGCGGGAGCGCTGACGGCGAACGAGGCGAGCACGCACCCGTCGAAGACGAGCTCGGTGGTGCGGCCGGGGAAGACCGGCACGAGGGCGCCGTGCCCGGTGTCGACGCGCACGAGCGCCAGGGTCGGGGCGGCGAGCGACGGCGGGAGCGGCGCGAAGCTCCCGCCCGGGCGACGGCGCAGGGCGAGGCCGTCGGCGAGCCGGGCGCCGGCGAGACGCGCGCCGTGCACCCGCACGCCGGCGCTCGCCGCGAGTGGCCAGGCGCGCTCGTCCGCGGCGAGGGCGAGGGCTTCGGCGCGGAGCGCCCGCGCCAGCCGCGCCGCCGCGTCGACCTCCGGCCGCGGCGGTCGACGGCGGCGGGCCGGCTGGGGTGCGGGCTGCGGTGCGGGCTGGCCCGACGCTCCACTCGACTCTCCGCTCAAGGCGTCGGCGAAGAAGGCACGCGCGACCGCCGGGGCGCTCGGAGGTTCAGCGGAGGCCGCGGTGCCCTTGCGTGCCCGGCGCGCCGCGGCGGCGCGCGGAAGCGTGGCGAGTCGCGAGATCCAGCGCCGGCGCGAGGTGATGATCGCGTCGGGGGTCTGCTCGAGCGTCAGCGGCAGCCCGGCCTCGGTGAGTCGCGCCGGAACCCGCGCGGCGAGCGTGTCGGCGAGCGGCCAGGGGAAGACCGCGTGATACGGCTCGCCTTCGCCCGGGACGATCTCCTCGACGGCGTCGCGAAAGCGCCCTTCGAGCGCCTCGAGAAGGACGGCGGAGTAGACGGCGCGGTACGGGGCGTGGGGCTCCCCGGGTGCTCGTACTTCGAGCGCCGGCTCGCCGAGCAGCGTGGCGAAGAACTGGTCGACGGCGCGGCTCGGCACGCCGCCGGCGGGCGCGGCGAAGAGCTCGCCGGGGCGCAGCCCCTGATGGGCCACGCTCGTCGCGGCGGTGCGGCAGGCGTCGGAGAAGAAGACGACGTGGCGCACCGCGCCGTAGCGCGCCTTCTCGACGCTGCCGGCGAGATGGACCGCCTCGTTCGGGTTGCGCGCCGCCGCCGAGAGGAGCCAGACCTCGCTGCCGTGGACGTAGAGGCCGTGCCCGGAAAAGTAGACGAAGAGCTGTTCGGGGTCGCCGGCGAGGAGCGACTCGACGGCGGAGAAGACGCGGGCGAAGGTGACCGGCTCGTGTCGATCGGTGAGCGTGGCGATCGCCGCGGCGTCGATCTTCTGGCTCCGCACCGCCCAGGCGGCGAGGCGCTCGGCCGCTTCGATCGCGTCGGCGAGCGGTGGCAACCCCTTCGCCCTGCCGACGCCGATGAAGACCCCCGCTCGTTTCACCTCGCGGTCCTCCGCTCGCGCTTCGCGCGGCTCGCCCCGGCGGAGCGGACGCCCGCGACGCACGACCTCTCGCGAGCGGCCGGCCCGTCACCTCGATGGACAGCGCGGCGATCGTCTCACACCCGCTGCCGACCTGGGGTGGTCGACGCGGCGACGCGCAGGATCCCGTGGCTCGGTGCCGCGGAGGGAAGGGAACGGTGGGCGAAGGTCGAGGGGCCGCTCCGGCGGCTCAGGCGGCTTCGCGCAGCATGACGAGGAGCATGCGGGTCGGCTCGGTGGCGTCGAGGGCGTGCGGTACGCCGGCCGGCATGCGCACGACCGTCCCGGGAGTGGCGCGGACGGCGGTGCCGCCGATGGTGAGTTCGAGGGCGCCGTCGAGCACGAGCACCAGGGCGTCGAACGGCGCGGTGTGCTCCGAGAGTCCCTGGCCGGCGTCGAACGCGAAGAGCGTCAGGTTGCCGCCTCCGGTCTTGGCGAGGACCCGGCTGGCGATGCCCTGCGGCGTCGGGGTGACGAGCGAGGCGAGCCGGAGGGCCTCGGCGGGAGCAAGGTGTGGAGGAGTCTGGGACATCGTGGGGTCTCCGCGTCAGGCGCAGCCGCGAGCGTCGGATGTCTGGCGCGTCCGCCGGCGAGCTGCACGCTCGCCAGGTTCGAGCCGGCAACGACGATAGCCCTGCGGGCCCGGCGGCGCCATGACCTGGATCAGGTCGAGCGCCGCGCGCTCTGCGGATCGGGCGAGTCGGAGTGGCGGTTTGCTTCCGTCTTTGCTCTCGTGCACCCCTGGTACGCTCCCGGCGATGGCCTCTGCGCGCTCGCTCTACGAGCGTCACCTGCTGCCGCACCTCGTCCACGTCGTCTGTGGATCGACGCGTGCGGCCGAGCAACGGCGCCTCGTCGTGCCGCGAGCGACGGGCGAGGTGCTGGAGATCGGCTTCGGGTCGGGGCACAACCTCGCCTTCTACCGGCCCGAGGCGGTGACGCGGCTGATCGGCCTCGAGCCGTCGGAGGCGATGTGGGATCTGGCGCAGCCGGCGATCGCTCGGGCCGCCGTGACGGTCGAGACGGTCGTGGCCTCGGCGGAGGAGATTCCGCTCGCCGACGCGAGCGTCGACAGCGTCGTGTCGACCTACACCCTCTGCACCGTGCCGGAGGCGAGCCGCGCGCTCGCCGAGGTGAAGCGCGTGCTCCGGCCCGGCGGACGGTTGCTCTTCTGCGAGCACGGCGAGGCGCCGGACGCGACGGTGCGGCGCTGGCAGCAGCGCCTCGATCCGCTCTGGACCCGCGCGGCGGGTGGCTGCCACCTCGGCCGGCCGATCGCAGCGCTCGTCGCGGCCGCGGGCTTCGCCCTCGACGAGCTCGAAACGGCCTACCTGAGCGCGCTGCGACCGGCGGCGTTCAACTACCGCGGCGTCGCGCGGCCGGCGGAGGGAACGAAGGCGCCGGTCAGCGCGGCCACAGCCAGCCGAAGAAGCCGGCGGTGACGAGCGAGTAGATCAGGCCGTCGGCGACGTGCTTGAACGTCACCCCCCACGGCTGACCGCGCCAGATCGAATCGACGACCTGGCCGAGACCGTAGGCCATGAAGGCGCAGGCGCCGAC
The DNA here is from genome assembly GCA_016699405.1 of Holophagales bacterium. NCBI lineage: Bacteria > Pseudomonadati > Acidobacteriota > Holophagae > Holophagales > Holophagales bacterium. The sequence continues at coordinate 3,778,646 of CP064972.1, read as the reverse complement.
GACGCGGAAGACGGCGAGATAGTGCGCCCCGGCGGCCACCGTGTGCGCCGCGAGGTAGGCGGTGAAGAAGCCGACGACGAGGCAGTAGACGAGCCAGGTGCCGAGGTACTTGCCCATCGCCGGCCGACCGCTCGGCACGATGGTCAGCGTGCCGACGGGGCCCTTCTCGAACTTGGCGACCGTATCCGGCGACTTCATCCCCTCCATGGTGCAGAACGGTAGCTGGTAGATGCCCGGGGCCAGCGTATTGCGGCCGAGCACCTCGAGCGTTTCGGCTTCGTTCGGCAGCTTGTGGTAGTCGCCGCGGTGGAGCGGCAGCACCATGTGGAGGATCGAGCTGACGACGAAGACGCCGATTGCCGAAAGCAGGATGGGGAGCCAGAGCGACGCGAGCGAGACCATGGAACCTCCTCGGGAGGCGACGGCCGGGACGGCTGTCGCGACGTGAACGGTGCAACGCGGGATCGCGACGAGAAGCTAGCACGGCGTTTCGGAAGAAAGAAGGGTCCTCGCCGGCCCTCTTGTGAGTGGGCCGCTTGCGAGGCGGACGCTTCGAGCCTACGCTCGGCGCATGAAGAAGAGTCTCGGAGTCGGCCTTTTGCTTCTTCTCGCCGCGGCGACGACGACGCGCGCGCAGCGCTCGTTTCCGTCCACGGTGTCGCGCATCCGCGTACTCAACGACCAGCTCACCCCCTCGTCGATGACCGAGGCCCAGGTCAGCTTCGCCGCGACGCACTACGTCGGCACGCAGAAGGTGCGGCGCGCCGAGGCCCGGCACTTTCGCACCTACAACCCCGGCTTCCTGGTGTTGCACTACCGCCTCGGGCAGGCGCTCGGTCACTCCTACCCTGCGGGCTGCGCGCCGACCGGAGCGATGCTGCAGATCGTGCACGGCGACAGTTGGGTGCAGGAGTGGCCGGGCGATGCGAGCGTCGTCGAGTCCTGGTTCTTCCACCAGGGGGGGCAGCGCGTCTTCTCCTGTTCGAACGGGCACTACCTCGCCGACCTCGACTCGACGACCTGGCGCGCCTGGTGGAGTGCGCAGGTGGTCCAGCAACTCCTCGACAACGAGGACGACGCCGTCTTCGCCGACAGCTACAGCGTGCCGAACTACTTCGGCGGTTGCGACTGGAGCCCCTGCCTGCCCGACGTCGACCCGACCTTCGAGTCCGCCTGGGCGGCGCGCGAGCACGCCTTCACCGACTACATGAAGACGACGCTCGCCTCCGGCGGCTGGAAGTGGCTGCCGAACCTCGGCGCGATGATCACCTCGCGCGACCCGTCGGACTGGAGCAACGTCGACGGGGCGATGATCGAGGGGTTCGCCGAGTGGGGCGGCGGGAGCTACTTCGACACCAGCGACTGGGTCTTGCAGATGAACCGCATCCTGCCGCTCTCGTCGGCCGGGAAGATCCTGATCGCCCAGACCTATCCGAACGAGGCCGATGTCGGCGAGCGGATGTTCGTCCTCGGCTCGTACCTGCTGGTCAAGGGGAGCCGCTTCTACGTCAACCTCGACACCGGGCTCGATCCGGAGTGGTTCCCGGAATACGCGATCTTCCTCGGCCGTGCCGTCGACCCGCTGCCGGCGACGATCGCCGGCCTCTACGACACGACGCGCAGCGTCTACACCCGGCGCTACCTGCACGGCCGCGTCTACGTGAACCCCGGCACGACGAGCCGCACTTTCGACCTCGGTGGCAGCGTCGACCGCGTTCTCCCGATCGGCGGCGGCGCCGTGCCGGCCAACGGCCTGGCACCCGGGTCGCTGAGCTTCTCGACCGTCACGGCGCTCACCCTCGGCGCCCACCAGGCCGCCGTCCTCCTCGACGACGCCGGCCTCCTCCTGGCCGACGACCTCGAGACCGGCGACCTCTCGACCTGGGGGGCGCCGTAGGTCCGGAGGCCGGGCGTTTGGGTATTTCCCCGGATTTTCGGTAGCGTCCGACCTTCAACCCGGTCGTGGCTCGTGCGGCCTCGCCCGCATTCTCAGGGAGCTTCCGCGATGGCCCAACGCTCGCTGCGTGTCCTGTTGCTGTGCCTGCTGGTCGGCACCGCCTTGGCGGCCTCGCCCGCCGAGGCAAAGAGTGTCTACGGCAAGGTGCTCGAGGTTCGGGAGGCCAACCTCCTGCTGCTCGATCACGGTGCGGGAACGTATGTCCTGCGGCTGCGGGGAATCGACGCGCCGGTCGCTCAGGCGCCGTTCGCTCTCGAGGCTCGGCTGTTCGTCGAGGGCAAGGTCCGCGGCAAGCAGGTCCGAGCACGCATCGAGCGTCGCATCGACGGCGACGAGATGGAGGCCATGCTGCTCGTCGACGGCGAGGATGTCGGGCTCGCACTGCTGCGCAACGGCCTCGCGCGGCGCGCGGCGGGAGCCCACTACAAAGCACACGGTGACGGTCGCCTCGACGATCTCGTCGCCGCCGAGCGCGAAGGAAGGGAGGCCCACCGCGGACTCTGGTTGCACGGCGGAACAGTGCCGGAGGAGAAGGGCGCGAGCGCCGGCGACGTCGGAACCTCCGAAGCGACCGAAGCCGTCGAGCAGTCGGGCAGCAGCGACCAGAACGCGAGCCAGTTGGCCGGCATCGACAACGAATGCGCGATGGCGCAGGACCCGTCGAATCCACAGCGGCTCTTCCAGGCCTGCAACACCAACGTCGACGCGCTGTTCGCGGCGCGCAGCGTCGACGGCGGGGAGACGTGGACCTACCCCGACCCCACCGACAAGCGGATCGCCGACGGCGACGCCGGGCAGGGGGCGACCGCCTGTTGCGACCCGACGCTCGCCTGGGACCGCTTCGGCAACCTCTTCGTCACCTACATCAACTCGGCCGTGAACGCGGTCGTCACCCTGCTGTCGACCGACGGCGGTCAGACCTTCACCCAGATCGCGAGCTTCTCCGGCAGCGTCGACCAGCCGACGGTGGTGGTGTCGAGCGTCGGCACCGATGCGCACGTCTGGGTGGTCTGGAACTCGAGCGGGTCGATGGTCGCCCGTGGCGCGTTGGTCACCGGCCTCGGGTCGGTGGGTGCCTTCGGCGCCGTGCAGACCGCGCCCTCGACCTCCGGCTGCAGCTTCGGCGACATCGCCGTCTCGCCGACCGGCGTGGTCGTCCAGGTCTGCGAGGTGCCGACCGGCGGCCAAGGGCCGGCGAACGTGAGAACGAACGTCGACGCCGACGGGCTCGGGGTCGGCGGCTTTGGAGCCATCGCCACGGCGACGACGACGAATGTCGGGGGGTTCGACTTCATTCCGGCGCAGCCGAACCGGTCCGTCGATGCCGAAGCGGGTCTGGCCTACGACGCCTTCCCGTCGAGCCCGCACTTCGGGCGGCTCTATCTCGTGTACACCGAAGAGCCGACGAACGAGAACAACGACACCAACATCATGCTGCGCTACTCGGACGACAACGCGACCACCTGGAGCGCGGCAATCCGCGTCGACGACGACACGACGACGCGGAGCCAGTTCCTTCCGAAGATCGCCACCGACCCGACGACCGGCAACATCGGCGTCTGCTGGCACGACGCACGGGGCTCGGCAAGCAACAACGCGGCCGTGATGTACTGCGCCACCGCCAGCTCGAGCACGACGACGCCGACGTTCTCGCGCAGCATCGCCGTGAGCGACGGAGCTTCGATCTCCCCGTCCGGTTCGCCGATGGACTTCGGCGACTACACGGGATTGGCGTTCGTCGACGGCGTGGTTCACCCGGCGTGGGGTGACAGCTCGAATTCCACCGGCAACAACCCGGATGGCAGCAACCAGTTCGACGCCTACACCGACCGTCTCTCGGCCCTCGGCGTCGTCTTTTCCGACGGCTTCGAGACCGGCCTCACGACGCGCTGGAGTCGCAAGTCGCCCTGAGCCGGTCGAGGCTTCCCGGCGTGATGGTGGCCGGGGAACGGCGCTGCGGGTCGGTCGAGCTCGGTTGGCGAGTCGCTCAGGGCGCGCCGGCGGCGTCGTTCGATCCGTCCGGGTCGGCGGTCTCTTCGCGGAAGGCGAGCAGGAGGTCCCAGGCGAGACGGCCGGCCCAGGCGAGGAGCCAGATCATCAGGCCGACGAGCAGGTGGAGGACGAGCACGGCGCCGCGCAGGGCGAGCAGCGAGGCGACGAGGATCGTGCTGTAGACGATCAGCGAAAGGCGGAAGAGACGCAGGTGGGTGGCCCCTCTTGCGCCGGCGGCGATGGCGCGGCGGCGGGCCGAGAGGGTCTGAGCGAGGGCCATGCCGCCGAGCACGAGGAGCGGGATGCCGACGCCGAGCGGCTTCTGTCGCGGAATGAGGAAGATCAGCGCGAAGAGGACGAGGTAGAGGAAGTTGGTGAAGGCGTGGAAGGCGAGCTCGCGCGTCGCGGCGTGACGGCGGTCGAGCAGCCGGTCCATGTTCAGCGAGAGGCTGACGAAAAGCAGTCCGGCAAGCGTGGCGGCGACCCCGGCGAAGGCGGCGTAGAAGGTCTGCCACTCGGCAATGCGCTGCGAGAAGTCGCCCTGGGAGCCGACGGCGAGGATCGATTCGAACATGGGCGAAGTCTAGCCCGCCTTCCTCGCCGCTCCGGTCACGCTCGCCGGGCGCAACGTTTCCACTCCGGCGGCGGGGGAGAGATAGGGACAGATGAGATGAGGGGGCCAGCCCCCCTCGTCTCATCTGTCCCCTGTTGCCTCTTGCTTGTGGACGGCTACGGCCAGGCGTAGGTCCAGAGGCCGAGGCCGTCGAGCTCGAGCTCGTCGCAGTGGATGCACGGGGCGATCGCGCCGGCGACGACGAGGGCGAACGGTTGGGCGCCGAGCGGCAGCGCGAAGGCGCGCACCCGCGCGGCCCAGAGCCCCGGCGTGGGGGCGAGCCGTCGCGCCTGCTCGACGCTGTTGCGGCGGTCGGCGCTCCCTCCGGCGGTCGAGGCGCCGCCGCTCCAGACGTTGCCGAGGAAGGTGCCGTCGGGGCCGAGCAGCTCGAGGTCGAGGTCGGAGACGAGGTGCACCGAGGCGGCCGGCGTCGAGGGACGATCGGTCCAGGCGAGCGTGGCGCGCAACGGCTCGCTCGCGTCGAGCACGCGGAAGGTGGCGACGCGTCGTTCGCCGGTGGCTGCCGGTCCGTCGCGATCGTCGCGCGCCAGCAGGCGCCGAGACTCGGTGCCGAGAGCGAGGGCGTCGTCGAGCTTGATCCGCCCCCAACCCTGACAGCGCGACGGCGGCGGGGTGGCGACGCTCTCCATGGCGACGGTCGAAGCGAGCATCGTCGCCTTGACCAGCGCCGCGGTCGGCGAGAAGCCGTCGGCCGGTGTCGCCGTGCCGCTCGGGTAGAAGCCGTCGGCGTAGTACTGCCGCACCAGCGCGGCGAAGCCGGCGGCGCCGGGTGTCGCCATGCTGGTGCCGCTCATCGAGGTCGTGCCGCAGTTGGCGTTGCCGGCGTTGAGGTCGTTGGCGGCCGAGACGATCGAGCTGCCCGGCACGGTGAGGTCGGGCTTGTAGCGCTGGTCGTCGGTCCAGCCGCAGGAGGAGAATGACGCCATCGAGCCGGCGCTCGTCGAACGGAGCGTTGCGCCGACCGAGAGGCCGTTCTTCGCCGTCGAGGGTGAGCTGACGGTGTTGTTGCCGGGTCCGGAGTTGCCGGCCGCGAAGACGAGCAGGAACTCGGGGTGCTCCCACATGAACTGGTCGACGTCGCGGCTCGCCGCCGTGTAGTTGTTCTGCACGACGGCGTTCTCGTTGTCGCCCCAGCTGTTCGAGTGGATCCGCGCCCCCTGGTCGTAGGTCTGCTGGAAGATCGGTTTCAGGTCGACGACCGGGCAGCCGATGCCGGGCAGATCGGCGCAGTTGTCGACCGCGTAACCACCGTCCTGGATCACTAGGCGGGCGCCCGGTGCCATGCCGTCGGCTGTGTTCCGCGTGCCGTTGCCCAGGTTGTCGCCAGCCACCGTGCCAGCGACATGAGTGCCGTGACCCTGTGTGTCCCACTCCGAGTTGCCGATGCCGCCGCTGCACTCGTTGCTCCACAGGAAGTCGACGGCCAGGAGCTTGCCGCGGCTGCCGTCGATCCCCGTGCCACCGTCGCAGGCGTTGGTCGGCGGCAGTGCGCCGCTCGTCTCGCGGAAGAAGCACATGTTCGGGTCGATGCCGGTGTCGAGCACGGCGACGATCTGGCCGGCGCCGGTGATGCCGGCGGTGTAGAGCGGCGTGGCCTGCCCGCCGGCGAGCCCGCTCTGGCCGACCCAGGCGGTGGTGTCGTTGAGGAGCCGGCGGGCCGGCTCGAGATCGAGCCAGAGGACCTCCGGCAACGCGTCGAGGTGGGCGACGAGCGTCGCGAGCGCGCGATCGGGCAGCAGCAGCCCGAGGCGACCCTGCTCGGCGCCGCGGGCTTCGCCGGTGATCTGCACGGGTCCGCTGCGAGCGCCGGTGAGCGAGAGAAGGCGGCGGCCGACCGCGGCAGGCTCGGCGACCGGGTCGGGCTCGAGGATCACCCAGCGCCGCGTCGCGTCGTCGGCTCGTGCCCCTCGCGCGAGGGCGAGGGCTGCCGGCGAAACGCGCAGCGCGCTCGGGTATCCGCCGATCCAGAGCGCGCCAAGCGCGGCGGCGTCGGGAGTCTCGACGCGGTCGTCGAGGCGGACGAGGAAGGCGTGGTCGGGGACGTAGCCGAGGATCGTGCCGAGCGCCGCGACGCGCTCCCGTTCGAGTCGGCCGGGCGGCTGGGCGAACTGGACGAGGCGGTAGCGGAACGGCGCGCGGTCGCTGTCGGCCAAGGCGCCGACGGCGCTCGCCGTCTCACGCACGGCCGCGTCCCCTGCGGCGGCGAGATGGAGGGGTGGCGGTGGGGTGGTGGCGGCGACGGCGGAGAGCGTGGAGGAGGCGGCCGTGGCTCCGAGCAGGAGCACGGCGAGACGGAATCGGGGGCTCACCCGCGAAGTCTAACGCCGCGGTCGGCGCGCCGGCGAAGCGGTTCGCGGGCCCTCGCCGGCCTGCCTCAGACCGCGTCGCGGTGCTCCGCGTCGATCTCGGCCGGGCTCCCCCGCAGCTCGGACCAGCCGGCCAGAGTACCGCTCTCGAAGGCGTCGGCGAGGATGGCCCGGCTCACCGTCACGGAGCCGGCGACGAGAACGAGATGACCGTTGGCAACGCTCTCGGAGAGGGTCCCCTCGCCGTTGTCGAGCAGGGCCGTGGCGGCGACGAGCGTCACCGCAAAGCTCTCGCCGAGCGCCAGGCCCGCGGCGAGGCCGAGGCGGAAGTTGCCGACGAGATCGCCGGGTGCGGCGCGATCGAGGCGGAAGGTGAGCGGCGCCTGGTCCTGGGCGAAGGCGAAGAGGACGTAGCAGTAGCCGGCGCCGCGACCGACCGAGCTCATCAGCGTCGCCTTGCCGAGCGTGACGCCGGCCTGGACGAAGTCGCACGAGGTGACCGACGCGGCCGGGTACTCGATGCGCACCGCGAAGCCCTGGATCTCGAACCCGGCGCCGTCACCCTCGTCGAGCAGCGTGCCGGCGCGATCGCGCACCGAGAGCGCGATCTCGGCGCTCCGTCCCGCAAGGCCTCGTCCGGCGCCGGCCGAGAGCTCGTCCTCCGCCGCGGCGGGAACGGCTGCCGCGGCGAGGAGGAGCGCGACGATCGCGCGGGGGACGTGGCGCACCCGCGCGAGCGACCCCGAACCGGGAGCGTCCGGCGTCACGGGCGGACCTCGACGGCGCCGTCGACGAGGCGGAGCCAGCCGTTCGTCGCCGACTCGGTCGTCGTGCCGGACTGATTCGAGAGCAGCGTCGTCCCCGGATCGAGGCGCAGCTCGACGCGCCCGCCGGGGGCCTCGGCCGCAGCGGCCGAGAGCGTGAGGACGATCTCGGCGACGAGATCGCCCTCGGATCGCCCCCGACCCGCCGGCGAGCTCCATGCGAGCGGGGTCGCGATCTCGTCGAAGACCGCGACGAGCCCGGCGCCGCCCTCGGCCACCGGTGCCGACTCGAAGAGCGGCGACGCGAGGGCGAGGCGACCGGCGCGGCGGAGCTCGACGTGGGCCGCGGCGTTGGCCGGGACGACGCGCACGCCGAAGCCCAGGGCCTGCAACCGCTCGCCCGGGGGCCGGTCGTTGCCGAGCGGGCTGCCGTCGACGTCGGCGAGGACGAGGGGCACGCGGATCGTCGCCCCGGCCCGGGCCTTGCTCTTGCCGAGGGTCAGCACCGGTCGCGCCCGCCGCTCGGTGCTCGTGGGCTCTGTCCTCGCGACCTCCGGCGCGCCGGTCGCCTTCACGGCGAGCGCGGCCCCGGCGACGCTCTCGCGACTCTCGCCACTCCACGCCGGGGCCGGTCCGCCGGCATAGAAGTAGTTGATGAGGTAGAAGATGTCGGCCGTGGTCACGCCGCCGCTGCCGTTGGCGTCGGCGTCGCCCCGCGGCGGCGGGCCGCTCGCCAGGAAGTAGTTGATGAGGAAGAAGACGTCGGAGACGTCGAGGCTGCCGTTGCCGTTCGCGTCGCCGCGCACGGTGGAGAAGGCGAGCGTGGTACACCCCGTCGATTCGCGATAGGCCCCATCGAAGGCGCGCAGCTCGTAGGACGGGGTCGTCCCGGTGAACGCCCCGCCGTCGTCGAACTGGGTGGTGTCGGCGGCGATCTCGGCGAGCATCGCGCCATCGCGGTGGAGGTGGTAGCGGAAGAGGCCCGACTGCGGGTCGGTGACGGCGTTCCAGGTCAGTCGCACCTTGCGGCCCACCGAGGCGGCGGCCAGCGTCGGACAAGGCGGCGGCGTGAGATCTCCGCTGCGACAGGCGCTGGTCTGGAAGTAGAGCGAGGCGGCGAGGCTCGGGAGCATGCCGAGCGTGACGCCGTTCCAGGCCATCACCCCGCTGCCGCGATAGGTCCAGAAGCTCGCTCCGGGATCGACGGTTCCATTCGGCTGTACCGTGATCTCGCGCACGCCGGCCTCCTGCCCGGCGAGATGGAGCAGGTGATAGCGACCGTCGGCGGGCGTCCAGTAGAGGCCGAGGACGAGGTCGCGCAGCGAGGTGCTCACCACCGGCACCTCGGGGAAGACCTTGCTGCCGTCGAGGTTCAGTCGGGTGAAGTAGACCTCCTCGAGCGGCGGATCGAGGCTGCGCTGCTCCGACCAGGCGAAGGCGAGCTGATCGCCGGTCCAGAGCATCTGGAAATTCGACGTCGGGTCGTCGGCCTGAGTCGCGGCCGTGAGCGCAACGTTGGCGGTGAGCGAGCTGCCGTCCGGGGCGAGCAGCCGGTAGTAGAGGTTGTTGTCGCTGCCGCGCCAGACGAGCACCCAGCCGCTGCCCACCCATTGCAGGATCGGCGGCGCCGCGACCACGCCGGCGGGTACGTTGACCTCCGGCGCCTGGAGCGTGCCGTCGCTGTCGAGACGCAGGAAGGTCATGCCGTTGGCGCCGTTGCGGGGCCAGACCAGAGCGACCTCCTCGCCGGAGAAGCCGATCGCCACGCCAGCGCGATAGCCGGGTGTCGTCGAGACGGAGAGCTCGGCGCCGCGCGGCGTGCCGGTGGCGCTCCAGGTGCCATAGCGCAGGTCGTTGCTCCCGGCCTGCCGCCAGGCGACGGCGAAGAAGTCGCCGAACGCGAACATCGCCGGCTTGCCGTTGGCCGAGGTCGAGGTGAGCGGCGAAGGAACGGACACGGGAGGCTCCGGTGCCGTCCCAGAGCCGCGCCTGGACCTGCGAGCCTCCCGGTCGCTGCGTCGGTCCAGGTGGCGACGAAGCCGGCACCGAGCGGAGCGACGGTCGCATTGCCCGGCCCGACGGTTCCCGTGCCGGTACCGGCAAGGTGCCCCGTGGTGAGGGCGACGGGAGGGTCTGCGGCGCTGCTGCCGGTGGCGTCGACCCGGATGCCGGCGATCTCGAGCGTGCCCGTCGTCTGATCGGTGGCGGCGACCAGGAAGTCGCTGCCGTTGCCGGCGACGTCGGCATAGGCCACCAGGTCGGCCCGTCCGTCGTGCGGCGTGATCGCCTCGAGGTCGCCGAGGCGCGCACCGGCGGCGTCGGTGCGCAGGCGACAGATCTCGTTCGGCGAGTCGCACTCGACGAAGAGCGAGAAGCCGCCGCCGGGCTCGCGTTGAAGCAGGGGATCGCCCCAATCGGTCGCCGGATCGTCGGAGACGCGCACCGTGGGGCCGAGCGGGTCGCCGTTCGCGGCGAAACGCTGCAGGCGCGTGGCGGTGTCGCCCGAGAGCGCGTCGACGTCGGTCCACGCCACGGCCCAGCCGGCCCCGTCGGCGACGACGTCGAAGCGGTAGGTGCCGATGGCGGAGGGGTAGTCGTCGAGCGTCGTGCGGCTGCCGAGCAGGGTTCCACTCGCCTCGTCGAGGCGCTGGAAGTAGCCGGTCATCGTCGTGTCGCGGGCCTCCCACCAGGCGAGGCCGTACTCGCCGGTCGTCGCGTTCCAGGCCGCGACCACGTCGGCGACGTGCGCCGCTGCGGGTTGGAGGACGGCGACCGGCCCGACGACGACATCGCCGTCGGCATCGAGCCGGCGATAGACCAGATCGAGCATCGGCGGGCTCACCATTTCGAGGTTGAAGAAGCCCCAGTGCGTGCCGTCCCAGGCGAGCATCGGCGGGAGGTTGGAGTCGAACGGGTGCTGCGTCTCGGCCGAGGTGAGACGGAGGTCGCCGCGCAGCTTCGTGCCGTCGACGTCGAGCAGGGCGAAGAAGTCGCTGGAGGCGAACCGCCCGCCCGGCTGGTCGACGAGGTAGTCCTGCCAGACGACGCCGTAGCGCGAGCCGTTCCAGACGATCGTCGGCGTGAAGGCGCCGAACTCGCTCGCACTCACCGCAACGGGCGAGCCGACCGGGGCGAGGTCGGCGGCGGCGAAGCGCTGGAACCAGACCTGGTCCTGGAAGGCGCTCTCGCGTCCCTGCCAGGCGACCGCCCACGAGCTGCCGTTCCAGGCGACCGACGGATAGCGCGCCCAGCCGCGCGGTGGACTGAGGCGGGTCGGACAGACGGTCACTGCCGCAGCGGGGAAGGTGGTGGCGACCGCGAGATTCGAGCGGTGGCTGTCGGCGGGCAGGAGGGTCACCAGACGGTAGCCGTAGGCGGTGGCCGGCAGCAGGCCGCTCGCGTCGAGGAAGGCGGTGTCGTTCGGCCCGGCGGTGCCGACCGGGCTCCAGGTCACGCCGTCGCTCGTGCGTTCGACGCGGAAGCCGGTCTCGGCGAGGTTCGGATCGCTCCAGGTCAACCGGATCGAGGAAGCGGACTGGGGTGCGGCGTAGAGCCCGCGCGCCGCGTTCGAAGCGACGGTGAACGAGCCGCCGGCAAGCGTCAACGTGCCGAGTGCCAGGGTCTCTTCGACGGTGCCGGCCTGGTTCGACAGGGCGGTCACCGGGTCGAGGGTCAGGGTCAGCGTCCCCGGCTCGGCGTCGGGGGCCAGGTCGAGCACCAGGTGGGCGACCAGGTCGCCGGGGGCGGGACCGTCGAGAGAGAACGGGACGGCGTTCGTGCTCTCGTCGAACGAAGCCACCCAGCTCGCGCTGTTGCCCGACTGCGTGTTGTTCTCGAAGCCGGAAAGCGCCTGGGTGATTCCGGCGCGCTCGAAGTGGGCGCTCGCCACCGCGGCGGCGGGGGACCACACGACCTTGAAGAGGAGCCCCTGGATGTGGAGCCCGGCGGCGCGGTCGAGGCCGAGCGGGGAGTGCAGGAGATCGCGGACGAAGATCGGCACCGGGACCGACTGGCCCGGGAATCCGGCCGCACCGCTCCCGACCGCGACCGCGTCGGCTCCGTTGAGGAAGACGAGGTTGGCCGCTGCCTCGGAGGTGTTGCCGAGCGCGTCGGTGGCGGTGGCGGTGAGACGCGGGATCGTCGTCTCCGGAGCGGAGACGAAGTCGACGGTGAACGCGCCGCCGCTCGACGCGGTGCCGTCGGCGAGGAACGCCTTCGGCTCGCCGAAGAGGTCGGGAGGCTCCTTCGGCGATGAACAGCTCGACGAGCGATCCCGCCGGGGCGCTGCCGCTGACACGGTAGGTGTCCGGGGCACCGGCCCAACCGACGCCGGTGAGAACGGGCTTGTTCAGCACGGTGTTCGGGCCGAGGTCGAGGTCGCCGGCGTCGTTCGCGGTCGGGCCGCAGCAGCAGTTGAAGCCGATCCCCTGTCCGCCGTTGCTCCACACGGCGTTGCGGGTGATGCGGTTGCGTTCGCTCGGCACGCGAAGCTGGAAGAGCTCGCCGCAGAGTCCGACCTGTCCGCCGGCGCAACCGCCGGTGTTGCCGTCGGTGGAGAGTGCGGTCGCGCCGGGACCGCTGACGACGAGCTTGAGATTCGCCGCGCCGCCGCCCTCCTGGTAGTCGAGGCGGATCGTGTGGGGCGCCGCGGTGAGGGCGAGTGACACCGGCGTCGGCGTGCCGCCTCCGAGCCAGTCGATCAGCACGTTGCCGTCGACGCGGAGCCGCGCCTGGTCGTCGACGCTCGGCAGGGCGAAGGTGTAGGTCCCGGCGCTGGCGATCGCCAGCGTGCCGGTGAGGCGGAGACCGATGTTCTCGGTGAACGGGTGGCCGCCGTTGTCGAAGAAGGTCGCACCGCCGCGCCGGCGGAAGAACGAGCAGTCGTCGGTCAGGTCGATCGGGGTGACGACCTCGACGCGGTCCGGCGTGAGCGCGGCGAAATCGGGGTACCCGCCGTTGGCGTGCTCTTCGACGCGGATCCCGTCGCCTCCCATGGCGGTGATCCGGTTGCCCGGGCCGATCGTGTTGTCGCTCGCGCCATTCTCGATCTTTACGCCGAAGCAGTGACCGCCGTGCGCGGTGCCGGCGAGGTCGAGACCGATCCAATTGCACTCGACGAGGTTGCCGGAGGTCCCAGCCCCCTCCAGCAGGAGGTCGCCGCCGTGGTTGCAGCCGGGAAAGCCGAAGAAGGCGAGCCCACGCAGGTGGTTGCCGGAGGAGTGGATCGAGAGCGGATTGCCGTCGCCGAGGCCCGACCCGTCGAGGGCGATCTCGGGCTCGCAATCGGCGTCGAGGTCGCCGTCGATCGTCGTGCCGTTCTCGCTCAGCCCGGGCAGGGGCGACGCGAGCGCAACGGTGCCGCCCGAGAGCCCGGCGGCGAAGCCGATGATCGTCGGACGTCCGTCGGCGTTGGCGAGAGCGATCGCCTCGCGCAGCGTGCCCGTCCCGCTGTCGGCGAGGCTGGTGACGGTCAGGGTGGCCGGCTGCGCCCCGGCGGTGGCGGCGAGGGCGAAGAGCAGGGCGAGTGCGCACCGGCAAGCCGGTGGCGTCCAGGAGTGGGTCATGGCGACCTCCTGCGGGGATGGGAAGGACCCGACGGATCGAGGGTGAGCACGAGCGTGCGACCCCTCCTCAGGGTCCCCAGGGCTGCAGCTCGGCAGTGGGGGCCTCGAGGACTTTTCTACGCCGATTTCCGCCAATGTCAAGGCGGAGCGGCGGCGTTCGCCGGTCAGTCGCCGCGAACGGAGACCGCGAAGGCGATTCGTCCTACTTCGCGGTCGCGCCGAGGACCCAGGGAGAAAGCCCGAGACCGTCCGGTTCGCGGCCGGCGCGCAAGTCGAGGATCTTGCTCCACGTCGTGAGGTCGACGACCGAGATCAGGTCGGCGTTCGAGTGGGCGACGTAGGCGCGACGACCCTCCGCGTCGATGACCAGGCCCACCGGCACGGAGCTCGTGCCGAAGCGGTCTCCGGCGAAGTGATCGGCGGAGGCCGCCGGGGTGGCCGGCAACGGCACGCGCCTCGTCAGCCGATGCTCCGCCACCGAGAAGACGGCGAGGTCGCCGCTCTTGGCACAGGTCACGAGCATGGAACGTCCGTCCGGTGTCGCCGCGAGGCGGATCGGAAAGGCCGGGGCGGAGAGGGTGGTCCGCGGAGCGAGGGTCGTCGTGTCGACGACGGTGATCGAGTCGGCCTCGCGATTGGCGACCCAGAGCTCGGCGGCGTCGCGGGTGAGGGCGATCCCCTCCGCCCCGGGACCGGTCCGCACCTCCGCGAGGCGCTGGCCGGTGGTCAGGTCGAAGACGGTCACCGAGCCCGAGCCGATGTTGGCGACGTAGGCGCGACGGCCGTCCGGGCTGGCGACGACCATGTGCGAGAGCTCGGCGCCGGTGAGCAGGGCACGTTCGACGATTGCCCGTTCCGGGTCGACGACGAGGAGCGCGCGATCGGCTTCGGCGGTGACCAGCAGGCGGCGACCGTCAGCCGTCCAGGCGATTCCGTGTGGCCGCGAGTAGGGAGCGAGCTGGATCGTCCGAGCGATTCGGCGCGCCGGAAGATCGACGACGGAGAGCGTGCTGCCGGCCGTGCCGCGCGGGCCGTAGCCGCTGACGATGGCCGTGCGACCGTCGGGCGAAACGGCGACCTCGTGCGGTCCCGCGGCGGTCGGCAGCGTAGCGCGCACGGCTCGGCTGGCGAGATCGACGAGCGAGACGGTGGCCTCCGACTTGTTGGCGACGACGAGGGTCGCGGCGCCGAGCGGCGAGCCGGCGAGCGTCCAGGCGACGAGCACCGATCCGGTGACGGCGAGGAGGCGGAGGTGGCGCATCGGTTCAACTCCCGGGTTGGGCCTCGAGGGGCGTTGGATCCGCCGCGAGCTCGGCGAGGATCGCGACGGTGGAGGTGAGGGTCGCGCCGGCGCGCGCCATGCGGCGCAGGCCGCGCTGTCGATTCTCCTCGGCGATCGACCCCACGGCATCGCGGGCGACGACGATGTCGTAGCCACGGCGGCGTGCCCCGAGGACCGTGGCCACGACGCAGACGTGGCTCTCCGTGCCGCAGACGAGGAGCTGCCGCCGCGCCGGCCATTGCCGCAGGCGGCCGACGAGCTCACGGGACCCGAAGCTGCTGAACGACATCCGGTCGATCGCTGCGCCGGCCGGCGACTCGGCGAGGAGCGCCGGGTGCGTCGCGCCGAGCCGGGCGGCGTCGCGCGTCGTGACGAGCATCGGCACGCCGAGCGCTCGCGCCGCGCGCGCCAGTGCGATCGCTTCGGCCAGGATCCGCTCGCCGCCGGCGATCACCGGCAGCAGTCCTTCCTGCAAGTCGACGATCAGCAGCACCGTCCCTCGGCGGTCGAGCGGCATGCGCGGATGATAGCCGTGCGATTGTGCTAGCGTCCCGCGACCCCGATGAACGACCCGCAGGCACCGAACCTCGCGCGCTCCGACGACGACCGGCAGATCGGCCCCTACCGCCTCCTCGGAGTCCTCGGTCAGGGGGGCATGGGGACCGTCTATCTCGCCGAGCAGAGCGAGCCGGTGCAGCGCCGCGTCGCGCTCAAGGTGGTGCGGGCGACGCCGTTCGCGGTGGCCGACTGGGAGGTGCGCTTCGAGGCCGAGCGGCGCGCCCTCGCCCGGCTCTCGCACCCGAACGTCGCCCAGCTCTACGAGGCGGGAACGACGCCGGACGGTCACCCCTACTTCGCCATGGAGGCGGTCGACGGGGCGCACCTGACCGTCTACTGCGACGAGCGACGGCTGTCGCTCGACGAGCGGCTGCGACTCTTCCTCGATGTCTGTGCCGGGGTCACGCATGCCCACCAGAAGGGGCTGGTGCATCGCGACCTCAAGCCGTCGAACGTCCTGGTGAGCGAGAGCGCCGGCCGGCCGCTGCCGAAGATCATCGACTTCGGCATCGCCAAGGCGCTCGACCAGCCGCTGGTCGTCGCCGGGCCGACGGTCGGCCTGATCGGGACCCCCGGCTACCTCAGTCCGGAGTCGCTCGCCGCCCTGCAGGGGGCCGCCGAGACCGACATCCGCACGGACGTCTACGCGCTCGGCATCCTGCTCTTCGAGCTGCTCGCCGGGGCGCTGCCGTTCGGTGCCGACCTCGCGGCGGTCGAGATGCTGCAACGCATCCGCGACGAGGATCCGCCGCGGCCGAGCGCCCGCTTCGGCGAGATGGCGCCCTCGATCGCCGAGGCGGTGGCGGCGCGGCGCGGGGTCGCGAGGCGGACGCTCGCCCGTGACCTCGCCGGCGACCTCGACTGGATCGTCCTCAAGGCGATCGCGCGCGATCGCGAGCAGCGCTACGCCTCGGTGGCGTCGCTTGCCGCCGACATCGAGCGACACCTCGCGCTGCAACCGGTCGAGGCGGGTCCGCCGAGCGTCTGGTGTCGCACCCGCAAGCTGGTGCGCCGGCGCCGCGGCGCCGTCGCGGCGACCGTGCTGCTCCTCTCGGCGCTCGTCGGCGGCTTCGTCGCGCGGAGCGTCGAGGCCGCGCGAGCCAACCGTGCCGCGGCCGAGGCGGTGAGAGCCCGCCTGGCGGCGGAGGCGGCGCGTGGCGAGACCGAGAAGGTCGCCGACTTCCTCGTCGGCCTCTTCTCCGAGGCGAACCCGGAGCAGAACCGTGGAGTGCAGGTCACCGCGCGCGAGCTCCTCGACCGCGGCGCCGCGCGCATCCGCGGCGAGCTCGAAGAGGCGCCGCTGGTCCGCGCGCGGTTGCTGCAGACGATCGGCGGCGTCTACCAGCGACTCGGCTTGTTCAAGGAGGCACACCCCTTGGCGGTCGCGGCGCTCGCTCTGCGCGAACGGGAGCTCGGCAAGGACGACCTCCTGGTGGCGCAGAGCCTGCGCCTGCTGGCGATCGTCGAGGTCGAGCTCGGCGACCGGGCGGCGGCCGGGGAGCGCTTCCGGCGCGTCGTGGCGATCCGCGAGGCGAAGCTCGGTCCCGAGCACCCCGACGTCGGCGACGCCCTCGGCAACCTCGGTTTCTTCCTGATGCAGCAGGGGCGCTTCGAGGAGGCGCGTCCGATGCTCGAGCGCGCCGTGGCGATCCGCCGCAAGACCCTCGGCGAGAACCACCCGCGGGTCGCGCCGACGCTCTACAACCTGGCGCTGCTGCACCAGACGACCGGCCGCCTCGAGCTCGCCGAACCGCTGTTCCGCCAGGCGCTGGAGATCGAAACCGCCGCCTACGGCGAAGACCATCCGGCCGTGGCGCAGGGGCTCTACGGCCTCGGCAACCTCTACCGGGCGATGGGCCGGCTCGACGACGCCGATGCCTACCTCGGTCGCGCCCTGGTACGTTACGAGAAGCTCTTCGGCGGGGAGAACATCGAGACGGGCTACATCCACCTGGCACTCGGCCAGGTGGCCTTCGACCGCGGCCGGCTCGACGAGGCCCAGCAGGCGTTCGAAAAGGTGCTGAAGATCCAGGAGCAGAGCCTGCCGCCGGACCATCCCGACCGTCGCTCGGTGCTCGCCGAGTTGGAGAAGGTGAAGGCGGCGCGTCGCACCGTGCGGTGAGGCCGCGGCCGGCTCGGTCTGCGGAGAGGTCGCGAAGAGGCGCTGCGTCTCTCGAGGCCGGCCCACCCTCGTTCGGCCGGGTGCCGCCGTGATCGCTCAGCGCGGCGCGGCGGGGTGGGCGGCCTGCTCGCGGATCCGGGCGACGACCTCCTTGGCGAGGGCGTTGGGGACCGGGATCGTCAGGTGGTACTGCAGGATCCGCCAGCGCCCGTCGATCCGTTCGAGCACCCCGGTGCCGCGGCACTCGCCGTAGGTCGCGCTGTCGAGCAGCTCGTCGAACCAGGCGACCTCTCCGTGCGCGGCGAAGTCGACGTGGCGATCCCGCGGCACGAAGGTCCAGCCCTTTCCCTGCGCGAAGTAGGGGTGAGCGAAGGCGCGGAACGCCTCCTTGTCCCAGCGCTCCGTGGCATCGGTGCCGAGGAAGACGGCTGCCGGCGCCAGCAGCTCGAAGTAGGTCGCCTCGTCGGCGTGCGCCGCCGCGGCATGGAAGGCGTCGAGCGTCTGCCCGACCTCCGCCTTCGCGTCGTTTTCCGAGGAGGCGCTGAACGAGGTGAACGAGAGAGACAAGACGAGAGCAGAGAAAAGGACCAGCGCCGGACGGACTCGGGTGCTCATCTTCGGTATCTCCTCGCGTGAACGACGGACGACCGCATTCATCGAGCTGGGCCGGGCCGACGCGTCGATCGGCGATCCGGCGAGTCCTTGTGCTCTCGCGTGACCCGCTCGCTTCGCGATCCCTTACCCAGACGCTGTTTCGTCATCGCCGTCTCGGTCCTTGGCCGAGGACTCGGGCGGCGTGAGAAGCCGTGGTGCCAGCTCGATCGCCTCTGCCGAGGCCAGCGGCGGCTGCGTCTGGATCCCCAACGCCTCCAGCTTCCGCCCCTGAACAAGGACTCTCCCCTCGAACGACCCGACCGCCCGGTTGTAATGGCCGACCGCCAGTTGCAGCGAGTTGCCGATGTTGCGGAGGTGGTCGGAGAAGGTCCGCAGACGATCGTAGAGGACGCGCGCTTCCTGGCTGATCTGCCGCGCGTTGGCGGCGAGCGCTTCTTGCTGCCAACCGTAGAAGACCGACTTGAGGAGAGCGATCAGATTGGTCGGGGAGCAGAGGAGCACGCTCTGGGCGAATGCGTCCTCGAACAGCAGCGGCTCGCTCGCCAACGCGGCGGAGAGGAAGTGTTCGCCCGGGAGGAAGAGCACGACGAAGTCCGGGGCGGTGGCGAAGCTGTCCCAGTAGCTCTTCGTGGCGAGCTTCTTGACGTGCTCGCGCACCTGGCGTGCGTGAGCGTGCAGGGCAACCGCGCGCGCCGCATCGTCGGGCGCCTCGAGCGAGTCGAGGTAGGCGGCGAGGGGCGCCTTGGCGTCGACGACCACCTCCTTGCCGCCGGGAAGGTGGACGACGAGGTCGGGACGCTGGGCGGCGTCGCCCTTCCAGATCGTCACCTGCTCGTCGAAGTCGCAGTGGTCGACGAGGCCGGCGAGCTCGACGGCCCGCCGCAACTGGAGCTCACCCCACTGGCCGCGGGTCTGCGGGGCACGCAGCGCCTTGACGAGATTGGCGGTCTCGCGCTGCAGCGTCTCCTGGCTCGCGGTGACCGAGCGCAGGTGCTGGCTGATCGAGCCGTAGGCGAGCTCGCGCGCCTTCTCGAGCTCGCGCACGTGCCCCTCGACCTTGCCGAGTTGCTCGCCGAGCGGCTTGACCAGGGCGGCGATCGCCTGCTCGCGCTGGCTCAGGTCGCCCTTGGCTTCGCTCTGCATCCGCTCGAGGTTCTCGCGGGCGAGGTCGAGGAAGGCCTGGTTGTTGCGCGACAGGGCATCGCTCGCCATCGCCTTGAAGGCATCGGCGAGGTGCGTCCGGGCCTCTTCGAGCAGCGCCAGCTTCTCTTCGGCGCTCTTGCGCTCTTCGGCCACGCGGCTCTCGAGCGCCGCAAGGCCGGCGCGCAGCGCCGAGGATTCGGCCTGCAGCGCCGCGAGCTCGGTCTCGAGTCCCGGAAGGCGCGCGGCCTGGGCCTCGGCGGTGGCACGAGCGCTCTCGCTCGCGGCGAGGTCGCGGCGCAGCTCCGTCGCCTCCTCGGCACGGGCGGCGAGCGCGCCGGCGCTTTCGGCCAGCCGTTCCTCGCGGGACCGCAGGCGCTCTTCGAGGCTGCGGAGGAGCCCTTCGGACTCGGCCCGCGCGACCGCCACGGCGTCGCGGACACGAGCCCGCCCGGCGAGCCAGGCGCCGACGGCGCCGAGCGTCAGCCCGGCAGCGCCGGCCAGCAGCGCGAGCAGCGTCGGCTCCATGCTCAGCGCTCCTCCCGGGCATCGCCGGCGAGCCACCGCCGGACGGCGGCAACCTGCCAGGGGAGGGGAGCGTACGGCCGCTCGGGACTGGCGAGGGCTGCGAGCGCGCGCGTCACGCTTTTCCCGTCGCGTTTCGCGAGATAGGCCAGCAGGATCGTTCCGGTGCGCTCGATCCCGGCGCGGCAGTGCACGTAAACGCAGCCGGTCGCCGTCGGCTCGCCGGTCGCCCGCTCGATGAACTCGACGGCGAGGTCCAGGGTGGCGGGGTCGGGTGCCTCGCCGTCGGCGATCGGCAAGGCGAGCCGTTCGACGCCGAGTTGAGCGAAGGCCGCGACCGCCGCCGCGCCCTGGCGACCGGTCCCCTTCCACTCGCGTTCCTGGCGCAGGTCGAGCACGTGGGTGACCCCACGGTCGGCGAGTTGCCGGGCATCGAGCTCGGAGAGCGGCTGGCGCCCCGAGAGCAGGCGCGGTTCGAGCTGGTGGACCTCCATCGGACGGGCCGGGTGGTGTCCGTAGATCTCGAGATGGCGCCGGCGAAGCTCTTCGTCGCGCAAGGCCGGGGAGGAGGCGGGGCGGTGGCTCATGTCGGCCGCCTAGCGTAGCAGCTAGGTGGCCGACGGCGGAGGCGAGTCGGGGGCGCGACCGGCTGGGTCGCCACGGTCTCCGTCGCCCGCGCGGGCCGACTCGTCCGCTTCGCCCGTCTCGACGATCCGGCGCGCCTCGATGGCGGCTCGACCTCCGGGCCCGATCGCCTCCTCGAGGACGCGCATCGAGGCGGCGAGCAGGCCATCGCCGGAGCGCCGTCGCGACGCGGCGAAATCGTCGTCGCTCCACGCGTGGCGGGAGGCGCGAGCGAGACGCGCCAGGCCGGCGATCGCTCCCGCGGCGCCGGCCGCCAGCAGCGCCGCGGCGAGGGCGCTCATGCCGCGTCAGCAGTCGGCGCGACGAGCTCGACGGAGAGTCGACCCTCCTTGACGCCGACGGCGATCGTCGTGCCCTCGCTCGCTTCGCCGGCGACGAGCGCGCGGGCGATCCGCGTCTCGAGCTCGCGCTGCAGGAACCGCTTGAGCGGGCGCGCTCCGAAGTGCGGATCGAAACCCTCGCGAGCGACGAGGGTGCGCGCCTCCGGCGTGAGCTCGAGCCGCACGCCGCGATCGGCAAGCCGCTTGACCAGCTCGGCGACCAGCAGGTCGACGATGAGCTCGATCTCCGGCAGCGACAGCGGCTTGAACAGCACGACGTCGTCGATGCGGTTCAGGAACTCGGGGCGGAAATGGCTGTGGAGCTCGCGCAGGACCGCCTGCCGGGCGCTCTCGCGCAGCTCGCCGCGCCCGTCGATGCCGTCGATCAGGAAGGGCGAGCCGAGGTTCGAGGTCATGATGATCACGGTGTTCTTGAAGTCCACCGTGCGACCCTGGGCGTCGGTGAGCCGGCCGTCGTCGAGCAACTGCAGCAGGACGTTGAAGACGTCGTGGTGCGCCTTCTCGATCTCGTCGAAGAGGATGACGCAGTAGGGCTTGCGCCGCACCGCCTCGGTGAGCTGTCCGCCCTCGTCGTAGCCGACGTAGCCGGGAGGGGCGCCGAGCAGGCGCGAGACGGTGTGCTTCTCCATGTACTCGGACATGTCGAGGCGCACCAGCGCCTCCTCCGAGTCGAAGAGCGCCTCGGCGAGCGCCTTGGCGAGCTCGGTCTTGCCGACGCCGGTGGGTCCGAGGAAGACGAACGAGCCGATCGGCCGGCGCGGGTCCTTGATGCCGGCGCGGGCGCGCAGCACGGCGTCGGAGACCAGGCGCACCGCCTCCTCCTGGCCGACGACGCGGCGATGGAGGATCTCGTCGAGGCGCAGGAGCTTGTCGCGCTCGCCCTCGACCAGGCGGGTCACCGGGATGCCGGTCCAGCGGGCGACGATCTCGGCGATCTCCTGCTCGCTCACCTCCTCGCGCACCAGGCGCTTGCCGCCGACGCTGCGATGGGCCTCCGCTTCGGCGAGGCGCTTCTCGAGCTCGGCGAGCTTGCCGTAGCGCAGCTCGGCGGCCTTGTTGAGGTCGTACTCGCGCTCCGCCTGCTCGACGGCCAGCCGCGTGCGCTCGATCTCCTGGCGCACCGCGCGGGCGGCGCCGATGGTCTGGCGCTCGCTCTCCCATTGGGCACGCATGGCGCCCTGGCGCTCTTTCAGGTCGGCGAGCTCGCGTCGCAGGTCGTCGAGCCGGTCGCGGCTCGCCTTGTCGCGCTCCTTGGCGAGCGCCGCCTCCTCGATCTCGAGCTGCAGCACCCGCCGGGTGAGCTCGTCGAGCTCGGCGGGCATCGAGTCGATCTCGGTGCGTACGAGAGCGCAGGCCTCGTCGACCAGGTCGATCGCCTTGTCGGGGAGGAAACGGTCCGAGATGTAGCGGTTGGAGAGCACCGCCGCCGCGACCAGGGCGTTGTCGAGAATGCCGACCCCGTGGTGGACCGAGAAGCGCTCCTTGAGGCCGCGCAGGATCGAGATCGTGTCCTCGACGTTGGGCGCGTCGACGACGACCGGCTGGAAGCGGCGCTCGAGCGCGGCGTCCTTCTCGATCTGCTTGCGGTATTCGTCGAGCGTCGTGGCGCCGATGCAGTGCAGCTCGCCGCGGGCGAGCATCGGCTTGAGCAGGTTGCCGGCATCCGGCGAGCCTTCGGTCTTGCCGGCGCCGACGATGGTGTGGAGCTCGTCGATGAAGAGCAGCACGCGGCCGTCGCTGCGCTTGATCTCGGCGAGCACCGCCTTGAGACGCTCCTCGAATTCGCCCCGGTACTTGGCTCCGGCGAGCAGCGCGCCCATGTCGAGCGCCCAGACGGTGCGGTCCTTCATCCACTCGGGCACGTCGCCCTTGACGATCCGTTGGGCGAGCCCTTCGACGATCGCCGTCTTGCCGACGCCCGGCTCGCCGATCAGCACCGGGTTGTTCTTCGTCTTGCGCGAGAGGATGCGCACGACGCGGCGGATTTCGGCGTCGCGGCCGATCACCGGATCGAGCTTGCCGCTGCGCGCGAGCTCGACCAGATCGGTGCCGTACTTGGAGAGCGCCTCGTAGGCGGCTTCCGGCTCGGCGGAGGTCACGCGCTGGCTTCCACGCACCGACTGGAGCGCGGCGAGGAAGCGGTCGCGAGTGACCTGGAAGCGCTCCAGGGCGCGGCCCGAAGCCGTCGCTCCCCCTTCGTCGAGGAAGGCGAGCAGGAGGTGCTCGACCGAGACGTACTCGTCCTTCAGGCGCTTGGCCTCGCTTTCGGCAGCGAGCAGCAGGCGCTGCAGGCGCGGCGTGACGTAGACCTTGCCCGCCTCGGCGCCGCCGCCGGAGACCCGCGGCCGGCGATCGAGATCGCCCTCGAGCTCGGCGGCGAGCGCGTCGCCCGCCACGTCCATCCGGGCGAGGAGTCGTCCCACCAGCCCGTCCTCCTGGCGCAGGAGGGCGAGGAGGAGGTGCTCGCCGTCGACCTCCTGCTGGCCGCGGCGGACCGCTTCGGCCTGGGCGGCCTGCATCGCCTCCTGGGAGCGCTGGGTCAGTCGATTCAGGTCCATGATCGTGTCGTCCCTTTCGTCAGCTGCGGGCACGGAACGGCGACGCGGAGGCGAGCTGTTCGAAGAGCTCCCGCTCGCGGTCGGTGAGGCTCTCCGGCACCATCACCCGAACCTCGACGTAGAGGTCGCCGGGCTCTCCGGAGTGGCTGGGGAACCCCTTCCCGCGCAGGCGCATTCGCCTGCCGGTGGAGGAGCCGGCGGGGATCCGGATCGTCACCGGTGCGTCGAGGGTCGGGACCTCGACCTGGGCGCCGAGCGCGGCCTCCCACGGCGTCACGTCGACGTGAGCATGAAGGTCCTTGCCTTCGAGGCGGAAGTGAGGGTCGGCGGCGAGCCGGACCCGGAGGAAGAGGTCGCCGGCCGGTCCTCCGGCATGGCCGCTCTCGCCCTGTCCGGCGAGGCGGATCTTCTGCCCCGGGCGGGCGCCACGCGGGAAGTTCACCCGCAGCGTTCGCACGCTGCCGTCTCCGGGCAGGCGCATCTGGAGCTCCCGGACCCCGCCGCGCGCCGCCTCGGCGAGGGAGAGCTCGACCTCGACCTCCTGGTTGGCGCCTGGGCGAGCCCAGCCGCCGCGTCCGGTGGAGAAGGGGTCGGCGCCGCCCCGTCCGCCGCCGGCTCCGCCTCGTGCGGCCTGGCCGAAGAGCATCTCGAAGAACGAGCTGAACCCCTGCGCTCCGCCACCGGCCGCGTCGCCGAAGTCGAACGAGTAGCCTTCGAAGCCGGGAGGCGGTGAGCCGCCGGGCGGCACCCCTTTCCAGGAGCTGCCGAACTGGTCGTAGCGCTGGCGCTTCTCCGGGTCCTTGAGGACCTCGTACGCCTCGGCGACCTCCTTGAACCGGTTCTCCGCCGTGGCGGCGCGATTCACGTCCGGGTGGTACTTGCGCGCCAGCTTGCGGTACGCCTTCTGGATGTCGTCGGCCGACGCATCGCGTGCCACGCCCAGGGTCTTGTAGTAGTCCTTGAACTCCACCCGTGCCTCCTCGGCCCCTGCGAGGCCGCGGAGCGGCCCGAGAGGGGGTCGCGCTCGTCGAACTTGAGCGGGCGCGCCTCACATTTTCTAACGAAAAGCGGTCGACAATCATTCCCCAGCGCGGGAATGCCCAGACCGCGCGGTTCGCGTGGCGGTCAGTCGAGGTTGACGCGCGAGCGGAGCTCGGCGTACTCGTCTTGGAATCCGCGAATGATTTCCTGCGGGTCGGGGACCAGGCCGGCGTCGGTGGCGAAGCCGACGCGGGCGCGCCCGCGGTAGCTGCAGATCGCCACGCCGAGCCCGAGCCGGCCCGACTGGGGCACCCAGAAGAAGAGGTCCTCGATCGGTCGACCGGCGAAGTAGAGCACGCGCCGTGGCCCGGGCACGTTCGTCATCACGGCGGTGGCCTTGCTGCCGAACATGCGGACCACCAGCTTCTGGACGGCGAGCGGCGACAGGCCCATCGCGTGCAGGATGCCGTAGGCGACCAGGGGCTGAGCCGAGCGCTTGAGCGCTTCGGCACGGCGGCGGAGCTCGGCCAGACGGCGAATCGGGTCGGGGATGCCGACCGGCAGGCCGAGGAAGACGAGGCCGAAGCGGTTGCCGAGCTCGCTCATCTTCTCGATCGGGCGCAAGTTGACCGGCACCACGGCGCGCACCGAGAGCGTCTCCTCCGGTTCGCCGTGGCGCACCAGGTACCGGCGCAGTGCGCCCGCCGTCGCCGTGAGCAGCACGTCGTTGATCGTGCCTCCCAGCCCGCGACCGATCTTCTTGACCTCTTCGACGTCGATCGGCTCGGTCCAGTCGGCGAGCTTCTCGAGGACGAGCGGTCCCTTGAACTTGGTCCGTGCGTCCGGAGGGTAGGTGACCAGTCGACCGAACGAGCCGACGGCAGCGGCGCCGCGCAGCACGGCGCTCGTCTGGCGCATCGCCTCGACCGGGTGCATCAGCAGTCGCATCGTGTCCGGCATCACCTCTTCGGCGAGGCGCCGGAAGGCCGCCAGGCTGTCGAGGGGGCGCCCGAAAAGGTCGGCAAGCTCTCCCGGGAGCGGCTCGGGAGTCTCGTCGACCGCCTCGGCGGCGGGCGGTCCCTTCGGCGCGAGATCGCAGAGCGAGAGGATGACCAGCATGAGCGCGACGCCGTCGCCGATCGCGTGGTGAAGGCGCCCGAAGACCGCCGTTCCACCCTCGTAGTTCTCCACGATGTGGAACTTCCACAGGGGGTGGGCGCGGTCGAGCGGCTGCGACATCAGCTCGCTGATCAAGCGCTGCAGCCCGGCCTTGCCGCCCGGCTCGGGGAGCGTCTCGAGCACCAGATGGTTGTCGATGTCGAAGTCGCGAGCCTCACGCCAGGTGAAGCGACCGCCCTCTTCGACGACGCGCTGGCGGAAGCGACGGATCCGGCCGAGCCGCGCGGCGACCAGCTCGCGGATGCGGCCGAAATCGACCGAACCGTCGAAGACGATCACGCCGTTGATCTGCATCAGGTTGTTCGGCTCGTCCATCCGCAGCCAGGCGACGTCGACCGGCGCCATCGGCTCGGAGGCGGGCTCGAGCGGCGGAAAGGCAGCAGCGAGGCTCGAAGTCACAGGTGTTCCCCCGGAATAGCGGGAGTCTATCCGCATGCGGCCGTTCGTGAGCCCCCGTCCTAGAATCGCCCCATGACAGACGAGCTCCTCGGGTACGAACGGGATCCCCGGGCCGTCGAGCGCGAGGTCGTGCCGCGTGACGCCGGGATCGACGCGGAGGGGGCCTGGGCGCTCCTCGACGACACGATCCTCTATCCCGGAGGCGGGGGACAGCCGCCGGACCGCGGCTGGCTCGGCGAGGTCGAGGTGACGGCGGTCGAACGCCGGCAGGAGGGTCTGCGGCATCGCCTCGCCGCGCCCCTGCCGAGCGGGATCGTCCGCCTGCGTGTCGACTGGTCGCGGCGGTTCGACCACATGCAGCAACACACCGGCCAGCATCTGCTCACCGCCATCGCCGCGGACCGCTTCGGCTGGCGGACGACGTCGTTTCATCTCGGGGCGGCGGTCTGCGACATCGAGCTCGCCGTGCCCCAGCTGGCACCGGAGGAGCTCGTCCGGTTGGAGGAGGCGGTCGCGGCGGAAGTTCGGGCTGCCCGGCGCGTGACGGCGCGGCGGGTTCCGCTCGCCGACCTCGAACGGCTCGGCGCCCGATCGCGCGGGCTGCCCGAGGGCTTCTCCGGCGATGCGCGCCTAGTCGAGATCGAGGGGATCGACCTCGCGGCGTGCGGGGGGACGCACCTGGCCTCGACGGCCGAGATCGAGTCGCTCGCCCTCCTCGGCACCGAGCCGATGCGCGGCGGCACGCGGCTCTTCTGGGTTGCCGGTGGGCGCGTGAGGCGGCGGCTTGCCGAGCACGAGCGTCGGGCGGCGGATCTCCGCCGGCTCCTCGGCGCGCCCGAGGAAGGCCTGGTCGCGGCGGCGGCGGAGAAGGCGGCGGCTCTCGAAGCGCTCGGGCGCGAGCTGCGGAGCGTCGAGGAGCGGTTCGAGACGCAACTTGCCGAGGCGCTGGCGCTTCGCCCGGGGGTGCTGATCGACGAGGCCGTCGTCGCCCCGCTCGCCGGAGGAGCGGCTCGTCTCGCCCAACGCGTCGCCAGCCGGCGGCCCGAGGCGCTGGTGTTCGTCACGGCTCCGCTCGGCGCGGGGTTCGCGTTCGCGCTGGTTGCCGGAGAGCGCTGCGATCTGCCGCTTGCCGAGCTCGGGCGCGGCGTCGCCGCCGTGCTCGGTGGACGAGGCGGCGGCAGCGGTCGGTCGTTCCAGGGCAAGGTGTCGACGCTCGCCGGTCGCGAACAGGTCGTCTCGACGCTGCGCGCGGCGCTCGACGCGCCCGGCGGTCCGCTCTAGGTTCCCCGCTCCGCTCCACCTCGAGCGTGAGGGGGAAATACCGCGGTCAGGGCGAGGTGAGCGGGCCAGTAGAGAACGAGCGGGATGACGACCCAGGCGACGGCGAGCCAGCCGAGCGGCGGAATGCCCGGTGTCTCCAGGCCGAAGGGCCGCCAGAGCCAGTTGAGGTTGCTCGTCGAATCTCCGGCGACGTAGCTCGCGGTGAGCGCGACCCAGCCGACGACCGTCTGCAGGCGGGGAGCCCGGCGGTCGTAGCCGATCCGCCGGATCGCCCAGAGCAGCAACACCGGCACCCAGAGGTGGAAGAGCGAACAGCCGCGGATCCACAACGGATCGCCGCTCTCGAACATGTACTCGGTGCCGCCCACCAAGTGACGGCCGATCGCCAGCCGGCCGAGGAAGTCGATCGCCCAGACGAGCTGGATGGCGAGCACGCCCACCGCCTGAGCCGAGAGCAGCAGCGAGCTCTCGCTCCACAGCGCGAGGAGGAGCAACCCGTTGGTCACGTCGCAGAGCCAGAGGAAGTTCTGCGGCCCGTTGAAGGCCCAGTAGGCCGGCACCCAGAGGACGAACCAGGTCGTGTAGGCGACCTTGACGGCAAGCGGAATCGCGGGGCGCATCGGGGGCGAGGGCTCTCGCGCGAGCGAAGCCCGGCGGAGGATCGACTCCGCCGGGCCGAGGGCGAGACGTTGCCTAGAAGCGGAACTGCAACTGACCGGTGACCTTGCGGCTGATGATGTCGCCGAACAGGTGCTGCTGCAGCTTCTCGTCGAAGATGTTCTGGCCGATGATGCTCAGCGTGGCGCGACCGTCGAAGAGGCGGAGGCCGATCGTCGCGTTGACCATGGTGAAGGCGTCGGTCGTTCCCTGGATGCTCAGCACGTCGGCCCAGTAGGCCTCGCTCTGGTAATTGGCATTGGCGTTGACGAAGAACGTCCCGCCGTCCCAGCCGAGCGCGACGTTGGCGCGGTGAGTGGGTGCCTTGCCGAGCTCCTCCTCCGGGATGCCGGTGATCTTCGGGTCCTTCTGGTAGGAGTAGTTGGCCGACGCCGACCACGGACCGCGCTGGCGCCAGCTCAGGCCGACTTCGAGGCCCTCGTTGATCACTTCGCCGATGTTGCGGTAGCTGAACTCGCGCGGCAACGTGTTGAGCGGCGACACGGCGAGGAGGAAGGCCGGGTAGATCCAACCCGGCGGCGGGTTCTGCGGTGTGTAGGAGGCGCTCTGGTAGAAGTCGGCGAGGTCCTTCTGCACGTTGTGGTAGATCGAGAGCGAGAAGGTCGTGCCGCCCTTGGTCAGCAGGTAGCCGAGGTCGTAGGCGTCGGTCTTCTCCTCGACGAGATCCTCGTTGCCGGTGACGTTGGTGACGAGCGGGAAGTAGGGGTAGCCCGGAGCCAGCGGCGGTACCAGCGTCGAGATGATCGAGGTCTGCAGGTAGTTGTTGACCACCGACGGGGCACGGAAGGCGCGGCCGTAGGAGAGGCGGATGGTCTGCTGCGGCTCGATGGCGAAGACGAGCGCCGTGCGCGGCGAGAAGACGCCGCCGATCGGGTCGAGGTTGTCGTAGCGGCCGCCGATCACCCAGCGCCAGCGGTCGTTGAACATGAACTCGCCCTGCAGGTAGGCACCGTACTCGTCGCGCGCGTCGCCGCGCGGGGCGATCGACAGGTCGAACTTGTTCTTCCGCGCGTTGGCGCCGTAGGTGAAGAGGAGCTTCTCACCGACCAGGTTGGTGTTGCCGGCCTCGAGGTTGTAGGTGTCGGTCTTGAAGACGAAGTTGATCGGCGCGCCGGTCGGGCCGACGGTGAGCAGGTTCTTCGCTTCGCCGTCGAGGCGGTTGTAGAAGAGACCGACGTGCATCGCCTGGCGGTTCCAGTCCAGCTTGCCGAACGACAGGGCGGTGTTCTTCTTCATGTCGAACGGACCGATGCCGGTGTGGATGATCCCGTCGGTGCCCGCGTAGCCGAGAGCGAAGTCGAGATTGGATGCCTCGTCGAGCTCGACGTCGAAGCCGATGTCGAACTTGGGTTGTGCCGTCCCCTGGTTGACGAACTCGGGGTAGGTGCGGGCGGGATTGGTTCCCGGGATGACCCCGCTCGGTCGCTCGTAGGGGTCTTGCTCGTAGTAGGCGCCGGAGAGCTTGTAGCCGAGCTTGCCGCTGACGCCGGCGTGCGAGAGCGAACCGTACATCGTCCCGAGCTCGCCGCCGCCGAGGGTCAGCCGCGTGCCGACCATCTCCTTGGGCGACTTGGTGATGAGGTTGATCACACCGGAGAACGCGTTGGCGCCCCACACGGCGCTGCCCGGGCCGCGCACGACCTCGACCTGCTTGAGCTCGGAGAAGTCGAGCGGCACGAAATCCCAGGCCACGAAGCCGAAGAAATCGAGGTAGAGCGAGCGTCCGTCGAGCAGCACGAGCTGACCGGTCGCCAGGCTGTTCGTCGACTCGCGGCCCGACACCTGGATGTCGCGCGCGCTCATCTGCGCCACATTGAGCCCCGGCACGTTGCGCAACAGGTCGCCGGCGTCGTCGGCCGGCGTCTTCTCGATCTCGATGGCGTCGATGACGCTCATCGTCACGGGTGCGTCGTGCAGGTGCTGCTCGGTGCGGGAGGCGGTGACGACCAGGACCTCCTCGACCAGGCCGGCCGGCTCGTCGGGCGGCGGCGGCGCGGCGGGTGGAGCCGCTTGTTGGGCCGTTGCGGCGGCCCCGGTCAGTGCGAGCGCGAGCGCCCAGTGCGACAGGTACGTCGATCCCTTCATCGCCAACCTCCCCCTCGAAGCGGGCGGCCCAGGCGCCGCCCAGCAAGAACTGACCACGCGAAGTGGGGCGGATCCTAGCGCCGGGATCGTCGGACGGCAACCCTCGTGCAATCGCTAAGTTGCTGATTTTGCTGCGCCGCGGCATGTTGCCCGCATCCGGGCCGCGGACTGCTATCGTCACGCGCCATGGAAAAGCCAGCTCGTCGCTTCCGGCCCGTCCACGGGATCCTGCTCGTCCTCTTCGTTTCCGGCCTGGTGCTGGGCGCTCAGTTCCTCTACGAGGGGGGCCTGACCCGGCCCAAATACCAGCGCGTCGCCAGCGACCGCCAAGGGGTCGTTCGCCTCGACGTCGCGGATCTCGCCCCCTCGCGGGTGCGCTTCTTCCGCTTCATCAACTCGGGGAACCAGGAGGTGAAGTTCCTCGTGGCCCGCGACGCCGAAGGGGGCCTGCACACGGCCTTCGACGCCTCGGAGAACGACTTCAAGATGCGACGAGGCTTCCGCCAGGACGGCGACTGGATCGTCAACAACAAGTGCGAGACCTCCTGCCGCCTCGAAGAGATCTCGCTGGGCGGCGGGTGCCGCCCGGTCCCCTTCCGCCACCGCGTCGACGGCGCGACCCTGGTGATCGCCGAGCAGGAGCTGCTCGAAGGCTGGCGCTACTTCCGCTGAGCGCCGCGGGCGGCAAGCGGCACGAGCTCAGGATCTCTCGGGCCTTCGGGTGAGCGAGGGAGTCTCACCAGGGGAGGGCCTCTCGATGTCTTCGAAGCGGCCGGGAGCGGGCTCGCTCTCGGCCCGCGCTCGGCGGCTCCGACGACGAGCCGGTCGAAGGCTGGCGCCTGACGTCGACCGGGACCTCCGCGAGCCGGGAGGAAGCGGGGGTCGGATCCACCGCCCGCGATGAGCCAGGACCTCGCGTCAGGGCTTCGCTTCTGCTCCGAACAGGGGATGGGGCTGGACGGAAAAGGTCGTCGTCAGGGTGCCGGCCGCCGCCACGATCAGCGCGATCGAGGCGAGGAGGACGATCACCTGGGCGAGCGACGTCTTCTGGATCGCCTGCCGCGCCTTCACCTCGCACACCTCGCCGGGGCAGAGCACCGGAGCCTCGCGGTAGACCAGCCGATAGAACTTGCAGCCGAGGCAGATCCCGAAGGCGGACTCGAAGAAGAGGAAGATCAGGCAGACGAAACAGATGATCCCGCTGACCGGGCCGTAGGTGTTCATCAGCACCATCAGGACGAACATCGTGGCCGACAGGGCGACCCCGATGATCCAGGCCAGGCGCTTGGGCGCGGCGGCCACGTACTCCGGGGTCTGGTTGCCGACGATCAGGCGCCCGAGGATCAGCGTCGGCGAGAAGCGCGGGCTGAGGAAAACGCGCACGAGGAAGTCGGCCAGGAAGAACGAGATGACGAATTTGATCGGGATGAAGTTCCCGCGAAAGAGGATGAACAGGAGCGAAAGGAACGTGGCGAGAAAGAGGATTCCTGCCGCGGCCCGGATCTCGCGCTCGTTCAGCACGGGGACCGAGTACCCGTCGGCGTGCTCGCCGAATTGTCGAATGTCGCTCACAGCTACCCCCTCAGAAGAGATGCGTTCGCCCGCAGGTGTCAGGGCTTTCTACGCGGCGGCGCATCAGAAGTTGCCGGGCCTCACGAGTCCAACAGGTGGAACAGCGGGGAGCTGGCGGCGCGGCGGTCGAAAGTCAGGGTCGCCTCGGCGCCGCTCTCCCGGGCCGCGAGGCCAAGGGAGTAGTCAGAAAAGTCGGCACTGCCAGCTTCGAAATCGTTGAGCGCCTGCCACGCCAGCTCGGAGCGTTCGATGGCCAGATCGTCGGCGGAGAGCAGCCCACGGACGACGGCGGCGATCTGGGAGCGGCGGTAGCGGTAGCCCCGCTCGAGCACCCAGACGAGCTCGCAGAGCACGATCTGCGAAACGAATCCGGGGTCCTCGTGAGTGCAAGAGGATTCGATCGCCTGGGTGGCGAGGCGCGTCTGGCGAGCGTCGTCGCGCACCAGATAGCGCACGAGGACGTTCGTATCGAGCGCGATCACCTGGCCTTGCCCTGGGCGCCCTCGGCCACGGCGCGGTCGATCTCGGCGAGGGAGAGGACCTTGTGTGGTTTCGGCAACAGGCCTTTGAGGTCGCGAAGCGAGCCGCCGAGCCGCACGATCTCCATTCGGTCTTCGCCCGTCACGACGACCTCGAGCCGGGATCCGGCGCGCAGCCCGAGGCGCTTCCGCGCTGCGGCCGGGAGAGTGAGCTGTCCTTTCGAGCTGAGAGTCACGGTCACCGGAAGTCTCCTTCGCCTTACTTTTCCTCCTTACATTCTACTTCCGGTGTGCTCCGGCGTCGACAGGTCCGGGTCGGAGGTCCCGGGGAGGCCTCCGTGGAGGCGCCCACAGAGCGCCGAACCGCTGCCGTTTCCTGATCGGGCGGTGAGGCTGGGGCGCACGCCGTGCGCCCTGACGAACGTGGCGATGGGGCCCGGAGGGGCTCGGCGACCGAGAAGCCGCTGGCGAGACGGTGGCGAGAGGCTCGGGTTCGAACCTGAGAGCCGGTCGCTACAGTCCGGTGACGCGGACGACTTCCTCGAAGGTGGTGATCCCTTCGGCGAGCTTGCGCAGGGCGGACTGGCGGAGGGTGCGCATGCCGTTCTTGACCGCCTCGCGCTTGACCGTCGGGGCGTCGGCGCCGGAGACGATGAGCTCCTTGATGGCGTCGTCGACCGCGAGGATCTCGAAGATCCCGCTGCGGCCGAGATAGCCGGTGCTGCGGCACTCGAAGCAGCCCTGCCCCTCCTGCACCTTGACCCGCTTGCCGGCCGGCACCGTGAGCCGCAGGGTGTTGATCTCCTCCGGCGTCAGGAAGCGCTCGGTCGTGCAGTGCGGACAGATGCGGCGCACCAGGCGCTGCGCCATCGCGCCGATGAGCGTCGAGCTGACGAGAAAGCGCTCGACGCCGAGGTCGGTGAGGCGGCTGATCGAGGTCGACGCGTCGTTGGTGTGCAGGGTGGAGAAGACCAGGTGGCCGGTGAGCGCGGCCTGGATCGAGTACTGGGCGGTCTCGCCGTCGCGGATCTCGCCGACCATGATGACGTCGGGGTCCTGGCGCAGGATGTGGCGCAACGCGTTCGCGAAGTCGATGCCGATCTTCGGTTGGGCCGCGGTCTGGTTGAACTCCTCGAGGACCATCTCGATCGGGTCCTCGATGGTGGTGATGTTGATCTCGCGGTTGGCGATCGTCTTGAGCGCCGAGTAGAGGGTGGTCGTCTTGCCGGAGCCGGTCGGACCGGTGACCAGGATGATGCCGTGCGGGCGACTGATGAAGTCCTGGAACTGCAGCAGCTCCTCGGGGTAGAAACCGAGCCCGGTGAGGTCCTGCATCAGCACCTCGGGGTCGAAGATGCGCATCACCACCTTCTCGCCGAAGGCGACCGGCAGGGTGGAGACGCGCAGCTCGACCTCGCGCCCGCCGCGCATCGTCTTGACGCGGCCGTCCTGCGGCCGGCGCTTCTCGGCGATGTCGAGCCGCGACATCGTCTTGACGCGCGACACCACGGCGTTGTGCACGATCTTCGGCATCGTCTGGATGTCGTGCAGGACGCCGTCGATGCGGAAGCGGATCAGCGAGGCTTCGCGCTTCGGCTCGATGTGGATGTCGCTCGCCCGCGTATCGTAGGCGTGCTGCAGCATGAACTCGACGGCGTTGACGATGTGCTGGTCGCTCGACTCGATCTCCGCCTCGTTCTTCATCCGAACGAGCTGTTCGAGGTTGCCGAGGTCGATCCCCGCCCTGAGGTCGCGCTCGGCCCGCTTGACCGAATGGCGCAGGCCGTAGAACTCGGTGAGCGCCCGCAGCACGTCGGGCTCGGAGGCGACGGCGAGGACGAGGTCGCGTCCGGCGATGCGGCGATAGGAGTCGACCCCTTCGATGTCGAACGGGTTGGCGCAGACGACCTTGAGCTTGCCGCCCATCATCTCGAGCGGCAGCATGCGGTGGCGGCGGGCGAAGGGCCGCGAGATCTTGGATTCGATCAGGTCGGCGTCGAGGCTCAGGGTGTCGATCCGCAGGTACTCGAGCCCGGCGTCGGCAGCGATGGCGCGGGCGATCTCGGCCTCGCCGACGACACCGCCGTCGCGGTGATTGGGCAGGCGGAGCGTCTCGACCAGCTCGTAGGCCACGGCGTGCTGCTCGTAGGCGCGCGCCGAGCGCATGTGGGCGGGAAGCTGGCGCGCCTCGCGCTTGACGTCCTCGGCCTGCGCCGGCGTGATGAGGCCCTGGCGGGCGAGGATGTCGGCGACCTGGAAGGGGCTGAGGTTCATCGGCACCTCGTCGAAGTTCGACTCGCCGGAAGTCTAGCAGTCCGACGCTCGGCGGCTGATAGGCTTGCGCGCCGCCATGCTCGTCACCCCTGCCCTCGCTCTTTCGCTCGCTGCCGCGCTCGGGTGGTCGACCTACGACCTGCTGCGCAAACTGCTGACCGGTCGTGTCGCCGCGCTGCCGCTGGTGGCCTTGATCACCCTCGGGGCGCTCCTGCCGCTCGCCGCGTGGACGGCGTTCGTCGGCGACTGGCGGATCGGCAGCGGTTACGTGCTGCCGGGGCTCGCCTCGGTGGCGCTCAACGTCGCCGCCAACCTGGCGTTCTTCCGCTCGCTGCAACTCGCGCCGATGTCGGTCACCCTGCCGCTCCTGTCGCTCACGCCGGTCTTCACCGCGGTCCTCGCCCTGCTGCTGCTCGGCGAGTCGCTCGGTGGACGGCAGGTCGCGGGGATCGCCCTGGTGGTCGTCGGGGCGCTGGCGATCAACCTCCAGCCGGGGGAGGGGCTGCTGCCGCGGACCCTGATTCGCGCGGCCTTGCGCGAGCGGGGGAGCCAGTTGATGGCCTTCGTCGCCCTGTGCTGGTCGGCGACCCTGCTGCTCGACAAACGGGCGCTGCTCCATGCCGCACCGACCCTGCATGCCTTCGTCCTGCACGCCGGCGTCGCCGCCGGGGCGCTGGCGATGCTTGCCGCGCGGCGGGAGCTCGCCACGCTCAAGGTGCCGGCGGGCGTCCTCGGACTGCTCGTGGCCACGGTGCTCTGTGGGGCGGTGACGGTCACCGTGCAGCTGATGGCGATCCAGAGCATGGCGGTTGCCCTCGTCGAGACGCTGAAGCGCGGTGTCGGGGCGACCCTGGCGCTCGTCTGGGGGCGGGCGTTCTTCGGTGAGCCGCTGCCGCTCCACCGCGTCGTCGCGGTGGCGACGATGGTCGGCGGCGTGGTCCTGCTGCTCGCCTGACCGTCAGGCGGTCGAGTCGGGCCGCGCCAGCCAGGCGCCGGCGACGAGCAGCGTGCCCTGCAGCATGAAGGCGGCGAAGTGGAGCTGGGGGAAGCGATAGCCGAGCGCCGCAGCCCCGAAGAGGAAGTAGCTCGCGCCGATCGCGGTGATCAGCTGCGCGGGGCCGTCGCCTCCCCGTCGCAGGCCGTTCCAGGCCCCGAGGACGAGCAGGCCGTAAGTTGCCATCGCGCTGGTGCCGAAATTCCAGCCGACGGCAAGGCCGGCGTAGGTCTCGCGGTCGATCCCGCGAGCGGTGAGCGTGGTCGCGAAGCTCGGCCAGCCGGCGAGGGCGTGGGCAGCGGCGCCGGCGAGGAACGCCACTCCGCCCAGCAACACGAGCGCCAGTCCCACGATTCGTCTTCCGGCTGCCTGCGGCTGATCCACGTGCCCTCCGCTCGTGCTGCGACGCTCGCCGAGCGGCGAGGCTACCGCGAGCGCGTCGGCACGTCACCTCCGGCGACCACACCGCCGCCGGACGCGACTCGACTCAGGTCTGCTCCGGGCTCGAGCGGAAGAAGAACTGGAAGGGGATGTGGGCGCGCATCGCCCACGCGCGCTCGTTGTGAGCGGCGTCGGGAAAGGCGAGGTAGAGGAGGTCGCGGCCTTCGACGTACCCTCGCCGCAGCAGCAGCGCGCGCAGGCTGCGATTGACCTCGAAGTTGTCGCGCGGCCAGCCGGTGTCGAGATAGAGCCGCTGGGTGCGACGAGGCTCGGCGGCGACGCGCTCGAGCAGATCGTCGCGGTAGCCGAAGGTCGCCGACATCGCCCCCACCAGGCCGAAGAGCTCCGGGTACTGCCACCCGAGATAGAACGAGACGACGCCACCGAGCGACGAGCCGAGCACGGCGTTCTGCTCGGGGCCGGCGAGGGTGCGGTAGCCGTGGTCCACCCAGGGCTTGAGCTCCTCGGCCACCCAGCGACCGTACTCCTCGTAGCCCGGCTGCGTGTAGTCGTGCATGCGATCGCGCGGATAGATGCCGACGACGATCGCCTGGCGAATCAGGTTCATCGACGACAGCACGCCGAGCGTCTCTTCGACCTTCCAGTGCTGGCCGCCGGAGGCCTCGTCGGGGAAGAAGAGATTCTGGCCGTCCTGCATGTAGAGCACCGGGTAGCGGGCGAGCGTGTTCTCGGAGTAGCCGGGCGGGTAGAAGACGCGCACGTCGTAGCTGCGCGCCCTGCCCACTTCGTGGACGTTGCAGACGCTGCAGGTGTCGTCGTCGAGGAAGTAGGGCCAGACGCCGATCCATTCCTCGGTCCCGCCGAGGGCGAGCTCGTTGTCGCCCTTGGCCCAGAGCAGCGTCCCTGCGCCGCGCAGCACCGGCTTGAAGTACAGGAACTCGTCCGCGAACGCAACGTCGAAGTCGAAGCGCCCGGCGGCGAGATCGGCGTCGATCGGCTCGAGGTCGCGACCCCAGTCGAGCGCCGAGCGCAGCACGAGTCGGAAGCCGGAATCCGCGCCGAGCGGATAGTGAATGCGAATGCGGGCGTGGTGTCGCATGGCGGTCTCCGCGGCGGGACGGGATGCGTGTCGCGCTCGGCTCTCCGGCCGGCGGCGCGAATCGCTTCGGGGTCTGGGCGTGGGCGGTCAGCCGCCGTGGCCGAACTCGGGATAGAGCACCATGCCGCCGTCGACGTAGAGCGTGGCGCCGTTGACGTAGTCCGCCTCGTCACTGGCGAGCCAGGTGGCCACGCGGGCGATGTCCTCCGGCACTCCGACGCGACCGTACGGAATGAACTTGAGCAGCTCGTGCTCCTTCTCCGGCGTCGCCCAGGCGTCGCGGTTGATCGCCGTCTTGATGGCGCCGGGCGAGACCGAGTTGACGCGGATCCGGTAGGGCGCGAGCTCTTGCGCCATCGTCTTCATGAGCATCGACACGCCGCCCTTCGAGGCCGCGTAATTGGCGTGTCCGGCCCAGGGGATGACGTCGTGGACCGACGAGATGCAGAGGATCTTGCCGGCGGCCGAGGAGCGCGTCTCGTCCACGCCGTGGGCGATGAACTCCTTGGCGGCCTCACGGGCGCAGAGGAACTGGCCGGTGAGGTTGACGTCGATCACCTTCTGCCACTGCGCGAGCGTCATCTGGTGGAAGGCCGAGTCCTTCTGGAGCCCGGCGTTATTGACCAGGATGTCGAGGCCGCCGAGCCGCGCGCGCACGGCCTCGAACATGGCGAGCACGTCGGCTTCGTTCGACACGTCGGCCCGCACGGCGAACGCCTGGCCGCCCATCGCCACGATCTCGTCGACCACCGCCGTTGCCGCCTCCGGGCCGGTCACGTAGTTGACCGCCACCAGAGCGCCGGCGCGACCCATCTCCTTCGCGATCGCCGCGCCGATGCCGGAGCTCGCGCCGGTGACGATCGCCCGCTGTCCATCCAGAACTCTTCCGATCCGCTGCATCGCCATCGAACCACTCCTTGAAGGGAAACCGCTTTTGCCCGCTTGGATGCGGAGCGATCGCCACGGTTTCGTCGAAACTGCCTTCGCCAGGCGGGCATCCAACCAGCCGCAACGAGATCCACGGGAGAACCATTCCCGTGTCGCGTCAAGGCCTCCGACCGATCGCCCCGGCGATCTTCCACTTCGTCGACGGCAAGCTCTACTTCCAGCATACGCGGAAGGCCTTCGACCGCTTGGAGAAGGACGAACGTCGCAATGCTCGCCAGGCGTGTGCCGCCTGGCCCGCCCGGGTGCGAAAGAAGGCCGCCAGGTTCCGGCCCGGACCGTTCGATGCGCCGGTGAGATAGTGGCAGCATCGTCGCGACAGGAAACCGGAGGCGCCGGCCGGCATCCAACGGTGAGTCGAACGCGGCGCCGCCGCGAGAAGGAAGAGAATGGAGAGAGCATGAACGCGGAGCGCAGAAGGCTGGCGGAGGCGAAGGCTGGAGAGAAGGCCTGGCGGCGCTGGGGCGCCTATCTCTCGGAGCGGCAGTGGGGGACGGTGCGCGAGGATTACTCGGCCGACGGCGCAGCCTGGGGCTCCTTCCCGTTCGAGATGGCGAGCGCCCGCGCCTATCGTTGGGGAGAGGACGGCATCGCGGGCCTCGCGGACGATCGTCAGCTGCTCTGTTTCTCGGTGGCGATGTGGAACGGGCGCGATCCGATTCTCAAGGAGCGCCTGTTCGGTCTCTCCGGGCCTCAGGGCAACCACGGCGAGGACGTCAAAGAGCTCTACTACTACCTCGACGCCTTGCCGACCCACTCCTACCTGAAGATGCTCTACAAGTACGTGCAGGCCAAATTCCCCTACGAGTGGCTCCGGGAGGAGAACCGGCGGCGCGGCAAGAGCGAGCCCGAGTTCGAGCTCTTGGACACCGGCCTCTTCGAGGAGGATCGCTACTTCGACCTCCAGGTCGAGGTGGCGAAGGCCGACGCCGAGGACCTCCTGATCGAGATCGCGGCGACCAATCGGGGACCGGAAGCGGCCCGGCTGGTGCTCCTGCCGCAGCTTTGGTTCCGCAACGTCTGGAGTTGGGGGGCGTTCACCCGCTCGGCGATCGGCGAGGTCGACGGCGCCAGCGGTCGCCGTCCCGAGCTGAGTGTCAGCGGGGGCGCCGTGCGGGCATCGCACCCGGAGCTCGGCACGATGTGGCTGCAGCCCGACGGCGCCCCGACGTTGCTCTTCACCGACAACGACACCAACGCCGCGAAGCTGTGGGACGCCGAGCCATGCGCGGGCTACTTCAAGGACGGCATCGAGGAGGCGGTGGTTCGCGGGAATACGGCGGCGGTCCATCCGGCGAGGCGCGGCACGAAGATGGCGATGCGCTATGACCTCGACATCGCCGCGGGAGGGACCGAGGTCGTTCGCCTGCGCCTCTCGCGCCGAGCTCATGCGCGACCGTTCGAGGGCTTCGCGGAGACGGTCGCGGCACGGCGTGCCGACGCCGACGCCTTCTACGCCGAGCTCCAGGAGGGAGTGGCCGATGCCGAGGCCCGGCGCGTTCAGCGTCAAGCCTGGGCGGGCATGATCTGGAGCCAGCAGTTCTACCACCTCGACGTTCCGCGCTGGCTCGAGGGCGACCCGGGTCAGCCGGCTCCTCCTGCGGCGCGTCGGCACGGGCGCAACCACGAATGGACGCATCTCAACAACGCCGACGTGATCTCGATGCCGGACAAGTGGGAGTACCCCTGGTACGCAGCGTGGGATCTCGCCTTTCACTGCCTGCCGTTGGCGCGGCTCGATCCGGAGTTCGCCAAGAGCCAGCTGATCCTGCTGACGCGCGAGTGGTACATGCACCCCAACGGTCAGCTCCCGGCCTACGAGTGGGCCTTCGGGGACGTCAACCCGCCGGTGCACGCCTGGGCCGCCTGGCGCGTCTTCGAGATCGACCGCGAGATCTCGGGCCGCGCCGATCGCGCCTTCCTCGAGCGCGTCTTCCACAAGCTGATGCTGAACTTCACCTGGTGGGTCAACCGCAAGGACGTCGAAGGGCGCAACGTCTTCCAGGGCGGCTTTCTCGGTCTCGACAACATCGGGGTCTTCGACCGCTCGGCGGAGCTGCCGACCGGCGGTCACATCGACCAGGCCGACGGCACCGCCTGGATGGCGATGTACTCGCTCAATCTGATGCGGATCGCGCTCGAGCTGGCGCTCGACAACCCGGTCTACGAGGACATCGCCACCAAGTTCTTCGAGCATTTCCTCTACATCGCCGCGGCGATGAAGGACGTCGGTGGTCGCGAGATCGACCTCTGGGACGAAGAGGACGAGTTCTTCTACGACGTGCTCCACACCGGCGACGGCACCGCGCGACCGCTCAAGGTGCGCTCGATGGTCGGCCTCATTCCGCTCTTCGCGGTCGAGATCCTCGACGCCGGCCTGCTTTCGCGCGTCCCCGACTTCGCCGCCCGGTTGCAGTGGTTCCTCGACTACCGCCCCGACCTCGCCGGGCTCGTGTCGCGCTGGCATCAGCCGGGCAAGGGGGATCGTCGCCTGCTCTCGCTGCTGCGGGGCCATCGCATGAAGGCGGTGCTCTCGCGCCTGCTCGACGAGAGCGAGTTCCTCTCCGATCACGGCGTGCGCGCGCTCTCCCGGTTTCATCGCGAGCATCCGTTCACCATCGCAGCCGGAGGCAGGACGTTCGCGGTCGACTATCAGCCGGGGGAGTCCGACTCGGGGCTCTTCGGCGGCAACTCGAACTGGCGCGGGCCGGTCTGGTTCCCGGTCAACTTCCTCATCATCGAGTCGCTGCGCCGGTTCGCGTCCTACTACGGCGAGGACCTGCGGGTGGAGTGCCCCGTGGGCTCCGGCACCATGCTGCCGCTCGGCGCCGCCGCCGACGAGCTGGCGCGCCGCCTGGTGAGTCTCTTCCTGCCCGATGCTCGCGGTCGCCGTCCGCTCTTCGGTGGGGCGGAGAAACTGCAGAGCGATCCGCACTTCCGCGATCACCTGTTGTTCTTCGAGTACTTCCACGGCGACAGCGGCCGCGGCGTCGGGGCGAGTCATCAGACCGGCTGGACGGGGCTCGTCG
This sequence comes from Holophagales bacterium, assembly GCA_016699405.1. Classification (NCBI taxonomy): domain Bacteria; kingdom Pseudomonadati; phylum Acidobacteriota; class Holophagae; order Holophagales; species Holophagales bacterium. The sequence continues at coordinate 3,738,246 of CP064972.1, read as the reverse complement.
CCGAGCTGATTCGCTGAGCCGAGCGGTCGCGCCCGCGCCGCGGTCCTCGCGTCGAAACCGATCGTCGACGGGCCGCATCGTAGGCCAGACGAGCGAGGACGACATGGCGCCGGGAACCGAAACGACGCGCGGGCGCGAGCGACGCGAAGCCTCGGCGGAATCGAATTCCATTCCGGGTTCGCGCTTCGTTGCCGACGAGCTCGCCGACTTCGAGCGCGCTTCCGCTCTCGAGTGGCTGGAGACCAACGGTCTCGGCGGCTGGGCGAGCTCGACGGTCTCGGGTGCGCACACCCGTCGCTACCATGGCCTGCTGGTCGCCGCCACTCGGCCTCCCGCCGATCGCCGCGTCCTGCTCTCGAAGCTCGAGGAGACGCTGGTCCTCGGCGGGGCAGGAGCGAGCGCCAGGATCGAGCTCGGCGCGAACCAGTTTCCCGGCGTGGTGCATCCGCGCGGGTTCGAGAGCCTGGCGGAGTTCACGCGGGCGGAGCTTCCGCGCTGGACGTACGCGGGTGGGGGTTTCCGGCTCCGCAAGACGATCGCCGCCGTTCATGGCGAGAACACGACGATCGTGCTCTACGAGCTTCTGGAGTCGGAGGGCCTGTCGCGAGGAGCCGAAGGTGGCAAGGCGGCTTCCACGCCGGTCGAGACTCCGGCGGTCGCGCTCGAGCTGCGGCCGCTCTTTGCCGGCCGCGAGATCCACTCCTTGGGCGCCGCCGAACCCGGGCGGATCTGGCGCGCCTCCGGCGTGTCGGCCGGTTGCGTGCGCTTCTCCTCGGGGGCTACCGAGACGGCGGTGTTCGTCGACGTGGGGGGCGCGGAGTTCCGCGCCGGCGGCGATTGGTACTACCGTTTCGAGTACGCCGAAGAGCGCGCGCGAGGATTCGACTTTCGCGAAGACCTCTACCTGCCAGGTGTCTTCACCGTCCAGCTGGCGATCGGCCAACCGGTGGGCGTCGTGATCTCCACCGCGGAGCGCCCCGGACGCGACGCCCGGCGCCTGTTGGCCGACGAGCTCGCCCGTCGCCAGGGCTTGGTGGCGCGGGCCGGAGTGGAGCATCCGTTGGCGCGCCGGCTGGTGCTCGCCGCAGATCAGTTCATGGTGGCACGCTCGGGGGCGAACGCCGGGGGAGCGACCCTCCTCGCCGGCTATCCCTGGTTCGCCGATTGGGGGCGGGACGCGATGATCGCGCTGCCCGGGCTCTGCCTCGCGACCGGGCGGGCCGGGGAGGCCCGTGAGGTTCTGCGTGCGTTCCTCGGAGCCCTCTCCGAAGGGATGTTGCCGAACCGCTTCCCGGAGCAGGGAGAGGCGCCGGAGTACAACACCGTCGACGCCACGCTCTGGTTGTTCGTCGCCGGCGAGCGCTACTTCCGGGCGACCGGCGATGCGGAGTTCGTCCGCACCGAGCTTCTGCCGCGTCTCGAAGAGGTCCTGACCTGGCATGGTCGGGGCACGCGCTACGGCATCGGCGTGGGCGGCGACGGCCTGCTGAGGGCTGGCGCGCCCGGCGTCCAGCTCACCTGGATGGACGCCAAGGTCGGCGAGGAGGTGGTGACGCCGCGCTCCGGCATGCCGGTCGAGATCGAGGCGCTCTGGTACAACGCCCTGCGCATCACCGCGGCGTTCCACCGTCGCTTCGGCGGCCGCGAGCGTGCCGCGATGCTGCGCCAGCTCGCCGCGGTCGTGAGGCGGCGCTTCGAGGAGCGCTTCTGGAACGATTCCGTCGGAGCGCTCTTCGATGTCGTCTCCGCGGAGGGCCGCGATCCATCCTGTCGCCCGAACCAGATCTACGCTCTCTCGCTGCCCTATCCGTTGTTGGGGCGGGAGAAGGCGGCGGCGGTGCTGGCGACCGTGGAGCAGCGTCTGCTCACGCCGCGCGGCTTGCGCAGCCTCGCCGCCGACGAGCCCGGGTACTGCAGGCGCTACGAGGGTGGGCCGGCCGAGCGGGATCGGGCCTATCACCAGGGGACCGTGTGGAGCTTCCTGCTCGGCGCCTATGTCGACGCGATCGTGCGCTATCGCGGCAGCGCCGGGCGCCGCCAGGGGCGCGAGTTGCTTTCCGCTTTCGCCACCCACCTGGACGAGGCCTGTCTCGGCTCGGTTTCGGAGATCTTCGACGCCGAGCCGCCGCACCGTCCGCGCGGTGCGTTCGCGCAAGCCTGGAGCGTCGGCGAACTGCTGCGCTCGGCGCTCTGCGTGGGGCTGCGATGAGCGGATGGCACTGGCGCGAATGGGGAATGGAGGCCGCCGGCCTCGGGCTGTTCATGCTCTCGGCCGGGCTCTGCGCCACCCTGCTCGAAGGCCCCGGTTCGCTGCTGCTCGTGCGGATCGCGGATCCTCTCGCTCGCCGCGCGCTCACGGGTCTGGCCATGGGCCTGACGGCGATGGCGCTCATCTACTCGCCGTGGGGCCGGCGGTCGGGAGCGCATCTCAATCCGGCGATCACCCTGACGTTCTTTCGTCTCGGCAAGGTGTCGCGCGCCGACGTTGTGGCCTACCCGTTGGCCCAGCTTGCCGGGGGCCTCGGCGGAGTGGGTGTCGTCGCCCTGCTCATGGGCGGACGATTCACCGCACCGCCCGTCGACTGGGTCGCGACCCGGCCGGGAAGGTACGGTGCGGCGGCGGCCTTTCTCGCCGAGGTCGCGATGGCCGGGATGTTGATGCTCGCCGTGCTCTTCTGCTCGAACCGGCCCGCGCTCGCGCGCTACACCGGAGGGGTGGCGGCCACGCTCGTCGCGCTCTTCATTACCTTCGAGGCGCCGATCTCGGGCATGAGCCTGAATCCGGCCCGCAGCCTCGCGTCGCTCCTTCCTTCGGGCAACTGCAGCGGGCTCTGGATCTACCTGACCGCTCCGTTCGTCGGGATGCTCGGGGCGGCGGAGATCTACCGTCGGATCCCCGGTCATCTGCCGGTCCTCTGCGGCAAGCTCTGCCACGACCATGCGTTGCCCTGTCCGTTCGACTGCGGCTACTGCCTTCACCCTCGAGAGGAGCGGGAAAGTCGATGAGCCTGAACCACTACGACGTCGTCATCATCGGCAGTGGTGCCGGTGGCGGCACGCTGGCCTGGAAGCTCGCGCCGACCGGCAAGCGGATCCTATTGCTCGAACGCGGCGAGTACGTGCGCCGCGAACGCGAGAACTGGGACCCGCGGGCCGTCAACGTCGAAGCGCGCTACAACACCCGCGAGAGCTGGGCGGACTCGGGCGGCAAGCCGCTCCATCCGCATACGAACTACAACGTCGGCGGCAACACCAAGTTCTATGGCGCGGCGCTGTTCCGCCTGCGCCAGCAGGACTTCGGCGAGCTCGTGCACGCCGGCGGCGTCTCGCCTGCCTGGCCGATCGGCTACGACGAGCTCGAGCCGTACTACACCCAGGCGGAACATCTCTACGAGGTCCATGGCGAGCGGGGCGTCGATCCCACCGAGCCCTGGAGCTCGGCGCCCTATGCCCACCCGCCGGTCTCGCATGAGCCGAGGATCGCGCGATTGGCGGCGGATCTCGCCGGTGCCGGATGGAAGCCGTTCCACGTGCCGCTCGGCGTCCGGCTCGACGAGACGAGGCCGCAGTCGAGCCCGTGCATTCGCTGCGCGACCTGCGACGGCTTTCCCTGCCTGGTGGGGGCGAAGTCGGATGCGCAATCGATCTGTGTCGACCCGGCGCTCACCGCGCATCCGAACCTGACGCTGTGGACCGGGGCCTACGTCTCTCGTCTGGAGACGAGCGCCTCGGGGCGCGAGGTCACCGAGATCCACGTCGAACGGGCGGGGGAGCGGCTGGTGATCTCCGCCGGCATCGTGGTGGTCTCGTGCGGGGCGATCAACTCGGCAGCGCTTCTCCTGCGGTCGGCCTCGGAGCGCCACCCGCGTGGGCTCGCCAACGGCTCGGACGTCGTCGGTCGCCACTACATGGGGCACATCAACTCGGTGCTGATGGCGCTCTCGCTCGAGCCGAATCCGACGGTCTTCCAGAAGACGCTGGCGCTCAACGACTTCTACTTCGGCGCGCCGGAATGGCAGCGACCGATGGGGCACATCTCTTTCGTCGGCAAGCTCGATGCCGTCACCCTCAGCGCGGGCGCGCCGCCGATCACGCCCGGCTGGTCGCTCGAGGCGATGGCGAAGCACTCGCTCGATTTCTGGCTCACCTCGGAGGACCTGCCGGATCCGGCGAACCGCGTGACGCTCGATCGCGAGGGCGGCATCGTGCTCGCCTACCGGCCGAACAACGAGGAGGGACACCAGCGCCTGATCGCCAAGCTCAAGGGACTGATGAACACGATCGGCTGCCACGATCGTCTGCTCTCGCGCAGCCTCTTCGTCGGTCAGCGGATTCCGCTCGCCGGCGTCGCGCACCAGAACGGCACCATCCGCTTCGGCTCCGATCGTTCGACGTCGGCGCTCGATCCGCTCTGCCGGGCGTGGGAGGTCGACAACCTCTATGTCGTGGACGGCTCGTTCTTCCCCTCCTCCGGTGCCGTCAATCCGGCGCTGACCATCATGGCCAACGCCCTGCGTGTGGGCGATCACCTGATCGAGAGGCTGGGCTGAGCCGCCGCTGGTGTCGCCAGCGAGCCCTGGGCGATCTGGCGCTCTGCGGCGTTGTCGCCTTCGCGGTGGGGTGTCCGCTGGCGGCGGCGACGCCGCCGCACGTTGCCGCGGTGGGCATGACGGTGTCCGATCTCGACCGGGCGGTGGCGTTCTTCACCCGAATCCCCGACTTCCGCCAGGTGCGGGAGCCGGTGGAGCGCCAGGGCAGTGAGCTCGAACACCTGACCGGCGTCTTCGGCGCCCGCGCTCGCCTGGCCACCGTCTGCCTCGAGCTCACCGATTTCCTCGCCCCCGAGGGGCGACCGAGTCCCGCCGACTCGCGATCGAACGACCGCTGGTTCCAGCACGTGGCGATCGTCGTCTCGGACATGCCGCGGGCCGACGCACGCCTGGCGGCGCCGGCATCGAACAGATGTCGACGGCGCCGCAATGCCTACCCGACCGGAATCCGGCCGCCGGAGGGATCGTCGCCTTCTACCTTCGCGACGCCGACGAACACCATCTCGAGTTGATCGTTTACCCTCCGGGCAAGGTGGATCCACGTTGGAGGGGAAGGACAGGCTCTTCCTCGGCATCGATCGCACCGCGATTGACATTTCCGACAGCGCGCGCAGTCTCGGTTTCTGGCGCGACGCCGTCGGCTTGTCGGTTGCGGATCCCGAAACCTTGCGCGGACCGCGCGGACGGCGGGCGGGCGTTGGGTTTCCCCCGGTGCCGTGGTGCTGCCGCGGGCGGTGTCCGGGGATCGGACGGGAGCCCTGCTGCGGGATCCAGAGGGTCACGGCCTCTTGCTCTCGGCGCCGCGAGAGGTTGCGAGTGAAACCGCGCTCCTCCCGGCGGCATCGAAGGGGTGATCCGAGACTTCCGACCGATCGTGCCACGGAGCCACCCATGCACTCTCTGACCGAGCGAGCGAAGCGCCTCCGCTGGATCCTGCAACTGGTCGTCGCGGCGATCCTCGCCCAGGCGCTCGACTTCAAGTTCACTGCCGCACCGGAGTCGGTCGACATCGTCTCGACCCTCGGTGTCGAGCCGGCGGGGCGGATCGGCTCGGGAATTGCCGAGGCGGTCGCGGTCGTGCTGCTGCTCGTGCCGGCGAGCGTGGCGGGTGGCGCTGCCGATCGTCGGGCCTCGCCTCGAACGGTGAACGGCGGGGTGGCAGCATGAAGGCGGTCGACAGGCCGGCGCGGGTGCATCACAAGGAGAATGGGAGACGCTCATGAACGATTTTTCCGGACGGGTCGCCGTGGTCAGCGGCGCCTCGGGCGCGCTCGGCGGCGTTGTCGCCCGCCGCCTCTTCGAGACCGGCGCGAGCCTGGCGCTGATCGACCGCGGCACCGACCGTCTGCCCGGACTCTGGCCGGAAGCGCAGGGCGGGAACGACCGTCTGGCGTTCTTCGCATGTGATCTCGGCGAGGCAGACGCCGTCGACAAGTGTGTGGCCGAGATTACCGCGCGCTTCGGTCGCATCGATCACCTCTTCAACATCGCCGGCGCCTACCGAGGCGGCGAGACCGTCGAGGAGCTCTCGGCCGCCACCTGGGCGATGCTCTGGGAAGCGAACTTCCTCTCGACGCTCCATCTCTGTCGGGCCGTCGTGCCGGGGATGCGCCGCCGCGCCAGCGGCTCGATCGTCAACGTCGGATCGAAGGCTTCGCTCGGCGGGGATGCCGGCGCCGCTCCCTACAGCATCGCCAAGACGGCGGTGGTGCGACTCACCGAGAGCCTCGCGGCGGAGCTCAAGGGAGAGAGCGTGCGGGTCAACGCCGTCTTGCCGGGCACGATCGACACGCTGGCCAACCGGCGCGCCATGCCCGAGGCGGATCCGCGTGCCTGGGTCGATCCGCTGGCGCTCGCCGACGCGATGCTGTTCCTCGCCTCGCCGCAAGCGCGGGCGGTGACCGGTGTCGCGCTGCCGGTCTTCGGTCTCGGCTGAAGGCTACGTCGCCCGCCGGCTCGCGGCGGACGGACTCCTCGGCCAACTTCGCTCGAGCTCGCGGGTCGAGGCGTAGTGTGCCTGCATCTCGGCGAGTGAGTCGCCACCGAGCTTCTCGATCAGGGCGTCCGCGAGGACCCAGGCCAGCATCGCTTCGCCGATCACGCCGGCCGCCGGGGCGGCGGTGACGTCGCTGCGCTCGTACTGGGCGGCCGTGGCTTCGCCGGTGTCCAGGTCGACCGAGGGCAAGCCCTCCCGCAAGGTGGCGATCGGTTTCTTGTAGAGCGTGACGACGACGTCCTCGCCGTTCGTGATGCCGCCTTCGAGCCCGCCGGCGCGGTTGGTGGGGCGCGTGAGGGTGCCGTCAGGACCGGGGACGATGGCGTCGTGGGCGGCAGAGCCGAAGCCGGCGGCGGCGGCGATCGCGCTGCCGATCTCGAAGCCCTTGATGGCGGGAATGGAGAGCATCGCCTGGGCGATCCGCCCGTCGAGCTTGCGGTCCCACGCCACGTGCGAGCCGAGCCCGGACGGCACGCCGTGGGCGATGATCGTCACCGCGCCACCGAGCGTGTCGCCGCGCAGCTTGGCCTCGTCGACGAGGGCGATCATCGCCGGCTCGAGATCGCGCGCGATGGCGCGCAGCGGGCTTGCCTCGTCGACCGCGAGCAGGTCGCTCCAGGTCGGCGTCGGCCGATCGCCGCCGACCGAGCCCAGGGAGCGCAGGCCGCTGCGGATCTCGATCCCGAAGGCGGCGAGGAGCATCTTGGCCAAGGCGCCGACGGCGACGCGCGCCGCGCTCTCGCGCGCCGAGGCACGTTCGAGGACGTCGCGCAGATCGTCGCGCAGGTACTTTCGTCCGCCGGCGAGGTCCGCGTGGCCTGGTCGCGGCGAGTGGAGCCGTCGCCTCTCGGCGGCCTCGGCATCGACGGCGCCGACCGCCATCACCTTCTGCCAGTTCGGCCAGTCGCGGTTGACGATCCAGAGCGCGATCGGCGAGCCGAGCGTTTCGCCGTCGCGCACCCCGCCGCGGATCTCGGCCTCGTCTTGCTCGATCTGCATCCGCCGGCCGCGGCCGTATCCGTGCTGCCGCCGCGCGAGGTCACGCGCGAGCATGTCGAAGTCGACCGGCACCCCCGCCGGCATCCCCGAGAGGATCGCCGTGAGGCCGGGTCCGTGGCTTTCACCGGCGGTGTCGAAGCGAAGAGGGCTCACGCGACGGAGCTTATCGCGGCTCGCGCGACGGAGGCGGGGCGGGCACCCGGAGGCCCCGCCCCGCCGAGAACCGCTCTAGAAGCCGATGACCACCGTGCCGCGAATGGTGCGGCTCGGCAGGCGGTAGTACTGGGCGTCGCCGAGCTCGCTCTCGGCGACGGGGTCGCGGCGGTCGCCGAGGTTCTCGCCGTCGATGCGGATTTCGGCACGCGAGAAGCGGAACCCGAGACCGGCGGACCAGATGGTGTAGGGCTCGGCGAGCGCGGTGTTGCGCATGTTCAGGTAGCGGTCGCCGACACGGTTGACGCTGGCGTGCGCGTTCAAGCCGCGCTCCGGGGCCCAGACGATGCCGAAGGCCGCGAGCTGCTGCGGCGACATCTCGATGCGCTTGCCGTCGAGCTGCGTGAGGGTGCCGTCGAAGTCGCGCAGGTAGTTGCCGAAGCGCGCGTCGTGGTCGGCGTAGGAGGCCTGGATCGTCAGGTCGCCGAAGGCGCGCCACGCGGCCTCGACCTCCCATCCCGCGAACGACTCCTCGCCGGCGTTGACGAGCGTCGGCCGGCCATCGACGGAGCTCGCGACGACGAGGTTCTTGAACTGCATGTCGAAGTAGGAGGCCTGCCAGCGGAATCGACCGCCGAAGCCGACGCCCTTGACACCGCCTTCGATCGTCCGCGCGGTCTCCGGCTCGAGGATCTCGCCCTCGGCCTCGGGCCGAAGTCGATCGCCGCCGGCTTGAAGGCATCGCGGGCGTCGGCAAACAGCCAGATCCCCTCGCGATCGTGTCCCCACGCGAGGAAGCTCACGCCGAGGCTGCCGCTGCCGCGGGTGGTCGTGCGGCTGTCGGAGACCTCCTCGTCGCCGCCCGCCCCTTCGACCTCGCCCTCGCGGTCCTCGGAGGTGTGATTCAGCCGCGCTCCGGCCTCGATCGACCAGCGAGGAGCCGGCTTCCAGATACCCTGGGCGTAGAGGCCGAGGAAGACGCGCTCGTCCTCGAGCGAGGGCCGCTCGAGAATCGTCTGCGAACCGCTCGACGGGGCGTTGCTGCCGTCGAGTCCGACGGCGTAGTCGAAGTTCTTCGAGTCGGCCTCGCCCTTGCCGGCGAGCACGTCGGCGCCGACGACCACGTCGAGGTTCGGCGACGGCTTCCAACCGAGGTGGGTGTCGAAGTAGAGGTCCGTTTCGTCCTGGTCCTGGGCGTAGCCCGCCGCGTTGATCCCGGACGACGCCAGCGAGCTGAGCATTCCTCGCACGATGTCGCGGGAGACGAACGTCGCGGCGAGGGTCGTCGTCCAGGCGCCGCCGAGGGCCGGGCGCTCGAAGCCGCCGACGAGGTGGACGCGGTTTTCGTCGATGTGCGCGTCGCGCGGGTTGTTGTTGGCGTCGATCGGAACGAGGGGTGAAAGAACCTTGCCCGCGCGCGGGGACGGGCTCGAGGGATCCTGCCGGAGGAGGGTGGCGTCGAGGTCGAGCCGGAGGGTGCCGCCGGCGAGCGCGCCACGGCCGCGGTAGAGCAGGTGTCCGCGTGTGAAGCCGGTGCGGTCGTCGCGGAAGCCCCGGTCCTCGCCGTTGGCGATGAGGCTCTGGTTCCAGCCGCCGTGGGTCGGCAGCGGGAGGATGGCGGAAGCCCCGAAGGACGAATAGCTGCCGGCCCAGAGCGAGGCGCTGCGATCACCCTGTCCGGCGGCGCGGTGGATGACGTGAATCACGCCGACGAACGAGGTCGCACCGTAGAGCACGGGGGCCGAGCCGCGCAGGACTTCGATGCGCTCGACGGCGGTCAGATCGAGCGAGGCGAGCGCCGGGTTGAAGGCGCCGCCCCACGGCACGTCGTCGACGACCAGCAGGAAGGCGTCGAATTCCTTGAGGCCCATCATCTCCGGCACCGAGGCGGCGGGGCCGCCATCTCCTCCCGGAGCGATCGAGATGCCGCCGAGAAGGGCGAGCGCCGACGCGAGGTCGGTCGCGCCGCGGCGAGCGAGCTCGTCGCCCGAGATCACGGAGATCACGGCAGGAACTTCGTTGGCATCCGACGGCAGGCGGGTGGCGGTGACCTGGATCTCCTCCGAAACCGTGACGGGAGGCGTCTGGGCGGAGGTGGCGACAGGGAACGAGACGAGCGCGGCGAGCGCGCAAAGCAGCAGCTTGGAGTGCATGAGTCGAGACACGAATCCTCCTCGAGAGGTCGCTGATCGATTCGAGACGGTCCCCGGCCGACGCCGGTCCGGGGGCGAAGGCACGGCGCCGCGGCGGTTCGTGGCCGCGGCGCGGTCGTCTCAGACGTTCCAGCGCTGGAGGCGAGAGAGGAGGACGCTCGCCGCGGGCGAGCGCGTTGCCGCGTCCCGGGGACACGTCAGCGGGAGCGGCGGGAGGATGCGTGGGGCCAGGTCGGCGGGAAGCGCGCGAGCGACGGAATGCGGATCGGGCTCCTCGCTGCAAAGGTCGCCACCGGCCGGCAGGATCGACCGTACGCCAGGGAAGAGATCGGTTCGGGGCGCGCTCGTGCGGACCTGGCGGAGTCCGCCGCCGTGGCGGTCGGCCTCGACCCAGGCGATGACGCCGGCCTGGCCCGGGCGAGCGGCCTCACCAGGATGGAGGACGACCCGATCCCCGAGGAGCGCGGTCGGATCGCCGGTCACCGCCCGGCGGATGGTGAGCACGATCCCGGGGTCGACTTCGCGTTCGTCGTGCTCGTCGCCGAAGCGCAGGAGCAGGCGAGCGTTCTCGGTCGGCAGATCGGGGACGCGCCAGGTGAAGCGGGTCAGCGTGCGATCGAGATGGGGCGTGATGCGCAAGGGATAGGTTGCGCCGCCGTCGAGCGAAAGGAAGGCCTCCCACTCGTCGACCCCCGGCGGCAACGGCCGGTCGGCGGTCCAGGCGACGACCGCCTCGCTGCCGGCCTGAAGCGAAGCGCCTCGCGCCGGAGCGGTGACGCGAACCGGGAGCTCGGAGGAGCTCGCCGACGCAGCCGTCGCCGCGAGGGCAAGTGTCGCGAGGAAAGCGCTCGCCGGGGCGAGGCGACGCCGGGTGCGCGGCGGGCGGGTCAACCCAGTCCTTCCGTCGGCCGTTGCGCGAGCCGCGAGAAGGCGGCGCGCAGGTCCGCGGGCGTCGAGCACGGGCGGCGGGTCGCGGCGTCGATCCAGAGGTGTTCGGTCGAGCCCGTGGCCAGCAGGTCGTCGTCGCGGCGGACCTCGTAGGCGAAGCCGACGCCGCGGCTGCCGATCCTGGCGACCCGCGAGGTCACGCGGACCCGTTCGCCATAGTGGGCGCTCGCTCGATAGCGCAACTCGGCGCCGGTGACCATCAGGAGAAAGCCACGCTTCTCGATCTCGGCGTACGGCATGCCGGCGTCGGCGCAGAGCCGTGTCCGCGCGAGCTCGAACCACACCAAGTAGTTGGCGTGATGGACCACGCCCATCTGATCGGTCTCGGCGTAGCGGACCTCGATGTCGACCGAAGCCGCGGCGGCCCCCGGCGAAGTGCGGCGCATGGCGGCGGAGCTTATCCGAGCCCGGCGCGGCCGCGACGGCCGTGGCGAGAGGACTCGCGGGGTCGGAGATCGACCGTGCCGAGCGGGAAGCGGGCGCAAACCTCCGGCGTGCCATCGCTGGTTGACATCACATCATGATGTGCTTACACTCCATCGCAACATTCACGGACGGAAGGAGGTCGGGATGATTCGGACCCAGGTCCAACTGACGGATTCGCAGGCCCGGTCGCTCAAGCGGGTGGCTTCTCGCGAAGGGATCTCGCTCGCCGAGGCGGTGCGTCGTTGTGTCGACCGGGCGCTCTCCGAGGGCAGCTCGCGGCAGGAGGACGCCTTCCGTCGGGCCGCCGCGCTGGTCGGCGCGTTCGCCGATCGCGGGGGTGCTCCGGATGTCGCCGAGTCGCACGACCGCTATCTCGGCGAGGCGGTGTGATGGCCGCGGTCTACATCGACACGTCGGCTCTGGTCGCCCTCTTCCTGGCGAGCGACCGGTCGCACGAGACGGCGGCGCGCGCCTTCGCCCGGCTCGCCGAGGAGGGAGCGCCGCTCTACACCTCGTCCTATGTCGTGGTCGAAACCTGTGCGTTGCTCGATCGCCGGGTGGGGCGGGAGGCGGTCCTGCGCTTCCGCAGCGAATTCGCGCCGCTGCTGCGCGTGCTCTGGGTCGACGAGGAGTTGCACGAGGCCGGTCTCGATCGACTGGCGGGCCAGCGCGGCGCCGGTCTGAGCTTCGTCGACGCCACCTCGCTCGCGGCGATGCGACGCCTCGGCCTGGAGCGTGCGTTCGCCTTCGACGAGCTCTTCTCGCGCGAAGGGTACGAGCTGGTGAACTGATTCGTCCGGTCGGAGCGAGGTCGCTCCGGGCCGTCCGCCTTGGTCCGCTGGCGCAGCCTCACGGTATGATCGGCGGCGCGGCGCGGCGGCGTGAGATGGCCGTCCGTGCGTGCCGGAATCCGTCGCCATGCCGACCTATCCCTATCGCGGAGCTCTCCCGCGGCTCGGCCGCCGCGTCTACCTCGCGCCGTCTGCCGAGCTCGCCGGCGACATCGAGGTCGGCGACGACTGCTCGTTCTGGTTCCACACCGCCGCCCGCGGCGACGTCCATTGGATCCGCCTCGGTGCGCGCAGCAACGTGCAGGATGGGACCGTCCTGCACGTCACCCACGAGCGCTTTCCGCTGTCGATCGGCGACGACGTGGTCATCGGCCACTCCTGCATGATCCACGGCTGCACCCTCGAGGACGCCTGCCTGATCGGCATCGGCGCGATCGTTCTCGACGGTGCGGTGGTGGAGAGCGAGGCGCAGGTGGGAGCCGGCGCAGTCGTCCCTCCGGGCATGCGGGTGCCGAGCGGGCATCTGGTGATGGGCGTCCCGGCCCGTGTCGTCCGCGCCCTCTCGCCGGAGGAGCGTGAGGGGATCCGCGAGATCGCCCGGCGCTACGTCGGCGTCAAGGACGAATATCTGGCGGCACCGGCGGCGGACCCGACCGTCCTCGAGAGGGGGGAAGGACGATGAGCTCAAGAGATTTCCGCGCGCCGAAGGGCACGCGCGACCTGCTGCCTCCCGCCACCGGCCTCTGGGCGGCGGTGGAGGAGACGGCGCGCCGTGTCTTCGCGCTCTACGGCTACCGCGAGATTCGCACGCCGATCTTCGAGGAGACCGAGCTCTTCGCCCGCGGCGTGGGCGAAACGACCGACATCGTCGGCAAGGAGATGTACACCTTCACCGACAAGGGGGAGCGGAGCCTCACCCTGCGGCCGGAGAACACCGCGGCGGTGTGCCGTGCCTACGTCGAGCACGGGATGCAGACCCTGCCGCAGCCGGTGCGCCTCTTCTACATCGGTCCGCAGTTCCGCTACGAGCGCCCGCAGAAGGGCCGCTTCCGCCAGTTCCACCAGATCGGCGTCGAGCTGCTCGGCGGCAAAGGCGCGCCGTCGGACGTCGAGGTGCTGCAGCTCCTCGTCCGTTTCCTCCGGGAGCTGGGATTCGCCGACCTCACGGTGCTGCTCAATACCCTGGGCGACAGTGCGTCGCGAGCGGCCTATCGCGCGGGGCTCGTCGCCTATCTCGAACCTCGAAAAGACGGTCTGGGCGAGGAAAGCAGGCGGCGGCTCGAGCTCAATCCGCTTCGTATCCTCGACACCAAGGACCCGGACGAGCAGCAGCTCTTGAGTGGTGCGCCGACGCTGGAGTCATTCTTGACGGAGGAGAGCCGCGCCCGGTTCGCCGTCGTGTGCTCGCATCTCGACCACTTCGAGATCTCCTACCGCGTCGAGCCTCGCCTGGTGCGCGGCCTCGACTACTACACGAACACGGTCTTCGAGATCGTCTCCGCGGGGCTCGGCGCGCAGAACGCCATCTGCGGCGGCGGCGCCTACGAGGGCCTCGTCGAAGAGCTCGGCGGGCCGCCCACCTACGGCGTCGGCTTCGCGATCGGCGAAGACCGGCTGCTCGACGTGCTCCCGGAGAGCTCGCCGCTGCGCGCTCCCGAACGCACGCGCGGCCCCGTGCTGCTCGCCGCTGCCGGCCGCTTGCCCGCAACCGCCGACGGCGTGTCACTCCTTACGGTGCGCGCGGAACGGCTGCGGGAGGCTGGCCTGCCGGTCGTGGAGACCGCCGCCAAACCGCCGCGAGTCTTCGAGCTGGCAGCGAGCCTGCGCTCCCCGGTCGTCTTGTTCCTCGGCGAGGACGAGATCGCGAGCGATACCGTGGCGATCCGCGATCTGGAGACCAAGGAGAAGGCCTCCTTTCCGATTTCCGCCGCGATCCGCTACCTTGACGACCGGTACTTCGGCGGGGCGCTCAGCCGACGGCGAGGCGTCGACGAGTAAGGCCTCCTTCCTTACCCGGACATCTTCTTCTTTTCTCTCGGAAGGTACTTGAGGTGTTGACATGAAACGACGTGGCGCCGGTACCCTGACGAAGGCGGACATCGGCACGAAGGTGAAGCTCCAGGGCTGGGTGCAGCGGCGCCGCAGCCTCGGCGGGCTGGTCTTCGTCGACGTCCGCGACCGCAGCGGGCTCTGCCAGGTGGTGGTCCATCCGGAGGATCGCCCGGAGCTCGCGGCACGCCTGGAGCCGGTGCGCTCGGAATGGGTGATCGAGATCGAAGGGACGGTCAAGGCGCGCGAGGTGCAGGCGGTGAACCCGCAGATGGCGACCGGAGAGATCGAGCTCGCGGCGGAGAGTGCGACGATTCTCGCCAAAGCCGATCCATTGCCCTTCTCGCTCGACGCCCGCGCCGAGGTCTTCGACGACATGCGCCTGCGCTATCGCTACCTCGACCTGCGCCGCCCCGAGCTGCAACGGAATTTCCTCCTGCGGGATCGCATCGTGCACACGGCGCGGGCCTTCTTCCACGAGCAGGGATTCCTCGAGGTGGAGACGCCGATTCTGACCAAGTCGACGCCGGAAGGCGCGCGCGACTACCTGGTCCCGTCGCGCGTGCACGGCGGCGAGTTCTATGCTCTCCCGCAGTCGCCGCAGCTGTTCAAGCAACTCCTGATGGTGGCGGGATTCGAGAAGTACGTGCAGATCGCTCGTTGCTTCCGCGACGAGGACCTGCGAGCGGATCGCCAGCCGGAGTTCACCCAGATCGACCTCGAGATGTCGTTCCCGACCGAAGAGGAGATCTACGAGCTGATCGAAGGGCTCTTCGCACGTCTCTTCCCGATTGTCGGCGTGGAGCCGCAGACGCCGTTCCGGCGCATGTCCTATTCCGAAGCGATGGCGCGCTACGGGAGCGACCGCCCGGACCTGCGCTTCGACCTGCCGATCGTCGATCTCTCGGCCCGTCTCGGCGCCTCGGGATTCCGCGGCTTCCGTGAAGCGGTGGAGCAGGGCGGGGTGGTGCGTGGCTTCGTGGTGCCCGGAGGTGCCGGCGCGTCGCGCAAGCAGGTCGACGGTTGGGCGGAGGTGGCCCGCAAGTCCGGAGCCGCGGGTGTCCTGACCCTGCGTCGGCAGAACGGCGAGCTGGCCTTCCAGGTCAAGGGTGCTCTCACGGCCGAGGAACTGGACGGGGCCGCGGCGGCGCTCGGTCTCGAAGAGGGCGGGCTTGCTCTCCTCGTCGCCGGTCCGGCGAAGGTCGCCGCCAACGCCCTCGGCACGCTGCGACTCGAGCTGGCCAAGGCGTTCGACCTGATTCCGGCGAATCGCTGGTCCTTCCTCTGGGTGACCGACTTCCCGCTGCTCGAGTGGGATGCCGAGGCGGGTCGTTGGGCGGCGATGCACCATCCCTTCACCAGCCCGCGCCCGCTCGACCTCGACCGGCTGGAGAGCGACCCCGGCGCGGTCATGGCACGCGCCTACGACGTCGTGCTCAACGGCACCGAGCTCGGCGGCGGATCGATCCGCATTCACGATCGCGACGTCCAGCAGCGGGTCTTCGGCCTGCTCGGTATCGGTGAAGAGGAGGCTCGCGCGCGATTCGGCTTCCTGCTCGATGCGTTGCGCTTCGGCGCTCCGCCGCACGGCGGTCTCGCCCTGGGGCTCGACCGCATGGTGATGTTGATGGCGGGCGCCGCGTCGCTGCGCGACGTCATCGCCTTCCCGAAGACCGCCTCGGCGACCTGCCTGATGACCGAGGCTCCCTCGTCCGTCGACGCGCGCCAGCTCGACGAGCTCGGCGTCGCGGTCAAACCGCGGCGCGGATCGTCTTGAGCCGAACGGAAATGCCCGCTCCGCGTCGCGTGATTTCACCCATGGAGGCTCCGACATGCCGACAACCCTGCTCTCCGGGCTGGCGGTGGCAGCGCTGATGGCCGCCACGCCCCCGGCGCCGACTGCCAATCCGTTGCTCGCGCCCTGGAAGGGGCCGTACGGTGGCGTGCCGCCGTTCGACCTCGCCAAGGTGGAGCAGTTCCAGCCCGCGCTCGAGGCCGCGATGGCCGAGCAGCTCGCCGAGATCGACGCCATCGCCGCCAACCCCGCACCGGCGGATTTCGCCAACACGATCGCCGCGCTCGAGCGAGCCGGCCGGACGCTCGACCGTGTGAGCACGGTCTACGGCGTCTTCAGCTCGACGATGAACACCGCGGACTTCCAGGTGGTCGAGCGCGAGATGGCCCCGAAACTGGCGGCCTTCGCCGATCGCATCACCCAGAACGCCAAGCTCTTCGCGCGCGTCGCGACGGTCTACGAGGCACGCGAGCGCAGCGGTCTGAGCGCCGAGCAACAGCGCCTCGTCTGGCTGATCTACAACAACTTCGTGCGCGCCGGCGCCAAGCTCGACGGGGCGGCGAAGGAGCGCATGTCGGCGATCAACCAGCGCCTGGCCACGCTCTACACCCAGTTCAGTCAGAACGTCCTCGCCGACGAGACGGACTACGTCCTCTATCTGGACCACCGCGAGGACCTCGCCGGGCTTCCCGATTCGGTGATCGCCGGCGCGGCGGCTGCGGCGAAGGCACGCGGCCAGGAGGGGAAGTGGGCCATCCTCAACACCCGCTCGAGCATGGAGCCGTTCCTCTCCTACTCGGACCGGCGCGATCTGCGGGAGCGGGTCTGGAAGACCTACTACAGCCGCGGCGACAACGGGGATGCGAAGGACAACAACGCGATCATCACCGAGATCCTCAAGTTGCGTTTCGAGCGTGCCCGGCTGCTCGGCTACGCCACGCACGCCCATTGGCGGCTCGAGGTGGCGATGGCCAAGGCGCCGGAGCGCGCCATGGCGCTGCTCGAAGCGGTCTGGAAGCCGGCCGTGGCGCGCGTCCACGAGGAGGTCGCCGACATGCAGGCGCTCGCCGACCGCGAGGGCGCCAAGCTGACGATCGAGCCCTGGGACTACCGCTACTACGCCGAGAAGGTGCGCAAGGCCAAGTACGACCTCGACGCCAACGCGGTGAAGCCTTATCTGCAGCTCGAGAAGCTGCGGGAGGCGATGTTCTGGGTCGCCGGTGAGCTCTTCGGCTTCCGCTTCACGCCGGTGAGCGGGGTGGCGGTCGTCCACCCCGACGTCCGGGTCTGGGAGGTCACCGATGCGGCGAGCGGCCGGCACGTCGGCCTCTGGTTCTTCGACCCCTACGCCCGGCCGGGCAAGCGCTCGGGCGCGTGGATGAACGCCTACCGCACCCAGGAGCGATTCGACGGCGAGGTGACGACGATCGTCTCCAACAACTCGAACTTCGTGAAGGGTGCCCCGGGCGAGCCGGTACTGATCAGCTGGGACGACGCCACGACGCTCTTCCACGAGTTCGGCCACGCCCTCCACGGCCTGTCGTCGAACGTCACCTACCCGACCCTCGCCGGGACCGCCGTGGCGCGCGACTACGTCGAGTTCCCGTCGCAGCTGCTGGAGCACTGGCTGCCGACGCCCGAGGTACTCAACCGCTTCGCGCTCCACTACCAGACTGGCAAGCCGATCCCCGCCGAGCTGGTCGAGCGGATCGAGCGCGCGTCGACGTTCAACCAGGGGTTCCAGACGGTCGAATATCTGGCGAGCGCGCTCGTCGACATGAAGCTGCACCTGGCCGGCGACGTCACGATCGACCCGGACAAGTTCGAACGCGAGACGCTCGGGGCTCTCGGCATGCCGCGCGAGATCGTCATGCGCCACCGCACGCCGCAGTTCACCCACGTCTTCTCCGGTGACGGCTATTCGGCCGGCTACTACAGCTACCTGTGGGCCGATACGCTCACCGCCGACGCCTGGCAGGCGTTCGTCGAAGGGGCAGGACCCTGGGACAAGGCCGTGGCCAAGCGGCTGCGGGATCACGTCTTCTCGGTCGGCAATACCGTGGATCCGGCAGAGGGCTACCGCGCCTTCCGCGGGCGCGACGCGGGGATCGGCCCACTGATGAAGGACCGGGGCTTCCCCGTGCCGGCGGAGGCCGCGAAGCCGGCCGGCGCTCCCTGAGTCCCTCTCCCTGCCGGCCGGGGCGCTCCCGGTCGGCAGGCCTCCGGGTCGTGTCAGACTCCGCTCTGTGAGCGAGCCCAACGCGGTCCAGCGCTTTCCTCTCCGGCATCCGCGCGGCCAGACCGAGATCGCCGCCGGAGAGGGTGCCTTCGACACGCTCCTCCCCGAGCTCGCGAAGTGGGTGGAGGGGCGTCACCTCTTCCTGCTCTCCTGCCCTCGCGTTCGGTCGTTGCACGGCGCGAGCCTCGATCCGCTGCGGCGCTGTGCCGCTCGCGTGACCGAGCTCGAGACGCTCGACGGCGAAGCCGCCAAGACGCTCGCCTGCGCCGGCGAGCTGTGGAGCGCGATGGCCGCGGCCGGAGGGAAGCGCGACAGCCGGCTCCTGGCTTTCGGCGGCGGGAGCGTGGGAGACCTCGGTGGCTTCGTCGCCGGGTCCTTCCTGCGCGGCATCGAATTCGCCCAGGCACCGACGACGTTGCTCGCCCAGGTGGATGCGGCGATCGGCGGCAAGACCGGAATCGACCTGCCAGAAGGGAAGAACCTGGTCGGTCTGTTTCATCACCCGGCGTTCGTCGTCGCCGAGTCCGCCTGGCTGCGCACCCTGCCGGTCGAAGAGCTCCGCGGCGGCCTTGCCGAGGCGATCAAGATGGCGGCGCTGCTCGATTCCGGGCTCTTCAGCCTGCTGGAACGGGACCTCGAGTGGCTGCTCGCCGGCGATGGCCAGCGCCTCGGGCCGGTCGCCGCGGCGGCCGCCCGCGCCAAGGTGCGGGTCGTCGAGATCGACCCCGAAGAGCGCGCGGAGCGCAAGCTGCTCAACTTCGGTCACACGCTGGGTCACGCGATCGAGACGGCGAGCGGCCACGGCTCCTTGCGACACGGCGACGCCGTGGCCTGGGGGATGCGTTTCGCGATGCTGCTGGCCCGGCGAGAGGGTTGGGCCGCCGACCTGGCGCCGCGGCTGGACGGCCTGCTCGATCGGCTGGCGCCCGGGCGGCCGCGCGCCATCTCCCCGGAGGCGGTTCTCGCCGCCTTGCGACGCGACAAGAAGGCGCGGGAACGCGGGCTCGGCTGGGTCCTTCCTCGGCGCCTCGGCGAAGGATGCTGGGACGTGGCCGTGCCCGCCGAAGTGATCGACGCCCTGGTGCCGCGGTTCCTCGCCTTCGCCGCCGGGGAGCGCGGCTCCTTGGATCTATAATCCGCTCGAGCGCCGCCCGAGAGACTGGCGGCGCTTCGCACAGATGCCTGGCATTCACCAGATCCTGCGCCGGCTACGCCTGCGCCACCTCCTGTTCCTGCTCCTGCTGGGGTCGGGAATCCTGCCGCTGGCGATCAACGGCATCCTCCTGGTGCGCCAGAACCGCGAGCTGTTCGAGACCCAGGAGAAGGCCTTCCTGACACGCTCGGCGGCCGCACTCTCCCGCGAGCTCAACGACCACCTGCTGGGGCTGCGACGCCAGTTGCAGCAGGTGGGGATCGGTCTTCTCGCGCTGTCGCCGGCCGGCGACGTAGCCGGACGTCTCCGCGAGCCCTGGGTCGGTCCGTACCTCGAGGGATTCCTGCGCAGCAACAGCGCGGTGATTGAATTGCAGGTCCTGGATGTCGATGGCGCCGGTCCGCGCTTCGCCCCCTCCGATCTCGCCGAGGCGACTGCCGCCATCCTCGACCCGGTGTTCGACCAGGCCGTGGAGAGCCGTCGGCCAGCCTACGGCTTCGCCGTTCTGCCTCGCACCAACGAGCCGGTGGTCGCCCTCTCGTTGCCGGTGCTCGGCGAAGACGGGCGGCTCGAGCTCGTCGTCCAGTCGGTGGCCCGACTCGGGCTCATCGAAGCCGTGCTCGAGCGCGAAGCCCAGGGCGACGTCCAGACCTTCCTGGTCGACCGGCAGGGGCGCATCCTCTGGTCGGTCGGCGCGACGCCGGAGGTCGAGGCCTCGCTCGCCAACTCCGACCTGTTGCGCGATTTCGCCCGCAAGCCGCTGAACCTCACCTCGGAGTATCAGGTGCTCTCGGGAGGGCGCGAGGTGAGGATGGTCGGCCGCGTCAGTCCGGTCGACGAGACCGGGTGGGGGATCGTCGTCCACAAGCCGTCGTCGATGGCCTTCCTCGCCGCCCGCCAGATGGCCTGGACGGCGGTGATCTCGACGCTTCTGCTCGTCCTTCTCGCCCTCCTCTTCGCCGCCGTGATCTCGCGCTGGGTCGGCGGCTCGATCCAGGTGCTGGCCCAGACGACGCACGAGATCGCCGCCGGCAACTTCGATCGCCGCCTGCCGGAAGAGCAGATGACCAACGAGCTCGCCGAGCTGGCGCACGACTTCAATCGGATGGGCGGCCACGTGAAGGACTACGTCGCCCAGCTCCAGAAGGCGGCGAGCGCCAACCAGCAGCTCTTCATCAGCGCGATCCGCGCCTTCGCCGCGGCGATCGACGCCAAGGACCCGTACACCCGCGGTCACTCCGAGCGGGTGGCGGCGATCTCGCGAGTCATCGGGCGGCACCTCGGTCAGTCGGAGGAGTTCCAGGAGCGGCTGTGGATCGGCGCGCTGCTGCACGACATCGGCAAGATCGGCATCGAGGACCGGGTGCTCAACAAGCGCGGGGTGCTGACCGGCGAAGAGTACGAGCAGATGAAGCGCCATCCGACCATCGGCGCCGACATCCTGGCGCCGCTCGAGGCGTTGCAGGACTCGCTGCCGGCCGTGCGCTGGCACCACGAGAACTGGAACGGCCGCGGCTACCCGGACGGGCTGCGTGGCGAGGAGATTCCGTTGATGGCTCGCGTCGTGGCGGTCGCCGACTGTTTCGACGCGATCACCACCAGCCGTCCGTACCAGACCGCCTACGAGCCGGCCGTGGCCGTCGAGACGATCACCAAGATCGCCGGGACGCGATTCGACGCCAAGGTGGTCACCGCCTTCCTGCGCGCCTTCGAGGCCGGTGAGCTCGAGCTCGTGCGGCCGGGCCGGGACGAGGCCGAGCTGCCGGTGGCGGCGAGCCACTAGAGCCCGTCCGCACGATGCCCTTCCAGTACGTTCTCGCCAACCTCCTGGCCCAGAATGACGGGGCGGTGGGGGTGCTCTTCCTCGACGACTCCGGCGAGACGATCGACCTCGCCTGCACCGACTTCAGCCCCTACCAGGCGCGCATTCTCGGTGCCTACGCGGGGATCTACGCCCGGCAGCTCGGCCGCTTCCTGACGGGCTACGACCTCGGCGAGCCGCTGCTCGTGCACATCGAGAAGGCGGCGCTCCACCTGCACGTGATGATGCTGCCCGAGGGCTACTATCTCGTCCTCGTGCAGCGCCACCCGGCGATGGTGGCCCGCGCCCGGCAGAGTTTGCGGGAGGCGAGCGAGCAGTTGACGCGCGCGCTCTTCTCGAGCGGATAGGATCCGACCATGGCAGACGGGATCGACTCGGCCGCGGGCGAGACGCAGCGCGGATTCTGGAACAAGCTCAAGCAGGGACTCTCGCGCACCCATACTCGTCTGGTCGGGCAGATGGGCTCGTCGCTCGAAGGACCGGCACGCTACGACGACGACGCGCGAGCGCGGCTGGAGGAGGCGCTGCTCGGCGCCGACCTCGGCCTTGCCACCTCGGAGCTGCTGCTCGAGCGAGTCGAGACGAGGGTGCGTCGCGGCGGTCCCGGCGCGACCGGGGGGCTGCGCCTCCTGCTCGCCGAAGAGATCGCTCGCCTCCTCGACGAGGTGCCGCGACCGCCCGAGCCGCGGCTGCCGTCGATCACCCTGGTGGTCGGGGTCAACGGCGCCGGCAAGACCACCTCGATCGCCAAGCTGGCGGCGCGGTCGCTCGCCGCCGGCCGACGTGTCCTGCTCGGGGCCGGCGACACCTTCCGTGCGGCGGCGATCGACCAGCTCGCCTTGTGGGGGGAGCGGCTCGGGGTGGAGGTCATCCGCCAGGCTCCGGGTTCCGATCCCGCGGCCGTGGTGTACGACGCCGTGCAGGCGGCCCGGGCGCGCCGCGTCGACGAGCTGATCATCGACACCGCCGGGCGCCTCCACAACAAAGAGCACCTGATGGCCGAGCTCGCCAAGATCCGGCGGGTGGTCGAACGCGAGGCTCCCGACTGGAGTCAGCGCACGCTGCTCGTGCTCGATGCCACGACCGGACAGAACGCGCTCTCGCAGGCGCGCGAGTTCCTCCGGGCGGCGCACGTCGACGGCGTGCTGCTCGCCAAGCTCGACGGCACGGCCAAGGGCGGGATGGTCGTGGCGATCGGCCGCGAGCTGCGGCTGCCCGTGCTCTATCTCGGCGTCGGGGAGAAGGCCGACGACCTCATCGAGTTCCGTCCCCGGGAGTTCGCCTCCGCGCTTGTCGAGTGATCTGGCGGGTTGGACCCCCTGGATGCGGCGTGCGCTGACCCTGGCGGCGCGCGGCCGCTATCGCACCAGCCCGAACCCGATGGTCGGGGCCGTGGTGGTGCGCGACGGCGCGCGAGTCGGCGAAGGGTGGCATCGGGCCGTCGGCGGGCCGCACGCCGAGGTCGAGGCACTGCGGACTGCGGGCGAGGCGGCTCGCGGGGCAACGGTGGTGGTCACGCTCGAGCCCTGCCGCCACCATGGGCGCACGCCCCCTTGCGTCGATGCGCTGGTGGCGGCAGGCGTTCAGCGGGTGATCGTGGCGCATCTCGATCCGGACGAGAGAATGCGCGGCGGCGGAGTCGAGGCGCTGCGGCGAGCGGGGATCGACGTGGCGACGGGCCTGCTCGCCGACGAGGCGATCCGGCTCAACCTGCGCTACCTCGTCCCCAAGCTGCTCGGACGACCGCTGGTGACCCTCAAGTGGGCGATGAGCCTCGATGGCAGAATCGCCACCGAGCAGGGCGAGAGCCAGTGGATCACCTCGCCGCCGGCGCGTCGCTGGGCGCTGGCGCTGCGCGAAGAGCACGACGCGGTGCTGGTCGGCAGCGGGACGGTGCTCGCCGACGATCCCCGGCTCGACCGGCGGCTCGGACTGGCCGGGGAGGCAGGGCTTCGTGTCGTGCTCGATCGTCGCCTGCGCGTCGGTCCCGGCGCGAGGCTCTTCGCCGGCGGTGGTCCGGTCCTCCTGTACACTGAATCGAACGACACGGCTCGCCAGCGCGAGCTCGCGAGCCGTGGCGCGAGCGTCGTTCCGCTCCCTGCGGTCACTCCCTCCTCGGTGCTGGCGGACCTGGCGCGGCGAGGTGTCGGCAGCGTCCTCGTCGAAGGGGGAGCGGAGGTCGCGGCGTCGTTCGTGAGCGCGGGCGCGTTCGATCGCGTCCTGGTCGCGGTCGCGCCGCTGTTGATCGGGGGGGAGCGAGCCCGGGGGCCGCTGGCCGGCGACGGGCTGGGACCGCTGGCCGAGTTGCCGCGTCTCGAAGGCTGGCGATGGGCGCGTCGCGGCGGGGATCTGACGATCGAGGGGTTGCGAGCCGGATGTTCACGGGAATTGTGCGAGAGATCGGGCAGGTCCTGACCGAGCCGACGACCTCGGGGCGCGGCGGTCAACGGCTGCGCGTCGGCTTCGGAGCCGACCTCGGTGGCCGGCTCGAGATTGGGGCCAGCCTGGCTGTCGACGGCGTCTGTCTCACCGTCGTCGAGCTCGATGGCACGAGCGCTTCGGTGGAGCTCTCTCCGGAGACGCTGCGACGCACCCGGCTCGGTGCACTGCGGCGCAGCGAGCCGGTCAATCTCGAGCCGGCGCTCCGCCTCGGCGACGCCCTCGGTGGACACTGGGTCCAGGGGCATGTCGACGGGGTGCTGCGTCTACTCGAGCGACGCGACCTCTCGGAGCATCGCGAGCTCACCTTCTCCCTTCCCGGAGAGTTGGCGCCCTACCTCGTCGAGAAGGGCTCGGTGGCGATCGACGGAGTCAGCCTGACCGTGGCCCGGCGACACGACGACCGCTTCCGTGTGGCGCTCGTTCCCCACACGCTCGCTCAGACGACGCTGGGCGTTCGCCGAGTCGGCGATCGCGTGCACTGCGAGGTCGACATCCTCGCCAAGTACGTCGAGCAGCTCTTGCGCCGAACGCAGCGTCCGACGGAGGCGCGGTGAGCCGTTCGTCGCCGGTCGGATGGAACGAGCTGCGGGCGCTTCCGTCCCGGCTCTGGATGCGCTGGGCGCCCGCCGTCTGGCCCGAGTCGCCCAGCCTGGCGATCGATCTCACCCGGGCGGGGTTGTTCGCTGCCGAGTCGCCGGTGGCCCAATCCCCGGGGACGTTGCCCGAGGCTCCCCCGGAGCCTCCGGAGGTCGTCTATCTGGCTCCCGTCTCCCCGGCGGACGATGCGGGGCGATTCGCCCTGGCGACCCAGGCCCTCGCCAGCGGCTGTGCCGTGCTCTGGCAGCGACTCCCGGACGGGCCGCGCCCGCCAGCCGGAGCGCTCGACGTCGTCGATCTGCTTCCCGCCCTGCTGACGGGGGTCTGGCCGTCCGTCGACGAGCTGAACGGCGCCGAAGTGGCCCTCTGGCCGCTCGTCGGCGGAACGTCCGCGGAGTTCGCCGACGAACGCGAGCAGGGGCTCGCCGCCCTCGTCGCGGCGCGCGTGCCCGCTCTCCTCGGCGTGCCGCTCGAGCTCGACCCGGGGGAGCGCCGTCGGCTCGTCGACCAGGGGGGGGCTGCCTGGTTCGACCGGCTCTTCCACGGCGACCCGCCGTCGGCGCGCGAGCTGGCGCGCGACGCCGACCGGCGCGGTCTGCGCTGGGGGATCCCGCGCCCGAAGGTCCTCCTCTCGCCGGTCGCCGAACGCAACCGGGCACTTGCCGGGCGACTCGGGCAGGCGGCCGAGTTGTGGACGGCGCTCGGCCGGTCGGAGAGCGCCGGGGCCGAGCTGTGGCGTGCGGCGCGACAGGCCGAGAGCTTCCACCGGGACCTCGCGGCCCTCGCCCGTGAAGGCAACCTCGGACTGCTTCCCTGGCTCACCGGACCGGCGCGTGAGATCGTCGAGGAGTGGGCTGCCGAAGGCGACTCGAGAGCTCTCGCCCGACTCGAACGCGAGTGGTCGGGAGGAGGAGAGGGATGAGCGACCGCCCGTGGATCGACCTGCGATCGGACACCGTCACCCGGCCGGACGCCGAGATGCGACGAGCGATGGCCGAGGCCGAGGTCGGCGACGACGTCTACGGCGAGGACCCGACGGTCCGTCGCCTGGAAGAAGAGGCGGCAGCGGCGGTCGGCCACGAGGCCGCGCTCTTCGTGCCGTCGGGAATCATGGGAAACCAGATCGCCCTGCGACTGCTGGCACCGCCGGGGAGCGAGGTCCTCTGCGATCGTCAGGCGCACGTCCTGCTCTACGAGATGGGCGCGATGGCGGCGCTCTCCGGGCTGCAGCCGCGAGCGCTCGAGTCGAGCGACGGGCTGCCGGCGCCGGAGGTCTGGGAGGCGGCGCTGGTCCCGCGCGGAGGGTACCGTGTTCCGACCGGGGCTCTCGAGGTCGAGCACACGCACAACGTCGCCGGTGGGCGAGTGTTCGCTCCGCAGCGGATCGGCGCGGTGCTGGCTCTGGCGCGCCGCGCCGGAGTGCCGGTGCACCTCGACGGAGCGCGGATCTTCAACGCGGCGACGGCGCTCGGGGTGCGTGCCGCCTCGCTTGCGGCCGGGTTCGACACGGTGATGTTCTGTCTCTCGAAGGGGCTTGGCGCTCCGGTCGGGTCGGTCCTCGCGTCGACCGGCCCACGGATTGCCGAGGCGCGCCAGATCCGACGCCTTTTCGGCGGTGGCATGCGCCAGGTCGGCATCCTGGCGGCGGCCGGTCTCGTCGCTCTGCGCCGTGGTCCGGAGCGCCTGGCGGAGGATCACGCGAAGGCGGCGTTCCTGGCTGGCGAGCTGGCGTCGATCCCCGGCGTCGAGATCGACCCGCGTGCGGTGGAGACCAACATCGTGATCTTCCGCCTGTGCCGAGGTGAGGGGGCAGAGGAGGCCGATCCCGCCGGGTGCCTCGTGCGGCGCCTGCGCGACCGGAGAGTGCTCGTGTCGCCGATGGACCGCGAGCGTGTGCGACTGGTCACTCACCGCGACGTCTCGACCGTCGAGGTCGAAGCGGCGGCGCGGGAGCTTGCCGCGGCGGTCGCGGCGGTCTAGCCCGTCCGCGAGCTAGGGCTTCCGGGCGACCAGCTCGATTTCGACCAGTGCCCCCTTGGGCAGGCCGGCCACCTGCACGGTCGACCGCGCCGGCTTGTGATCGCCCATCGTCTCCGCATAGATGCGGTTCAGCGTCGGGAAGTCGCTCATCTCGGCGAGGAAGACGACAGCCTTGATCACGTCGCTCCAGGCGCAGCCTGCCGACGTCAGGACGGCCGTGAGGTTGGCGAACACCTGGCGCGCCTGGGCCTCGAAGCCGCCGGAGACGAGCTCGCCGGTCTTCGGGTCGAGAGCCACCTGGCCCGAGGTGAAGACGAACGGGCCGCACGAGACGGCCTGGCTGTAGGGGCCGATCGCTGCCGGAGCCTGGTCGGTGTGCAGCGGACGGATCGCCGAGTCGGTCGTCGGGGCGCTCATCGGGTGCTCTCCTCGCTCTCTTCGTGGACGGTTTCGACCAGGCCGATGTAGGGGAGCTGGCGGAACTTCTCTCCCCAGTCGAGACCGAAGCCGACGACGAACTGCTGCGGGATGGTGAATCCGCGGTAGGCGATCGGAACCTCCACCTCGCGAGCTTCCGCCTTGTCGAGCAGGGCACAGAGTCGGAGCGAGCGGGGGCGGCGGTTGGCGAACAGGTCGAGCAGCGTGCGGAGGGTCCAACCCGTGTCGACGATGTCTTCGACGACGAGGACGTCGGCGTCGCGCAACGGCAGGTCGACGTCCTTCTTCATGTGGACCTCGCCCCCGGTGGTCCCGGAGCCGTAGCTCGCCGTCTGGCAGAAGTCGAGCTCGACCGGTACCGTCAGGCGCTTGATCAGGTCGGCGGCGAACAGCACCGATCCCTTCAGCACGCCCACGACCACCAGCCGTTCGGAACCCGCATAATCCCGGCTGATTTCGTCGGCCAACTCCTGGATCCTGGCCTGGATCGCCTCGGCCGAGATCAGGGGGCGAACGATGCGCTTCGCGTTTGCTGCGGACATGCCGTAGAATCCCCTTCGAGCTCGGAGTCTATCCCGTGTCGGTTCAAGAAATAGGCGCTATCCACGCCCGCTACGTCGATCTTTCCAGCCGTTTCAAGGCGGGGTGGACGTACCACCAGTTCCTGCAGGGCCTCCAGAACTTATCCGTGGATCTCGATCTCGGCAAGACCCGAGTCGACTTCCAGGTGGTGTATGGAGCGCTCAAGGACATCTCGCAGAACCTGACGAGTGGCGTCTCCGACAAGTTGTCGATGCAGCTCGAGTTCGTCTCGCGCCAGCTCAACGCACAGATCGACGCTCTCGTCGCGGTCGACGCACGGGTCTCGCCGTCCCTGCTGCGCCAATTTTTCGATCGGGTCAAGAACCAGGACGAGAAGGTCCTCGCCCAGATGGTGCGGTTCTTCCTGTACCTGACCAAGGACGGGGACTGGCCGGGCGATCGCCTCGACAAGGTCGATTTTCTGATCACCAAGCTCGCCGAAGAGGCCTCGCCGTCCTCCGGCGGAGTGTCGACGAACGTCCGGGACCGCGCCTCGCTGCGCGAGGTCTTCAGCGGATTCGCCACGCTCGCCGGGGCAACCGGCCAGCGCCCGGAGCTGGTCGAACGACGCCGACAGGAGGTCGTCGCCCTGCGCGGCGAGGCCGCCGCCGCGCAGTCGCTCGAGGAGCTGCACCAGCGCGGCCTGGTGCGTCGCTATCGCGACATCAAGCACCAGATGGGACTCGTCTTCTTCGACGCCGAGGTGCTCCAGGCGATCGCCGAGACGAACATCGCCCTGAAGAACGCGGTGCGCCAGTTCTATCGGCTCGAGGAGCAGCGGCTGGTGGCCGAGTACCAGCAGCTCTTCGACCTCGAAGGGCGTGTTCCCACCGACGCCGGGCTCGACCGCGAGATCTCCGAGTTGCGTGACGCCGTCGACCGCTTCGAACGCAAGCAGCGCCGCGACGACGTGAAGCTCGACGAGCTGCTCGCCATCCGCCGGCAGGTCCAGTCGCTCCTGCCGCGCCTGTCGCGCGACGAAGCGCCGCTTACCGGCGACGACACGCAGGCCGCCCCGGCGACGGCGCTGCGCGCCGCGGCGGCGCCGGCGGGCGAGAACGAGGATCTCCTGGGGCGCTACTTCCGACGCATCGTCGATGCCCTCGAGGCGACCGATCCCGACGCGCCGGCGAAGAGCGTCACGGTGCTGCGCGACGTCTTCCCGCTGCGACTGGAGCCTCGCGAAGTGACGGCCTACCGGAGGCTCGCCTCGACGCGGCCGGTGGACCGGGAGCTCGAGCAGTTCGTCCTCGAGTCGGCGGCGTTGCGCCAGCGCATCAACGAAGAGGCCGAAGAGATCATGGGGCTGCTCGACGAGTCGGCGGTGACCCGCGACGCTCCGGTCTTCAACCGTGCGCGGCAGACCAATCGCGTTGCCGACTCGTTCGTGCAGCGCTTCCAGCACTTCATGGACCAGTCGATCCAGGACGGCAATTTCAGCGAAGCGCAGGCCCTGCAGCTCCTGCGCATGCGCCTCATCCGGGACTTCTCCGGCCTCTGGCTGCTGGTCAATCGACCGGCCAACTGAAGGGATCGGGTCAGCCGAGCCGAGGATCCTCGAGGACGCCCCGCAGGATCGCCTGGAGCCTCCCCGCCGCCCGGGCGCCGGCGGCCAGCACGTCGGCGTGGACCAGCGGCTCCGGGCTCACCCCCGCCGCCGGATTCGCCACCAGCGAGACCCCGAGACAGCGCATTCCGAGGTGTCGCGCCGCGATCACTTCGAGCACGGTGGACATCCCGACGAGGTCGGCACCGAGGGCGCGGAGCATCCGTACCTCGGCGGGGGTCTCGTAGGCCGGGCCGGCGAGGCCGACGTAGACGCCTTCGGAGAGGGTCAGGCCCAGGCCCTCGGCATGCTGCCGAGCCAGGGCGCGCAGGTCGGCCGAATAGGCGTCGACCATGTCGGGGAACCGCGGTCCCCACGCCTCCGGCGGCTCTCCCCAGAGCGGCGTCATCCCCGAGAGGTTGATCTGGTCGGAGATCAAGACGAGGTCGCCGGCCGCCAGGGACGGATCGATGCCTCCCGCGGCGTTGGTCAGGACGAGCGTCCGCGCCCCGAGCAGGGCCGCCAGACGGACGATGTAGACGACCTGTCCGGGCTCGTAGCCCTGGTAGGCGTGCAGTCGGCCTCGGCTGGAGAGCAGCACCCGGCCGGAAGGCAGGCGGAGCAGCTCGGCGCGCAGCGGATGTCCGGCGACGGCATGAACCGGAAAGGGCAGCAGGTCGGCGATCGGTGCGGAATCCAGCGGGGTGCCGAGGTCGACGGCCAGACCGGAGCCGGAGACGACGACGACATCGGGACGCGGCCAGCCGCGCGCATCCCAGGCGGCGACCGACGCCGCGAGCTCCTCTTGCCAGTGGCGCATGAGCCCAAGGATAGCGCGGGCGGCGGCAGTCCGCGCCCGCCGTGCGATATCCTCGCCCTCCTATGTCGGAGCTCGACGAACAGATCAAAGTCCGCCGTGCGAAGCGCGAGGCGTTGCGCGCCGACGGCATCGAAGCCTATCCCGCCCGGTCGCCTTACGATCTCGAGCCGGCCGAGGTCCATGCCCGCCACGGCGAGCGGGACGCTGCGGACCTCGAGGCCTCGCCGCTGCGGTTGCGCGTTCCAGGCCGCCTGCGCGCGGTGCGGGACATGGGCAAGACCCGATTCCTCGACCTTCACGACGGGCGGGCCAAGCTGCAGATGATCGTCCGCCCGGACCGGCTGGAGGCGAGCTCGCGCCGCGCCCTCGATCAGGCCGACCTCGGCGATTACCTCCTGGCGGAAGGCGTGCTGGTGCGCTCGCGGACCGGCGAGCTGTCGCTGATGACCGACGGGATGAGCCTGCTGGCGAAGGCCCTGCGGCCGATGCCGGAGAAGTGGCACGGGCTTGCCGATCTCGAGACGCGCTATCGCCAGCGCTACCTCGACCTGGTCGCCAATCCCGAGTCGCGCCGCGTGTTCGAGATCCGGGCCGAGATCGTCCGCGGCATCCGCTCCTTCCTGGACGGCCGAGGATTCCTGGAGGTGGAGACGCCGATGATGCAGCCGATGGCCGGCGGCGCATCGGCACGCCCGTTCGTCACCCACCACAACACCCTGGATCTCGACCTCTACCTGCGCGTGGCCCCCGAGCTCTACCTCAAGCGGCTACTCGTCGGCGGACTGCACCGTGTCTACGAGATCAATCGCAACTTCCGCAACGAAGGGATCTCGACCCAGCACAACCCCGAGTTCACCATGCTCGAGTTCTACTGGGCGTACAGCGATTACCGACAGCTCATGGACCTCACCGAGGAGATGCTGAGCGGGCTCGCGACGGCGATCCACGGGACCACCGAGCTCACCTTCCGCGAGCAGCCGCTCTCGCTGGCCCGGCCGTGGAGACGCGTCAGCATGCGCGACGCGGTGGCTCGGCAGACCGGCCTGGCGGCGGCGGATCTCGACGACCCCGCCGTGCTCACCGCCGAGCTCACGCGCCGCGGTGCCGACCTGCCGCCGGCGCGCACGGTGGGGCACCTGCTGATGGCGCTCTTCGAGGCGGTGGTCGAGCCGACCCTCTTCCAGCCGACCTTCGTCACCGACTACCCGGTGGAGGTCTCGCCGCTCGCCAAGCAGAGCCCCGAGGATCCTCGGTTCACCGAGCGGTTCGAGCTCTACCTCGGCGGCATGGAGGTCGCCAACGCCTTCAGCGAGTTGAACGATCCGGACGTCCAGGCCGAGCGCTTTCGCTCCCAGTTGGCGGCTCGAGCCGCCGGCGACGACGAGGCCCATCGCTTCGACGAGGACTACGTGCGAGCGCTCGAACACGGCATGCCGCCGGCGGGGGGCGAGGGGATCGGCATCGATCGGCTGACCATGCTGCTCGCCGATCGGAGCTCGATCCGCGACGTGATCCTCTTCCCGCTGATGCGCCCCGAACGGGCCGGGTAGGTGCGTTTCCTCCTCCCGGGAGCTCCGGTCGTCCGCGCCGTTTGACCGAAATGCCGGTCACCATGCCGTTCCCGCTCCTGCTCGCCTTGCGCTACCTGCGCAGCACGCGCCGCGATGCCGCGACCAGCTTCCTCTCGGCGGTGGCGGTGGCCGGCATCGCCCTGGGTGTCGCGGCGCTGGTCCTGGCGCTGGCGGCGCTCGACGGGTTGCAGCAGGCGCTGCGCGGCGAGATCCTCTCGCGCACGGCGCAGATCGAGATCGAGCTCCCACCCGGTGTCGACGGTGCGGAGGGGCTGGCGCTCGTCCGCCGCCAGTCGGGTGTCGTGGAGGCGCAAGAGCTCCTGCGAGGGCGTGGCTGGGTGGCGGCCAACGGGGCGGTGCGCGAGGTCGAGATCGTCGGCTACTCGGCGCGGTTGCCCCGCTCGTTTCCCGGCGCCGACGCCGGGCTCGCGGGCGTCGTCGTCGGTTCGGGCCTCGCCGCGCGACTCGGGTTGCGGCCCGGCGAACGGCTCGATCTCGTCTCGGCGCGGCCGACGCTCTCGCCGCTCGGGCCGATTCCACGCCAGCTTTCGCTGGCGATCGCCGGCGTCTTCCGCAGCGGGCGGACCGAGCGCGTCGATCGCATCGCGGTGCCGATCGCCGAGGCGGCGCGACTGCTGCCCGGCGCCGTGCCGCGGATCGAGGTCGTCGCCAGCGACCTCGACGCGGCGCTCGACCTCGCCGACACGCTTCGCGCCGCCCTGCCGCCCGGGGCGCGGGTTCTCACCTGGCAGGATCTCAATCGCCCCCTCTTCTTTGCCCTGCGGCTGGAGCGCGCCGTGATGTTCGCCGGGGTCTTCCTGATCGTCGTGGTGGCGGCGCTGGCGCTGGTGGCCGACCTCGCCCTGGTCCAATCGGCCAAGTGGCGTGAGGTCGGCGCGCTCGCGGCGATGGGGGCGACCGGGCGCGATCTCGGCCGAGCCTTCACGCTGCTCGGGGGGATGCTCGCCGGCCTGGGGTCGGTCGCCGGTGGGGGAGTGGGCGCCGGAGTCGCCTGGTTGCTCGATCGCCACCATCTGGTCCGTCTCCCCGGGGAGGTCTACTTCATCGACTACCTGCCCTTCGCCGCGAGTCCCATCGAGGTCCTGGCCGTCGTCGGCCTGGCACTCTCCCTCGCCGTCGCCTTCTCGGCCTACGCCGCCCGCCGGGTGGCGTTGGCGCGCCCTGCGGAGGCGATCCGCCGATGAGCGTCGCGGTGAGTGCCCGGGCGCTCGCGAAGAGCTACCGCGACGGGTCGAGGACCGTCGAGGTGCTGCGCGGCGCGGATCTCGAGGTCGCCGCCGGGGAGCTGATCGCCGTGGTCGGCCCCTCCGGATCGGGGAAGTCGACGCTCCTTCATCTCCTGGGGGGGCTCGACACGGCCGACGGCGGCGAGATCACGGTCGGCGGACGTCGGATCGATCGGCTCCCGCCGCCGGAGCTCGCGGCCTTCCGGGCCCGCACGGTGGGGTTCGTCTTCCAGTTCTACCAGTTGCTCGCCGATTTCACCGCGCTCGAGAACGTCGTCCTGCCGGCTCGCATCGCGCGCTCGCCGCTGCCGGCCGCCGAACGGCGGGCCCGTGAGCTGCTCGCGGCCGTCGGACTCGCCGAACGCTTCGACCACTTCCCGAACCAGCTGTCGGGCGGCGAGCAACAGCGCGTGGCGCTCTGCCGCGCCCTGCTGCTCGAGCCGCCGCTCCTGCTCGCCGACGAGCCGACCGGCAACCTCGATCCGGCCAGCGGTGAGCTGGTCTTCGAGCAGCTCCTCGCGCTGCGCCGCGCCCACGGGACCACCGCGCTGCTGGTCACCCACAACCCGGAGATGGCGGGTCGCTGTGCTAGAGTCCTGAGTTTGGAGATGGGGCAACTCCATGCGCTATCGTACTGATTTCGCAGCGCTTGTCTCCGTGCCCCGAGGGAGTGCGCGCGATGTTTGAGAAGTACAACGAGAAGGCGCGGCGCGCCCTCTTCTTCGCGCGCTACGAGGCCTCCAAGCTCGGCAGCCGGGTGATCGAATCCGAGCACATCCTGCTCGGCATCCTGCGCGAAGGCGAGGAGAGCGTCATCGAGTTGCTGCGGCGGTTCAGCCTGCGGGCCGAAGACCTGCGCCGCGAGATCGAAGGCGAAAAGGTCTTCGTCGAACGCATCTCTTCGACCGCCGAGCTGCCGCTCTCCGAGGAATCCAAGAAGATCCTCGCCTACGCCTCCCACGAAGCCGACAGCATGACCCACCCCGCGGTCGGCTCCGAGCACCTGCTCGTCGGCATCATGAGGGTCGAGGGCTGCATGGCGATGCGCATCCTCGCGCAGCACAACCTCGACGTCTTCGCGCTACGCGAGGAGGTCCTGTCGCTCGCCAAGGAGCGCGACGCCTCGCAGCAGAAGAAGGACCTGCCGTTCGTCACCGAGTACGGCCGCGATCTCACGGCGCTCGCCGCCCAGGGCGGCTTCGACCCGCTGGTGGGGCGCGACAAGGAGGTCGATCGGATCGTCCAGATCCTGTCGCGTCGCACCAAGAACAACCCGATCCTGCTCGGCGAGCCGGGGGTCGGCAAGACCGCGATCATCGAAGGCCTGGCGCAGCGCATCGTCGAGGGGCAGGTGCCGGTTTTCCTGGCATCGAAGAAGGTCGTCGCCCTCGACCTCTCGCTGATCGTCGCCGGCACGAAGTACCGCGGGCAGTTCGAGGAGCGGCTCAAGGGGATTCTCAAGGAGCTGCGCGAGTCGCGCGACATCATCGTCTTCATCGACGAGATCCACTCGCTGATCGGCGCCGGTTCCGCCGAGGGCTCGCTCGACGCCGCGAATATCCTCAAGCCGGCGCTGTCGCGCGGAGAGATCGCCTGCATCGGCGCGACGACGCTCAAGGAG
This sequence comes from Holophagales bacterium, assembly GCA_016699405.1. Lineage (NCBI taxonomy): Bacteria > Pseudomonadati > Acidobacteriota > Holophagae > Holophagales > Holophagales bacterium. The sequence continues at coordinate 3,704,328 of CP064972.1, read as the reverse complement.
TACCGCAAGTACATCGAGAAGGACCGCTCGCTGTTGCGCCGATTCCAGGCGATCCAGGTCAACCCGCCGAGCAACGAGGACACCTACGGCATCCTCGAGGGGATTCGCGACCGCTACGAGAGCTTCCACAAGGTCCGCTACCAGGACGACGCCCTGCGGACCGCGATCTACCAGTCGTCGCGCTACATCACCGACCGGCACCAGCCGGACAAGGCGATCGACGTCATCGACGAGGCGGGGGCGAAGGTCAAGCTGCGGCGCGTCCGCGGTACCCAGCACCTGAAGCGGCTCGAGCAGGAGATCCGCCAGGTGGTCAAGGACATGAAGGCGGCGATCTCGGAGAAGCAGTTCGAGCGAGCGGTCTATCTGCGCGAGCGGGAGATCGAGCTGCGCGAGGACTTCGAGCGGACCGGCGCGGCGTCCGACGACCAGGGCGTCCTCGAAGTCACCCGGCGCGACATCGAAGAGGTCATCTCGGCCTGGACCGGGATTCCGCTGGCCAACCTCGAGCGCGACGAAGCCGAGAAGCTGCTGCACATGGAGGAGACGCTGCAGCAGCGGGTGGTCGGACAGGACCGGGCGATCAGCGCCATCTCCCGCGCCATTCGGCGCTCGCGGCTGGGCGTCGGCAATCCGCAACGTCCGGTCGGTTCGTTCATCTTCCTCGGGCCCTCGGGGGTGGGGAAGACGGAGGTGGCGCGGCGTCTCTCGGAGTTCCTCTTCGGCAGCCAGACCGCGCTGGTGCGTTTCGACATGTCCGAGTACATGGAGAAGCACGCCGTCTCGAAGCTGATTGGCTCGCCTCCTGGCTACGTCGGCCACGAGGAGGGTGGCCAGCTCACCGAGCGGGTGCGGCGGCAGCCGTACTCGGTCATCCTCTTCGACGAGATCGAGAAGGCGCACTCCGACGTCGCCAACCTGCTGCTGCAGATCCTCGACGACGGCACGCTGACCGACGCTTACGGCAATCAGGTCGACTTCCGCAACACGCTGATCCTGATGACCTCCAACATCGGCAGCAAGCTGGTGTTGCGCGGCGGTCGCATGGGATTCGCCGGAAGCGATCGCGACGAGGCGTTCCGGCGGATCGAGGACGAGATCCTCTCCGAGCTGCGACGGACGTTCAGCCCGGAGTTCATCAACCGGGTCGACGAGGTGATCGTCTTCAACCCGCTCTCCGAGGCCGAGTTGCGCGCCATCGTCGACATCCTGCTCGCCGACGTCAACGAGACGCTCTCGCAACGGCACCTGCGGGTGGAGGTCTCCCTCGAGGCGCGGGAGTGGCTGCTGGCCCGCGCGGGGCTCGACCCCTCGACGGGGGCGCGACCGCTGCGGCGAACCATCCAGCGGCACGTCCAGGACGCGGTGTCGGAGATCCTGATCCAGCGTCGGGACGAAGAGGTCGAATCGGTCGAGGTGACGATCGCCGGGGGCGAGCTGAAGTTCGTCCCCCGGATGCGGGAGGCGGCGCGCGCGGACGCCTGATCGGCCGAAATGCCGATTCCGTGGCATCTTGATTGCAACAGGCTCCCCGCGACAGCGGCGGAGCAGGCCGCCAGAAGGAGCGGAGCGGATCGCATGAGAAGAGGAATTCTGCGCCTGAGCTTCGCCGCGCTCGCCCTCGGGGCAGCGCTGGCGGCAGCCCCCGTCCCGGCCGCTGCGGCCGAGGGCAAGACGATCGTCGCCATCGAATTCGAGGGACTGCGCAGTCTCCCCCCGGAGACGGTCAAGTACTACCTCGGGGTCGCCGAAGGCAAGACGCTGGACCCGGAGGCTCTGGATCGCGCGATCCGCCAGCTCTGGCAACGCCACCTGATCGACGACGTCGGCGTCTCGACCGAGGACGTCGCGGGGGGCGTGAAGCTCCACGTACGGATCGTCGAGCGGCCGACCCTGAAGTCGCTGGAGTTCGAGGGGCTCAAGAAGGTCAGCCGAACCGACGTCAACGAACGGATCGCCAAGGACCAGATCGACGTCCGCGAAGGCGGCGGCCTGTCGCTCGGCGAGGTGGCCCGGCTCAAGGCGGTGATCGAGGAGATGTACCGCGACAAGGGCTTTCGCTTCGCCGAGGCGAAGTATCGCCTCGACACGGTCAGTCCCGGCGAGCGCCGCGTGGTCTTCACCATCGACGAGGGCGACCGGGTGCGCATCCAGGACATCAAGTTCCAGGGTGCCGACGTCTTCGGCCAGTGGCGCCTGCGCTGGGCGATGAAGAAGACCAAGGAGACCGGTCCGATCATCCGGATGCTCAAGCGCGACATCTACAACCCGGCGACCTTCCAGGAGGACCTGGAGAACGTCCGCAAGCTCTACCGGAGCGCCGGCTACAAGAACGTCACCATCGGCGACCCGTCGATCGAAGTGCGGGCGATGCGGCCGAACGCCGCCACACCGCGCGAGCAGAAGCGGCGCCTTTTCGTCGGCATCCCGATCGACGAGGGCGATCGCTGGCGGCTCGGCGAGATCTCCATCGACGGCAACAAGGTCTTCTCCGACGAGTCGCTGCTGCGCCAGTTCAAGCGCCGCCACGGCGGCTGGCTGAGCTCGAAGGTGGTCGACGACGGCCTGAAGCAGATGCGCGAGCTGTACACCAATTTCGGCCACATCTACGCGCAGGTCGAGCCCGAGATCAAGGAGCGCGAAGGCAACGTCGCCGATCTCGTGGTGCACGTGAGCGAGGGGGACCAGTACCGCGTCGGACGGATGGAGTTCGAAGGCAACACGACGACGCGCGACAAGGTCCTGCGGCGCGAGTTCCGGGTGCAGGAGGGGACCGTCCTCAACATGGGGGCGGTCAAGAACAGCCTGTTCAAGGTCAACCAGCTCGGCTACTTCAAGCTGAACGAGGAAGACCCGGTCCAGTTCGTCAACTTCGACAGCGAGAAGAAGACGGTCGACCTGCAGATCCGCGGCGAGGAGTCCGATCGTACCGAGCTGCAGGTCGGCGGCGGGTGGAGCGAGGTGGACGGCTTCTTCGGGCAGCTGTCGGTGCGGACGCAGAACTTCCTCGGTCGCGGCGAGTCGGTCGGCGCTTCCTTCCAATCGGGCCGCTACCGTGACGAGTACAGCGTCAGCTACGGTGTGCCGTGGTTCCTCGACCGGCCGCAGTCGGTCGGGCTGCAGATCTTTAAGTCCGACCTTGACTACACGCAGCTCGCCGGGCAGACCTACAAGCGCAAGAGCGAAGGCGCCACGGTGAGCTACGGTCGCTCGTTCGGCCTGTTCAGCTCGTTTTCGATCGCTTTCACCCGGTCGCGCCTCGACGACCAGCGGAGCCTGGTCAACATCAACGGAGAGATCGTCGAGCAGCGCTACAAGCTGAACAACTCGTCGATCCGTCCCTCCTACAGCTTCGAGAGCCGGGACAGCCGGGTCGAGCCGACGCGCGGCCAGCGGGTGAGCTTCTCGGTCGAATACGCCGGGGGCGTGCTCGGCGGCGACAACTACTTCGTCCGTCCCGAGGCGGGCTACTCGCTCTTCCTGCCGGTCAGCTACCAGCCGTTCAAGACGGTGTTCGCCGTCAACGCCGAAGCCGGCTGGGTGGAGCCGATCAACGGGCGCGAGCTGTCGTTCCTCGAGCGCTACTTCCTGGGGGGCGAGACCAGCCTGCGCGGTTTCAAGTTCCGTTCGATCTGGGTGCGCGACCGGAAGGGCAACACCATCTACGACGAGTTCGGCTTCCCGCAGGGCGGCAACAAGTTCCTGCAGCTCAACCTCGAATACCATTTCCTGGTCGGCGGGCCGTTCCGGGTGCTCGGCTTCGTCGACGCCGGGGCGGTCTACGACAACAATCAGTCGATCGATTTCGCTTCGCTGCGCTACTCGGCCGGTGCCGAGCTGCGGATCTTCGTGCCGGTCTTCGGCGCGCCCTTGCGTTTCATCTACGCGAAGAACCTCGACCCGCTCCCGGACGACACGTTCGAGAGCTTCCAGTTCAGCATCGGTACCACGTTCTGACCTGAAGGAGTGAAAACATGAAGCGCGTGCGATTCATCCTCCCCGCCGTCTGCCTCCTCGCTCTCGCGGCGACCGCCGTTTCGCCGGCGATCGCCCAGAGTGGAGACAAGCCGTTGAAGATCGCCCTCATCGACGTCCAGCGGCTGGTCACGGACTCGGCCTACGGCAAGGAGGCGTTGGCGAAGCTGAAGAAGCTCAACGACGACAAGGTTGCCGAAGGGAAGGCCAAGCAGGACGAGATCGAAGGCCTGCGCAAGCGACTCAACGAAGGGCGCCTCTCGCTGGCCGAGGACAAGATCGCCGAGATGGAAAAGCAGCTCGAGGATAAGGTGATCTCGTTCCGCCGCTTCTCCGACGACGCCGACCGCGATCTGCAGAAGGCGCGCGACACCACGCTGGCGGACGTCGAACGGAAGGTCATGCCGGTGATCGAGCAGGTGGGCAAGGAGTTCGGCTACACGCTGGTGTTCAACAAGTTCCAGAGCGGGCTGGTCTACGCCGACGACTCGACGGACATCACCCAGCTCGTGGTGCAGCGGTTCGACGCCGCCAAGGGGAAGTGAGGCGATGAGGCGCCGGCTGGCCGAGCTGGCCGGATGGGTCGGCGGCGCCCTCGAAGGCGACGGCGAGTTGCCGATCCTCGGTCTGCGCGGCCTCGCCGAGGCCGGGCCGGAGGACCTGTCGTTCCTCGCCAATCCACGCTACCGCGCCCAGGCGGTCGCCAGTCGGGCGGGTGCCCTCCTGGTGCGGGAGAGGCTCGAGGGGTTCGCCGGCGCACAGGTCGTCGTCGGCGATCCCTACCGCGCCTTTGCCGCGATCCTCGCTCGCCTGAACCCGCCAGCCCCGCTTCCGCCGGGGATCCACCCGACCGCCATCGTCGGTGTCGGTGCCGAGGTCGACGCCGCAGCCCATCTCGGCCCGTTCGCCGTCATCGGCGAGCGGAGCCGGGTGGCGGCCGGGGCGGTCGTACATCCGCACGTCGTCGTCGGCCGGGACTGCGCGGTGGGGGAGGGCTGCGTGCTTCACCCGCACGTCGTCCTCTACGACGGGACGAAGCTCGGTCAGCGGGTCGTCGTGCATGCGGGAACCGTTCTCGGCAGCGACGGATTCGGCTACGCCGCCGAGGGCGGTGTGCCGGTGAAGATCCCGCAAGTGGGACACGTCGAGGTGGGCGACGATGTCGAAATCGGCGCCAACACCGCCATCGACCGGGCGACGCTCGGCGTGACCTCGATCGGCGCGCATTCTAAGATCGACAACCTGGTGCAGATCGCGCACAACGTCTCGGTCGGACGGGCGGCGATCCTCTGCGGCCAGGCGGGGATCGCCGGCAGCGCCCGGCTCGGCGACGGTGTCGTGTTGGCCGGGCAGGCGGGCGTCGTCGGGCACGTCGAATTGGGCAACGGCGTGCGCGTCGCCGCCAAGTCCGCCGTGTTCGACTCGGTTCCAGCCGGGACGCAGGTGGCGGGAATTCCCGCCGAGGAGGCCGGCGCCTGGCGGCGCCAGGTCGTCATGTTGAAGCGACTCGTCGACCTGGGACGGCGTCTGCGCCGTCTCGAGCGCCGAGCCGACACGTCGGCCGCCGGCCGGGAGGAGACTGCCGTTGAGTGATCAGCCGCATCGCTGGGACAGCCTCTGGGTGCAGTCGGTGCTGCCGCACCGCTATCCGTTCCTGTTGGTCGACCGTGTCCTCGAGATGGAGCCGAAGAAAAGGATCGTGGCGATCAAGAACTTCACCATCAACGAGGAGTTCTTCCAGGGGCACTTCCCCCACCATCCGGTCGTGCCCGGTGTGCTGCTGGTGGAGGCGATGGCCCAGGCGGGTGGCATCCTCCTGATGCACGACGCCACGGACCGCGCCAACAAGCTGCTCTACTTCCTCGGGATCGACCGGGCACGCTTCCGCCATCCGGTGGTTCCGGGCGATCAGGCGCGCTTCGAGGTCGAGGTCATCCGCCTGCGGCAGTCGCATTGCCACGTCCGCGGGCGAACGCTGGTCGACGGACGCCTTTGCGCCGAGGCCGACATGCTGTCGACGATCATGAACTACCGCCAGGCGGAGGAGGCCGAGAAATGACCGCCCGTATCCACCCCACGGCTGTCGTCGACCCTGCGGCCGAGCTTGCGGACGGTGTGGTGATCGGACCCCACGCCGTCGTCGGGGCGGAAGTGACGATTGGCGAAGGGACCGAGATCGGTGCCGGCGCCCAGGTGCAGGGCCCGACCCGCATCGGCCGCGAGAACCGGATCTACGCCCACGCGGCGATCGGCTTCCCGCCGCAGGATCTGAAGTTTGCCGGCGAGCGCGTGGCGCTCGAGATCGGCGACCGCAATCACTTCCGCGAGTTCTGCACCGTTCATCGTGGGACCGGCAAGGGGGGCGGCCTGACGCGCGTCGGCAGCGACGGCCTGTTCATGGTCTATTCGCACATCGCCCACGACTGCCAGGTCGGCGATCGCGTGCTCTTCGCCAACTCGGGAACGCTCGCCGGACATGTCGAGGTCGGCGACGACGCCGCGATCGGCGCCTTCTCGGCGGTTCATCAGTTCTGCCGGGTCGGCCGGCACGCCTACATCGGGGGATTCTCCCGGCTGTTGACCGACGCGCTGCCGTTCGTCAAGACGGTGGGAATCCGGCCGGCGTGCTTCGGTCTCAACCGGATCGGCCTGCGACGCAAGGGCTTCAGCGCGGAGACGCTCAAGGCCCTCGAGGCCGGGCTGCGGATCTTCCTGCGATCGGGGTTGAACACGAGCCAGGCTCTCGCGCGGCTGGAGTCCGAGCTCGGCGGCGAGCCCGAGGTCCGTTATTTCGTCGAGTTCGTCCGCCACAGCCGCCGTGGCGTCTGCAAGGCGCTTCCTGGCCGGCGCGGCGCGGACGAAGCCCAGGAGGAGTGAACGCGCGAGCGCCGGTACCGCCGCGGCTCGCGCCGAGAGGATCTCCAAGATGAGCGATCTCCCTATTGCCGTGGTCGGTACCGGTGCGCTCGGCCGTCACCACACGCGAATCCTCGCCTCGCTCCCCGGGGCCCGTCTGGTCGGCGTCCACGATCGGGACCACGGGGTCGCCACCGCGGTCGCCGGCGAGCACGGAACGAAGGCCTGGTCCGACCTCGAGGCGCTGCTCGCCGAGGTGGAAGCGGTCGTTCTCGCGGTGCCGACGGTCGACCACGCGTCGCTGGGTTGCGAGCTGCTCGGCCGCGGTCTCCACGTCCTGGTGGAGAAGCCGATCGCCCCCTCCCTCGCCGAGGCGGATCGTCTGATCGCGGCGGCCGGCGACCGCGTTCTCGCCGTCGGCCATGTCGAGTACTTCAATCCGGCGGTGCAGGCGCTACTCAAGCTCGGGCTGCCGCCGCGCTTCCTCGAGGCGGAGCGGCTCGGCATCTTCACTGCGCGCAGCCTCGACGTCGACGTCGTCCTCGACCTGATGATCCACGACCTGCAGATCCTCCACGCACTCGATCCCTCCCCGGTCGCCGAGGTCCGGGCCACCGGGATCGCCGTGCTCTCGCCGAAGGTCGACATCGCCAGCGCCCGGATCGCGCTCGGGTCCGGTGCGGTCGCGAACCTGACGGCCTCGCGCGTCTCGGCCGATCGCAGTCGCAAGCTGCGGCTCTTCCTGCCGAGCGCGTACTACTCCTGCGACTATCCGCAGCAGGAGATCAAGGGCTATCGCTTGCTCTCCGAAGGGGGCGAACGACGGATCGTCGCGGCCGATCTGGCGGTCGAACGGGCCGAGCCGCTGCGCCGCGAGCTCGAGGCCTTCGTCGCCGCGTGCCACGGCAAGACGGTGCGTCAGGTGAGCGGCGCGCAGGGCCGACAGGCGTTGGCCACGGCCCTCGCCGTCGCCGGGGCGATCGACGGCCGTGTGCTAGACTCCGCCGGCTCCTGAGGCGCGGCGTTCCCGTCGCGCCGCCACCATTCAACGGGCCAAGAGAGAGCGGGCAAGCGCGGTCAATCGCGAGTGAGCGGACGGCGCGCGCGCGAGGAGGAAGTGATGGGCAAGGTTCGCATCGGAGTCATCGGCGGCAGCGGTCTCTACGAGATGGACGGGCTGGTGGTCCACGAGGAGCGGCGGATCGAGACGCCCTTCGGCCCGCCGTCCGACGCCTACGTGATCGGCGAGCTCGCCGGCCGGCCGGTCGCCTTCCTGGCTCGCCACGCCCGCGGCCACCGGTTCCTGCCGACGGAGCTCAACTACCGCGCCAACATCTACGGCTTCAAGACGCTCGGTGTCGAGTTCCTCATCTCGGTCTCCGCCGTCGGCTCGATGAAGCTCGAGTACCAGCCGGGCCACATCGTCGTGCCTCACCAGTTCTTCGATCGCACGCGCCACCGGCCCGACACCTTCTTCGGCGACGGGATCGTCGCCCACACCTCGCTGGCGCGTCCGGTCAGCCTGCGACTCGCCGGCGTGCTCCTCGCCGCGGCGCGGGCGGCCGGTGCGACGGTCCACGAGGGCGGTACCTACCTCTGCATGGAAGGGCCGCAGTTCTCCACCCGCGCCGAATCGGAGGTCTACCGGCAGTGGGGCATGGACGTGATCGGCATGACCAACCTGCAGGAGGCCAAACTGGCGCGGGAGGCCGAGATGGCCTATGCCACGCTGGCGATGATCACCGACTACGATTGTTGGCACGACGAGGAAGAGGCCGTCTCGGGCGAAGGCGTGATGGAGGTGCTGCGGCGGAACGTCGCCTTGGCCCAGGACGTCGTCCGTCGCGCCATCGGCTCGCTCGGCGACGACGTGGCCAACGACTGCGCCGACGCCCTGCACATGTCGCTCATCACGCCTGCCCACCTGGTCCCGGCGGCGACCCTCGCCAAGCTCGAGCCGATCCTCGGCCGCTACCTCGACCGCACCGGCCCGCAGCTCGCCTGGAAGCGCTGAGCCGCGAAGCGAACGGGTCATGACCCGGATCCTCGTCACCAACGACGACGGCTTTCAGGCCGAAGGGATCCGCGCGCTGGCGGAGGAGCTCCGCGCGCTCGGTGAGGTCATCGTCGTCGCTCCCGATCGCGAGCAGAGCGCCAGCGGGCACTCCCTGACGCTGCAGCGACCGCTGCGCCTGCACGAGCACGGCGAGGGCTGGTACAGCGTCGACGGGACCCCCACCGACTGCGTGAACCTCGCGGTCCTCTGGCTGTTGCGCGACACGCCGCCGGACCTGGTGGTCTCGGGGATCAACAACGGGCTGAACCTCGGCGACGACGTGACCTACTCGGGGACGGTCAGCGCGACGTTCGAAGCGTCGCTGCTCGGCCTCGCGTCGATCGCCTTCAGTCAGGAGGTGGGCGAGGGGGCATCCTTCGTGCGCTCGGCCGCCCTCGCCCGCCGCATCGTCGAGACGGTGCTCGCCGAGCCGCCCGCGGCGAGCCTCCTGCTCAACGTCAACTTTCCGGCCGGCGAGCCGAAGGGCATCGCCTTCGCGCGGCTCGGTCACCGCGTCTACCAGCAGGTCGTGGTGGAGAAGGAAGATCCGCGGGGCAGGCGCTACTTCTGGATCGCCGGCACGCCCGAGTGGCGTTCGGACGCGGGGACCGACCACGAGGCGCTCTCCCGCGGTCTCGTCTCGGTCACCCCCCTGCACCTCGATCTGACCGACTACCGCGCCCTCGCCTCGATGACACCGCTGCGCGAGCGCCTGGCCCGCGAGGTTGCGCCGGCCTGAGCCGGCGGGCCGTGCGATGAGCGACTACGCGCTGTTGCGGGAGCGGATGGTCCGCGAGCTCGTCGCCGGTCGTGGGGTGCACGATCCGCGCGTGCTCGAAGCGATGCGCGAGGTGCCGCGCCACCTCTTCGTGCGCGAGCACCTGAGGGCCCAGGCCTACGGCGATCACGCCTTGCCCATCGGCTCCGGCCAGACGATCTCGCAGCCCTACATCGTGGCGCGGATGACCGAGCAGCTCGAGGTCGCCGCGGAGCACAAGGTGCTGGAGATCGGGACCGGATCGGGCTACCAGACGGCGATCCTCGCCCGGCTGGCGCGTTGGGTCTACAGCCTCGAGCGCGTCGGCGAGCTGGCTCATCAAGCGATCCGTCGCCTGCGCGAGCTCGGCGTGGGGAACGTGAAAGTCCAGGTCTTCGACGGGACGGTCGGGTGGAGCGAGGTCGCGCCGTTCGATCGCATCCTGGTCACCGCCGGGGCGCCGTCGGTGCCGCGACCGTTGCTCGACCAGCTCGGGCCCAAGGGGCGGCTGGTGATCCCGGAAGGGACGACGCAAGGGCAGCGGCTGATCGTCTACGAACGGCTGGCGCGCGGCGTGCGGCGGCGTGAGGGCGAAGAGGTCGCCTTCGTCCCGCTGGTGGGCCGGCATGGTTGGGAGGCCGGGGGCTAGGGTGAGCGGCCAGGAGAGTCTTCCTTCGGGTGCCCGTCGCTGGCGCGTCGAAGGACGGGTTCAGGGCGTCGGCTTTCGGCGCTTCGTCTGGCAGGCGGCGCGCGACCGGCGTCTCGCGGGGTGGGTGGCCAACGCTGCCGACGGTTCGGTGGTGGTGGCGGCCGCGGGCCCTGAAGCCGACCTCGACGACCTGGCGCGACGACTCGCCGCCGGGCCCGGGTCGTCACGCGTTGAGCGGTTGATCGAAGAATGGCGGGGCAGCGAGCCCGGTTGGGCAGGATTCGAGATCCGAAACGGAGAATAGGACGATGAACGACCTCAAGCAGTTCATCCGCGAGGTGCCGGATTTCCCCAAGCCGGGGATCCTCTTCTACGACATCACCACGCTGCTTTCGGATCCGCTGGCGCTGCGGATGACGGTGGACCGATTCACCTGGCTGTTCGCCCACCTCGACGTGCACAAGGTGATCGGCATCGAGTCGCGCGGCTTCATGTTCGCGCCGATCCTCGCCTACAACCTCAACGCCGGGTTCGTCCCGGTGCGCAAGCCCGGCAAGCTCCCCGCGGCGACGGTGGAGCGCTCGTACGACCTCGAGTACGGCACCGATCGACTGCAGATGCACGCCGACGGTGTCTTGCCGGGCGAGCGGGTGCTGGTCGTCGACGACCTCGTCGCCACCGGCGGGACCGCCCGAGCCACCGCCGAGATGGTGCAGGCGCTGGGCGGCGAGGTGGTCGGATTCGGCTTCGTCATCGAGCTGCTGGGACTCGCGGGACGGGGGTTCCTGGCCCCGCACCCGGTCGAGTCCCTGATCAAGTACTGAGCCGGAGCGGCGCGAGGCGGAATATACTCGCCCGTCGGGCGGCTGTAGCTCAGCTGGACAGAGCAGGAGCGTCCTAAGCTCTTGGTCGGGGGTTCGAATCCTCCCAGCCGCACCAGCGACTCGTCCCGAAAACGGCCAACGCGGAGAAGAAGGCATGTCGGATCGCTTGACCAAGCATGACCTCGAGCGCAACGAGCTCGGGGAGATCGTCGCCCACGGCATCGAGTACGCCGAGCATCACACCCGGCAGCTGGTGATGGGCTTCGCCGGGCTGCTGCTCGCCGGTGTGGTCGGCCTGGGTCTCTACCTGTGGGCCGGGCATCGGACCTCGCAGCTCAACGAAGAGCTGGCGCGGGCGATGCGCATCTACACCGCCGAGATCGTGACCGAAGGGGCGAAGCCCGACGACGCCGACAAGCCGACGTTCTCCACCGAGAGTGCGCGGCGTGACCGGGCCAAGAGCCTCTTCTCGGCGATCGCCGGCCGGACCCTGGCACCCAAGGCAGCGCACGTCGCCGAGCTCTATCTCGGCGAGATCGCGATGGCCGAAGGGGACAAGGCTGCGGCGCGGCGCCACTGGGAGACCTTCGCCAAGGCGGAGGGCGAGACGGCGATGGGTGCCACCGCCCAGCTCAATCTGATGCGCCTCGACCGGGAAGAAGGGCACGGGGAGGATCTGGTGACCCGCCTGCGTCGGATGCTCGAGCACTCCGAGGAGCGGCCACTGCCCGAGGACGTGGTGCTCTATCAGCTCGGGCTGACCCTGCAGCAGCTCGGCAAGGACGGGGAGGCCAAGTCGACCTTCCGCCGCCTGGTCGAGGAGTTCCCTCGCTCGCCGCTTCGTTCGGAAGCCCAGCGGCTCGGCGGCGCGGCGACGCCCGGTATCGGCTGATCGCGGCGGCCACCGGTCCGGGCAGGTCGCCCGGGCCGGCCGCCAGCACGTGGAACCCCGATGAGCTCTCCCTACGCCATTCTCGCGGAAAAGCGAGCCGGCCGACGGCTCGACTCGGCGGCGATCGCCGAGGTGGTCGCCGGCGCCACCGACGGCAGCTGGAGCGACGCGCAACTCGGCGCCTTCCTCATGGCTGCCGCGATCCGCGGTCTCGACCTCGCCGAAACCCGGGACCTGACGTTGGCGATGCTCGACTCGGGCGAGCGGTGGGAGCTGGCCCGCGCCTTTCCCGGCGTCGGCGACAAGCACTCGACCGGCGGCGTCGGCGACAAGGTGTCGCTCGTCCTCGCCCCACTGCTCGCCGCCTGCGGCATCCCGGTGGCGATGCTCACCGGTCGCGGGCTCGGGCACACCGGCGGAACCGCCGACAAACTGGAATGCGTGCCGGGGATCGACCTCGAGCTGGATCGCACGCGCACGCTCTCGCTCCTCGCGTCGGTCGGCATGGCGCTCGGAGTCGCGACCCGCGGCATCGCGCCGGCGGACCGCAAGCTCTACTCCCTGCGCGACGTCACCGCGACGGTCGATTCGTTGCCGCTGATCGTGGCCAGCATTCTCTCCAAGAAGCTGGCCACCGGCGCGGCGGCGGTGATGTTCGACGTCAAGACCGGGGACGGCGCTTTCCTCCCCGAGCTCGCCGCGGCACGCGAGCTCGCCCGGCTGCTCGTCGAAACGAGCCGCGAGGTGGGTGTGGGGGCAGCGGCACGGCTCACCGACATGAGCCAGCCGCTCGGCGAGTGGAGCGGCAACACCGCCGAGATGCGGGAGACGTACGACTGCCTCGAAGGCCGCGGCCCCGCCGACACGATGGCGGTGACCTACGATCTGGCCGAGGGGTTGGCGTCGCTGCTCGGCCGGCCGACGACGCGCGTCGAGCTCGAAGGTGCCATCGCCTCCGGTCGAGCGCGCGAGGCGTGGACGCGGGCACTCGCCGAGCACGGCGGCAACCGGCGCTGGCTCGACGCACCGCAGTTGCCGCTCGCCCCGGTCGAGGAGCCGCTGCTCGCCGGGGCCGACGGTGTGATCTCGCGGATCCGCACGCGGCAGATCGGGATGTTGCTGGTCGAGGCCGGAGCAGGACGGCGCGTTCCGGGGGACCGGGTCGACCTCGAAGTCGCCCTGCAGACGCCGCTCAAGGTCGGAGCCCGGGTCGAGCGCGGGCAGGAGATCGCCCGGCTCTTCCTGCGTCGCGCCGATCCCTCACTGACCGAGCGCTTCTCGGCCTGCTTCGAGATCGGCGAGTCGGGTACCGTCCCCGTTCTGCTCGGCGAGAAGATCTAGCCTGCCGACCGCCGCGCGCTCGCCCGCCGTCGTCACCTCGGGCCAGGTCGCTGCCGGATCGGTGACGCCGCCGAACGGCGAAGCGCGTTCGTGGCGACGCTTCCCGCGCCGACTCGCCCGCTAGCGCGGAGCGAGGACCGCCGACCAGCGTCCGTCGACCGAGCGGTCGTTCCAGAGAAAACGGATCGCGTCGGCTTGCGTCCGCGAGAGCGAGGGGCGCTCCTCGTTCGGGTCGGCGACCGACGTCCGCGCCGACACGCTGCCGGACCCGTCGAGTCGAAGCGCGGCCCAGCCGGGTGCGGCTCCGGCCCGCCGGCAGAGCAACACGAGGTCGCCGCCGCTGCGAGCAAAGCTCGGGAAGAGAGTCCCCGGCTCACGCAGTGGCGAGTCGGCGAGCCAGCGGGTCCCATCGAAGCGTGCCCCGACCAACTCGTAGCCGGACGGCGTGTAGCGACTCCAGGCGACAAGCGCTCCGCCCGGGAGCGTCGTCACCGTCGGTGTGATGTCCGGGACCGCGTTGTCTGCGGCGACGCGGTCGGGCACCGACCAGCGCCCTCCTTGCGTACGACTCCAGAAGATCTCGTCGTCCTGGCCGTCGAACGCGCTCCACACGGCGAGCACCTCGCCGTCGGCAAGCGCCGTGGCGGCGAGCGCGAGCTGGCTGCCTCGGCCGACGGGCGACACGGTCTCGGTCGGCGACCAGCGGTCGCCCAGCCAGCGCGCGGCACGCACCGCCATGGCGTCGCGGCGATCCCCTTCGAGCCAAACGAGCGTCTGCAGGCGCTGGCCGACCGTGACGGCAACCGGCGAGGTTCGCCACCGTCCGCTCCGTTCCGCGGGTGCCGGGAGGTCGCGTTGCGCGGCGCCGCGATGCTGCAGGAGGAGCAACTCGCTCCCGGCCTCCTGCGGGCGGGTGCCGGCGACCATCCACCCCTGGTGGAGAGGGATGAGGCCCGCGATCTGCGCGCCGTCCGGCAGGAGAATCGAGATCGGGGACCGTCCCGGTTGTTCGACACGAATCCCGCCGGCCGTCGGCCGGGCGAGCAGCCCCGAGTCGAGGTCCGTGGCCGCAACCAGCTCACGCCGGGGGGACGATGCGGCCGCGAGGACGCTGCCGGCGATCAGGGCAAGAACGACCCGGGGAAATCGCATGCGGGAGCATTGTATCAACCGCGGAACGCCGTCGAGAGGTCGCTGCGCCCTTGCTATCATCGCCCGCGATGCGCGCCGCCATCCTGGCCGTCGGCTCGGAGCTCCTCGGCGCCGACCGTCTCGACACCAACTCGCTCACGCTCGCCGCCCTGCTCGCCGAGTTCGGGGTCCCGGTCGAACGCAAGAGCGTCGTCGGCGACGACGTCCGGGCGATCGCCGAGGAGGTTTCCCGTCTCGTGGTCCGGCACGAGCTGCTGCTGGTCTGCGGCGGTCTCGGCCCGACGGCGGACGACGTGACGCGCGAGGGAGTGGCGGAGGCCCTCGGGGTCGAGCTCGTCCGGAGCCCGGAGGTCGAGGCGGCGATCGCGGCCCGCTTTGCGTCGTTCGGTCGGACGATGCCTCCGGCCAACCGCAAGCAGGCCGATCTGCTCGCCGGAGGCGACGCGCTGGTCAATCCTCGAGGCACCGCTCCCGGCCAGCGGACCGCCAGCGGAAGCTGCACGCTCTTCCTCTTTCCCGGTGTTCCCTACGAGCTCGAGGGGCTGGCGGCCGACCACCTCGTCCCCTGGCTGACGCAGCGGCGACCCCGTCAGGGGAGTGAAGTGCGAACGCTGCGAGTCGCCTGCATGCCCGAGTCGGAGGTCGACCAGCGCCTCCTGCCGCTCTATGCCAGCCATGGCCGGGAGCGGGTGACCTTGCTCTGCTCGCCGGGTGAGGTGCGCGTCCGACTGGCCTCGAACGCCCCTCCCGCGGTGAGGACGGGCGAGCTCGACCGGGCGGAGCGCGAGGCGCGGGCACTTCTCGGCGAGGCGGTGTTCGCCGCCGACGATCGGACGACGCTCGAAGCGGTGGTGGCGGAGCGCTTGAACACGATGGGCTCGACCCTGGCGGTCGCCGAGTCGTGCACCGGGGGCCTGCTCTGCGAGCGGCTCACCCGCATTCCGGGAGCGAGCGGCTTCTTGATGGGCGGCGTGGTGGCCTACGACAACGGTTTCAAGCGGGATCTCCTCGGCGTTCCCGAGGCGATGTTCGTCGCCCACGGAGCGGTGAGCGAACCGGTGGCGCGGCAGATGGCCGACGCGATTCGCGCCCTCGCCGGGACGACCTACGGACTGGCGATCACCGGCGTCGCCGGTCCGGGCGGTGGAACGGAGGAGAAGCCCGTCGGTACCGTCCACTTGGCGCTGGACGGCATGGATCCCGAGCCGTTCGTCGAGCACCGGTGCGTGCGACTGCCGGGCGATCGCGAACGCGTCCGCTGGCAGGCAACCCAGCTCGCGCTCGAGATGCTGCGGCGCCGGCTTCTGCGGCGTGAGGGGGAGCGATGAGGCTGTTCGTCGCCCTGCCGCTGCCCGAGCCGCTGCGTCATGGGCTCCTCGCCGCCGTCGAGCCGCTGCGCGGCCGGAGGCCGGCGGCGCGCTGGGAAAGAGCGGAGAAGCTGCATCTGACCCTTCTCTTTCTCGGCGAGGTGGCAAGCGATCGACTCGACGGGCTCGTCGCCGAGCTCGGCCGGGCGGTCGGGCCGGTCGCCCGCTTCGAGGCCCGGTTGGGCGGAGGCGGCTCTTTCCCGGGCCCGGCGAGAGCGCGTGTGCTCTGGATGGGAGTCGACGGAGGAGAGGCCTTCGACGAGCTGCGACGGCGGGTGGCGCAGTCCGGTGGTCCGTTCGTCGAGCGTCCCGACCCGAAGCCGTTCCATCCTCACCTGACGCTGGCGCGCTGTGAACCGCCATGGGAAGCCGAGTCGGTCCGACGGTTCGTCGACCTCCTGGAGCCGCTGCGTGGCGAGCGGGTTCCGGTCGATCATCTCGCGCTGGTGGAGAGCGAGCTCGGACGCGGCGGATCGCGCTATCGCGACGTGGCGCGCTTCGCGCTCGCCGGAGCTCGCGCATGACGGCGCTCGCGGTGGCGGCCGTCGCCTACCTGCTCGGCTCGATCTCGTTCGCGGTGCTGGTCGTGCGGCTGCTCCAGGGCCGCGATCTGCGCGCCGTCGGCAGCGGGAACGCCGGGGCGACGAACGTGCTGCGTGCCGCGGGCGGACCCGCGGCGGCGCTGGTCCTGGCGCTCGACCTGGCCAAGGGCGCTGTTCCCGTCGCCGTCGCGCGGGCGCTCGGGCTCGGGTCGGCGGCGATCGGCGGCGCGGCGCTCGCTGCCGTGTTGGGACATGTCTATCCGATCTTCTTCGGCTTTCGCGGCGGCAAGGGCGTGGCCACCGCCGCCGGGTCGCTGGTGGTTCTGCTGCCCGCGGCGGCGCTCGCCGCGCTCCTGGTCTTCGCTCTGGCCGTGGCGGCGACCCGGGTGGTCTCGATCGGATCGATCGCTGCCGCGCTCGCCCTTCCGGCCCTCGCCTGGGCGCTGGGCGCAGCCGGAGTCACCGCGCCGCCGCCGCGCGAGATCTGGCTCGGCTCGTGCGGCATCGCGCTGCTCGTCCTGGCCAAACACCACGGCAACCTGCGACGTCTGCTCGCCGGCACCGAGCCGCGCCTGCGCTCCTCGCGACCCGGTAAGGACTGAGCGATGTCACGGATCGCGGTACTCGGCGCAGGATCGTTCGGCACGGCGCTGGCCGTTCACCTGGCCTCGGCCGGCAACGACGTGGTGCTCTGGGCGCGTCGTCGCGACGCCGCGACCCGCCTGGCGGAGCGGCGGGTCAACGAGGCCTATCTGCCCGGCGTCGAGCTCCCCGAGGGGCTGGAGGTGACCTCGGACCTCGCGCTCTGCGCCTCGTGCGAGCCGATTCTCGTCGCCGTGCCGTCGCACGGATTCCGTCGCGTCGTGCACGACCTCCTGCGCCTCCCCGAGTCGCGCGGCGGCTCGGGTGCTCCCCACCTGCTCGTCTCGGCCACCAAGGGGATCGAGCTCGAGACGCTGCGGCGGATGAGTCAGGTCATCGCCGAGGAGTCGGCGAGCGCGGCGGTGCTCACCCGGTTCGCAGTCCTGTCGGGTCCCAACTTCGCCGCGGAGCTCGCGGTCGGCGCCCCGTCGGCGGCGGTCGTAGCGAGCACCGACCCGGAGGTCGCCGCCGAGTTGCAGCGCCGACTCGCGACGCCGGCCTATCGGCTCTACCGGTCGGCAGACGTCGTCGGGGTGGAGATCGTCGGGGCGGCGAAGAACGTGATCGCCATCGGGGCCGGCGTGGTGAGCGGCCTCGGCCTCGGCTACAACACCCAGGCCGCCTTGATGACGCGCGGGCTGCACGAGATCGCCCGCCTCGGCGTGGCCTGCGGTGGAGAGGTGCGTACCTTCTCCGGTCTTGCCGGGCTCGGCGACCTCGTGCTGACCTGCACCGGCGCGTTGTCGCGGAACCGCCGCACGGGGCTCGAGCTCGCCGAGGGACGGACCCTGGCAGAGATCCTCGCCGGGACCTCGATGGTCGCCGAAGGTGTCCGCAATTCGGTAGCGCTGCTGCAACTGGCCCGGCAACACGCCGTCGAGATGCCGATCATCGAGCAGATGGTGGCGATCATGTACGAAGGCAAGAGTCCGCGGCGGGCGATCGCCGACCTCATGGGGCGGCAGCCGAAGTCCGAGGCGGAGCTCTGATCTCTCGTGTGCCCGAGGCGGAATCGGACGGTGTCACCGCGCCGGTCCGTCTCGGGCGACGACGGCAGGGACGGAAGGGAGTCGAGGAGCGCATGAGATGGCCGCCCATCAGACGATCCTGATCCTCGACTACGGCAGCCAGTTCACCCAGCTCATCGCGCGTCGGGTGAGGGAAAACCGCGTTTATTGTGAGGTCCATCCCTGCGACCTGCCGCTCGCCGAGATCCGGCGGCGCGAGCCGATCGGGGTCATCCTCTCCGGAGGACCGCAGAGTGTGTACGACGCGGGAGCGCCGCTCGCCGACGCCGCGCTCGCCGACCTCGGGATTCCGGTGCTGGGGATCTGCTACGGCATGCAGGCGCTCGCCCAGGCGCTCGGGGGAGAGGTCCGGGCGGCGACGCGGCGCGAGTACGGTCGGGCCGAGGTCGAGGTTGCCGCGCCCGGGACCCTGCTGTCCGGTCTCGAACGACACGAGACCGTCTGGATGAGCCACGGCGACCACGTCACGTCGCTCCCTCCGGGGTTCACCGTCTGCGCTCGCAGTGCGAATGCGGGGATCGTCGCGTTCGAACACGCGGGGCGAGGGCTGTTCGGGATCCAGTTCCATCCCGAGGTCTCCCACACCGTCAACGGCGGCGTGATGTTGCGCAACTTCCTCTACCGCGCCTGCCACGCCCGTGGCGACTGGGTGATGGCCTCCTATCTCGACGAAGCGGCGCATCAGCTGCGCGAGCGGGTCGGCGATCGCCGTGTTCTGTGCGGCATTTCGGGAGGCGTCGATTCGGCGGTCACGGCGGCACTGCTCGAGCGGGCGGTGGGCGACCATCTGGTCTCGGTCTTCGTCGACACCGGGCTGCTGCGCCAGGGCGAGCGCCTCCAGGTCGAGCAGAGCCTCGAAGCTGGATTGGGAATCCCGGTGACGACGGCCGACGCCTCGGCGGAGTTCTTCGCCGCGCTCGCCGGCGTCGAGGATCCCGAGCAGAAACGCAAGATCATCGGGCGCCTGTTCATCGACGCGTTCGAGCGCGAGGCGGCAAAGCTCGACGGAGTCCATTTCCTCGCCCAGGGAACGCTCTACCCGGACGTCATCGAGTCGACCTCGGTGCGCGGTCCTTCGGCGGTGATCAAGTCGCACCACAACGTCGGCGGACTCCCCGAGCGGCTCGGCTTCGAGCTGCTCGAGCCACTGCGCTGGCTCTTCAAGGACGAAGTGCGACAGCTCGGGCGAGAGCTCGGCCTCCCCGAGGAGTTCATCGGCCGACATCCCTTCCCTGGGCCCGGCCTGGCGGTGCGGATCCTCGGCGAGGTGACTGCCGAGCGCGCCGCGGTGCTGCGCGAGGCGGACGCCATCTTCCTCGCCGAGCTGCGTCAGGCCGGCCTTTACGACCGGGTGAGTCAGGCCTTCGTCGTCCTGCTGCCGGTGCGCAGTGTCGGCGTGATGGGTGACTTCCGCACCTACGAGAATGTCGCGGCGCTGCGCGCCGTGGAAACCGACGACTTCATGACGGCCGACTGGAGCCAGCTGCCGCACGAGCTGCTCGGGCGTGTCGCCAACCGCATCGTCAACGAGGTGCGCGGCATCAACCGCGTGGTCTACGACGTGACCTCCAAGCCGCCGGCGACGATCGAATGGGAGTGAGCCGCCCGTGCGGCGGCGAGGAGCGAAGATGATCGAGTTGGACGGCGAGTCCTTGACCCTGGAGCAGCTGCGCGCGGTCGCCTGGGAGGACGAGATGGCGATCCTCGCGGCGCCGGCGCGGCGACGAGTGGCCGAATCGCGCGCGGTGATCGAGCGGGCCATCGACGGCGGGTCGGCGGTCTACGGCGTCAACACCGGCTTCGGCAATCTCGCCAACGTGCGGATCCCCATCGAGCAGCTTTCGGAGCTGCAGACGCGTCTGCTGCTCTCGCACGCCGCGGGGATGGGCGAGCCCCTGCCGCGGTCCGCCGTACGCGCGATGCTGCTGCTGCGTGCCAACACGCTGGCGCGCGGGCGTTCGGGGATCCGGGTCGAGACGCTGGAGGCGCTGCTGGAGCTGCTACGACACGACATGCTGCCGGTCGTTCCGTCGCGCGGCTCCGTCGGTGCCAGCGGCGATCTCGCGCCTCTGGCGCATCTGGCGTTGCCGCTGCTCGGCCACGGGCGGGCGAGGATCGGGGGGGAGGACCTGCCCGGAGGCGAGGCCCTGGCGCGTTGCGGGTTGGCGCCGATCCGGCTCGGTCCGAAAGAGGGGCTGGCGCTGGTCAATGGGACGCAGGCGATGACGGCACTGCTGGCCCTGGCGGTTCTCGAGGCCCGGCGCCTCGTCAAGCTGGCGGATCTCGTCGGGGCGATGTCGACCGATGCGCTGCGAGGAACCGATGCGGCTTTCGACCGGCGGATCCACGCGGCGCGGCCGCACCCCGGACAGATGACGAGCGCCGCGAACCTCTGGCGGTTGATCCAGGGGTCCGCGATTCGCGGCTCGCACCGGGACGGCGACGTTCGGGTGCAGGACCCCTACTCGATCCGCTGCATGCCGCAGGTCCATGGTGCGGTTCGCGACGTGCTCGCCGACGTCGAGCGGAAGCTGACGGTGGAGATGAACGCCGCGACGGACAATCCGCTGGTCTTCGCCGAAGAGTCCGAGATCCTGTCGGGAGGGAACTTCCACGGCGTGCCGATGGCGTTTGCCGCGGACTTCCTGGCGATCTCCCTCTGCGACCTCGCCTCGATCGCCGAGCGACGGATCGAGAAGCTCACCAATTCGGCGTTCTCCGGTCTGCCGCCGTTCCTCGTCGAAGACGCGGGGCTCAATTCCGGATTCATGATGGCGCAGGTCACGGCGGCGGCGTTGGTGGCCGAGAACAAGGTCCTGGCGCACCCGGCGAGCGTCGACTCGATCCCGACCTCGGCCGACAAGGAAGATCACGTGTCGATGGGGATGGGAGCGGCGCTCAAGCTCCAGCAGGTCGTGGTCAACGTGCGGCGGGTCCTGGCGATCGAGCTCCTCGCCGCGGCGCAAGGAATCGACCTGCTGCGACCGCTGCGCAGCTCCTCGGCCCTCGAGGAGCTGCACACCGAGGTGCGGCGATCGGTCTCCGCCTGGGATCGCGATCGGGAGATGTCGGCCGACCTTCAGGTGGCCGAGGCGCTCCTGGAAACCCGGCTCGACCGGCACCTCGAGTCGCTCGCCTGACCGGGTGGTCCCCCGGGCGGACGCCGGCTCCGTCGCCTCAGTTGGCGACGGCCGGCGCCGGGGTCGCGCGTTGGCGATCGCGATAGGCCTGGGCGATCTTCCTCAACTCGACCTCGGAGAAGCCGCGGATCACTCGCTCACCGTAGACGACGACGGGAACGCCGGTCCCGGGCGCCAACCGCTCCTTCTCGCGAGCGGCAGCGGCGTCGGCTTCGACGTCCCGCTCGAGAATCGGCACCCCGAGCTCGGCGAAGAGCTCGCGGGCTCGCTTGCACCAGGGGCACCAGGAGGTCTCGTAGAGGACGATCCGCTCGCCGGACTTGCCCGCCGTCCGGCTCTTGGATTCGACCGTGGCCGAGCTGGGCGACGAGGCGGGAGAAGCGGCACGGCTGCGTTCGAGGTCGACCTCGGCGACGGGCACGCTGCCCGGGCGTCCGATCGGGGTGGTGTAGCGGACCTGATCGTCGACGATCGTCCACGGCCCCAGCGTGACGACTTTGCGGCCGTCCTTCAGGTGGAGGAGATCCGCTCGGGCCGCGCCGACGAGCTCGAGCGCGGTCGAGAGGAGGAACAGTCCCGCGAGAACGCGGCCGAGCGTGAAGGGTCGCATCGCGAAACGCTATCACGCCGTTGGGCGGCGCCCGCTCCGCCTCAGCCGGCGCTGGTCGCGGCGAGCGGGTGGGCGGGCGCCGGCACGGTCGTCGCCGGCACGCCCTTCGAACGCGGCGGAATCGCCTTCAGCCGGCTGCGCGCCTCGGCGCGCACGGCGGCGAGGCGCCCCGGGTCGGCGAGCAGTGCCTCGGCGAGGCCGCGCTTTTCGACGAGCAGCTCGTCGGTCAACAGACGGCCGAACGAGCGCAGGGGGGCGATCCCGAATCCGTGACGGCGAAAGAGCCGGTAGATCTCCTTGACCTTCTCGAGCTCGATGTCGCGTCCGAGCGTGAAGCACTCGAAGCGGCCCTCCATCGCCAGGAGCGCCGATTCCGCGAGGCAGGCGTAGGCGACGCCCTGTGGGAGGCCGATGTCGAAGCTGAAATGGACCGGGCCCGGGATCAGGACTTCGCCGCTTTCGATGACCAGGACGTCGGGCCGCAGCGCCGCCTCCTCGGCCGACAGATCGGGGGGGAGCGCGACGTCGAGGACCACCGCGCCGGGCTTGCACTCGCTGATGTCGAGCACGCGCTGGCCGAACGCCGAGGTGGCCGTCACGATCAGGTCGCATTCGCCGACCCAGCGATGCGTGGTCAGGTCGATTTCGACTCGCGCGTCTGGCTGGTCCTGCAGGATGCGACCGCGCAACGCCTCGAGCCGCTCGGGTTCGATCGACACGAGGACGACGTCCTTGACCGCGGTCGCGAGGAGTCTCGCGCAGACCGAGCCGATCGCGCCAGTGGCGCCGACGACCATGGCCCGGCCCCGCCCGAGGTCGGGCCAGCCGAGCCGTTTGGCGGCCACCTTCGCCGTCTCGAGGGTGGCGGAGATCGTCAGGCTGTTGCCGGTGGTGACGGGGATCGGCGCCTCGCGGGCAACGGTGATGCCGGCGTCGCCGACGACCTTGGTGAAGGCGCCGAGGCCGAGGATCCCGGCGCCGCGGGCTGCGGCGCGGCGGGCGGCCTGGTTCAGCCGCGCGTAGGTGAAGGCCGGCGGCCGGGTCAGCATCTGCCGCGGAGTGGCCCCGATCGAGAAGAGGTAGCCCTGGATCGCTTGTCCGGTTTCCGGGGAGATCCCCCCGCGCACGGATCCGACCTCGAGAGCCGGAAGCCTCGCCGCCATTCGCTCGACGAAGGGTCGCGGCAGATGACGGGTCCACCGCAGCGCCCGATGGCGCTGGACGTAGTCGACGGTCAGCGGATGCATGACGAAGCCGAAGCGGTTCGTCGTCGACTTGCCGACGACGCCTTCGGCGGACGTGGAACGCTCCATGAACCTGCCCTCCCCCGAGAGCGGGCAACGCCGCCGGCGGTCTCCCTGCGAGCGCCATGCGGATCGAGTTGCCAAAGAAAGCATCGCCCTGCCGCAGGCGGGACGGGAACCTCCTCGGAGGTGGGGAGCGCCTGCGCGATGGGGTGGCCGAAACGGCGGAGCGCCACCTGCCACCCACCCCGCCGGGTGGTGGGTATGCCTGCATCCAGGTGTGAAACTGAGTTGTCGTAACTGCGGCATTGTGGGGGGGCCGGGCGGCGATCTGCTCTCTATGCGCGGAAAACTCGAAGAGATGTCGTTGACCGATCTCGTGCAGCTGGTCTGCAACGAACGGAAGACGGCGCTGATTCGCCTCGAGCGGGGCACGGCGAGCGCCGAGGTCTGGGCCGAAGGGGGGGACTTGGTCCACGCGGTGACAGGCCCGCTTCGCGGCAGGCCGGCCCTCTTCGAGGCCTTCGGCTGGGAGACGGGGCGGTTCGAGCTCGTACTCGGACGCGCGGCTGAAGAGCGCACGCTGAGCCAGGCTTGGCCGGAGTTGCTCCTCGAAGCCGCCGAGCAGGTGGACCTGCGCCGATCACTCTCCTCCTCGGCAGGCGGCGGCTCGGTGAGCGCTTCGTCGCCGGAGCCGGCAAGTGGCGACTGGTTGCGGTTGGCCGGAATCTCCGAAGTCCGCGGGAGCGTCCTCGCTCGGTGCGACGGGATGGTGGAGCAGCGTCATGGGGAGGCCGATGCCGACCAGCTTGCGGCCCTCGCGGTGGTCGCCTTCGAAGCGGGGGCCGAGGCCGGCGAGGCCCTCGGCCTCGGCCGCGAAGTCGACCGCCTGCTGATCGAGACCGCCGAGGGGCGCGTCCTCGCCGTCGGCGATCACCACCATCTGATCGCTGCGCTCCTTCACCCGGCGACAGCCACGGAAGGCGTCGAGGAGGTTCTGCGAGCGTGCCTGAAGTAGCGGATCCGGCACTCATCGAAGCGCTCGAAGCGGTTGCCGCGGCCGACACGGTGATCGGCTGCCTCGCCTTCGACGACTTCGGGAGACCGCTTGCGGCGGCTCCGGGAAACGCGATGCCGGATCCGTTGCGGATCCGTCTCGCCGCAGTCTTCGGCCGGGTCGCTGCGGACCTCCATGCCGTGGCACCGCTGGGCGGCGTGCGCTCGCTCGTCCTCGGCCTGGCGGAGCGACACGTCGCGGTGGTGGACCTCCCGCCCGGCGGCGGTCTGGCGGTGATCTCGCGAGGAACCGGGAACCTGGCGCTGTTGCGCCTGCGGATGCGGACGGCGCTGCGTGCGCTCGAGCGGGTCCGCTCGCGAGCGTCTCGTCCCGCCGAGCGCCTCGATCCGCAGCCCGCGAGCTCCAGGTCGCCTCTTCCCGTTCGGCTTGCCGAGTTGGTCGACCAGGAGCTCGGCGAGAAGGCCGGCAAGGCGCGGGAGATGCTGCGCTCCGCCGGCACGGATCGGCGCCGCCTGGAGGCGGCGGTGGGCGAGGTGGTGCGCTTCACCCGACTCTTCGTCGATGCTTCACGCAGCCGCCGGCTCGAGCAGCGACTCCGCGAAGCGCTCGACGGCGAGCCGCGCTGAACCTTCGGGGTCCGGCCCAAAGGAGATGGGATGACTTCCATGCAGATCGTTGCCCTTGCCCTCGCCGCCGTCGCCGCGGTCGTCATGGCGGTCGACCTCGTGGCCGCGGTGAAGCTGCGGCGAGCCCTGGCACGAGGGGAGATCGGGCGCAAGTGGAGCTTGCTGACGGCGCTGCTGGCGTTCTTCCTCCTGGGCTACGTCGTCGCCCCGCTCTCGCTCCTGCTCGGCCTGTCGCAGGAGACGATGAGCCTGTTGACCTTCGGCGTCTTCCTGCTCGGCGCCGCCTTCGTCTGGATCGTCATCGGGATCCTGCGGGATGCGCTGAGCTTCCTCGACCTGCTCAAGGGCGACTGACTCGGCGCCGACCGGATCGGGGCGGCGGCGCTAGAATGCCGCCCATGTCCTCGACTTCAACGGCCCCCCGCCTCGTGCGCTCTCCGCGCGGTGGCGAGCTCTCCTGCCGCGGATGGCAGCAGGAGGCCGCGCTGCGCATGCTGATGAACAATCTCGACCCGGACGTGGCCGAGCGTCCGGAGGACCTCGTCGTCTATGGCGGGTCCGGTCGCGCGGCGAGGAACTGGCCGTGCTTCGACGCGATCGTCGACACCCTGCGACGGCTGGCTGGCGACGAAACGCTGCTTGTCCAGTCCGGCAAGCCGGTGGCCGTGTTCAAGACGCACGAGGGCGCTCCACGCGTGCTGATCGCCAACTCGATGCTGGTGCCGAAATGGGCGACGGCAGACGAGTTTCGGCGTCTCGAAGGGCTCGGCTTGACGATGTACGGCCAGATGACTGCCGGTTCCTGGATCTACATCGGCACGCAGGGGATTCTCCAGGGGACGTTCGAGACGCTCGCCGAGTGCGCGCGACAGCACTTCGGCGGATCGCTGCGCGGGCGCCTGGTGGTGACCGCCGGCCTCGGCGGGATGGGCGGTGCCCAGCCGCTCGCGGTGACGATGAACGAGGGCGTCTGCCTGGTCGCCGAAGTCGATCGTCACCGGATCGATCGCCGGCTGCAGACGCGCTATCTCGACCGCCTCGCGCCGGACCTCGAGTCCGGGGTGGCCGAGGCGCTCGCGGCGCGCGATCGCGGCGAGGCGGTGTCGATCGGTGTCGAAGCCAATGCCGTCGACCTTCTCGAGCTGCTCGTTTCGCGTGGGCTGGTGCCGGATGCGGTGACCGATCAGACGTCGGCGCACGACGCACTGCTCGGCTACGTGCCGAACGGTCTGTCCTACCGGGCGGCGCTCGCGCTGCGGACCGACGATCCGGCCGAGTACGTGAGGCGCTCGATGGGGACGATGGCCGCGCACGTCCGGGCGATGCTCGAGCTCGGCCGCCGCGGGGCGGTCGCCTTCGACTACGGCAACAATTTGCGGGGTCAGGCCCGTGAGGCCGGGGTCAGCGATGCCTTCGACATCGGCGGATTCGTGCCGATGTTCATCCGCCCGCTCTTCTGCGAAGGCAAGGGCCCGTTCCGTTGGGCCGTGCTCTCCGGCGATCCGAACGACCTCGCGGCGACCGACGAGGCGATCCTGGAGACCTTCCCGGACGACGCCGCTCTGGGTCGCTGGATTCGCCTGGCTCGTGAGCGCGTGGCGTTCCAGGGGTTGCCGGCACGCATCTGTTGGCTCGGCTATGGCGAGCGCGCGCGAGCGGGCAAGGTCTTCAACGAGCTGGTCGCGAGCGGCAAGGTCAGTGCGCCGATCGTTATCGGCCGCGACCACCTCGATTGCGGCTCGGTGGCCTCGCCGCATCGAGAGACCGAAGCGATGCGCGACGGCTCCGACGCGATTGCCGACTGGCCGATCCTCAACGCCCTGGTCAACGCGGTCAACGGCGCTACCTGGGTGTCGGTTCACCACGGCGGGGGAGTCGGCATCGGCAATTCGATCCACGCCGGCATGGTGATCGTCGCGGACGGTACCGCCGAGGCGGGGCGACGCCTCGAGCGGGTCCTGACCTCGGACCCCGGCATGGGCGTGGCCCGACACGTCGACGCCGGGTACCCGGAAGCCGTCGACTGCGCCCGCCGCCACGGCGTCGACCTGCCGATGATGGGACGCTGACCGCACCATCGGCCGGGGCGAGGAACGCGGAACCGTCGCGGTGCGAGCGCTGCCCAGGCCGGACGCCGAGCGCGCCGAGGCGCTCCTCCTCGTCGCCGCCCCGGCGGCGCTGCTCGCCGCGTCGTCGATTCGCTCGCCGCTGCTCCTGGTCTGGGCCGTGCTCTGGCTGGCCGTCTTCCGGCCGCCGCGGCGCGAGCGATGGCTCGCCGGCACGGCCTTCGCGATCGCCATTGCCCTCACCGCGATCGATGCGGCCCCGCTCGTCGTGCCTTCGTGGTCCGGGAAGGGCGCTGCTCCGGTTTCCGTGCGCGATGCCTATCGAGCGGCCTGGACGCCGCTCGTTCAGCAGGCGAGCGTCGCGGCATCGCTGCTCGGCGAGCCGAGCGACGACGCCGAGTTCGTTCGCCACAGCTTCGATCGCCTGGACGCGCTCGCCCGAGCGTCGAAAGGAACGCTTCATCTTCGGCTCGTCGATCCCGATGGCGTGACGAGAGCGTGGGCCGGAACCGGGCTCGTCCCGGAGCCGGTGTCGTCGCGACTTCCCGAGCGCGGGGCGTCGGTCGAGGCCAGCTTCTCCTCGGTGGCCTTCCTGGTGGCCGAGCCGGTGCCGAGCCGCAGGCGATCCGGGGAGGTGCCTGGCACGGCAGGGCGCGCCTGGCAGGTCGTCGCCGGTCGCTCTTTCGCGTTGGATCCGCCCGGTTTCCTGCCGGCGGCGCGACTCGGCGAGCCGTCGTGGAGGGTGCGGTTTCCGCGAAGCGACGAGAGGCTCGACGCCGACTGGACGCTCGACGAGCCTGGCCTGCCGCGCCTCGCGGTCGCCGTCGACCGCACCGGATCCGGCGCCGACCGCGCGACCGATCGAACGAAGCGGTCGCCGGTCGCTGCCTGGGCGATGGCGCTCGGACTGCTGGCGATCGCCGTGATGCGAGGCATCGGCCGGCTCCTGCTCCGCGGCACGATCCTCGCGGGAGCCCGGTCCGGCTGGGTCTCCGCGGCTGCTGCCAGTGGCGCATTGGGCTGCTGGGCCGTCGGCGTCCCGGTCTCCGCGAAGCTGGTCCTGGCCGTGCTGGGCGGGGCGGTGCTGCTGATCGCCGCGACGCGCGTGCCGAAGGGACGCTGGGGTCCGTGGGCCGCCGACCTGCTCGCCATGGCGGCGGCCGCGAGCGCCCTGCTCGTTTCGTGGCTGCTCGCCCTGAGCTTCGACGCGGGCGACTCCAGCCCTGGCTGGCTTTCGTCGGTGGCGGTGCTGCGCGGGCTTCCCCCCGCGCTGATCGTCGCTTCGGGGTGGTTGGCCGCGGGTCGACTCGCCGCGTCGGGTGCCAGGGGCGTCCGGTGGGGCGGCGCCCTCGTCGGTCTTACGCTACTGCTGCTTGCCGCCTCGGCGATCGATTCCCTGCCCGTCGCGGTGCTCGCCCTGATCGTTGCCGCGGCAACCTGGCGTCGAGCCGTCGCCGACGGGTCGCACGGGGGCGGCGCCGGATTGGCGGCGCTGGCCTTGCTGGCCTCCTCCTTCGCCGCGGTCGCCGTGGAGATTGCCGAGCGAGGTGAGCTTCGACGGAGCCTGCCGCAGCGGTTGTGGTCGATCGCGCCGCCGACCGCCGAGCGTCTCACCCCACTGGCCGCGTCGATCGAGGCGCACTTCGCGGGTCTCGAAGCCGCGACCTTTGCCCCCCGGGAGATCGACGAGGTCGATCGGCTCGACCTGGCGTATGCCCTGTGGCGTCGATCGCCGCTTGCCCGGCCCGACGCCCTCTCGGCGCTCACCGTGCAGCTTCCGGGAGCACGAAGCTCGGTGTTCGCCTTCGGGCTTCCGCTGACCCCGGAGGGCGAGCTCGACCGCGAGCCGGCCCGCTGGAGCGAGGTCGCGGTTCCGGGCTGGGAGTCGGCGCTGGTGGCGGGCGAGGCCTGGATCGAGCTGCGCGGCGAGCGCTGGGCGCTGGCCCGATTCTGGATGCTGCCCCGTCCCGGTTTTGCCGCGCAGCCGCCGCCACTCGACGATCTCGCCGGAATCCTCCTGCGCGGTGGACCCGCGGTGGCCGGAGGCCGGCTCGTCGGCTCGCGCCCGGAGGTCCGGCTGGCTCTCTTCTCGCCCGAAGGGCGGGCGCTCCTCACACCGTGGCGCGAGGAGCCGCCGCAGTTGCGACTGGCCCCGGGAGAGTCGACGAGACGGATCGAGCTGGCAACGCCCGATGGTCCGGCCTGGGGGATCGCCCAGCGTGAAGGGTGGGGCGTCCTCGCGTTGCTCGTCCAACGTCTCTCTTGGATCGCCGGCATCGAGCGCGTCGCCACCCGCGCGCTCGGTTTCGCCGTGTGGGGCCTCGGCCTGCTCGGCGCCGCCGCGCTGCTCTCCCTGCCGCGATCGGTGGCGCGCGACTTCGCGCTGCGGGCCGTGCGTTCCTATTCTCGCCGGCTGCTGCTGCTCTTCGGTGGCATGGTCCTGGTGCCGAGCGTCGTGCTCTACACCTTCCTCACCGCGGCGCTCGGGCGGCGTCTCGAGCTGCAGAAGCGCCAGGACGGCGAGGCGGCCCTGAACTCGGCGCAACGCGTCCTGGGGGAGTACCTGGCGACGCTCGACCCGGGCTTCGGGCTCGACACGGCGCTCGACGACGCTCTGCTCGGCTGGCTGTCGCGGGTCGTCCAACACGACGTGAACCTCTACTGGGGCGGGCAGCTCTACGCGTCGAGCCGCCGAGAGCTCTTCACCTCGGGGCTGCTGCCGCATCGGATCCCCGGGGAAGTGCAGGCGCGCTTGGCGCTCTTCGGCGACGATCTCGCGTCGCGCGACAGCCAGGCCGGGAGCGAGACCTATCTCGAGCTGTTCGCGCCGCTGCGGGTTCCTGGAGTGCCGATCGATCGCGGCCGGCTCTTCCTCTCGATGCCGCTGCTCGCTCAGCAGGAGGAGCTCGGGGCGGAGCTCGAGCGGCTGCGTCGACGGGCGCTGCTGGTGGCGAGCGGCCTCTTCGCTGGGCTGTCGATCGTCGGGATCCGGCTGGCGCGCAATTTCACCCAGCCGCTCGACGAGCTGGTCGAGAGCACCCGGCGGATCGCGGCCGGTGAGCCGGCGCGAACTCCGCAGCCGCGCGAGCTCGAGCTCGCCGCCCTGGTGGAGGCGATCGACCGCATGGCCGGCCGCATCGCCGAGGGCCGTGAGCGCCTGGTGCGGGAGAAGCTGGTCGTCGAGCGGATCGTCGAGAACGTCACTTCGGGCGTGGTCTCGATCGACGAAGCGGGGCGTGTCCAGTTGGCGAACCGTGCGGCCCGCACCCTGCTCGGCGTCGCCCCGGGGGAGGTCCTCGTTCCGGCGATCGCCGCCCAGCCGGCCCTCGCTCCCCTGGCCGCTCACCTCAAGGAGGCTGGTCGGGAGCTCGAGCAGTGGACCGTGCGACTCGCGGGAAAGGCCGGCGAAGACCGCGAGTGGGCGGTGGTCTGGGCTCCAGTCCCCGGCGAAGGCGAGATGGTGACGCTGCTGATCGTCGAGGACGCCACGGAGGTGCTGCGAGGGCAGCGGCTTGCGGCGTGGGCGGAGATGGCCCGGATCATCGCCCACGAGATCAAGAACCCGTTGACTCCCATCCGGCTTTCGACCGAATTCCTGCGCGAGGTATGGCAACGCGACCGCGATCGCTTCCCCGAAGCGTTCGAGCGCTGCACGGCGAACATCCTGCGGCAGGTCGACGAGCTGCGAGACATCGCCGGCGACTTCGCGACCTATAGCCGGCTGCCGCGGCTGGAGCGAAAACCCGGCGATCTCGTCGCGCTGGTCGGTGAGATCGTCGAGGGATACGCGGGGTCGGTCGCCTCGGTCGCCGAGGTCCGACTGGAGGCGCCGCCCACCCTGGCGTGCCGTTTCGACTCCCGTCTTCTCGGACGGGCGGTCCGCAACCTGATCGAGAACTCGTTGCGCGTCAGCGCCGCCGGACAACGAGTCGTCGTCACGCTCTCGGCGACCGCCGAGGAGGCGAGGATCGCGGTCGAGGATCACGGCCCGGGAGTGCCCGAGGATCTGCTCTCGCGGATCTTCGAGCCGTACTTCTCGACGCAGTCCGGGGGGACCGGACTGGGACTGCCGATCGCACGCCGCATCGCGGTGGAGCACGGCGGAACCCTCGTGGCGCACAATCGCCCTGGCGGTGGGCTGGCCGCGATCATTACAATCCCCCTGTCATGACTCGACGATCTCTCGGGCGTCGCCTCGCGGTGCTGGCCCTGGCGGCCGTGGCCATCGGCTGCCCCTCCCTCTTCGGCCGCCCCAAGAAGGCGGCGACCTCGGCCCTCTGGCTCGCCGGTCCCAGCGAGATCGCCGCCGCGCCCGAGATGCGACGACTCGAGGCGGTGGGTGTGCGCGAGCTCTTCCTCGACGCCGGGGAGTTGAGAGCCGAAGGCGGGTCGCTGCGCCTGGTGGGCAAGTCCGCCCTCGCCCTGCCGCGCCGCGTGCCGGTGACGCTGGTGCTGCGCGGCAGTCTGCCGGCAGGTGCGACGGCGTCGAGCTCGCTGGTCGACGAGGTCCGGGGGTTTCTCCTCGGGGCGGAGGGGACCGGTCTCTTCGTCGTCGGCCTGCATCTGGACCTCGACGTCGAAGGACCGCTCGCCGATCTCGCGGGGGTCGCCAAGTCGTTGCGCAAGGCGCTGCCGGACGGGCGTTTCCTCTCGGTCACCATCGATCGCCGGCGCCTCGGCGAGGAGGGGATGGCGCAGCTCGCCCGCGCGACGGACTTCTGGGTGGCCTTCCTGCACGGCGAGCGTCAAGGAGGCGACGAGGATCCGGAAAGCTGGGATCTCCAGATCACCGAGCGTGATCTCCGCAAGCTCGAAGACCTCGGTGAGCCCTACCTGGTCGGCGTGGTGACCCTGGGGAACGGCTCGCGCATCGCCCGCGACGGTCGCTCGACCCGCCTCTCTCCCGCGGTGTCGCTCTACTCCTTGCTCACCCATCCGGCCCTCGAGCTCGTCCCCGGCTTCTCGCTTCAGGGGATCGACCGTCAGGTCCTGGAGCTGCGAGCGCGGGCTGCGGCACGAGTCGGCGGGGTCGAGGTCGGAGCGGGCGACCGGCTCCGCTTCGTGCGGACGCCGACACCGGTCCTCGAGGAGCTGCAGCGACTGCTCGGCACCCTCGAAACGCCTCACCGACTCGGCGAGGTCTTCTTTCGCGAGCCGGAGGCAGGCGATCGCCTCTCGCTCTCGCCGTCGAGCCTCGCGGCGGCGTTGGAGCCCGGTCCGGCGGAGCCACAGCTCGCGATCGAGGTCGATTCGCTGGGGGCCGATCGGGGCAGGTTCCGTTTCCGTCTCCGGCTGCGCTCGGGCAACGACGAGCCGACCGACGTGGCGACGCTCGACCACAACTTCGTCTCGGCGCACGTGCCGGGCGGCGTGGTGTCCGACGTCGAGCTCGGACAGTTCCTCCGCGCCGAGGTGGACCGGCGTGACGAGCGCTCGCGCGTCGCGGCGGTGCGCCGGCCCGACGTCGTCCGGCTCTTCGCTCCGTTGGTGGAGGGGCGGGCCGAGCTGGTCAGCGGACCGATCACCGTGCAGTTCAGTGGCAGGCCGATGCGGGTCACCGTGTCCGGAGACTTCGTCTTGTCCGACGGCCGGGTGCTTGCCGTACCTCCGGTCGACTGGGACCTGACGCCTTGAGGCGTCGCTTCGCCGGCCCGCACGCCAAGGCGCTCTGGAGCGATCCCTGGCTGGGCCTCGACCGCTTGCTCGCCGGCGGTGGCATGGCGCTCTTGTGGACCTTCGTGGGGCTCACCGCGGGGTGGTGGGTCTATGTGCCGTTGCACGAGCTGATGCACGCAGCCGGCTGCCTGCTCTCCGGTGGAACGGTTACCCGCCTCGAGATCGACGCCCTCTACGACGGGGCCTTGCTCGCCAAGGCCCTCCCGTTCGTCGTTCCGGCGGGTGAGTATGCAGGCCGCCTGTCGGGTTTCGACACCGGCGGTTCCGATCTCGTCTACCTGGCGACCGATCTCGCGCCCTATCTGCTGACCCTTTGGCCGGGGTTCTGGGCGCTGCGCCGCGCGGCAGTCTCCCGGCACCCGTGGCGTTTCGGCTTCTGGTTGCCCTGGGCTTTGGCGCCGATCGTCTCGCTCTCGGGGGATGCCTACGAGATCGGGTCGCTGCTGGTTCGCCAGCTTCCACCCTGGCGATCCCCCGCCCCCGCCGCGGCCCAGCTCGTCGGCGACGATCTCATCCGCAAGGCCGCGGAGTTGGGGAGCCTCGGCAGCGCTGCCCCGTGGGTCGGGTTCGCCCTGGCCGCCGCAATCGGTGCCGCCTGGGCTTGGACCTGGGTCGCCCTGGCGAGCCGGGTTGCCTCCTGGCTGGGCGAGTCGCCGCTGTCGAGTCGCCCAGCCGACGGGAGAGTGGCAGCGGGCGCGTAGCGCCTCGCGCGCTACAATGCGACAATTCGACCGCGGCGAATCGCGCCGATTGGGGTCAACCACGGAGGTAGCAAGCTTCGCCATGCCTCGATTCCGCCTCGGCTCGCTCGCTGCGGGCCTGTGGCTGCTCAGTTGCGCCACCACGCCGACCCCGCAAGCCAACCGTCCGCGACCGGACGCCAATCCCGCGATCAGTCGTTTCCCTCCGATTCGTTTCGAGACCAGTGGCTTCGAGCGCCACGAGGGGCTGCTGACGACCTACCTCGACCGTGAGCGCGGGCGTGTCCTGCTCGAGCTTCCTCCGGCCGACGCAGAGGGCGTGATCGCCTCGTTTCTCTATTCCGAGGGGATCCTCACCGGACTCGGCTCTCCCGCGCTGACGCTCGATCGTGGCGACCTCGGAACGACGCGGTACGTGCGCCTGCGGCGCCTGGGAGCGAAGGTCCTCGTCGAAGAGCCGAATCTGCGCGTGCGGGCGCTCCTCGACGACGTCGCCGCCCGACGTGCCGCGGCCGAGTCGTTCGCTCCCCAGGTCCTGTGGGCGGGCGAGATCCTCGGGGAAGACCCCGACGGCCGAGTCGTCGTGGACTTCACCTCCTTCGCGGTGCGCGACGCGCACGGCGTGGCGTCGACGCTGCACACCGCCGGACAGGGGGAGTGGAAGCTCGATGCGGGTCGGAGCGCGCTCGATCCCCAGGGCTGTGCGAGCTTCCCGGAGAACCTCGAGCTCGAGGCGCTTCTCACGTTCGTCGCCGCCGAGCCCGGTGCGGAAGTGCGCGCGGTGGCTGCCGGAGACGCCGTGAGCTTCGTCCAGCACCAATCTCTCCTGCGCCTTCCCGATGCCGGCTACCAGCCTCGCGCCGCGGATCCACGAGCCGGTTCGCTGACCGTCACCTTCCGCGACGTCACGGCGCCCCTGGCCGAATCGGGTGAGCGCCAGTGGCTTGTCCGTCACCGCCTCGAGAAGGTCGATCCCACGGCCGAGCGCTCGGTCGTGCGCCGGCCGATCGTCTACTACGTCGATCGCGCGATTCCCGAGCCGGCGCGAACCGCGGTTCTCGAAGGGGCGCGCTGGTGGGCCAAGGCGTTCGACGAGGCCGGATTCATCGACGCCTTCCGCGTCGAATTGCTGCCCGAAGGGGTGAGCCCGCTCGACGCACGCTATCCGGTGATCGAGTGGGTCCACCGCAGCGCGCGCGGGTGGTCCTACGGCAGCGGGGTGGTCGACCCGCGCACGGGCGAGCGCGTCTCGGGTCACGTTCTTCTCGACTCCATGCGGGTGCGCTACGACCGGCTGCTCTTCGAAGGGCTGCTCGGTTCCGAGCTGCTCGGCACCGGCGGAGCGTCGGATCCGGTCGAGATCGCCCTGGCCCGTCTGCGTCAGCTCGCGGCGCACGAGGTCGGCCATGCGCTGGGGTTGGCCCACAACTTCGCCGCCAGCACCTATGGCGGCCGGGCGTCGGTGATGGACTATCCGGGGCCCTACGTTCGCGTGACGGAAGGCGGAGCATTCGACATGAGCCGCGCCTACGCCGACGGGCTCGGAGAGTGGGATCTCTTCGCCTTGCGCTACGCCTACCAGCAGTTCCCTCCAGGTACCGACGAGGCGGTGGAGCTCGACAAGCTCGCCCGCGAGGCGGCGAGCCGCGACCTCGTCTTCCTCTCCGACGAGGATGCACGCGCTCCCAGCACTGCGAGCCCGCGGGCCAGCCTCTGGGACAACGGGGCCGACCCGGTGACCGAGCTCGAACGGACGATGACGATTCGCCGCCTGGCGCTCTCGCGCTTCGGCGAACGCAACGTCCCGGTGGGTCGCCCGCTCGGTGAGCTCGAAGAGCGGTTGGTTCCGCTCTACTTCTTCCATCGGCATCAGATCCTGGCGGCGACGAAGGTGGTCGGCGGTCTCGACTACCGGCACGCGCTCCGCGGCGATGGGCAGCCGCGCGCTCGTCGCACGCGTGGCGACGAGCAGCGGCGCGCCCTCGCCGTCGTGCTCGCCTCGCTGGCGCCGGAGGAGCTCGACCTTCCCGAGTCGATCCTGCAGCGGCTGACGCCGCGCCCGCCCGGCTGGAGTGCCTACCCGGAGCAGCTCCGCGGCGCGACGGCGCCGACGTTCGATGCGCTGGGCCTGGCGGCCTCGCTCGCCGACACCGTGCTCGCCGGCCTCCTCGACCCCGCTCGCTGCGCTCGCCTGGTGGACTTCCACCGCCGGAACACCGAAGTGCCCGGGCTCGACGAAGTTCTCGACAAGACGGTCGCCTCGGTCTTCGCCGATGCGGCGCTGCTCGAGCCGCGGGTGGCCGAAGTGGCGCGCACCACCCAACGGGTCCTGGTCGGCCGCCTCCTCTCCCTGGCCGAGAGCGCCGAGGCCAGCAGCGGTGTCCGCGCCCGAGTCGAATCGGCCCTGGCCAGCCTGCTTCAGCGGCTCGACAAGATCGAACCGCTGGACGGCGAGGAGAAGGCGCACCTGGCGCTGCTGATCGGCGACCTCGGCCGTTTCCTGGCTCGTCCGGCTGCTGTCACCGTGCGGCTCCCGGCCGCGCCGCCAGCGCCTCCGGGGGAGCCGCTGGGCGACGGATGCGCGGTCGGCCCGTGAGTCGCCGCGTCCGCTGGCTGGCGTTTTTCGCGGCGTTGGGCCTGCAGGTCGTGGCTCTCTCGGCCCGCAGCGGTGGAGTACCGCCGGGAGCCCGGCCGCTGCGTCGGATCTCGCCGCAGGTGGTGGCGACCTATCCACACGACCACGCGGCCTTCACGCAGGGGCTGGTGTGGAGCGAGGGCCGACTGTTCGAGTCGACCGGCCTCTACGGCGCGTCCTCGCTGCGCGAAGTCGACTTGACGAGCGGCCGCGTCCTTCGCCGGGTCGAATTGCCGGCTGACCTCTTCGCCGAGGGGCTCGCCCGCCACGGGCAGGAGCTCTTGCAACTGACCTGGCAGGAGCAACGCCTGCTCGTCTGGGACCTTCCGACCTTCGCTCGTCGCGGCGAGCGTCGCTACGGTGGCGAAGGGTGGGGGCTCACCTCGGATGGCACGCGGCTCCTGATGAGCGACGGAACCGACCGCATCTCGATCCGCGACCCTTCGACGTTCGCGGAGACCGGCTCGATCCGGGTGACACGCGACGGGCTGCCGTTGCCGGCGCTCAACGAGCTCGAGTGGGCGGAGGGCCGGTTGTGGGCCAACGTCTGGATGACCGACGAGATCGTGGGGATCGACGTGACGACGGGGCGAGTCGAGGTGGTCGTCGACGGCTCGTCGCTGCTCGACGCTGACGCGCGGCGAGAGGCGGACGTGCTCAACGGGATCGCGTACGTGCCGGCTCGCAAGACCTTCCTGCTGACCGGAAAGTACTGGCCGACCCTCTTCGAAGTGCGCTTCGACGAGTCGGCGACGGCGCGCTAGCGCCGCCACCGTTGGTACACTGCGCCCCCAGCAACAGGAGAGCGACATGACACAGGACAGCCTCTGGTACGTGGCGGTGGACGGCCGGCAGGAAGGGCCGCTACCGCTTTCGAGCATCGTCGCACGCGTGCAGTCCGGGACCCTGGATCCACGCCGAACCCACGTCTTCTGTCAGGGGATGGCGAACTGGGAGCCGATGACGGCACGAGCCGAGTTCTCCTCTCGCCCGGGAGCCATGCCGGCCGCGGGGGCGGCCCCCTCTGCCGGCGCGACGGTGGCCCACGAGATCGACTTCGAGCTCTTCGGCCAGGAGATGCAGTTCGTCGAGATCACCCTCGATCCCGGCGAGGCGTGCGTGGCCGAGGCGGGCGCCTTCTTCTACATGGATCCCGGAATCGAGATGGAGACGATCTTCGGCGACGGCTCGGCGGCGAGTGGGAGCGGCGGCCTCATGGGCATGCTGATGTCGGCTGGCAAGCGCGTGCTCACCGGCGAGTCGCTGTTCATGACGGTGTTCGCCAACCAGGGCGGGACGAGGCAGCGCGTGTCCTTCGCTGCGCCCTATCCCGGCAGCATCATCCCGGTCGACCTGCGGCAGCACGGCGGCACCTTGATCTGCCAGAAGGACTCGTTCCTCTGCGCGGCGAAGGGGATCTCGGTGGGTATCGCCCTGCAACGCAAGCTGGGGGCCGGCCTGTTCGGCGGCGAAGGGTTCATCCTGCAGCGGCTCGACGGCGACGGTCTCGCCTTCATGCACGCCTGCGGTGCCGTCGTCGAGCGTCAGCTCGCTCCCGGTGAGACGATGCGCATCGACACCGGCTGTCTCGTGGCGTTCGAGACCCAGGTCCAGTACGACATCCAGATGGTGAAGGGCGTCAAGACCTTCCTCTTCGGCGGCGAGGGCTTGTTCTTCGCGACGTTGACCGGCCCCGGAAAGATCTGGCTGCAGTCGCTGCCGTTCAGCCGGCTGGCCAGCCGGGTCTTTGCCGCCGGGGCGCCCGCCGGGAGGCGGCGCGAAGAGGGCTCGATCCTCGGGCCGCTCGGCAACCTGCTCGACGGCGACGGACGTTGACCGGGCACGGGCGGGTCACGTCGCTGGCCCTGACGCTGGCCCTGGGGTCGGCGCCCGGGGTCTGGTCGGACGGCCCTCTGGCGAACGAGATTCCCTCAGCCGCTCGCCGCGACCCGGAGGCGTTGCGCCCGGCGGTGGACGCTGCGGTGGAGAAGGTCCTCCCCGCACTGGTGAATCTGACGATCGTCTCGCAGCGCTACGCCGACGGGCGCGCCCAGCGCTTCCGGGTCGCCGGCAGCGGTGTCGTGGTCACGCCGCAGGGGCACGTGCTGACGAACTACCACGTCGCCGGCGATTCGATCCGGATCCGCGGCACCCTCTCGACGGGCGAAGTTCTCGACGGCGAAGTCGTCTTGCACGATCCGGCCACCGACCTCTCGGTGTTGCGGCTGGTCCCCCATTCGCCTCGCCGCTTCGCCTACGCCGAGCTCGACCGTCGTGTCGCGCTGAAGGTCGGAGATCCGGTGCTGGCCATCGGCAACCCGTTCGCGCTCGCCTCCTCGGTGACGCTCGGGATCGTCTCGAACCCTCGGCGGGTCTTCACCGACGCCGCCGGGACCGAGCTCGTCCCGGTCGATCTCGGCGCGGGCGAGGCCGCCGGTACCCTGACTCCCTGGATTCAGCACGATGCGCTCATCCTGCCGGGTAACTCCGGCGGGCCGCTCGTCGATCTCGCCGGACGCGTCGTCGGGATCAACGAGCTCGGTGGTTCCGGGCTCGGTTTCGCCATCCCGGCGCCCGTGGCCGCCGAGGTCCTCGCGCAGGCCCTCGAACAGGGAGAGGTCCGTCGCGCCTGGTTGGGGCTGAGCGTGCTGCCGGTCGACAAGTTGGGAAGGGACCAGGGTGCTCTGGTTGCCGCGGTCGTCGAGGGCTCGCCAGCGGCGCGTGGCGGCCTCCTCGCCGGCGACCTCGTGCTCGGCCTCGACGGCCATCCGGTCGCGGTTCGCTTCTTCGAGGAGCTACCGGCGTTCTCGCAGCGCGTCGCCAGCCTGCCGATCGGCCGGAAGGTGCCGGTCGAGATCGAGCGGGCGGGGGTCCGACGTCAGCTCGAGCTGCTCACCGAGCCGATGGAGCGCGGTCGCGGCAGCGAGGCGGAGTTTCGTTCGCTCGGCCTGACGGCGCAGGAGGTGACCGGCCCGATGGTCCTCGCCAACCGGCTGGCGACGAAGGAGGGCCTGCTCGTCACGGGCTTGCGTTCGGGTGCGCCGGCCTCGCGCGCGCGACCGCAACTGCAGCCGGGCGACGTCCTCCTGGTGGCCGCCGGTCTGCCGCTCGCGCGTCTCGAGGACCTCACCGCCGCACTGGAGAAGGCGGATCGCAGCGCTCCGTTGCTGCTGGAGCTTCGTCGCGGCCGAGAGAGTGTGCTGGCGACCGTTCAGCTCGAGGTCCCGCCGGGGCGACTCTGGGGCGGTGAGCTGCCGCGTGCCTGGCTTGGCTTGCGCACGCAGGTGGTGACTCCCGAGATCGCCACGGCTCTGGGGCTCGCCGAGCGACGCGGGTTCCGCGTCACCGAGGTCTTCGACGGCGGAGCGGCCAAGCGCGCCGGGCTGGCGACGGGAGATATCCTGACGGCGCTCGACGGCGAGCCGCTCTCCGCCGCGCGGGTCCAGGAGTCGGAGGACTTGCAGCACCGCATCGAAGAGCGTCCGATCGGATCGGCGGTGCGTTTCGACCTGCTGCGCCACACCTCGGCCGGGATGAGTGCCATTCAGCTCGCGGTCGAGCTCGAAGCGCGACCCGAAGATCCCGGGCAGGCACGTCTCGAGCGCGACGACGAGCTCGAGATCGCAGCTCGCGATCTGACTGCCTTCGACCGTCTGCGGTTGCATGTCGGCGAGGAGCAGCGCGG
Source organism: Holophagales bacterium (assembly GCA_016699405.1). Classification (NCBI taxonomy): domain Bacteria; kingdom Pseudomonadati; phylum Acidobacteriota; class Holophagae; order Holophagales; species Holophagales bacterium. The sequence goes on along the minus strand of CP064972.1, from coordinate 3,664,846 downwards.
TGCCCTGGTCGTGGAGGCCACCTCCGGAGGGTGGGCGCAGCTCGCCGGACTGCGCACCGACGACATCGTCCTGCGCGCCGGCGGGCGCAATGTTTCCGATGCCGCCAGCCTGATGAAGGCGTTGGCGGCGCTGCGGGCCGAGCGTACCTGCACGGTCGAGCTCTTCGTGCGCCGCGGCTCCCTCACGCAGTTCCTTTTCCTCGAACCGGTCCGCCCGGGAGAACCATGTCGCGACGCGCAGTCCTCCTCGCCCTCCTCGTCGTCCAACTGATTGGTGCGCCGGCCTTCGCCGAGGACGAGACGAGCGCGCTCGCCCGGCTGGTCGAGCGCGTCGCGCCGTCGATCGTCTCGGTGAAGGCTCGACTGCGGATCTCGATCGGGTCGGGCGGAGAGCGCGAGGAGCAGGAGAGCGTTGCCGAGGCGCGTGGCGCATTGGTCGGTCCGCGCGGGCTCATCGTGCTGTGGAACTCCCATCTGTCCGCGGTGCGCTGGTCGGAGGCCTTCGCCGCGCAGGGCCGAAGCGAGAGCGGATTCCAGGTGCAGGTGGCGCCGACCGGGATTCGCGTCACGCTCCCGGGAAGCGACCGAGACCTCTCCGCCATCCTGGTGGCGAGCGACGCGGATCTTGATATCGCGTTCCTGCAGCTCGACCCGCCGCCGGCCGAGCCGTTGCCGTACGTCGACTTCGCCGCGGGTACCCGTGGCGAGCTCGGTCAGCGCGTGGTGGCCGTTTCCCGTCTCGGCGGCGCCTTCGACGGCGCCAGCTACTTCGAGACGGCCCGGCTGGCGGGCAAGATCGGCAAACCGCGCGAGGCGTGGATCCTGGATGGAGTGGTGTCGAGCTTCGGCCTGCCGCTCTTCGACCTGACGGGTCGCCCGGTCGGCGTCCTGGTCACCGTGCTGTCGCGGGTCCCTGACGGCTCGGCGGGGGGGATGGGCGAGTTCACCGGCTTCTCGCCGTCGCTGCGGCAGCGGCAAGAGAACGCGCGGCTGGGTGCCTTCCTCCTGCCTGCCGATCGCGTTCGCGGCCTGGTCGGCGAAGCCACGAAGCGAGCCGAGGCGATGCTCGCCGAACGCGCGGCGGCGCCTGCGCCGTGAGAACCGAGGCTCTCGCCTTCAGTCGACGAGGCTCTCGAGCTTGAGCAGGCGAGCCCAGGCGAGGCGGAGCGGATCGGGGAGCTCGAGATGGGTGAAACTCTCGCGCACCTCGTTCCGCGAGACGTAGGCCCAGATGTCCTCCCACTCGGCGTAGCGCAGCAGGTGAGAGATCGCCCAGGCGCGTCGTTCGGCACTGCCCGCGCGCAGGATCTCGCGGAGCTGGTCGCCGGTCACCTGTTCCTCGGGGAAGAAGTAGAGGAACTCGGAGCGCTCGGGGCTCGCCACGTTGCTCATGGCGTGAGTATAGCGCCGCCGCTTCGCTCCCTTGACCGGTTGCTGGAGCCGCGCTATCGTCGCTCGTCGCAGAGAGCCCGGGCGGGCATAACTCAGTTGGTAGAGTGCAAGCTTCCCAAGCTTGATGTCGCGGGTTCGAATCCCGTTGCCCGCTCCATTCCTTTCGTCGATCTCCGGCGCCCGCGAGGGCGCCGCTGTCATTTTGGCCCCACGCCTCCGGAGCGCCGCTCCGCAGGCCGACCGCGAGGAGACCTCCGACCATGGGCTGGTTCAGCAGCGCTCCCGATCCCGCCGCTTCGCCACTTCGCCCGACGCCGTTCGATCCCGGAGCGACCCGCGTCTCGACAGGGACCCGGATCGTCGGGCGAATCGAAGGCGACATGGAAGTCGTCATCGACGGGGAGCTCGAAGGAGAGGTCCGACTCGGGGGGCACCTCCTGATCGGCGCGAGCGGAGCGGTGCGCGGCGAGGTGGTGGCCCGCGGCGTGCGTGTCGCCGGCCGGGTCATCGGCGATGTCCGCGGACTCGAGCGGATCGAGCTCCTGGCCGGTGGCTCGGTGGAGGGCAACCTCACGGCTCCGCGTGTCGTCGTCGCCGAAGGGGCGTTCCTTTCGGGACGAGTGGTGATGCACGAGACTCCCGCCGACCGGGCTGCTGCTCCCAAGGCGTCCGCCACGAATGGAAAGCCGGGTGAGGCCAGCGCACCGGCCGAAGCGTCGACTCCGGACGCCGCTGCGGCGGTGCCACCGGCGGACGGGGCGGCTGGCCGCCAGTCGTCGAAGGATCGCGGGGGGAAGGAACGCCCCGGGAAAGGTCCGAACGCACCGACGGACGCGCCCCGCTGAGGTCGTCGCGGATGCGCGCCCCCGAGCGGCGCGGAGTCAGCGCGCCGGGAGGTCAGGCCAACTCGTCTCGCTGGCGACCTGCCAGAGGTCGCGCAGATCGTCGGGGGGAGGAGCTTCGAGATGGAGCCGGGCGCCGCTTCCCGGGTGCGTCAGCTCCAGCCTCCAGGCATGCAGGGCCGGCCGGGTGAACGCACGCAGCGCCCCTCGGCGCGTGGGGTCGCGCACCGCCTTCCACCGCTCCTCTCCGTAGGTCGGATCGCCGACGATCGGCCAACCGCGATGTCGCAGGTGGACGCGGATCTGGTGCGTTCTGCCCGTTTCGATCCGGACCTCCAGAAGGGCGACGCCCCCGGCTCGCGCGATCGTTCGATAGTCGGTGACGGCCGCCCTGCCGCGAGCCACCACGGCCATCTCCTTGCGTCGCACCGGATGGCGGGCGATCGGCGCCTCGATCCGACCCGCAGCCGGCTCCGGGCAACCCCAGACCACGGCGAGATAGCGCTTGCCGATGCCGCGGGACGCGAACTGGCGGGTCAGGATCCGGTATGCCTCGGCGGTGCGCGAGACCACCAGGACACCGCTCGTCCCGATGTCGAGCCGATGGACGATCCCGGGTCGGCCCGGGCCGCCGACGCCGCTGATCTCCGGAAAGCGTTCGAGGAGATGATGGGCCAGGGTTCCTCGGCTTCGCCCCGCGCCGGGGTGAACGGCCAGGCCGGGCGGCTTGTCGACCGCCACCAGCCAGGAATCCTCGTACAGCAGGCGCAGGTCGCCGGCCTCGGGATCGATGCCGGCGCTCGGGGGCGGGGGAGGGGTCCAGCGGATCTCGGCGCCGGCGCGCAAGAGCTCCGAGGCACGCGCTGTCCGCGCGCCGATCTCGACCCGACCCTCGTCGATCCATCGCTGAACCTGGTTGCGCGGAACCTCGAGGGTGCGTGCCAGGAAACGGTCGAGCCGTTCGCCCTGCGCGTCGTCGGGGACGTCGAGGCGCCGGCGCTCGACCGCGGCCGCACCGGCCGGCGTCGCCGTGGCGTCCAGGTCTCTCGTCGTGGATTGGGTCAGGTGGCTACCTCGACTCCGTCGGGGGTCGACGGCCGGGTGGGCGAGCGAAAGGAATCGAGAACCAGCAGCACGAGGCCGATCGAGATCGCCATGTCGGCGACGTTGAAATCCGGCCAGTGGTAGGAGCCGAGATAGACCAGCAGGAAATCGGTGACGCCTCCGCTGACCAGGCGGTCGAGGAGGTTGCCGACCGCTCCGCCGAGCACGAGCGCGAGCGCTACGAGCAGCAGGCGTTCGTTCGCCGGCGTGCGCCAGAAGAACCAGGCGATGACGGTGAGCGCCGAAGCGCCGAGCAGGATCAGCCAGATCATCCCGCCCGAAGCCCCGTGGGCGGCGAGCATGCCGAAGGCCACGCCGGTGTTCCGAACGTGCGAGAGGTGGAAGACGCCGGGGATCACCGGTTGCGAGGTGAGCTCGGGAAGGTGGAGCTCTACCAGCCACTTCGTCCACTGGTCGAGGGCGAGGACGGCGAGCGAAACGAGCAGATAGCGTGCCTTCCTGGCCATCCCGCGGTGGGCGGTGGCGGTGGGCGGTGGAGCGGGCACGGGGGGCGGAACAGGGTCGGCGGACATCGCGGCGTCAGTCTCCATCGAGTGGCTCTCCTGGGCCTTCGAGAACGGCGACGGCGGCAGCCACCCCGGCGTCGTGGGTGATGGACAGGTGGATCCGGGCGACGCCCATCCGGTCGGCTCGACGACGGGCTTCGCCCTCCAGCCGCACCCGCGGTGCGCCGGAGGCGAGACGCTCGACGACTACCTGGCGAAAGGCGAGGCCTTCCGCCCATCCGGTTCCCAAGGCCTTGAGCACGGCCTCCTTGGCGGCGAAGAGCCCGGCGACGGTCTGTGCCTGACCCGCCGCGGAGCGTGAGCCGATTTCGAGCGGGTCGGCGATGCGCTCGACGAATCGCTCGCCGTGTCTGCCGAGCGCCGAGCGGACGCGATTCAGCTCGACGAGATCGAGTCCCACGCCGAGGATCCGGTTCATCCGTTCATCTTCACCCGTCACGAGGTCGACGATGGCGCGTCAGGACGCGAGCCCAGCCACTGCCGGAGCTCGTGAGCACCCCAGACGAGGTGGACGAGACCGAAGCCGGTGACGGCGCCACGACCCCAGGGAGAGAGCAGCGCCTGCCGGGCGAAGTTGGGGGCCAGGAGGATCCACGTCCGATCCCAGATGGGCATCCATGGCACGAAGGTCAGCAGCAGACCGGCCTCGACGCAGTAGAGCGCGAAGAGAAGCCGCACAAGAACGTCGAGGCGCATGCGGGCGGCATTCTATGCCGCCCGCGTCACCTGCGCCCGACCGGTCGATTCGCCCGGCGCTCAGTTCGAATCGGGAGGCGGCGGCGGAGCCGGGTCTCGATGGGGCGCCGACTCTCGGGGCGACGGCTCGCGATGGGGCGACCGTCCACGCTCCGGAGCGGATCCCGACGAGCTCGACGGGGAGGAAGGCTTCGACTCGACGACCGGCCGGCTTCGTCGGTCGTCCGTCGAGGTAGAGGACGTCGGACTCGAACTGCCGGAGCCGACCTGCCGGAAACCGTCGATGACCCGCCGCACGGGCGGTCGCTCGGAACCGGCCCACGGACCGCGGCTCCGATCGGGTGAGGCTGACGGCTGGACCGAGGGGTCCGGGGGTGTCACCGGACGCCGCCAGCTCGAGGTGTCGACGGGGTCGACCGAGGGGGGTGTCCAGCGACGCCGGTCGACGCGCTCCGAGGACCCGCGGACCTCGCCCGGGCTGCCGCTCGCCGGCTCGGCGGGTTGCCAGCGCGGAGCGTGCGGCACCGCCGCTTCCCCGAGGTCGGCCTCCGGTTGGTCGGCTCCGCGTCGCCGCCAGTTCTGGCGGCTGTCGTTCGTCACCTCGAGAGCGGTGGGCGGTTCGTCGGCCCGGGAAGGGTTCTGCGGCCGGAATCGCCCCGGACCGTGGCTGGGCGGATCGCTCGGCGACTCGACCGGGACCCCCGCGGGTTCGGTGCCGTTCGCCGGGGTGCCAGCCTCCACTCCCGTTCCCGTCGGCGGAAACCGCCGCGCCGGGCGAACCTCGAGCGCGCGCGGGCCCGCCAGGTCGTCGACGCGCGGAGCTCGCCACCCGGTGGAGTCCGAGGTCGCTGTCGGCGGCGTCCAGGGTTGAGCTCGGCGCGGCTCGCGCACGCCGCGCGTGGTGCCACCCGCCGCCGCACCGGTTTCGCCGACGCTCGGTTCGCCCTGCGGCGGTCGGTACGAGCGCCCGGCGCGATCGTCGCGCGTCCCCGTTTCGCGTCGCGGCGCCGGAGCGGTCGGATCGAGCAGTGCGCGGTCGTCGGCATCCCCCGTCCGATCGACGTAGATCCGGCGACGGAGCTCCGGAGTGATCTCCGGGCGACGCGCGATGAAGGCGGTGGCGTCCGGAAGCGGGTCGCCCGATCCTCCGGGGCGCCCCTTTTCGTCGGAGAGGAGCTCGCGGGGATCGCGGCCACCGCGCAGCCGCCGGGGGTCGAGTCCGCGGGTATCGGTCGTCAGGATGCCCCGTGGCAACGTTCTCGTGCCGATCTCGCGAGCGAAGTCGACGCCGCCTCGCCGGAAGCGGTCGCGGTGGTGGCGGTCGAAGAGGAGATGCGCCGGACCGAAGCTCCAGTCAGCATAAAGGTCGATGCCGCCCCCGACCGAGCCGTAGACGCCGAAGCGCAGGCCACGGCCTCGTCCGGCATGCCGATCATGTCGCGAGTAGTAGCCGACCGGGCACCAGCCGGCCCACTGGTCACCCCAGTACCAGTAGACCCAGGCCGGCGAGTAGGTGGTCCCGGGGAACCAGACCCAGCCGGTGCCGGGGACGAGATCCCAGGTTCCGTAGTGGTAGGGGACCCAGCCCCAGGGCTCGTTCGAAATCCAGGTGGCACCGCTCGGACTGTAGGCCCATCGCCCCTGCCAGTAGGGTCGCCAGCCGTCGTCGACCCGCGGCCGCCAGGCCCAGTCCTCGTCGACCGTCACCCACGTGCCGTAGTCGTCGAGGTTCGCCGAGGCGTAGGCGAGTCGGTCGTCGACGTAGCCGCTGCGACGCGTCGACCCTTCGTTCTCGAGGGCGCGTGCCCAGCGCTCGAAGGCATCGGCGGGTGGCGCGGAAACGAGTCTCGTCGTCGCCCAACTCGCGCCGGTGATGCGGGCCGCCTCGCCGGCGCGCAGGAGAGTCGAGCCGCGTTCGGTGGCGATCTCGACGAAGCCGCGCCGGACGACGACCTCGGAGGAGTCGCCGCCGAGGGTCGCCACCGAGAGGTCGCCGACGTCCTGGACGTAGACGGTGGCGTTGGGCAGGTCGATGCGCGGCAGTTCGTCTCCCTGGGCATTCTCGTCGACCGACAGTTGCAGTGTCCCGCCGGCAAGCTGGAGGCGAGTGGCACGATCCGTCGCGTCCGCGGAGAAGGCGACGGCGCGCAGGACCGCGGTCGAGCCGGCGTCGAGGCGGAGTCGGGTCCGGTCGGCGAGGACGACTTCGAGCCGAGAGCTCGCCGCGACGACGATCCGGTCACCGGTCAGCAGCGGCTGATTCAACTCGAGCGGTTCGGCGCCGTCGCCGCCGCTGGAGACGACGCTCGCCGAGCCGTCGAGCACCCGGACGTAGCTGTAACTCGTGTCCTCGGCGGCGGCCATCCCGGCCGCGAGCGCGCCGCTCAGGGCAATTGCAGTGAGGAGCCGTCGGTGGTTGCGCATGGTTGGATGCTCCCTTTCGCGTGAGGCTCGTCTGCTCATCGTCAACTGTCGTTAGCAAACGTCGGGCCAGGATCCCTGCCCGGCGCGGTGCGCCCCGTAGGCGTTGCAAGGCGAGCTGCGATATGTGACGCAAACCCTTGACGACGTGAGATTTGCACTGTTAGCCTCAGCCCCGCCGCAGGAGGGAGTGCTGTCGTGTTCAAGAAGCTTTTCGGCGGAGGCTCGGGCTCGCCGTCCGACGCGGAGTACACGATCGAGGACTTGATCGTCCTCGAACGCTATGACGACGCCGAAGCCCAGTTGCAGGCGAAGGTCAAGAAGAACCCGCACGACCTCTACGCTCACCTCAAGCTGGCGGAGATCCATGTCGTCCGCAAGCAGTGGCTGAAGGCGATCGACGAGTTCAGCTACGTCGCCGACTGCTACGCCGACGACGGTTTCTACGACAAGGGCATCGCCATTCTCGCCAAGGCCGCCAAGCTCGCCCCGCTCGACGAGGGCGTGCAAAAGAGGATTGCGCGACTGCAGGCCCTCAAGCGGCTCGAGCACAGCCGATCGTTCTTCATCGACGCGCTCGGGATGATGGCCAATCGCGCCGAGAGCCCGCTCGACCGGCTCTCGCCGGTCGAGATCCAGAGCATGTGGAAGCGCCTGGGTCCGACACGGTTCTTCCTGGCGCTGCCGGGCGAGCAGCTCAAGCGCCTCATCGCCGAGATGAGCTTCCGCACCTTCGCCGCCGGCCTGACGATCGCCTCGCGCCACGGGACCGATCGCGTGCTCTACCTGCTGGTCTCCGGCACCGTCGAGGCGATCCTCGAGCAGTCGCAGGGCGATCCGATCAGCCTGCGGAACTTCACCTCCGGGGATCTGCTGGGCGAATGGCCGTTGCTCGAGCAGCGGCCGTGGCCCGCCACGCTGTTGGCGCGTGACGAGGTCCAGACCCTGGTTCTCGGCCGTGAGGGCCTGGAGAAGGCCCTGCTCGGCAACCAGGACCCGCGTGGCCTGCTCGATGCCCTCCGCTCGCAGCGCAACGACCAGGAACTGGCGATGGCGATCCGCCGGCTCGAGGCGCCTCGCTGATGGCCGTGCGGCCGATCGTCCTCTTCCCGGATCCGGTCCTGCGCCTGCGCTGCCGCCCCGTCGAACGGTTCGACGCTGCGCTCGTCGAGCTGGTGAACGACCTGATCGAGACCTGTCATGCGGCTCCGGGGTTGGGGCTCGCGGCACCGCAGATCGGCGTCGACCTGAGAGTCGCCGTCGTCGACACCTCGGTCGGTGCCGACCCGACGGCGCTCCACGTGCTGGTCAATCCGCAGGTGGTGGAGCGCAACGGCGAGCAGGCCGACTCCGAGGGCTGCCTGTCGATTCCGGACTTGACCGAGCGGATCGAGCGCTCCGAGCGCGTGCTGGTGCGCGCTCTCGACGCGAACGGCCAGCCGGTCGAAATCGCCGGCGAGGGGCTGCTCGCACGCGCTCTCTGTCACGAGATCGACCACCTCGACGGTGTGTTGTTCATCGACTACCTCCGCGGCCTGCGCCGCGAGCTGATGCTGCGACGCCTGCGGCGGACCTTCGGCGAGTTCTCTCCGGCCGACGTTCCGCGCGCGCCGCTGCCGTTCTGACCCGGCTCGGCGCGGCCCGTTCGCGCGGAAAGGCTCTTCCAAGATGGCCAACCTGTCCTTCTTCAATACGCTCGGCCGACATCTCGAACCCTTCGCACCGATCGTCGCGGGCGAGGTCAAGCTCTACACCTGCGGCCCGACGGTCTACAGCCACGTCCACATCGGCAACCTCCGGACCTTCCTGTTCGAGGACCTGCTGCGCCGGACCCTCGAGCACTTCGGCTACCGCGTCCTCCACGTGATGAACCTCACCGACGTGGACGACAAGACGATCCGTGGTGCGCTGGAACACGGTGTGTCGCTCGCCGCCTACACCGCTCCCTACATCGAGTCCTTCTTCGCCGACCTCGACGCGCTGCACGTGCGGCGCGCCGAGATCTACCCGCGCGCCACCGCGCACGTGCCCGAGATGATCGCCCTGGTCGAGCAACTGATCGAGCGCGGCCATGCCTACGAGAGCGACGGCTCGGTCTGGTTCCGCATCGGGAGCGACGACGACTACGGGCGCCTTTCCGGTTTCGACCTCGCCGAAGCGAGGCGCGGCGACCGCGTGGCGAGCGACGAGTACGAGAAGGAGGACGTCCGGGACTTCGTGCTGTGGAAGGCCGCGAAAGCGGGTGAGCCGTCCTGGGATTCGCCCTGGGGCCCCGGCAGGCCCGGATGGCACATCGAGTGCTCGGCGATGAGCATGAAGTACCTCGGTGAGCGCCTCGACATCCACTGCGGCGGCGTCGACAACATCTTTCCCCATCACGAGAACGAGATCGCCCAGAGCGAGTCGGCCACCGGCGTGCCCTTCGTGCGGACGTGGATGCACTCCGAGCATCTCGTGGTCGACGGCGAGAAGATGTCGAAGTCGCTCGGCAACCAGTTCACCCTGGCCGATCTCTCGGCGCGCGGCTGTTCCCTGCGCGCCGTCCGCTACCTGATGCTCTCGGTGCACTACCGGCAGAAGCTGAATTTCACCTTCCCGGCGCTCGACGCGGCGTCGGCGGCGCTGCGCCGCATCGACGACTTCCGTTTCCGGCTCGCTCATGCCCCGGAGGCGGGAGCAGGCGACGCGGCCCTGGCCAACGCCTCGGCGGCGTTCGTCGAACGGTTCGACGCCTGCCTGATGGACGACCTGAACGCCGCCGGTGCGCTCGGCGCGCTATTCGACTGGGTTCGCGAGGGGAATTCGGCGATCGACCGCGGCCTCGGGGTCGGCGACCGCGAGCGCGCTCTCGCGTCGCTTGCTCGTGCCGAGGCGGTGTTCGGCGTTCTCGACGCGGCGAGTTGGAGCACTGGCGAGGAGGCCTCGGACGAGGCGGCCATCGTCGCTCTGGTGGAGGAGCGCGAGCAGGCCCGGCGCCGGCGGGACTGGGCTGCCGCGGATCGCCTGCGCGCCGAGCTCGACGCCCTCGCCGTGGTGGTCGAGGACACTCCGCAGGGGCCGCGCTGGAAGCGTCGATGAGCGGGAGTCTGCCGGAGTTCGAGCGACAGCCCCACCGCCGTGCCAAGGGCGGTGTCGCGGAGACGGAGGCGGCGAGCTACCTCGAGCGTTGCGGCTTTCGCATCCTTGCCCGGAACGTCGTCACCCATGCCGGCGAGATCGACCTCGTGGCGAGCGAGGGCGAGACGCTCTGCTTCGTCGAGGTGAAGGCGCGAGCGAGCGCTCGCTTCGGCCCGGCGATCGCCGCGATCGGTCGGGAGAAGCAGCGCCGGCTCGCCCGCGCCGCGTCGCTCTATCTGCTGCGGCACCCCTGGAGCGGCCCCTGTCGCTTCGATGCCCTCGGCCTCGATGCGGGTCCGCACGGGTGGACCATCACGTTGGTGCGAGATGCCTTCCAGGTCGCCGCGACGTCTTGACAGCCCGCGGCGTCGCCACTAAGCTTCGGCGTCGATGGGCGGGAATAGCTCAGTGGTAGAGCACAACCTTGCCAAGGTTGGGGTCGCGGGTTCAAGTCCCGTTTCCCGCTCCAAATTCTGTTGATCCTCGCCGTCGTCGGCCTCCGGTCGTGGACGGCGTGAAGTTGCCAAGGCCGCCTTGCGCGGCCTTCCGTTCTTTGGGCGACGTAGCCAAGTGGTAAGGCAAGGGTCTGCAAAACCCTCATTCGTCGGTTCGATTCCGACCGTCGCCTCCAGGTTCTTCCTTCCCCCTCCGCCAGCGTTTCTGTCCTTCTCCCGCGATTGCGCTCGCCGCGCAGCCGTGGGCTCGCCTTTCGGGTAGCATGCCGGGAACGCCGGAGTGGCGAAACGGCAGACGCAGGGGACTTAAAATCCTCCGCCCTCGGGGCGTGCGGGTTCGAATCCCGCCTCCGGCAGGCCGCGCTTGCTCGCCCCTTTCCTCTCGGACAGAATCGCAGCTCGCTTCCCGCCCGGCTCCTCGATGATCGAAACGCTCCAGTCGCCCAAGTCGCTGCCGCAGAGCGAGGAGTCCGAACGCGCCGTGCTCGCCGCGGTGATGCTCGATCCGCGTCTGCTGCCGACCGTTTCGGCGCGGATGCAGGTCGAGGACTTCTACCACGAGCGGCACCGACTGATCTTCCAGGCGATGCTCGACCTGCAGGAGCAGCAGGTCGGCGTCGACCTGCGGACCGTGCAGGCGAAGCTCGAGCAGGCGGCGCGACTCGAGGCAGCTGGCGGTCTGGCCTACATCGCGACGCTGGAGATCGATCTACCCGATCTTGGTCGCTTCGAGCAGTACGTCGAGATCGTCAAGGAACGATCGGTGCGACGGCAACTGATCGAAACCTGCCGCTCGATCACCCGCGACTGCCTCGACGGGGGTGTCCAGGCGCAGGAGGCTCTCGGCAAGGCGGAGCAGGCGGTCCTGTCGCTCGGCGAGCAGGCGCTGAAGCGAGGATTCGTGCCGTTCGCCAAGGTGGTGGAGGAAACCCTCGAGATGCTCGAGGAGCGTCCCGGCACGGCGCTCATCGGTCTGCCCACCGGATTCGTCGACCTCGACCGGATGACCCACGGGCTCAATCGCGGCAACCTGATCATCCTCGCCGGCCGGCCCGGCATGGGCAAGACCAGCTTCGCGTTGAACATCGCCCAGCACGTGGCGATCCGCCAGAACAAGACGGTGGGCGTCTTCTCGCTCGAAATGGGACAGCAGGAGCTGGCACTGCGCATCCTCTGCTCGGAGGCCGACGTCCAGTTCAGCCGGTTGCGCGCCGGCCACCTCTCGCAGCAGCAGTGGACGAAGGTCATCCAGACGATGCGGACGATTCAGCGCGCCCCGCTGTTCATCGACGACTCGGCGAGCCCGACCATCCTCGAGGTCGCGTCGAAGGCGCGCCGGCTCAAGGCGGAAAAGCAGCTCGAGCTGGTGATCATCGACTACCTCCAGCTGATGCAGGCAGGTGGACGCTACGAGAACCGCACCCTCGAGGTGGCGGCGATCACGCGTTCGCTCAAGCAGCTCGCCAAGGAGCTCGACCTGCCGGTAGTGGCGCTTTCTCAGCTTTCGCGCGCCCCGGAGCGGCGCGGCGCCGAACACCGCCCGCAGCTCTCCGACCTGCGCGAAAGCGGTTCGATCGAGCAGGACGCCGACCTCGTCGCCTTCGTCTTTCGCGAGGAGATCTACAACGACGATCCGGCGGTCAAGGGGCTGGCCGAGTTGATCGTCGCCAAGCATCGCAACGGGATGACCGGCACCGTGCCGCTCGTCTTCCTCGGCGAGACCACCCGTTTCCTCAGCCGCGATTCCCATGCCATGCCCGCCGCCTGAGCGTGCCTCCGTCCTCGCGGAGGCGCTGCGCCCGGCCTGGCTGAGCGTCGATCTCGACGCCCTGCGGGCGAACCTCGGCTGGCTCTCGCAACGCACCGGCGGCGCCGCGCGGATGGCGGTGGTGAAGGCCAACGCCTACGGCCACGGCGCGGTCGAGGTATCGCGCGCCCTCACCGCGGCAGGGGTCGAGTGGCTCTCCGTGGCGATGCTCGAAGAGGCGGTCGAGCTGCGGCGCGCCGGCCTCGAGAGCCCGATCCTCGTCTTCGGCGCACTTCGCCCCGCGCAGTTGCCGCTGGTGCGGAAGTACCGGGTCACGCCGTCGGTCGTCAGCCTCGAGCAGCTCGCGATGTGGCGCGAAGCGGCGCCGTCGCTCGGTCCGGTCGAGCTGCACCTCAAGGTCGACACCGGCATGACCCGCCTGGGGATCGACATCAAGGAGATGGGCGAGGCGCTGGCGATCTTGCGGGGAGCGCCGCTGCTGCGGCTGACCGGGCTGATGTCCCACTTCGCCGACGCCGACGATCTGACCAGCGTGCGGACGGCGGACCAGGAGCGGCGTTTCGACGACCTCGTCGGTGCCCTCGATCCGTCGCTGCGCGTCGGCCTGCTGACGCACCTCGCCAACAGCGGGGGAGTGCTCCACCGTCCGGCGGGGACCCGGGGTCTCGTCCGGCTCGGCCTCTCGCTCTACGGCGTGGACCCGGCGCGGCAGATCCGCGATCTGGTCCCCGTCCTCTCGCTCGCGGCGGAGATCACGCTCGTTCGGGAGGTGCCCGCCGGCACGCGAGTGGGCTACGGCGGGCGATGGACGGCTGCCCGGCCCTCGAGGTTGGCGATCGTCCCGGTCGGCTATGCGGACGGCTATCCGTGGCGGCTCGGGGCGGGAAGCGAGGCGCTCGTCGCAGGCCAGCGGGTGCCGCTCGCCGGGTCGGTGTCGATGGACATGCTCGCCGTCGACGTGACGGGTACCGGGGCAACGGTCGGCGACCCCGTCGTGTTGCTGGGGTGCCAGGGCGAGGCGACGATCTCCGTCGTCGAGCTCGCCGACCGGGTGGGGACGATCCCCTATGAGATCCTCTGCCTGCTCGGGCTGCGGCTCCCGCGGCGCTACCTCACCGCCGGACGGTGTCTTGCCGAGTGCTCGCCGCTGCTGCCTGGAGGAGGACGATGAGCTATTTCACCGAGAAGATCGAACAGTTCTTCCTCGAAGTCGGGCGGTTCTTCGTCATCCTCTGGCGCGTCGTCGCCTGGACCTTTCGTCCGCCCTACGACCTGCGACAGTTGCTGAACCAGATGACCCGGGTGGGAATCGACTCGGTCCCGGTCGTCATGCTGACCGCCGTCTTCACCGGCATGGTCATGGCACTCCAGACCTTCTCGACGCTCAAGCGGTTCAACGCCGAGGGGTACGTCGGCTCGCTGGTCGCCCTGTCGATGGTGCGCGAGCTCTCGCCGGTGCTCTCGGCGCTGATCATGGCCGGCCGCTGCGGCTCGGCGATGGGCGCCGAGCTCGGGACGATGCGGGTTACCGAGCAGATCGATGCTCTCGAGGTCCAGGCGACGGATCCGATCCACTACCTGATGGTGCCGCGCGTCTGGGCGACGACGATCATGCTGCCGATGCTCGTCGGCCTCGCCAACGCGGTCGGCATCGCCGGCGGCTACGTCGTCTCGGTCATCCTGTTCGGCGCCAACCCGGTGACCTACCTCGACAACACCTTCCAGTTCATGGACTACGACGACGTCACCTCGGGACTCATCAAGGCCGCGGTGTTCGGTGCGCTGATCGCGCTGGTCGGCTGTCAGAAGGGGTACTTCACCACCGGCGGGGCCGAGGGCGTCGGACGCTCGACGACGCGGGCGGTCGTCCTGGCGTCGATCGCCATCCTGATCTCCGACTTCTTCCTCACCAAGCTGCTCTACTGACATGACCGTACCTGGAAACGTGCAGATCCGCCTGCGGGGCGTCACCAAGAGCTTCGGCGAGCGCCGTGTCCTCGATGGCCTCGACCTCGACGTCTACGAAGGCGAGTCCCTGGTGGTCATCGGCGGCTCAGGCACCGGCAAGAGCGTGCTGCTCAAGCACATCATCGGGCTGTTGGCGCCCGATGCGGGGACCGTCGAGGTCGACGGCGTCCGCATCCACGACCTCGACTATCGGCAGATGCCGGAGTTCCGGCGGCGCTTCGGCATGGCGTTCCAGGAAGGGGCGCTCTTCGACTCGATGAACGTCTGGGAGAACGTCGCCTTCCCCCTGCGCCGCGCCCGCTGGGAGCGCGAGCGCATCGCCGCACGGGTCGCCGAATGTCTGGAGATGGTCCATCTCGAGGGCGCCGAGCGCAAGATGCCGTCCCAGCTCTCCGGCGGCATGCGGCGGCGCGTCGGCTTCGCGCGCGCCATCGCGCTCGGGCCGCGCATCCTCCTGTTCGACGAGCCGACCACCGGACTCGATCCGGTGATCAAGGCGGTGATCGACCAGGTGATCGTCGACGTGCGCAAGCGACTCGGCTCGACGACGGTGACCATCTCGCACGACATGAAGAGCACCTTCCGCATTGCCGACCGCATCGGCATGCTCTACCAGGGTCACATCATCGCCATCGGCACCCCGGACGAGATCCGCGGCTGTGCGGACCCGCGCGTCCAGCAGTTCATCGAAGGGCGGGCCGACGGCCCGCTCTCCGACTAGGGTTCGAGGAGGAACGCTTCCATGCCACAGGCCGTTCGCGTCGGCATCTTCATGACTCTCTGCCTGGTCGTCGTCGCCTGGCTGATCATGCGCATCGAGGACATCCACCTGTGGGGCGAGAAGGGGCAGCGCTACGACGCCATCTTCGACTCGGTGGCCGGGCTCGACGACAAGGCGGCGGTGCGCATCGCCGGCGTGCGGATCGGACGGGTCGACGGCATCCGCCTCGAATCGCGGCGGGCGCGCGTGTCGCTGTTGCTCGACAGCGGGATCGTCCTCGGCGAGGGGACGCGCGCCGCCATTGCCAACATGGGGCTGCTCGGAGACAAGTACGTCGAGCTCGACCCGGGCCCTGACGGCGCTCCGCGTCTCGCGCCGGGCGCGACGCTTCCGGGCGACACGCCGTTCTCGTTCGATCAGGCGATGGCCAAGCTCAACGAGGTGGGGGACTCGATCAAGTCGGTGACCTCGTCGCTGACCGGTGGCCCCGGCGGGTCGGGCGGTGCCGGGATCGGCGACCTGGTGGCGAGTCTCAAGCAGACCGCCGACGAGATCCGCGCCCTGGTGGCCGCCAACCGCGAGTCGGTCACGGGGACGGTGCGCAACTTCGAGAAGTTCAGCGCCACGCTGGCCACCGACCTGCCGCGCCTCTCGGCCCAGATCGAGCGGGTGCTCGCCCAGGTCGAGGCGGTGGTCGCCGACAATCGGGGCAACCTGAAGGACTCGATGGCCAACATCAAGGACCTCACGACGCGGGTCCAGACGTCGGTCGACAACCTCAACGACATCACCGGCAAGATCTCGCGCGGCGAAGGGACGATCGGCAAGCTGGTCAACAGCGACCAGGCGCACAACGAACTGGTGTCGGCGCTCGGCAGCGTCGAGAAGGGCGTCAACTCGCTGACCGACACCCTCGGCCGGGTGCAGAAGCTCAAGCTCGACCTGGGGATGGAGGGGATCTACCTCGAAGGTCTCGAGGATTCGCGCACCGCCTTCCGCGTCGACGTCAAACCGCAGGGTGAAGAGAGTCCGCGGCTCTATCGCGTCGAGCTGGTAAGCGATCCGCGAGGGCGCCTCTACGACAAGACCGAGACCGTCACGGTCACCCACCCGGACGGCACCAGCGAGACCACGACCTCGCAGCGCGTGACGCGCGACCGGCGGCGCAACGGCGTGTCCGCGCTCTTCGGCCTGCCCTTCGCCGAACGCCGCGGCACGCTCTGGGCGGGCATGATCGAGTCGACCGGCGGCGTGCGTGCCGACTACGGCGTCATCGACCGCAAGCTCCTGCTCTCCTTCGAAGCGTTCGACTTCTCGCGCGAGAACAACCTCGACCCGCACTTGCGGCTGACGACGACCTGGCGCTTCCATCCCAACCTGTACCTGATGGGCGGGTACGACGACTTCCTCGCCAAGGAGTACAAGTCGTTCTTCGTCGGCGGCGGCATCACCTGGACCGACGACGACCTGAAGTATCTGCTCGGCTCCGTGCCGAAGTTCTGACGCGGGACGGTGCGGTGGCCGCTTCTCACACGGTCTACGTCTGCCAGGCTTGCGGCCACCAGTCGGCCAAGTGGCTGGGACGCTGCCCGGAGTGCGACCACTGGGGAGGGCTCGTCGAGGAGGTGCGCCTCGCTCCGGCCAAGACGGCGAAGGGCCGGGCGGCCGTCGGTGGCGGTGCGCGAGTGCAGGCCCTGAGCGAGGTGGAGCAGGACTCCGTCGTGCGATTCGCCAGTGGGATCCCGTTGCTCGATCGCGTGCTCGGGGGGGGCATCGTCTCGGGCGGCGTCGTTCTGCTCGCCGGCGAGCCGGGAATCGGCAAGTCGACGCTTCTGCTCCAGGTGGCCGACGCGCTCGCGCGCGAGGGCCTGACGACACTCTACGCCTCGGCCGAGGAGTCGCCGCGCCAGTTGCGCCTGCGCGCCGAGCGGCTCGGCTGTGCGGCATCCGGAGTCCTGGTTGCCGGCGAGACGGGGCTCGAGCCCCTGCTCGCGGCGGTCGAGTCGCAGGGGCCGCGGGTGCTGCTCGTCGACTCGATCCAGGCGCTGCGAAGCGCCGAGCTCGACAGCCCGCCGGGCTCGGTCGGCCAGGTGCGCCACTGTGCCAACCGGCTGGTCGAGCTCGCCAAGCGCTCCGGCGTCGCCCTCTTCCTCGTCGGACACGTGACGAAGGAGGGGACGATCGCCGGCCCGAAGTCGCTCGAGCATCTCGTCGACACGGTGCTCTCGTTCGAGGGCGAGCACACCGGCGAGTACCGCTTGGTGCGGGCGACGAAGAACCGCTTCGGTCCGACCGGAGAGGTGGCGCTCTTCGAGATGCACGACGCCGGCCTGATCCCGCTCGCCGACGCCTCCCGGGTCCTTCTCGCACGGCGGCGGCAAGGGGCCCCGGGGTCGGCCGTCGCGGCCTGCCTGCAGGGCGCCCGGCCGCTGCTGGTCGAAGTCCAGGCGCTGGTCGTGCCGACGAGCTTCCCGGCGCCGCGGCGGATGGCGGTGGGGCTCGACACGAATCGCACGATCCTCCTCGTGGCCGTGCTCGAGCGCTTCGCCGATCTCGGCCTGGCCGACCGCGACGTCTTCCTCAACGTCGTCGGTGGGCTCTCGCTGCGCGAGCCGGCGACCGATCTCGCCGTCTCGGCGGCGCTGGCCTCGGCGGTGAGTGGTCGAGCCCTGCCCGCCGATGCCGTCTTTCTCGGCGAGGTCGGTCTGCTCGGCGAGGTGCGGCCGGTCTCGCAGATCGAGGCGAGGTTGCGCGAAGCCGCCGCCCTGACGTTTCGCCGCGCCTTCCTGCCGAAGGGCAGCGCGCCGGGCAAGCCGCCGGTCGGGATCCGGATCGTCGAGGTCGAGGATGTCGGCGAAATGGTTGCCCGGGTCTGGGCGACCTGACCCGCGTGGCGCTCAGAGTGCGGGTGGGTGTCCGGTGAGGCGCTGGAACGCCTCGACGTAGCGCGCCAGCGTTCCGGCGACGACTTCGGCCGGCAGCTCCGGCGGTGTCGACTCGCGATCCCAGCCGCTGGCGTCGAGCCAATTGCGGACGTACTGCTTGTCGTAGGAGACCGGCTCGTCGCCGGGTCGCCAGGAGGCTGCCTCCCAGTAGCGTGACGAGTCGGGGGTCAGCGCCTCGTCGACCAGGAGGAGCTCGCCGCCGACCAGGCCGAGCTCGAACTTGGTGTCGGCGAGGATCAACCCGCGGGACTCGGCGTGCGCCGCGGCCGTGCGGTAGAGGTCGAGGGTCACGGCGCGCAACCGCTCGGCGAGGGGCCGGCCGATCGCCTCAGCTACGACGGAGAAGTCGACGTTCTCGTCGTGTCCGGTCTCGGCCTTGGTCGCTGGCGTGAAGATCGGTTCGGGGAGGCGGCTGGCGCGGGTCAGTCCGTCCGGGAGAGCGACACCGCAGATCGCCCCGCCATCCTGGTATTCGCGGAAGGCGCTGCCGGCAAGGTAGCCGCGCGCGACGCACTCGAACGGCACGACAGCTGCTTTGCGGACGACGACGGCGCGGCCGCGAAGGAGCGCCGCGTGAGGTCGCAGCACGGCAGGGAATCGCTCCGGGTCTGTGGCGACGAGGTGGTTGCCGACGACCCCGGTGAGCCGCGCGAACCAGTCGTTGGAAAGCTGGTTGAGGATCTTCCCCTTGCCGGGGATCCCGGGGCGCAGCACGTGGTCGTAGGCCGAGAGCCGGTCGCTGGCGACGATCAGCAGCTCGTCTCCCAGATCGTAGACGTCACGCACCTTCCCCCGCTTCGGTGGCGGAAGCCCGGGGAGGTCGGTCTGCCAGAGCGCGGCGTCGGTGCTCATCGCGGCCTCGGGGCGTCAGAGTGTGGGGGGCGGAAAGAGCCGGGTCGGCCCGGCGGCTGCGGGGCTGCGCCGCTGCAGGAAGTCCCGTTCCAGCGCATCGAGGAGATCGCCGCCGCGGATCTCGACGAGCGTCGCGTCGAGCCACTGTCCGCCGTCGACCGCCTCGTAGACCGGCAGCCGGTCGAGACCCTTGAGATTGGCCAGGCCAAGCTTCCGCAGGCCGACGAGCATCGATCCCGCTCCGGAGCCGATCGGCACCGCGATGTAGCCGCGATCGCCGTCCTGGGCCCGGAAGAGCCGCTTGGCCGCCCCCTCCTTGACCAGCATCGAGATGAACGCGCCGGTGGCGACGATCCCTTCGTTGACCAGGGTGCCGTTCTGGTTGATGTAGGCGAAGAAGCTGCGCGCCTGCTCGGCCTTTTCGACGATGTCGACGTTGTGGGCGGTCAGCGGGTCGAAGAAGCGGTTGACCGTGTTCTCGGGGTAACCGCGATTGATCAACAGGATCTTGATCTCGTCGATCTCTTTCGTCGTCTTGCCGGAGGTCAGGCGGGTCAGCTCGACGACGCCGTGACCGAAGAACTCGTACCGCTCCGCCTCGCCGGGGATCCCGGCCTGGATCGGCAGCAGGCGGTACTGTCCGAAGTTGAGCGCGATGCGAAGCCCGCGCGAGAAGGGGAAACCCTCGGAAAGCGCCTGGCGGTAGTGGCGCTGCACCTGGACGGCGAGCGCGAGGAGCTGTTTGGCCTCGCGGCTCGAATAGAAGGCACCGTCGCCGAGGTACTTCTCCATCTTCGTCCGGTGCTGCGCAGCGAGGCGATTGACCCGGCGCTGGAAGAGGAAGAGCTGGCGGAACGAGCGATCCTGTTCGGGGCCGCCCGACCGGCGCAGGATCGAGATCGTCTCGCTGAAATCGCTGATGTCGTAGATCAGTCCGAAGCGTGAGACGACCGGGTCGACCACCCAGGGTGCGCCGAAATCGAGCGGGCGCGTGCTCGGCGACAAGCGGAGAAGCTGGGGCGAGACACCGAACCGGCGGAGGCTCCGGTCGCGCGAGGTCAGGTCGTCGCCCCGCCGTTCCACCGGGATCATCAACCGGCGGAAGGCGTGGAGGAGCTCGAACTCCTTGAGCTTGACCAGCAGACTCTCCCACACCTGGACGCCGGTGTGCGGCAGCAGCGTGCGGGTGTCGTAGCCCGGACAGCTCGCCAGGAAGGTGACGTAGCCGGTGCGATAGAGCAGGTCGCGCGGCTCGCCGTCCGGGTCGGCGCCCAGCAGCCGGATCGACCGTCGCAACTCGGCGTCGCGCCGCAGCTCGGCGGCGTGCCACTCCGAGAGCGCGGCCAGTCGCGAGCGGAAGTCGCGCGAATCGATGTGCAGGTAGCCGGCGAAGTAGGGCCCCAGCTCGGCCAGATTGGGACTGATGTGCTCCTCGGTGAAGATGAGCACGTTGTCGCGCATCCGGGTGAAGAGGGCGGGGAAGAGCTCCTCCTCCACCTCTTCGGTTTCGGTGGCGAGCCGGTGGACGACGTCGTAGGTGAGGTCGGCGACCCGGTCGAGATACTTGAAGAGCACTTGGTAGCGGATCTCGTCCCCATGATCCCGCCCCAGGGCGAGACTGTGACGAAGGATCCGCTTGGGCGTCTCGCGCAGGATCCTGGCGACCGCCATCGAGTGGTTGAGCCAGAAGATCGCCGGTAGGTGCCGGCCGTAGCTCGACGCGGTGGCGTTCTCGGTGGCCCGTGCCAGATGGCCGCGATAGCGCTCCCATGCGGCGGCGTACTGGCCGGGGTCGAAGGTCTGTCGCGTCACCACGGCGAGCCGGACCTGCTCCTCGACGAGCAGGTACTGCTCGAGAGCCTGTTCGAGGGCCTGGGTCTGGTCGGTCTCGAGTATGGGAAAGCCGGCGAGTGGAGTCGCGCCCTCGTCTTCGAGGTAGATCTTCTGAGGTGTCGGCAGCGAGCGCTCGGCGTCGGGCACGAGACGCAGCAACTCGGCGGCGTCCTTCTGCAGGAAGCTGAAGGGGCCTTTCAGGGACCGGAGGAGAGAATGGGCGGTCATCGCGGGCTCGGCGACGCGCCAAGGTTACACCAGTCGGCTCGCTCGCCGACACCGCCGCGGCATCGCCCTCGCGGCTTGTTAGAATGCCCGGCGATGAGCGGATCCGCAGACCCGGCCCGCAGCAAGGCCTCCAACCTCCAGGTCCAGGGCGGCGAGGCTCGCCCGGAGATCTCCGTCCTGGTTCCTGTTCTCAACGAGGCGGGCAGCGTCGCCGAGCTCTGCGAACGCGTCGCCAACGTCCTCGACGGACTCGGCCGGAGCTTCGAGATCATCTTCGTCGACGACGGCTCGAACGACGGCACGCCCGATCGCATCCGCGAGGTGAGAGCGCGGGATCCTCGCGTCAAGCTGGTGCGGCTGCGCCGCAACTTCGGCAAGGCGGCAGCGATCTCGGCGGGTTTCGATCATGCGCGCGGCCGCCTCCTCTTTACCATGGACGGCGATCTTCAGGACGATCCGGAAGAGATCCCGCGATTCCTCGAGAAGCTCGAACAGGAGGACCTCGACCTGGTGTCGGGATGGAAGCGCAAGCGACTCGATCCGATCGGCAAGCGCTATCCGTCGCTCCTGTTCAACTGGGTGACCCGCCACCTCGCCCAGGTGCCGATCCACGATTTCAACTGCGGCTTCAAGGCCTACCGCCGGGAGGTCCTCGAAGAGGTCGCGGTCTACGGCGAGCTCCACCGCTACATCCCGGTGCTCGCCAGCCGGCGCGGCTTCCGCGTCGGCGAAATCGAGGTGCGCCACCATCCGCGTCTGCACGGGGTGAGCAAGTACGGATGGGATCGCTTCTACAAAGGGCTGCTCGACCTCATCACCGTGCTCTTCATCACCCGCTACACGAGGCGGCCGCTTCATCTCTTCGGCCTGCTCGGATTGGTCGGCCTCGGAACGGGCCTGGTCATCAACGCCTATCTCGCCGGGCTCTGGTTCCTCGGCGAGGCGCTCTCGAACCGCCCGCTCCTGCTGCTCGGCGTGTTGCTGATGCTGGTCGGCATGCAGGTGCTGACCACCGGCTTGATCGGCGAGATGATCACCCACAAGCAGTTCCGTCGCGCCGACAGCTATTCGGTGCGCGAGATCGCCGACTGACCGCTCGCGTGCGGATCCTCTTCCTGACCCAGACCTTCCCGCGTTTCGCGGGCGACACCTCGGGCCCGTTCATCCGCGACATCGCCCGCGGGCTGCGGCGGGGTGGAGACGAGGTGTCGATCCTCGCCCCGCATGCGCCCGGGGTGGCGGCCTCGTGGGTCGACGACGGGGTGCCGGTCACCACCTTTCGCTACGCCCCGGAGCGCTTCGAAGTGCTCGGTTACTCTCGCAGCCTCGCTGCCGACGAGACGGCCCGTCTCGGTGCCGCGGCCGTGACGCCGCTCTACCTGGCGGCGGCGCAGCGAGCGGTCCGCCGTGCCCTGCAGCGCGAACGCTTCGACCTCGTGCACGCTCATTGGGTCGTGCCGAACGGGCCGCCGGCCGCGTTCGCGGTCGGCAGGACACCGCTGGCGATCGGGCTGCACGGCAGCGACGTCTTCATGGCGGAGAAGCCGGGCGTGCGCCGCCTGGTCGGCTGGGTCCTGCGACGCACGGCGTTGCTCACCGGCTGTTCTCCCGAGCTTGTCGATCGGGTGCGAGCGCTCGGTCTGCCGCACGACCTGGCGCGGGTCATCCCGTATGGCGTCGACGTCGGTGTCTTCGCGCCCGGGACGGCCGGTCGGCTGAGCTGGCGGTCCCGCCTCGGGATCCCCGGCGAGGCGCGCGTGCTCCTCTCGGTCGGGCGCATGGCGACGAAGAAGGGCTTCCAGGTGCTCCTTCCGGTCCTGCCGGAGTTGCTCGCCCGTCATCCGTTGCTGCATGTGGTCCTGGCCGGAGGAGGGGACCGGTTGGAGGAGTTCCGGTCGCAGGCGGCGGGCTTCGCGCCGGGCCTCGGCGAGCGCGTGCACTTCCCCGGCGCGGTCGGCCACGACGACCTCCCCGATCTCTTCCGCGCTGCCGATCTCTTCGTCCTGCCCGCCGTCCACGACCGCGTGGGGAACGTCGACGGCCTGCCGAACGTCATCCTGGAAGCGATGGCGAGCGGACTGCCGGTGGTGGCGAGCGCCATCTCCGGGATCCCGCTCGCGGTCGAGCCGGAGCGCACGGGGCTCCTGGTGGCGGAGAACGACGGACCGGGACTGGCTGCGGCGCTCGAGCGGCTGCTGGCGGGGCCGGAGTGGGCAAAGGAGCTGGGTGAAGCCGGCCGTCGCAAGACCTCGCGCGAGCTCACCTGGGATGCCGTCGCGGCCGCCTATCGTGCCGCATACGTCGCGGCGCTGGCGCGCTAGTCGAGCGCGACGCTGATCCGCAGCGAGCGCCCGGCTCGCAACAGGTCGAACAGCAGGGTGCTGCGCGCTGGACGCCCGGCCAGATACTGCGAGAGGTCGGCGACGGTCGTCAGCGGCCGGCCATCGACTCGCAAAACGAGATCCTGAGTTTGCAGACCGGCGCGCTCCCCGAGCCCTCCGCGCTCGAGGGCGTCCACCCGCAGTCCCCGCAGACCGAGCTCGGGATAGTTCGCCTCCGTGAAGCGGGTTCCCAACGGGAGCCGCGGTGGGGCCGGGGTGGTGCGTGCCGCGGGCGTCGGGTTCGCCGGTGCGGTCGACGGGGCCGCGAGTCGGTTGAGGATCGCCTCGGCTTCGGCGAACCCCGGTCGCAGCGCGACGGCGCGCTCGAAGGCGGCTCGCGCGGCGACGAAGTCGCGCAAGGCGAGCAGGACCGTTCCCAGGTTGTACGCAGCTTCCGGACGATCGGGCGCGAGCGCCGCGGCGCGTGCCAGGCTCTCCTTCGCTCCCGGGAGGTCGCCCAGCTCCTTCTGCGCCATGCCGAGGTGGGTCCAGCTGTCCGGGAGGTTCTCGTTCCACGCGAGGGCGCGCCGAGCCTCGCGCGCCGCGTCGGCGGCGCGCCCGCCCTCCAGGTGCAGCGAGGCGAGGAACACCGAAGCCTGCTCGGCGAGGCGCAGGCCATCCGTCGGGTCGAGCTCGAGGACGTGTTCGAAGGACCGGCGCGCCCCGTCGAGGTTGCCGAGCCCACGCTCGGCGAGGCCTAGACTGAGGAAGAGTCGCGGCGACTGCGGACGGCGTCCGCAGCTCTCGACCAGCACGGCCACGGCATCGACCCAACGTCCAGCGTCGATCAGCGCGCGACCGAGATGGTCGGCGACCTCCTCGTCGTCCGGACGAAGCGCATAGGCACGGCGAAAGGCCTCGATCGACTTCTCGCGGCTCCCGAGCCGGTCCCGCGCCACGCCGAGGCCGTTCCAGGCGCGGCCGTCGGCGGGGTTGAGAGCGACCGCCTGTTCCAGGGCCGCCGCAGCCTCCGGATCTTGTCCTCGCGTGAGGTAGACGAGGCCGGCGCTGGCGCGCGCCAGCGCTCGAAGCTCCGCCGGCACCGTTTCGGGGCGGGCCTCGCCGAGGCTGATGACCCGTTCGAAGCCCGCCAGCGCCGCGTCGGTCTGCCCGTCACGCAAGTCGACCACGGCCAGGTTGTAGAGCGCACGAGGCTGGTCGGGTTGCAGGGAGAGCGATTCGGCGAGGAGCTGACGCGCCGACGCGAGGTTGCCGGCGGTGATCGCCTGCACGGCCGCGCGCGCCCGGTCGGCGGCATCGGTCGCCCGCGCGGCGGTGGCACGTGCCTGCGAGTCGAGGAAGAGACGAACGAACTCGTCGTTGTAGAGCTCTTCGCGCAGCCGGGTCTCGGGAGCGAGATAGAGAGCTCGTTCGAGGTCCGGCCCGGCGGCTTCGGCGTGCCCCTGAAGCATCTCGAGCCAGCCGACGGTGACCAGGATGCGGGCCTGATCGGCCGGCGCCGGCGTCTGCGCCACGAGATCGCGATAGAGGCCGATCGCCCGGTCGAGCTCGCCGTCGCCGTAGGCCGCTTCCGCTTCGGCCTCGAGCTTCCTGAGCGGGTCGGCGGGAGGAGCGAGGTCACGCAGCTCTTCGACCTCGACCGCACCGGCGCCAGGGACACCCTGGGCAGGCACCGGACGGGCGAAGGCCGCCAGGCAAACGACGACGCAGGCGGCGGAGAGCGGCCTCATGAGGAAGCGAAATGTTACCAGAGCCCCGTCAGGGCGAGGGCACCGGCTGGTCGCGCAGGCGTGTCGGCTGGACGCCCGAGAGATCGAAGGTCATCACGGTCTCGACTCCCGGCGCGAGGGTGACCGTCTGGCTGACCTTGCCCGTGCCGCCCTCGCCGAGCGGAGCAACCTCCAACAGGTGGGCGCCGGGCCGAAGGAGTCGCTTCTGCAGCGGGGTGGCGCCGAGTGGGCGGCCGTCGAGCAGGACCTGTCCTTGCGGAGTGTTGAGATGAGGGCGAACGGTGAGCATTGCCGGCCGCGGGATCGGATTCTCCAGTCGGCGCTGCTCGCCCTCGCGCAGCCGGACGCTGCTCTCTTCGCGGACGTCGTAGCCGGGAACCTCCGAGACGAAGGTGATCGTGTAGCTGCCGGCCGGGAGCTCGAGCCGGACAGGGTGGTCGAGCTCGAAGGTCCGCTCGCCGAGCTTCACGCGGGTGGCGGTCGACCCTCCGGGCTCGACGGTGAGGACGGCCGGCCTGGGTGGGGGCGTCGGGGTCGGGCTGGGGACAGCCGTGGCTGTCGGAGTGACGGGTGGCCGGGTCGGCGTCGGCGACGGAGGAGCCACTGTCGGTGTCGCCGTCGCTGGAGCCGACGTGACGCGCCGCGGGTCGGCGCCCGGCCAGGTGAAGCCGCCGCCGAGCTGGCCGGCGAGCAGCCAGGCCGTGGCGGCGAGCGCCGCGAGACCCGCCAGTCCCACCGCCGTGAGGACGAGCCCGCGCGGTGCGTGACGCCGGGTCGCCGCGGCGCGTCGCAGCGAGGTCGTCGCCGGCGGTGTCTCGGGGCGGTGTCCGAGCTCGAGGTCCACCATGGAGGAGTCCGCGGCTTCCCGGGGGGCTCGGCGGCCGTTGTCGCCGAGATCCAGGACCGCGGTGGGAGCGTGGGCCAGCTCGAGGTCGAAGGCGGGCCGGGTGACCGTCTGGTCGACCGATCGCCGGCTGCGCAAATTCTCGAGATCGCGCCTCAGGGCGGCACAGTCCGGGTAGCGCCGCGCCGGGTCTTTCTCGAGGCAACGTCCGACGAGTTGGATCAGCTCGTCCGGACCGTCCGGCCAGAGCTCCCTCAGCGGTCGCGGCGCCTCGTTGAGAATGCGATAGAAGATCGCCGAGATCTGCGGACCCTCGAAGGGGCGGCGGTAGGACAGCAACTCGTAGGCAAGGATGCCGAACGAGAAGATGTCGGTGCGCCGGTCGACCGCTTCGCCACGGATCTGTTCGGGCGAAAGGTACGACGCGGTGCCGAGCGTCATTCCGGCCTGGGTCAGGTTGGTCGAGGCGAGCGCCGCCTTGGCGATCCCGAAGTCGAGGATCTTCGCCGTGTCGTCTTCGAGGACGCGGATGTTCGCCGGCTTGATGTCGCGATGGATGACGCCGTGCGCGTGCGCGAACTCCAGGCCGCGGGCGATCTGGATGAGGTAGAAGAGCTTCTGCGGGAAGGCGAGAAAGTCGCGGCGCTTGATCTTGTGGTCGAGATCCTCGCCGGAGAGGTACTCCTGCACCAGGTAGGGGATCCCCTCCTGGACGCCGAAGTCGTAGACGGTGACGATGTTGCGGTGCTGCAGATTGCCGGCGATCTCGGCCTCGCGATAGAAGCGCTGCCGCGTGTCCTCGTCGTCGCTGGTGCAGGTCTTGACCGCGACGTGCCGCTTGATGAAGGGGTCGTAGCCCTTGTAGACGATGCCGAAGCCGCCGACGCCGATCTTCTCGAGGATCTGGTACTTGCCGATGCTCTGCATGAGCGGAGAAGTGCGCTCAGGATAGCATGCGCGGCCAAGGAGGCCGGGTGGTGTCGAGTCGTCCGAGCGGCAGGAACGCGGTCGTTCAGCCCCGTGGAGCGCGAAATCGTGCCCTCGTCGCGAAGGAAGCCGGCGCGTCGCTCCGTCGCTTCGTCGGCGAGACCTGCCGGCGCGGGCCCTGGGCGGCCGTCGAGGCGCGCGTCGAGTGGACCGATCGCTCGGGTCGTCGCCGGCCCTTGCTGGCCGCCGCTGCCCGGCGAGAGGGTCGTGCCTCGCCCGGCGAGCGATTCGATCTCGCGTCGCTCACCAAGCCGTTCGTCGCCACCCTGGCCTTGGTGCTCGAGGGTTCGGGCGAGCTGCCGCTCGCGACGCGGCTCGGCGACCTCTTGCCGGCGGCCAGCCCTCGGCTCGCTCGCCTCGACCTGGAGTCCCTGTTGCGGCACCGTTCGGGGTTGGCCGCCTGGGCCCCGTTGCCGCAGCTGGCGCACGATCGGTCCGCAGCCCTGGCGCGGCTTCTCGACGGCCGGTGGCTGGCGACGCCGGGCGAACGGTACAGCGACCTCGGCTTCATTCTCTGGTCGCGCGCCGCGGAGCAGGCCACCGGGTTGCCGCTCGACGAGCTCCTGCGCGAACGAGTCCTGGCGCCGCTCGATCTCGAGAGAGTCGAGCCGAGCCCCTGCCAGTCGATCGCCGACGTCGTCTCTTGTCCCCTCGACAACCGACGCGAAGTGGAGCTTGCGGCGGCGCTCGGGGTGACGCTCGCGCCCACCGGTCCGCCCGCGAAGGGCGTCGTGCAGGACGGCAACGCACGCTTCCTGTCGCAGGGCGGTGGGCTGGCTGGGCATGCCGGGCTCTTCGCCGATGTCGACTCGGTGGTCGCCCTGGCGCGGGAGTGGTTGAATCCTCGGCGTCTGCTGACGCCCTCGCTGGCCGAGCGCGCGCTCGCCGGTCGGGGAGAGTACGCGCTCGGGTGGGCGCGACGCCGCGTCGCCGGCAGTGCGGGTCCGGCGCTTTCGGCGGAGGCCTTCGGCCACACTGGATTCACCGGCGGGAGCGTCTGGATCGATCCGCGCCAGCGCCTGGTGGCGGTGCTGCTGGGGCATCGGTCGACGCTCGACGTCGATCTCAACCGGTGGCGCCGGCGATTCCACCGTCTCGCCGCCTCGGATGTCGCGGTGGCGAACGCGGCGGGTGACTGAGCGGCTGCAATTGCGACATGATGAGCGCCGGCACGGCGCACCCGTGCCCATCCCGGAGAGCCCTGCATGAACCCGCGTGACCTCGTTCTCATCGATGGCGTGCGCACGCCGATGGCTGACTACAACGGCCAACTTGCCGATCTCTCGGCTCTCGAGCTCGGCGCCCGGGCGGCTCGTGCGCTCTTCGAGCGCACCGGCGTCGCGCCCTCCGAGGTCGACCACGTCGTCGTCGGCAACGTGATGCAGAC
Organism: Holophagales bacterium; assembly: GCA_016699405.1. Lineage (NCBI taxonomy): Bacteria > Pseudomonadati > Acidobacteriota > Holophagae > Holophagales > Holophagales bacterium. The sequence goes on along the minus strand of CP064972.1, from coordinate 3,636,687 downwards.
CTCGCTCGACGCGATCTACGGGGCCCGGCACGTGGCGCTCAAAGCGGGTGTGCCGAAGGAGATCCCGGCACTGACGGTCAATCGCCTGTGCGGCTCGGGCATCCAGGCGATCGTCTCCGGAGCCCACCTGATCGGCGCGGGCGAGGCCACCTGCTGCCTCGTCGGTGGCACCGAGAACATGTCGCAGGCCCCGCACGTGATCTACGGGGCGCGGCGCGGTTTCAAGCTCGGGCAGGGCAAGCTCGAGGACTCGCTGATGGCCGGGCTCCTCGACTCCTACTGCGGCTTCTACATGGCCCAGACGAGCAACAACCTGGCGCGCGACTACGGGATCACGCGCGAACAGCAGGATGCGTTCGCCCTGCGCAGCCAGCGGCTCGCCGGGGAGGCCTGGGCCAGCGGGCGGCTCGCCGAAGAGGTGGTCCCGCTGACGGTCGGTGAAGGCAAGCGAGCCAGGACGGTGGAGCGCGACGATCATCTGCGCCCGGAAACCACGGCCGAGGAGCTGGCCCGTCTGCCGACGGCGTTCGACAAGGACGGATTCGTCACGGCCGGGAACGCCTCGGGCATCGTCGACGGCGCGGCGATGCTGCTGCTCGGGACGGCGGCCTGGGCGAAGGATCGCGGGCTCGCTCCGCTCGGACGCCTGGTCTCGTGGGCGGTCGTCGGCGTCGAGCCGTCGCGGATGGGGATCGGGCCGGCGCCGGCGATCCGCCAGGCACTCGAGCGTGCCGGCATGACGCTCGCCGACCTCGACCTCGTCGAAGTCAACGAGGCGTTCGCCGGGCAGGTTCTCGCCGTGGTGCGCGAGCTCGATCTCGACGAAGAGCGGCTCAACGTCAACGGCGGCGCCATCGCGCTCGGGCACCCGCTGGGTGCTTCCGGAGCGCGGATCACTCTCACTCTGCTCAAGCAACTGCGCCGCCGCGGCGGCGGAATCGGCGTCGCGTCCGCCTGCATCGGCGGCGGGCAGGGAATCGCCCTGATCGTGGAGGCAGCATGATCGACCTGAACGGATACCACGTGCTCGTCACCGGCGGCAGCCGGGGGATCGGCGCAGCCTGTGCGCGGTTCTTCGCCCAGGCGGGCGCCGCCGTGCTGGTGACCTACCGCGATCGCGCGGACGCGGCCGAGGAGCTGATCAGCGAGCTCGAGCGACTCTCGTCGCGCGACCATCGCCGGTTTCCCTGCGACCTGACGCAGCGCAGCGAGGTGCGCGAGCTCTTCACCTTCCTGTCACGCGAGTGGGGCAAGCTCGACACCCTGATCAACAACGCGGGGATCTGGGTCCACAACCCGCTCGGCCAGCTCGACGAGGATAAGTTCGACGAGACGATGGAGGTCAACGTCGCGGCCTGCTTCCTCTGCGCCAGCGAAGCGCTGCCGTTCCTGCGACGTTCGCCGAACGCCAGCATCGTCAATGTCACCTCGACCGCCGGTCAGCGGGGCGAGGCGTACTACAGCCCCTACGCCGCGAGCAAGGGGGCGATGATCTCGGCGACGAAGGCGTGGTCGACGGAGCTCGCGCCGGCGGTGCGCGTCAATTCGGTGGCTCCCGGCTGGGTCGACACCGACATGTCCGCCGAAGCGCTCGACGGCGAAGGGCGACAGGCGATCGAGGCGTCGATTCCGCTGCGCCGCATCCCGGGACCCGAGGACATCGCCGGCCCGGTGATCTTCCTGGCCTCGCCGCTCGCTCGCCACATCACCGGCGAGATTCTCAACGTCAACGGCGGGAGCGTGCTGGCCGGTTGAGCCGGTGCCGGCGTCTGGACGAACGACAAGGACTCAGAGCCCGGCCGCTTCGGCCCAGTAGCCGAGGCACTTGTACACCAGCTTGGCGGCGACGAAGTCGCTCGCCGGCAGCGGGCCGAACGGCGCGAGCTCGACGCAGTCCATCGCCACCACGCGCTTGCGGCGGAAGAGCGTCCGCAGCAGCGCCAGCGTCGGCAGCCAGTGCCCGCCGCCGGGCTCGGGTGTTCCGGTGGCAGGGACGAGCGACGGATCGAAGTAGTCGATGTCGAAGGTCAGGTAGATCCGCTCCGGCAGCTTGGCGAGCGCCTCGTCGAGCTTCTCCGGCGTGAAGGCCGGAAGCTCGTGCCCCCAGACGACGGGGAGCTTCCGCTCACGCACCAGGTCGGCCTCGGGACGGGAGAGCGATCGGATGCCGATCGCCAGGGTCGGGACGCCGTCCTCGACCACCCGACGCATGACGCTCGCATGGCTGTACGGCGTGCCGTCGAACTCGGCGCGCAGGTCGGCGTGAGCGTCGAACTGGACGACGCCGATCTCGCCGAAGCGTTCGCGCGTCGCCCGGATCGGGGCGATGCTCAGGCTGTGCTCGCCGCCGAGCGTCACCAGGAGCTTGCCGGCGTCGAGGTGGCGGCGACACTCGGCCTGGAGCTCGGCCATCGCCGGCTCCATCTCGAACGCCTCGGGAAGAAACGGCGGCGCGGTGGCGATGCCGACGTCGCAGGCTTCGCGACCGAGCTCCTCGTCCCAGAGCTCCATGCTCTGCGAGGCGCGGATGAGGGCCGCCGGACCGTTCGCCGTCCCCTTGCCGTACGAGGTGGTGCGCTCGAAGGGGACCGGGAGCACGACGACACGGCTCTCGGCGTAGGAGGACTGTTCGTCGGGAAGAAGACCGAAGTTGGTGGGCAGGGAGGGCATGGTCCGCGGGTTGTAACAGGGCCGGGCAGGGCTGTCAACGCCGACTCCGGTAAGCTCCGGCTTCACGACGGTGAACGACACGCCCCTCAGCGATGCTCCCGGTCCCGGCGCCGAGCCCGCGGCGGTCGGGATGACCTTCGGCGCCTCCGGCCAACTCGCGGCGCTGGCGGCGATCGCGCGGATCGCCACCTCGGACCTCGAGCTGCGTCCGATGCTGCAGCGGATCACCGACGCGCTCGGCGAGCGATTCGGCTGGGAGCTGGTGGCGCTGGTGCGGATCGAGCGCGAGACCGACCCGCCGTCGGGGGCCGGCCGCTTCGTCTGCGAGGCCGTCTCGTCGCGCGTGTCGACCGTGGTGGTGCCGGGCTACAGCCGCCCGTTGGGCAGCGGAGTCGTCGGGCGCGTAGCGGCCGACGGCAGGTCGCTCGAGATCGACGACGCCGCCCGCGATCCCGACTTCGTGGCGGCCGCCGAGGGGATCCGCTCCGAGCTCTGCGTCCCCGTGCGTCATGCCGGCGAGATCGTCGCGCTGCTCAACCTGGAGAGCGCCCGGCCAGCGGCCTTTCGCGGCTGGACGCCGTTCGTCGAAGCGGTGGCCGATCAGATCGCCGGAGCGGTCGCCAGCGCGCGACATCTGGAGGCGACGCGCCAGCGGGCCGCGCAGCTCGCGCTGCTGTCGGAGGTCTCGCGACGTGCGGTCGAGAGCGACGATCTGCCAGGCGTCCTGGACGGCATCGCCGCTGCCGTGCGGGAGCATCTCGACCTGGCGCTGGTCGCCATCGTCGTCGCCGACGAGGCCGGCGCCGAATGGGCGCACCGGGCCTTCGCCCTCCGCGTCGCGCAGCCGGCGCCGGTGCGTCCGTCCTGGCCGATCACCGCGGGTGTCGTCGGGCGGGCGATTCGCAGCGGGTCGATCCAGGTGGTGCGAGACGTGCGGACGGACCCCGACTACTTTGCCGTCGACCCGGCGATCCAGGGAGAGGTGTGCGTGCCGATCCGCTTCGGCGGGCAGATTCTCGGCGCGTTCAACTTCGAGAGCGACGACTCGGCGATCCTCTCGGCGGGCAATCTCGAGCTGATGCGGATGCTCGCCGATCAGGTGGCCGGAGCGATCCAGCTGGCGCTGCTCAACTCCCGGCTGCGCCAGGCACACCGCGATCTCGAGGAGGTCAACCGCCGGCTCTCGGAGGCGAACCGCCATCTCGAGCGGGCGACGCGAGTCGATCCGCTCACCCGCGTCGCCAACCGGCGGCAGTTCGACGAGAGTCTCCAGCTCGAGTGGCGTCGCCTCGCCCGGCTGCGGCAGCCGCTTTCGCTGTTGATGGTCGATGTCGACGAATTCAAAGCGTTCAACGACGCCTACGGGCATCCGCGCGGCGACGCCTGCCTGCGCGCCGTCGCGGGGACGCTCGCCTCCTGCTTCCAGCGCGCCGGCGAAGTGGTCGCGCGCTACGGTGGCGAGGAGTTCGCCGTGATCCTGCCGGAGACGTCGCCGTCGGAGGCGATCGGGCGCGCCGAGACCGTCCTCGAGCGGATCCGCTCCCTCGCCGTGCCGCACCGCAGCTCGGCGGTCGCCTCCGTGTTGACGGTCAGTCTCGGCATCGCGAGCCGGGTTCCGGCGCGACACCTCCCGGCCCATCGACTCGTCGAGGCCGCGGATCGCGCGCTCTACGCGGCCAAGGCCGCGGGGCGAAACCGGTACGCCGTCGCCGAGGAGGAGAGCGAGTGACCGACGGACCCTTCCCCGTCGATCTCATCGGCGACGTGCACGGCCATGCTGCGGAGCTCGTCGACCTGCTCACCGCGCTCGGCTACCGCCGCGCAGCCGGCGGCGGATTCGCGCATCCCGCCGGGCGACGGGCGATCTTCGTCGGGGATCTGATCGATCGAGGTCCGCGGATCGCCGAGACCCTCGACATCGTTCGCGCCATGGAGGCGGCGGGCTCGGCGCGGGTCGTCCTGGGCAACCACGAGCTCAACGCGCTCTGTTTTCAGGTTGCCGATCCGGCTGCCCCCGGTGAGGCGTTGCGCCGGCACACGGCGCGGAACGTCGAGCATCACGCCGCGACGCTGCGGCAGCTCGACGAGAGGTCGCTCGCCGAGGCGCTCGACTGGTTCCGCTCGCTGCCGTTTTCGCTGGATGGCGAGGCCTTTCGTGTGGTTCACGCCTGTTGGGACGATCGCGAGCAGGTCGTGATCCGACGTGGGCTCGAGATCCACGGCGGTATCACCGACGGCTTCCTCGTCGCCGCCTGCCAGCAGGAGACTCCTCTCTGCGAAGCCCTGGAAAACGCGCTCAAGGGGCGCGAGATGCGATTGCCGCGCGGCTCGAGCTTCGTCGATCCGCACGGCGTGCGACGTTTCCGGGCGCGAGCGCGCTGGTTCGCCGATCCGTGGGGGGCCACGGTTCGCCGGTACTCGTTTCCCGAGATCGAGTCGTTGCCCGATCGACCGGTGGCCCCGGCAGTCGTCGCCGGGGCTCGGCCCTATCCGCAAGGAGCTCCACCGGTCTTCTTCGGGCACTACTGGCTCGATCCGCGCCGGGAGCCGCTGGCGCCGCAGGCCGCGAACGTCGCCTGCCTCGACTTCAGCGTGGCGCGCGGCGGCCTGCTCTGCGCCTATCGCTTCGACGGCCCCGGCCCGCTCGCCGCGGAGCGCTTCGTCGCGGTACCCGCGCGCAGCTGAACGCTCCCGGCCCTTCGACAGGCGGAGTGCCGCGGACCTCGTCCTCGCGGGAAGTGCTTCTTCCGCCCGCGATCTTCCGCTTCGCCAACTTCGCCCGCCGCTCGCGTAGCGGGACAGCGCCACCCGCAGGGGTGGGAGATCGCCACCCACCCGCGTGTCGCCCGGTGCGAGGCGGTAGGTGATGCTGGTGCCAGGCCACGAACGTCCTCGAAGGAGGAAGCGATCATGCTCGAGATCCGTACGGTCCTCTGCCCGGTGGACTTCTCACCTCTCGGCGAGCGCGAGGTCGATCTCGCCGTCGGGGTCTGCCGGCAGTTCGGGGCGCGACTGGTGCTGCACCACAACCTCGACGCCGTGTCGGTCGGCCTGTCGATGGGCTGGATGTGGAACCAGGTGCACGCCGGAGAGAAGCCGACCGAAGCGATGGTGGAAGCTCGACTCAAGGAGCTTCTCGCCAGCCTGCCGGAGGAGGTGAGCGCCGAAGCCCGGCTGAGTGACGGACCGGTGCCGGCGGCGCTGCACTACCTGCAGGAGCAGGTGGCCGCCGATCTGGTGATCCTCGGCACCCATGGAGCGAGCTCGGAGGATCACACCTCGGTGGCCGAGCGCATCGTCGGCGACGCGCGATGCCCGGTCGTCGTGCTACACGATGGCGAACACGGTGCGACCTCCTGGCCGGCGGATCGTCCCGAGCGCTGCCCGGTGCTGGTGCCGATCGACTGGAGCGACGGGGCGATGGCCGCGTTGCGCCTCGCTTGTGAGCTCGCCCGCCGGCTGCCGCTCGAGCTCCACCTGCTGCACGTGACACCCTCGCGGGGTGCGGCCGTGCCCGCGGCAGCGGATCAGGCGGCGGAGAAGATCCGCCTCGCCGGGGTGGTGCCCGACGACCTGCGCGAGCGCTGCGTCGTCCATCTCGCGGCCGGGGATCCCGACGACGAGATCGTCGCCGCGTCAGCGCGGGTCGGGGCGTTCTGGATCGTCATGGGGGCGCACGGCAAGGGCCTCCTGCGTCGCTTCACCCACGACACCGCCAAGGCGCTGCTGCACCGCGCGAGCTGCCCGGTCTGGTTCGTGCCGGCAACGTGGAAGGTGGCCTGACGGAGCACGGTCCGCGACCAGGACCGCGGGAGGAGAACGGCGGCGCGGACCCCCGGAGCGGCCCGCGCCGCGTCGACGTCACTTCGTGGCGACGCCCTTGCGGGCGAGCTCGTCGTCGATGAGCTGCTTGAACTGCTCGAACGGCACCGCGCCCGAAAGGTCGCGACCGTTGATGAAGAAGGCCGGGGTGCCGTTGACTCCGGCCGCCCGCCCGGCTTCGAGGTCAGCCTGGACCTTCGACGCCATCCGACCGGAGGTGAGGCACTCGTCGAACTTCGCCGCGTCGAGGCCGACCGCCGCCGCCTTGGCCTTCAGCCCGTCGATCGCCAGCCCCTTCTGGTCGGCGAACATGGCGTCGTGCATCTCCCAGAACTTGCCGAGCTCGAAGGCACAGGCGGCCGCTTCGGCCGCCTTCGGAGCGCTCGGGTGGATCGGCAGCGGGAAGTTCCGGAAGACGATCCGCACCTTGTCGCCGTAGGTGTCGTGAACCTGGGTCAGGGTGGGGGTGACGCGCGAGCAGAACGGGCACTCGAAGTCGGAGAACTCGACGATGGTGACCGGAGCGGTGTCGGGTCCCTTCGCCGGGCCGACCGCTGGCACGTCGAGACGGTAGGGCTCGAGCAGCAGCTTGACCTTGTACTTGCCGCGCAGCCCGGCGAGGAAGTCGCCGCGGATCTTCATCGCCCGCTCGTTGCCGAGATACGCCTTGATCTGCGGTGCGATCTGGTCCTTCGGGCGATTGCCGACCCGCGCCTTGTTCGCCTCGTACCACGCATCGACTTCGGGGTCGGTCACTTCGACGACCTTGCTGGTGATCTCGCTGGCGACGAGCTGGTCCTTGGTGACGCCGCGCGCCGTGGCTTCGCGCTCGATCAGCTTCTCCTCGACCAGCCCGTCGAGGCTCTGCTCGAGGATCTGCCGGCGCTGTTTGTCGATCTGGGCGAGCTGAGCGGAGACCATCTGCTCGAGCTCGGTCATGGTGACGGGCTGGCCGTCGATCTCGGCGACGTTCTGGGTCGCCGCTGGGGCCGGAGCGGCCTTGGCCGCTGCGCTCTTCCCTTCGCCGGCGCAGGCGGGGAGGGCAAGGCCGACGAGCATGAGGGCGGCCGCCGCGGCGGCCAGGGGCTTGACAGAGGTCGGACGTTCGAGGTGCATGCTGGGGAGCTCTCCTTGGATGGCGACGGAAAAAGGGTCTAAATCATAGCTGAGCCGGGAAGCGGCCGGTCGGTCCGGACGCGGGTGGCCTCAGGCGGCACGCGGGTTGCTCGGTCTGCCAATTCGGCACAAGTGTCGATTACCATATGCAGCGTGCGTGCCATGGTCCTCGAGAAGGCGAGAGAGCCGCTTCACGGGCTGGAGTTGCCGGACCCGCGGCCCGGGCCCGGGCAGGCCCTCCTGGCCGTCTCGGCTTGTGGCGTCTGTCGGACCGATCTCCACGTCGTCGACGGCGAGCTGCATTCGCCGAAGCTCCCGCTCGTCCCCGGGCACCAGATCGTCGGTCGTGTCGTGCGGCTCGGCGAGCGCGCCGAGGGGTTCGGGCTCGGCGACCGCGTCGGCGTGCCCTGGTTGGGGTGGACCTGCGGCGGATGCCGGTATTGCACCTCGGGACGGGAGAACCTGTGCGACGACGCCCGGTTCACCGGCTACGATCTCGATGGGGGCTTCGCCGAGCTCGCCGTTGCCGACGTTCGCTACTGCTTCGCCATTCCGGACTCCTTCCCCGACCTCCAGGCCGCGCCGTTGCTCTGCGCCGGAATGATCGGCCTGCGGGCGCTGCGGATGGCCGGTGACGCCCAGCGGATCGGGCTCTACGGCTTCGGTGCGGCGGCGCATCTCGTCGCTCAGCTCGCTCGCGCGGAGGGGAGACGGGTCTACGCCTTCACGCGGCCCGGAGACCTCGAGGCGCAGGTCTTCGCACGGGAGCTGGGGGTGGAGTGGGCCGGCGCGACCGGCGACCGTCCCCCGGAGCCGTTGGACGCGGCGCTCCTCTTCGCTCCGGTTGGAGCGCTCGTCCCCCTGGCCTTGACGACGGTGGAGAAGGGGGGCGTCGTCGTCTGCGCCGGCATTCACATGACCGACATTCCCAGCTTCCCCTACGAATTGCTCTGGGGGGAGCGGACGCTGCGGTCGGTTGCCAATCTCACGCGTCGCGACGGTGAAGAGCTGATGGCACTGGCACCCCGGGTCGGGGTGCAGACCGCCGTCGAGGTCTTTCCGCTCGCTGCCGCCAACCAGGCGCTCGAGGCGCTGCGTGCCGGGAAGATCCGCGGCGCCGCCGTGCTCGACGTCCAACGTCCGATGGAGGATTCCCCGTGAAGTCGATCCGCTTCGTTCTCGTCGCTGCGATTCTCGCCACGCTCGTCGCTTCGGCCGCTTCGGCCGCTTCGCCTGCCGACTGCGCCGGTGCCAAGCTCGGCGCGGCGCTCGCCCTGGCCGACACGACGCCGGTGGCGTCGATTCTCGACCATCCCGAACAGTTCGCTGGCAAGTCCGTCCGGATCGAAGGCGTGGTGAAGGACGTCTGCTCGAAGATGGGATGCTGGATGACCGTGGCGGCAAACGACGGCGCTCGCGAGCTTCGCGTCAAGGTCGAGGACGGCGTCATCGTCTTCCCGGTGTCGGCGCGCGGCAAGCGGGCGATCGCCGAAGGAGTGGTCGAAGTGAACGAGCTGTCGCGCGAGAGCTACCTCAAGGCCCAGGAGCACATGGCCGAGGAGCAGGGACGTCCGTTCAACCCGGCGAAGGTCGGCGACGGTCCCTTCAAGACGGTGCAGGTCAAGGGCGCCGGGGCCGTGGTCTGCGAGGCGGGGAGCTGAGTCCCGACCGGCGACGTGGGCCGTCGCCGAGGAGTTGAAGACCTCCGCTCGTCGCCTCGACGAGCGGAGGTCGGGCCAGCCGGGACGCCTCGTGGATCTCCCGTGCTAGGCTGACGTCCCCTTCGAGAGCATCGTGACGTCCTCGACCTCCGATCACCGCAAGCGCGCGTGGGTGGGCGCTGGGGTGGCCTTTGGCCTGCTCGCGGTGCTGACTCACGGCCAGGTGTTTCGGGCCGGCAACGACGCCTCGCGCTGGGCCCAGGTCGAGGCGATCGTCGACTACGGCGAGCCGTCGATCGACCGCTCGCAGTTCGCCTGGACGATCGACCGGGTCACGCTCGACGGGCACCTGTACTCGAACAAGCCCCCGGTGCTGTCGCTCGCCGCGGCGGGAACCTACGGGCTGGTGCGCTGGGTGACCGGGGGATCGCTGGCCGATCCGGTCGCCCGGCAGCGACTGGTCTACCTCGTGACGCTGCTCTTGGTCGGGGGAAGCGCGGCATGGCTTGTCGGCGAGATGTCTCGCGCCCTCGCGCGACGGCCGGACGTCGGAGCCGAAGAGGCCTCGCTCGTCCTGGCGGCGACGGCGTGCGGGACGACGCTCACCAGCTTCGCCACGACGCTGAACAACCACACCGTCGCCGCCGCCCTCCTGTTCGCGGCCTGGCACGCAGCATGGCGTGGAGAGGGTGGGCGGGCCGGGCTGTGGGGCGGCCTCGCGGCCTGCGTCGACATCGTTCCCGGAGCTGGGATGCTCCCCTTCCTCGCCCTTTCGTTGCGCCGCCGGCATCGCGGAACGATTCGGCGCTTCGCCGTCAGCGTCGCCGTCTGTGCCGCGCTCGGCGTCCTCGCCGACTTCCTGATCGTCGGTCATCCCTGGCCGCCGAAGCTGGTCCCCGGCGCGGTCGACGCGAGCGCCGAGGTCGCTCCGAGCGTGGCCGGGGTCGTGCTGCCGCAAGGGTGGACCTATCCGCTCGAAGCGCTCTTCGGCTGGCGGGGGTTCTTCTCGCTTTCGCCGGTCCTCCTGTTCGGCGCCGCCGGTCTCGGGCTCGTGGCGTGGGGCCGGCGCGAGTCGCCAGGTTCCCGACCCGAGCCGCGTCCGGAGGCGATCGACGCCCGCTGGCTCGCTTGCGGAATCGCGGTGCAGATCGTCTTCCACGTTCTCTTCGCCGGTTCCTTCGGCGGTTGGTCGTACGGCTTCCGCTACCTGATCCCGATCGCGCCGCTCCTGCTGTATTTCGCCCCGGCGGTGATGCGGGGGGCCGGCCGCACCGGATTCGTCGCCGCCCTCGCCCCGTCGGTGCTCGTCGCGCTGCTCGGGGCCTACAACCCGTGGCCGCCGGTGTTCGAACAGGAGAGCAGCCGCCACGAGGTGGCGGCACGCGTGACGAATCCGGTGGCCGCCAACGCGGCGGCCTTCCTGACGCAGTATTTCCCGGGCAGCCCGCTCGCCGAGAGGGCTGCGAGCTCCTGGGTGAGCGAAGATCGAGCCGAGCGGCAGCGCTGGCTCGCCTACTTCTTCTGGAGCAAGGGCGACCTGGAGACGCTGAGGAGGATCGAGCGATGAGTCTCGGAGGGTGGTTCGAGATCGGCAAGCGCGGCTCCACCGTACGCACGGAGATGCTCGGTGGGGTGACGACGTTCGTGACGCTGGCCTACATCATCGTCGTCAACCCGGCGATCCTCTCCTTCGCCGGCCTCCCGGTGGGGCCGAGCACCGTCGCCACCGTCGTCGTGGCGGCCTTCGGCTCGGCACTGATGGGGCTCTACGCCAACCGGCCGATCGCCGTGGCACCCTACATGGGGGAGAACGCGTTCATCGCCTTCGGACTGGCGGCGATGGGGATCGGCTGGCAGCAGCGGCTCGGCGCCGTCTTCCTCTCGGGGATCCTCTTCCTGCTGATCACCCTGCTCGGCGTGCGGCGCTGGCTCGCGGAGTCCATTTCGGCGAGCCTCAAGCACAGTTTCGCGGTAGGCATCGGTCTCTTCCTCTCGCTCATCGGGCTCTACGAGACCGGGATCGTCACCAGCTTCGTCACCGGCATGCCGCCCGCCGCGCTCCTGGCGGCCGGGGGCGAGCGTCTCCGGGCGCCCGACGTGCCGCTGAAGATCGGCGACCTGCGCTCGCCCGAGGTGCTGCTGGCCCTCGTCGGATTCGCCGTGATGGTCGCGCTCTATCTGCGGCGGGTGAAGGGAGCGATTTTCCTCGGCATCGTGATCACGGCGGTGATCGGCATCGCCACCGGGCACGGAAGCGCCCCGCGCGGTGTCTTCGCCTTGCCGTTCCAGGGCGACTATTCGCTCGCCCCGATCGCCTTTCAGCTCGATGTGCCGGGGGTGCTCCGCCTCGATCTCCTGCCGATCCTCCTGACACTGTTCCTGATGGGGTTCCTCGATACCCTCGGCACGCTGGTCGGCGTCGGCGCCGCAGGCGAGATGCTCGACGAGCGGGGCAACCTGCCGCAGATCGAGCGACCGATGGTCGTCGACGCCATCTCGTGCGTCGCCAGTGGACTGCTCGGCACGTCGACCAGCGGCGCCTACATCGAGTCGGCTACCGGGATCCGCGACGGGGCGCGGACCGGGCTCGCCGCTCTCGTGACCGCCGCCCTGTTCGCGCTCTCGCTCTTCTTCCTGCCGCTGATCGAGCCGTTGCAGACGATGCGCTACGCCTATGCGCCGGCGCTCGTGCTGGTCGGGATCCTGATGGTGGCGTCGGCGCGCCGGATCGCGTTCGACGACCCGACAGAGCTCGTCCCCGCCTTCGCGACGCTGGCGATGATGGTCTTCACCTACAACATCGCGAATGGACTGACCGCCGGGTTGCTGCTCGCGCCGCTCTGCAAGCTCGTCGCCGGGCGCTGGCGTGAAGTGACGGCCGGCGGTGCGACGCTGGGTGCCATCTGTCTCGCCTACTACCTCTTCGGGTTGCCGCACTGAGCGGCGCCTGGGTGGCTCAGCGCCGGCGCGGCCGGCTGAACGGCAGGACTTCGCCGCCCGTGCCGGCGTCGGAGGCGGCAGAGTCGCCGCCGGCCTGGACCGGCGTGATCTCGTCGACGGCGTCGTCGCGGGAGTCGAGGCGCTCGCCTTCGGTCTCGTCGAAGCGGAGCTCGAGCCCGGCTGCTGGATCGGCGAAGCTCTCGACCGCAGAGAACGGCACGGCGATGCGCTGCCGCTGGCCACCGAAACTGAGGGTCACGGCGAAGCGGTCCTCGTCGACCTCGAGATCCCAGAACTGGTGCTGCAGGATGATGGTCAGCCGCTCGGGATGGAGGTCGCGCATGCCTCGGGGTAGCTCGACGCCGTCGGCTCGTGTCGAGAAGGAGAGGTAGAAGTGGTTCTCCCCGGGAAGCCCGTCTCGCGCCGCAAGCGCCAGCGCCTCGCGCACCACGCCACGGAGAGCACGCCGGACGAGCGCCGAGTAGTCGATCGCCGAGCTGGTCATCGAGCGGGAGTCTATACCGCGCCCGTCATCCCTCCGACGAGCGCGCTGCTCGCGATCGACGCGCTCTTCGTCGCCATCGCCAAAGGGGCCGGTGTCAGCCTGGCAACCCGCCTCGCCGAGCCCGGCGCGGCCGTTGCCCGGCTGGTGGCCTCGCTTCCAGAGTGCGATCAACGGCTGCTGCCCGCCGAGGAGCTGCAACTCGTCCATCGACTCGACATCGGAACCTCAGGCCTGGTGCTCCTCTCGCGAGGTACCGAGGCGCATCGTGCGCTCGTCGAGGCGTTTGCCGCGCGTCGGGTGGAGAAGACCTATCTGGCGGTGGTCTGGGGACATCCGCGGCCACGCGAGGGACGGTGGGAGAGTCCGCTCGGGCCCGACCGGGAGGACCGCCGCCGGATGAAGGTCGATCCGGGCGGCAAGCCGTCGCGCACCGCCTACCGGACGCTCGGCGTGGCCCCTCATGTCGCCCTGGTGGCGATGCGGGCGGAAACGGGTCGAACCCATCAGCTCCGGGTCCATCTTGCCGCCGCCGGCCATCCGATCGTCGGCGACGACCTGTACGGAGGACCGCGCCATCACGGGGTGAGGGACCGGGAGCTTCGCCGGTTGCTCGACCCCGGACGGCCGCTGCTCCACGCCTGGCGACTCACCCTCCCGAGCCCGCCACTCGGTGTCGCCTCGGCGCTCGAGGCCCCCTGGCCGGCCGACCTGGGAGCCGTGTTCGACCGATGCGGATGGCGGGAGGCCCTTGCGTCGCACCAGATGATCTGGTAGAACACGCGAAAATTTCCTCCAGTCGAGTCGCTTTCGGTTTGTCTCGCCTCATCTCCTCTCCCCAGTCCTGCAGGACCGCGTGCCCGCGCGAGCACGTCGTGAAGAAGATGCGCCCCTCGTTCGCGCGAGAGGGTCGCGGGCAGGCCGCTCCGGCCGGCCGAGATCAACCTCTGCAGCAAGGAGTAGTGGCATGACCGAGCAGGGCACCGTGAAGTGGTTCAACAACGAGAAGGGTTTCGGTTTCATCTCGCGCGACAACGGCCCGGACGTTTTCGTCCACTACACGGCGATTTCCGCCGAGGGCTTCCGCTCGCTGAACCAGGGTGACCGCGTCTCCTTCGAGGTCGTCAGCGGCCAGAAGGGGCTCCAGGCCCGCAACGTCGTTCGGATCTGAAGTCTCGCCAGCAGGGCACTCGCGGCCCCGTCCGGACCTGTTCCGGGCGGGGCCTTCGTCTATTCGACGGTCGAGCGTGCCGCCGCCAGGAGCTCGTCGCCGAGGACCCCCCGCCGCCAACCGGCCAACTCGCGACGAAGCTCGAGGCGACCCGCCAGTGCGTCAGCGGCCAGCTCCTCGACGAGACGACGAGAGGCGAGCAGCTCCGGGGGAAGGGCGAGCTCTTCGGCACGTCGCCGCACCAGGCGATGGAGCCGATCGGCGAGGTGACGTTCGCGCGGCGACGGCCGCCCTCTGGCGGGCAGGCGGGGCTCGAGAGGTGACTTGGCAGCCTCGGCGAGGATCGACAGCCAGGCCTCGCCGTCTCGCTTGACGGCCCGCTGCTCCAGGCCGGCGATCCCCTCGAGCTCCTCGCGATTGGCCGGTCGATACCGGGCCAGCAGGTAGAGCGCCGCGTCGTCGAGGACCCAGCGGCGCGGCAGGTCCCGTGCGATCGCTTCACGCTCGCGCCAGATCGCCAGCGCCTGGGCCGCGGTGCGGTCGGCGGGAGGAAGCCGGTCGAGACCCCGGAGACGATCCGGGGCCGATTCCACCGGCAACGGTCGGGCCGTTTCGAGCAGACGAGCCGAATCGGCGAGCACCCAGTCCCACCGACCGAGAGGCGAAAGGCGTTCTCGCAGCTGGAGGACGACCTCTTCGAGATCGACGACGTCTTCGGCGGCGTAGGCGAGTTGCTCGGGAGAGAGCGGCCGCGCCAGCCAGTCGCTGCGAGTTTCCCCCTTTACCAGGAGCTTGCCGATCACCGCCTCGACGAGGCGCTGGTACGAGATTCCGCTTCCCAGGCCCGCGAAAGCCGCAGCGACCTGGGTGTCGACGATCGGGTGGGGAAGCGTTCCGAGGGCACGGAAGAGCACGGCGAGGTCGCCCGTCGCCGAGTGGAGGGCTTTCAATCCAGGTCCCGTCAGAGCGTCCCCCAGCGCCGAAAGGTCTCCGCAAGCGACCGGGTCGACGAGCCAGATCTCCCCCGCGGTTGCCAGCTGAACGAGGCCGAGGCGCGGATAGTAGGTACGCTCGAAGACGAACTCGGTGTCGACGGCGAGGATCTCGGCCTGCTTCCAGGTCGCAGCGGCTCGACGGAGCTCGTCGGCGCGGGTGATCAGGAGGGCATTCATCGGCCGCGATCCGGGAGCTCACCGAGTCGTGCCACGAGGATCGTGCAGTCGTCGTCGGCGGGCCGCTCGGCGCGGAAATCGCGCAAGGCCGCGCCGAGTCGGCTGCAGATCTCGGCGGCCGATCCCGAAGCGGCGGCCTGAAGTTCCGCCGCCAGGCGTTCCTCGCCGAACGGCTCGCCGTCGACGCGCCGTGACTCGATGACGCCATCGGTGTGCAGGACGAGCAGATCGCCGGCTGCGAGCGTCACCACCTCGTCGTGGAATTGCGCCCCGAGCTTCGTGCCGAGCGGCGGGGAAGGGACCCCGAGGCTCTCCGCGTGGACGCTCGAGGCGCTCCAGCGCAACGCCGGCGGGTGACCGGCGCTGACCACGCGGGCTTCGTGCCGTTCGGCGTCGAGGACGACGATCAGCAGGGTCATGAACATCCGTCGCGCTCCCGTCTCGCGAACGACTTCGTCGAGGCGCGCCAGGACGTCGGCCGGAGCGGCGAGCTCGCGACGGAGCAGGTAGAGGCAACTCCGCACTCCCGCGAGCACCAGCCCACTCGCCATCCCGTGGCCGGCGACGTCACCCACCACGAGCGCCACGCGGGTCGGCGAGAGGACGATCCAGTCGTAGTAGTCGCCGCCGACCTCGGCCGCCGGATCGCAGCTTGCCGCCAGCTCGAGCCAGGTCAGATCGGGTGGTCCCGCGGGCAACATCCCGAGCTGGACCTGGCGGGCCAAAGCGAGCTCGGAGCGGAGCCGTGACCGTTCGCGAGACTCGCCGACCGCGACGTGCCATTCGAGGAGGAAGCGGCGGCGGGTCGTACGCGTTCTCCACCACCCTCCGAGGGCTCCGAGGGAGGCGAGCACGGTGACGCCGATCGCCGGACCGGTCGGTCCACCCGGCTGGACAGCCGAAGTCAGGCGCGCGAGCACGAACCAGGACGAGACGGAAAGCAGGGCGACGAGAAAGACGCGCTCGCCGGGCCGAAGATGCAGCACGAGCAGCGCGGTCGGCAGGGCGACGCCGGCGAAGCCGACCACTGCGCCGTCGTCGCTGGCCGCCGAAAGGAGGATCGCCGCTTGCAAGGCGAGATAGAGCAGGAGCCATCGGCGGACGGCGCCGGGCAGGGAGGGTCGACGGCGGAGAAAGAAGAGGCCGAGGTTTCCGGCGAGGTTCGCAGCGCAGAAGAGCGCGAGGATCGGCTCTCGAGTCGGTCCGGAAAGCGCTGCCAAGAGCGCGCCGAACGACATGGCGGCGAAGATCCACGAGACCGACGCCAGCACTCGGAGGTTGCGGCGATCGAAATAGGTCTGAAGCGCTTCGCCTTCTGGCAGGTCGACGAGGTCCTGAAGCTCTTGGCGGTTCATCGACAGGTCCGGGGTCCCTCGCCGCGAGAGAATATCTTGGTCGAGCGGCCGGTGTCCCGGTCTTCGCGATGGCGATCGACGGCGGGCGAGGCGCGACCGTGGAGGAGAGCGCGTCGGACTCGGGCAGGCCAGCGCCGCGCTCGTGCCTCGCCCAGTGGGCGGCGAGGGAAGTCGCGGGGCGGCCCTGAAAGAGCGGTCGCCCCGCGGGTGATGACCGGGATCAGCGGTTCGGCTTGCGGGCGGTGATCCGCGCGCTCCACACCTTGCCTGCGAAGTGCGGTGCGAACTGGCGGACGAGATCTCGCAGCGTCGCTCCGCCACAGCCGCAAGCCGAGTCGTCGAGCTCACTCTCGACGAGCGCGGTCAACTGGCTCGGCGAGTAGACCAGGCGGTCGGTCACCTCCGGATCGACCAGCCCGGCTCGCTGCATCCCGGCCAGGTAGTCTCGCTCGGAGATCGCTCCGCCGATGCAGGCGCTGTAGACCGCGAGGTCGCGCCGCAACTCGGCCGGCAGATCCTCCGCGACGATGTCGGAGATCGAGACGCGGCCGCCCGGGCGAAGAACGCGGGAGATCTCGGAGAAGACGCGGTCCTTCTCCGGCGAGAGGTTGATGACGCAGTTCGAGATCACCCAGTCGACCGAGGCGTCGTCGACCGGAAGCGCCTCGATGAGCCCCTTGCGAACCTCGACCTGAAGGGCTCCGGCCGCGGCCGCATTGGCCCTGGCCTTGGCGATCATTTCGTCGGTCATGTCGACGCCGATGACTCGGCCTTCCGGTCCCACGCGGCGAGCGGCGAGAAGGAGGTCGATGCCGGCGCCCGAACCGAGGTCGAGCACGGTCTGTCCCGGCTGAACCTCGGCGAAGGCCAGCGGGTTGCCGCAGCCGAAGGCGTTGGCGACGGCCTCGTCCGGGAGCGCCGCCAACTCCTCGGCGGCATAGCCGGCGCTCTTCACGGCCACGCCCTTCATCTCGCGGGGTCCGCAGCACCCCCCTCCGGAGGTCACGGCCTTGGCGTAGCTGTCTCGGACATCGTCACGGATCTTGTCGGCGGTCGTCATGAAGGATCTCCTGAGGTTGAGAGGCGGGGGATGGTGCCGGGCAGCAGGCTTCCAGGCTGTCGGCCAGGTCGCGAAGCGTCTTGACGATCTCGGTCCACCGGATGCGGTAACGCACCTCCTGGCCGGCCCGTTCGGCGGCGAGGAGGCCCGCCGCGCGCAGGGCGGCCAGGTGTCGGGACACCCCGGAGAGGTCGACCGGGCAGCAGCCGGCGACCCGACCGACGGTGGCCTCTCCTCCGAGCTCGACCAGGCGAAAGAGCAGGCTCAATCGCGTGGGGTCGGCGAGGGCGCGAAAGAACTCCGGGCGCCAGGCAGATTCCGCGACGCGACAGCACTCGACCGGGGCGAGAGGCAGGGGGGATTTGCGTACTTGCGCCATGACGCAAGTATAGGCGACCCTCTCCTCCTTCGTCAACCCCTGCGGATCGATGCTGGAATCGTGGGGGGGCCGGCTCTCGCCGAGTCTCCGTCCGGGGTCAGGCGAGCTCGGCCGCCGTGAGAGACTTCGCCGAGGAGGAATGGGGAATGATGGCGAACGAGCCGCGGGCCACTCTTCTCGAGCGTCGCCGGGAGCTCACCGGGCGGATCGTGAACGTCGATCTCGAGCGGGTGGCGTTACCCAATGGCTCGGTTTGCGAGCTCGAGATCATCCGTCATCCCGGGGCTGCCGCCGTCGTGCCGCTGTCGCCCGACGGCAGCGTTCTTCTGGTGCGCCAGTATCGCCATGCCACGGGCGGCACGATCCTCGAAGTTCCGGCTGGCAAGCTCGACCCGGGCGAGAGCCCCGAGTCGTGCGCTCGACGTGAGACCGAGGAGGAGACAGGGTATCGCGCGGGTGAGCTCGTGCCTCTCGGCTGGATCTGGACGACGCCTGGCTTCACCGACGAGCGGATCTGGCTCTTTCTCGCGCGGCAGCTCGAAACCAGCCACCAGGACCTGCAGGCGGACGAAGACCTGATCGTCGAGCGCCTCCCCTTGCAGGAAGCGCTCTCGCTGGCGCTCTCGGGCGGGATCGACGACGGAAAGTCGATCTGCGCGCTTCTTCGCGCGGCCGGTTTCCTCGGTCTGCTCCCGTCGTCCGGGGGGCTCAGCGACTGAGCAGCACCGGGCAATCGGCGAGTTGGATCAGCTTGTCGCTCACGCTCCCCAGAAGGAGCTCGGCGAGCGGCCCCATCCCGCGCGTCCCGGTCGCCAGCAGGTCGATCTCCTCGGCAGCGATCAGTTCCAGAATGCGCTGCGCCGGGTGACCTTCGGACAGCCGGAGCTCGACGGTTCGGGTGCCCAGGCCGAGAGCACCGACGGCTTGGGCAAGCTCGTCGGAGGTCATCGCCGCGTCGTTTTCGCGGACATGAAGCGCCAGGAGCTCGGCGTCCAGGCACCAGCGGGCGGCCACTCGCGCGGCCCGCTGCGATGGCAGAGAGCCATCGAGTGCGAGGAGCGCCCGCCGCGGGGGCCGGGCTGGCCGCGACCCCCGGGCGAGCAGCACGGGCTGATGGGCGGACCGCACCACCTCCCCGCTGACGGAACCCAGGAGGAATCGCGCCCGTCCGCTGCCGTGCGTGCCAACGACGAGCAGCTCGGCCCCGAGCTCGGTGGCGTGCTCGACGAGCGTCTCGGTCGGCAGCCATCGGCGAACGAATCCCCGAGCCGCGAACCCGGCCGATCGGAGGCTCTCGGCTTCGCGCTCCAGGAGCTCACGCCGCTCGGTCTCGTGTTCGTCGAGCAGCGCGGCGAGTGAGCGGACCGAGAGGGCTCCCGGGAGTGTGGGAACGCCGATCGCTTCGACGAGATGAAGCTCGACGTCGCCCTGGCCGCGGGCCAGGGCGGCCGCCCAGTCGAGCGCACGGCGTGAGTCGGCGGAGCCGTCGAAACCGATGACCAGCACACGCATGGCGAGGTCCTCCGAGCGACGAAAACGCTAGCACAACGTGTCGGGAGAGGCCGGCTGAAACGGCGAGCGCCGGGTCGGTGAGGACCCGGCGCTGCGGAACGACGGTCGAACGGGGTGTCGAGGATCAGTGCCGCTCGAGCGAGTCGAGACGGGCACGAAGCTGCTGGTTCTCGCTCTTCAGGGCTTCGAGCTGATCGTGCTGCGAAACCGTGTACAGGGTCAGCTCTTCGACCTTCTCCAGCAGTCGCATCTGGAATGCGCTGAGGTTCAGGCCCTTCGACTTGATCTCGTCACGGCTCGGCACGTTCGGCAGGTGTCCGTTCTCGGACAGGAACGTCCGCAGCCGATCGATCGGCAGAAGCTCGTAGCCCGGCTCGAAGACATAGTCCGGGACGTTGAGCGTCGTTCCGTCGTCGATGAACGAGCCGCCGGTCACGCGAATGTTGCCGCCGCTGACCTCGAGCTTCTCGGTGGGGGTACCGGTTCCGATCCCCACGCGCCCGGCGTCAGTAATCGACATGCGGAGTGCCGGAGACACCGAGCCCGAGGGAGTGGTGAAGAAGACCAATTGTGCACCGGTCGAGGTTGCGGAGAAGTTCCCCTGAGCGAGCGATCCGATGATCGCGGAGTTCACCGAGGAGAAAGCGGTGCCATCATGGCCGCGGAATGCCAGAAGTCCGAGGACGTCGCCACTCAGCGTAGCGGCGCCGCCAGCACGACCGCGCCGCATGGCCATCACGGGGCTGTCGGTATTCGACGGGACCGTGAACCAGAACGAGCCGGAGACCGCGTCCGAGCCACGCACGTCGACCTTGACCTCCGGCGAGGCCGTGCCGACGCCGACATTCCCCGAGGCGTTGATGTCGATCGAGCTCGTTGGTGCGCCGGGACGGATGCGGAACGGCAGGCGCGAGCCTCCGGTCACGTCGCGGACGAAGAAGTTGGCCTCGTTGCCGGCGATGTCCCAGGTCTGGGCGGTGAACCCGCCGGCATTCGTCTGTTCGAGGCGGAGGGCCGGCGTGTTCGAGGTGCTCACGTGAAGGTCGAGAACGGGAGTGGCCGTCCGGAAACCGACGCGACCCGTTCCGTCGACGAAGATCGAGTTGGTGGGGGCAGAGCCTCGGAGGGTGAAGGGCACGGTCGCGGCGGTGATGTCTTCGATGGAAAACTTCTCTGCGCCGCCGCTCGCCGAATCGTTCGCGGTGAGCTGCCAGTCATGGGTGGGAAAGCCAGCCGAGGCCGAGGTGTCTTCGAACTTGATCCGGGTGTTGTTCTCCTTCAGCCGGATGGTGTCGAAGCCGAACGACTCGTTGTTGACGCAATCGAGGCCGACGCAGGTGCTGCCCTGGACGATGAGGTCGTCGGCGATCACCTGATCGCGCTCGTCGAGGGACCGCGGGGCCGCGGCCGTCGCGACCTGGCTCGAGAACACGGCCCGCGAAGGGGCGCTGATGCCGCCGCCATCGACACGGAAGGTGCCGGAGACCGGTTCGATGGGCTTCGGGCGCGCCATCTGGGCGCGCAGGCTCTCGGCTTCGACGTCGTTGCCGGCGGCACGCGCGGCCTCGACGCGGCGCTTCAGTCCGCTGTCCGGATTCGCGACGAACCGGAGCTCCCAGGTGTAGCTGCCGTCGGCCAACGGCTCGCCGGTGACATCCGCGGCGCTGAAGGTCAGCACCCCGGCCGGCTCGTAGACCTTGCGCAGGATGAAGTCGTCCGGCCCGATGACGGTGAGCACGGCGCCGGCGGCGCCTTGCGGCAGTTGCCATTCGAGGTGCGACGACGTCGGCGAAAGTGCCGGGTCGCGATCGGTCGGCGGCGCTGTCGCTGCGAGACCGGTTCCGGCGACCAGCACCAGACCGAGCAGCAGGAAGGTGAGACGGTAGCGTGGGCTCAACATGGGCACCTCCGTGGTCTTCGGACGGGCCGCAGCAGCGACCGCCGAGTTCGTCAACCTTGTCGGACTTGGAGCGTTTCCATCTTAGAGAAACGACGATCCTCAGCGCAATGGGACAGCGCGAACGATGGACCGAGTCCCGTCGCAGCGGGGAGACGGTGAGCCGACTCTGGAAGTCGGGTTGACGTGGAGCACTCCTGCGGATCTGAAGATCCTCAGGTCGCGCGAACGGGAAGGGCGACGGGTTGGACGAGCGTCTCGCGCGAAAGGTGAATCTGCTCGGTGGGTTGCGCTCGATTCGCCGGATCGAACGGGGCCGCTGCGGTCACTGCCCCTGGCGCGTCTCGAGGCTCAGCACCGTCTCCGCGGGAAGCTCGATCAGTCGGGAGATCCTCGCCGGAGCGGCGCGATCGGCCCACCGAATCTCCAAGGTGAACGCGACCTTGTCGCCGACCGTGATCCCGTCGAGCGAGAGACCTGGGGACAGAGCAAACGGCATGGTCATCGAGTCCATTCCGACCCTCTTCCCCTCTTCCGTGGCAAAGTCCGGAATCGCCTCGTGGCGGATCCAGATCTCGGCAGATGTCGCTCCGCCTTCAGGCAGGCGCACGATCTCGCCCCGGACTTCATAACGCTGATCCGGCACGGTCTTCGCGGGTTCGGCCTTCGTTCCGCAGCCGAGGAGGAGGGCGAAGGGGAACATCGCGACGACGGCGTGGCGGAAGAGTCGGTGGGCGGCGGCCTTGGATCTCATGGCGGAAGATTCTAGCCCTGGAACTGCGCGGGTGCGCCGGACCTCGCCGGCGCACCCGTGGCCTGTCCGGGTCGAGTGCCTCGTCAGTGGGTCTTCACCGGGTCTGCGGGCCGGGAGGGGAGCTTGCGGGGATCCTCTGCCATCGCGCGGAGCACCTCCGCGATCGCCCGCTCGAGTTGAGGATCCTGACCGGCGATCACCGACGCCGGATCGTTCTCGACCTCGATGTCCGGGTCGACGCCATGACCTTCGATCGCCCAGCTCCCATCGACGTCGTTCGTCCCCTGCTGTGGCACGAAGACGGTGCCGCCGTCCAGAAGCGGGCCCGTCCCGCTGATTCCGACGACGCCGCCCCAGGATCGCTTGCCGATCAACGGGCCGAGGCCGGCCTTGCGGAATCGGTAGGGGAAGATGTCGCCGTCGGAAGCCGACGTCTCGTTGAGCAGGCAGGCCAGATGCCCGTAGAAGACGGTGTAAGGGTAGGTTGCCGGCTGGTCCCCGGTGTAGCCGAAGCGCGTGCCGAGCAGCTTCGTGTCGAGCCGCTCGATGATCCACTGAGAGATATTCCCTCCGCCGTTGGAACGCACGTCGACGACGAGACCCTCCTTGCGGATCTGCGGGTAGAACCACTTCACGAACTCGTAGGCGCCCGCTGCCCCCATGTCCGGAAGGTGGAGGTAGCCGACGCGCCCGCCGGTCGCCTGGTCGACGCGCGCGCGGCTCGCCGCGACCCATCCGTAGTAGAGCAGGTCGCTCTCGTCGGTGATCGGCCGATAGGTGACCTGTCGCGCTCCGTCGGCGACGGGCCGGTTGTTGACCGTCAAGGTCACCGGGTCGGTCTTGTAGCGCAGCAGGCGGTAGGGATCGTCGGTGGCTTTCAAATCGACGCCGTCGATGGCCAGGACGAAATCGCCGACGCTGACGTTCACGCCGACTTCGGTGAGCGGCGCGCGGTATCGCGCCTCCTCGTTGTTCCCTTCCATGATCCTGGAGATGCGGTAGCGGCCGGCGGCGCGGTCGAGCTCGAAGCGGGCACCCGGCAGGCCGACCTTGGGTCGTTCCGGGATGGAGAAGTCTCCGCCTTCGATGTAGGCGTGGCCGATGTTGAGCTCGGCGACCATCTCCCCCAGGACGTAGTTGAGATCCGAACGATGACCGACGTGCGGGAGCCACCGGCGGTAGCGATCGCCGATCGCCTTCCAGTCGTAGCCGTGCATGTTGCGCACGTAGAAGAAATCGCGATAGCGCCGCCAGACCTCGTCGAAGATTTCGGCCCACTCCTCGCTCGGGACCCGATCGACCACCAGCCCGGAGGTCGACACCGATTTGCGGTCGACACTCTTCGGCGTCGCGTCCATCAGGCTGAAACTGGCTCCTTGACGCACCAGGACCTTCGAGCCGTCACGCGAGAGGACGTATCCCTGGATGTCGTCGGCGAGAACGCTAGTCTCGCGCTTCTTGAGGTCGAAGATCCGCAGCTTCGTCTTCTCGTAGCTGTCGCGGCCGTAGAAGGGCGCTCCCGAGGTGGCGAAGAGCAGTGCGTCGGTGGTGGCGACCAGGCCGTCGAGATTGTCCGCGTCGATCGGAACGCGCACCACGCGCGAGGCGAGACCCTCCCAGTCGATTCGCAACGGTTCGGCCGGCTTGCTCTCCGACGTCGCCGGCGACTTGCGCGTCGAGGTGGTGTCCCCTTCCGTCTTCCTGCCGGTGTCGGCCTTGATGGGGTCGTCGAGCTTGATCTCGTCGCTTTCGGCAGGGAATGGATGACCGACGTCCCGCCGCAGGGCGAGCGCAAAGACGCCGGTCCGCCGGTTGCCGGCATAGTTCCATTCGAGATCGGAGATCTGCGGTGCGAACTCGCGCTCGGAGAGGAAGTAGAGGTACTTGCCTTGGGGATCCCAGGCCGGCTGGTACTCGTTGAACATCTCGCCGGTCACCTGGCGCGCCCTGTCCTCGGCAACCGTCCAGATCCACAGCGACCGGGTGCCGTTGGCCTCGGCGAGCGAGTAGGCGAGGTGAGATCCGCCAGGCGACCAGGTGTAGTCGGAGACCGGACCGAAACGGTCGTCGGCAATCTCCACGGCCTTCTTGTCGTCCAGGGAGACGACCCAGACCTTCCCGTCCTTGTCGGAAAGGGCGAGCCGCTTGCCGTCCGGTGACCAGGCGGGGGCGTACAGCATGGCCGCGAAGCGATCCGTCAAGGGCTCGGCGGGATGGCTGCCATCCTGGTCGATCAGGTAGACCTGATCCTCGCCCGAGCGGTCCGAGACGAAGGCGATCCGGCGGCCATCGGGTGACCAGCGGGCGTGCTTGTCGTGGGCCCGGGAGCTCGCGGTCAGGTTCCGGGTGGGGCCCTTCTCGATCGGTGCCGTGAAGACGTCGCCGCGGGCCACGAAGAGCGCCCGCTCGCCCTTGGGAGACAGCTCGAAGTCCTCGATCTGCCGGGCAGCCGAGATGCGGGACGGCCGCCGGTTCACGCCGTCGTCGGGCACCGAGATCGACAGCCGACGGGAGGCGCGGGTTGTCGCGTCGAAGAGCGCCAGCTCGCCGTCGATCTCGTAGACGATCTGCGCTCGATTGTCCGAGCTCGCCCAGCGAACGTCCCAGACGGCTTCGTGGGTCATCTGCTCGACGGACTTCCTGCCGAGGTCGAAACGGTAGAGGTTCAGGACGCCGTCGCGGTCGGAAACGAAGTAGATGGCATCGCCGAGCCACATCGGGTCGCGTTCCGTGCGCACGCTGTGGGCGACCGGTTCGACGGCGTGGCTCGTCAGATCGAAAAGATAGAGATCCTGCGCCCAGCCGCCTTCGTAGCGCTTCCAGGTGCGGAAGTCACGAAAGAGCGGCGAGTACACGAGGCGCTTGCCATCCGGCGAGAAGTCGCCGGCCCCGGAGGTCGGCATCGGGAGCTTCTCGGCGAGTCCGCCGGTCAGCTCGACGGTGTAGAGAGCCGTTTCGGTGCGGCCGCCGTCGGCGTCCCGCAACGAGCGGAAGAGGATCTTCGTCCCGTCCGGGCTCCAGCCGTACACCTGGTTGTCGTAGCCCCACCGCGGGGTGAGCGGGCCGTGGGCCGGGTAGAAGGTCAGCTGGCGCGGCTCTCCCCCCGACGAGGGAATCACGTAGACCTGCTCGTCGCCGTCGTACTGGCCCGTGAAGGCGATCCATCGGCCGTCGGGAGAGAACTTGCCGAAGAGCTCGAGGCCGGGATGGGCGGTCAGACGCTCGGCCAGTCCTCCCGAGGTCGACGCGGTCCAGAGGTCCCCAGCGTAGGAGAAGACGACGCGATCACCGTGAACATCGGGAAAGCGAAGCAGCTTGGTGGGTGCCGAGCTCGTCGCCGGAATCTCGGCCATTGCCGCTGCGGCGGTGACGAGGACCAGCGCGGCGGCGAGCGCATGCGCCCGTCGGGTTCGGAACATGGAGCCTCCTTGAGATGGCAGGGGAGGGGGCCCGCCCGCGGGCGAGCGATCCCCTCCCCATGCAAACGCAGCAATCGACGGGAAGTTGCGAGTCGAGCCTCAGCCCCGACCGAGAACCCGCCGGACTTCGGCCTCGAGCACGCCCGGCTCGAGCTCTTCGAGCTCGTAGGTGACCTTGGCCACCGGCTTCGAGATCGACATGATCCGAGAGAGCTCGATCGGCGTGCCTTCGACGACGACATCGGCCGGTGTCGCCTCGATCGTCGCTGCGAGGTCGCGGATCTGCTCGTCGCCATAGCCCATCGCCGGCAGGATCCCGGCGGCGTTCGGGTACTTGGCATAGGTTTCGGCGATCGAACCGACGGCATAGGGCCGCGGATCGACGATCTCCGCCGCTCCCGCATCCCTGGCGGCGAACCACCCGGCGCCGACGCTCATCCCGCCGTGCGTCAGCGTCGGGCCGTCCTCGACGACGAGGGCCCGCTTCCCGGCGACGAGGGCCGCGTCGGAGATGGCGATCCGCGAATCGCAGCGGAGGATGCGGGCGCGTGGGTTGAGCGCCCGGCAGTTCGCCTCGACCTCGGCAACCTTGTCCGGTTCGGCCGTGTTGACCTTGTTGACGATCAAGAGGTCGGACATCACCACGTTCGTTTCGCCCGGGTAGTAGCGAAGCTCGTGGCCGGCGCGATGCGGATCGAGCAGGGTGATGTGGAGGTCGGGCTTGTAGAACGGTGTGTCGTTGTTGCCGCCGTCCCAGAGGATGACGTCGGCTTCCTCTTCGGCGGCGCGCAGGATCTGCTCGTAGTCGACGCCGGCGTAGACCACGAAGCCGTTGTCGATGTGCGGCTCGTACTCCTCGCGCTCCTCGATCGTGCACTCCTGGCGGTCGAGGTCCTCGTAGGTGGCGAAGCGCTGGCAGGTCTGGCGCTCGAGGTCGCCGTAGGGCATCGGGTGGCGGACGGCGACGACCTTGAGGTCGAGCGACTTGAGGATGCGGGAGAGGAATCGGGTCGTCTGCGACTTGCCAACGCCAGTGCGGACGGCCGTGACGGCGATCACCGGTTTCGTCGAGGGGAGCATCGTCCGTGTCGCCGAGCAGATGCCGAAGTGGGCGCCCCAGGCGATCACCCGCGAGCCCTTGTCCATCACGTAGGTGTGGGCCACGTCGGAGTAGGAGAACCAGACTTCGTCGATGGCGTGTTGGCGGACGAGAATCTCGAGATCCTCTTCCGCCTGGATCGGAATCCCTTCGGGATAGAAGCGCCCGGCGAGCGACGCCGGATAGGTCCGCCCCTCGATGTCCGGGATCTGGGTGGCGGTGAACGCGACGACCTCGACGTCGGGGTCGTTGCGGAAGAGACAGTTGAAGTTATGGAAATCGCGCCCTGCGGCGCCCATGATGACGACCTTCCTGCGAGCCATGAAGTCCCTCCTGCGAGCGAGCCGCGGCGATCAGGGCACGCGGCCGGGAAAGGCGAGGCCGCCATTCTAACCCGGGGGTGGTCCTGGAGGCTCTGCTAGAGTCGATCCGTGCGAGGGGCAGAGCCGCTGAAATCGACCCCGCGCCACCAAGACGAAGGGCGCTTTCTCGAAGGGTCCGCCAAGCATCGCCACGAGCTCGCGCGACTCTCGCGCATCGTCCGCGAGTTTCTGCGCGGCTTCTGGCGTCTCCACGATCTCGGCCCTTGCGTGACGGTCTTCGGCTCCGCGCGGTTCCGCGAAGGGCATCCCTACTACGAGCTGGCACGAGATCTCGGGGCGCGACTCGCGCGCGCCGGCTTCACCGTGATGACCGGCGGCGGCCCCGGCATCATGGAAGCTGCCAATCGCGGTGCGCACGAGGCCGGGGGCTATTCGGTCGGGTGCAACATCGAGCTGCCGCACGAGCAGCAGGCGAACCCGTTTGTCGACCTCTCTGTCGACTTCCGCTATTTCTTCGTGCGGAAGGTCATGTTGGTGAAGTACTCGTACGCCTTCGTCGTGTTGCCCGGAGGCTTCGGCACGATGGACGAGGCGTTCGAGACGGCGACGCTGATCCAGACGGGCAAGATCAGCGGCTTCCCGGTGGTCGTCATGGGTGAGGAGTACTGGCGGCCGCTTCTCGAGTTCGTGCGGGGCACGCTGGTCGAGCGCGGCACGATCGCGCCGGATGACCTCGATCTCTTCACGGTGACCGACTCGCCCGAAGAGGCGGTGGCGACGGTGCTCGCCGCGGCGAAGGAGAAGTTCGGCCTGCGCTGGCGACCTCGGCGGCGGCGGAACCCGCGGCGTCTGGCGCGCTGACCGACCATGCTGGGTCTTCCGGTCCCCGAGCTCGGCCCCCTGGTCGAGGAGCTGCGGCGCCATCCCCGCCTGGGGCCGCAGGTCGCCCACGCGGCGTTCCTTCCGGGGCACGAGGCCGAGACCGCCGAGTTGTCGCTGCGGCTCCCGGAGGCGATCGCCGGAGCCCTCTCCGGGCTGGGGATCTCCCCGCTCTGGAGTCACCAGGTCGCCGCGCTCGAACAGGTCGCCGCGGGGCGTCACGTTCTCATTGCGACGCCGACGGCGTCGGGCAAGTCGCTGGTCTTTCAGCTTCCTCTGCTGCTCGAGGGAGCGGCGGGCGGATCGGGTCGAGCGCTCTTCCTCTTTCCCCTCAAGGCGCTCGGACAGGACCAGCGAAGCAAGCTCGAGACCCTGGCGGGTGCAGCCGGTCTGTCGGCGGAAGTCAGCTGCGCGGTCTACGACGGAGACACCCCTGCCGGTGAGCGTGCGAAGTTACGGCGTCAACCACCGCGCGCGCTCATCACCAACCCCGACATGCTCCACGCCGGCATTCTCGCCTCGTGGAGCAAGTGGGAGGGTTTTCTCCGCGAGCTGAAGTGGATCGTCGTCGACGAGTTGCACGTCTACCGCGGGCTGTTCGGTGCGCACGTCCACCACGTCCTGCGCCGGCTGCTGCGGCTCTCTCGCGCCCTCGGCGGCGATCCGATCGTGATCGCCGCCTCGGCGACGGCCAGCGATCCGGGACGATTCGCCGAGTCGTTGGTCGGCGAGCCGTTCGCGGTGGTCGAGCACTCCGGCGCTCCGCGGTCGGGTCGCCACATCCTGCTGATGCGACCGAGCGGCAGTCCGTACTCGGCGGCGCTCGCCCTCCTCGTCGAGCTCCTTCGACGGGAGCAGCGGGTCATCGTCTTCACCAAGGCGCGACGGGCCACGGAGCTCCTGCACACCTGGCTTCGCCAACAGGATCGAGATCTGGCGGGTCGCGTCTCGAGCTACCGGGCGGGGTTTCTTCCCGAGGAGCGGCGACGGATCGAAGGGGCCCTGCTCTCCGGCGAGCTTCAGGGGGTCATCGCGACCTCGGCGCTCGAGCTCGGGATCGACATCGGCGGGCTCGATGCGTGCATACTCGTCGGCTATCCCGGCAGTGTCATGGCGACCTGGCAGCGCTCGGGTCGGGTGGGAAGGGCGAGCCGGGAGTCGCTGACCGCGCTCGTCGCGCTGCCGGATGCGCTCGACCAGTACCTGCTCGACCACCCGGAGGCCCTGCTCGAGCGGCCGTGCGAGCGCATCGTGCTCGATCCCGGCAACTCGGCGGTCGCCCGTGCGCATCTGCTCTGTGCTGCCGGCGAGATGCCGCTCGAGCCGGAGCGCGAACAGCCGTATCTGTTCCGTCATCAGGCCCTGCTGACCCGTCTGGCGGGAGAGCAGCGCCTCCGTGCCGCCGCGGGCGGTGGGCTGGTCGCGGTCCGGAAAGCCCCGCACCGTGCGGTCAATCTCCGCGGGAGCGGCGCAAGCTACGCCATCGTGGATGGCTCGGACGGTCGCCGCATCGGTTCGATCGACGGCGTCCGAGTCTTCCACGAGTGCCATCCCGGGGCGATCTATCTGCACGGCGGACGGCAGTGGACCGTCAGCGAGCTGCGCATCGGCGAACGGACGGTCGTCGTCCGGCGCGTGGAGGTCGAGCACTACACCGCGGCGCTTTCGGAGAAGGAAACGGAGATTCTCGAGCTGCTCGACACGCGGCACCAGGGCGGTCTGCAGGCATGGCTCGCCCGCCTGCGCGTGCGCGAGAGAGTCGTCGGCTACGAGCGGAAACGGATCTTCACGCAAGAGGTCGTCGAGCAGTGTCCGCTCGAGCTCCCGCCGGTGGAGTTCGAGCCGCACGGCCTGTTCTGGGTCGCGCCGCCGGAGCTCGAAGTCCGCCTGCGCGAAGCCGGGCGCCACGTCGTCGGAGCGCTACATGCCGCCGAGCACGCGACGATCTCGCTGCTCCCGTTGCTGGCACTCTGTGATCGCAACGATCTCGGGGGGATCTCGACGCCGTTTCACCCGCAGATCGGCGGCGCCGCGGTGTTCGTCTACGAGGGGCATCCCGGAGGGGTCGGGCTCGCCGAACGCGGCTTCGCCGACCTTCCCGAGCTCCTCGGCCGCGTCCGCGAGCTGCTCGGGCGCTGTCCGTGCGACGAAGGCTGCCCGGCCTGCGTCCAGTCGCCGAAGTGCGGCAACGGAAATCGTCCGCTCGACAAGCAAGGTGCTTCGGTGGCGCTCGACTTCTGGCTGGGGGAAGAGAGAGCCGCGCCGCTCGAGGTGCGTTTCGACCTCGGCTTGGCCGGGCAGGGGATCTCGAGGGCGGCACGATCGGATCCGGCGGAGCCCCGGGGGACTTCGGCGGTCGACCCACCCCGTGTGACGGAAGTGGCGACTCGAGCGGATTCGGCAAGCGAGGCCGATCGCGGAGACCTCGCAGAGCGCCGCACCGTGCTCTTCGATGTCGAGACGCTGCGCTCGGCGGCGGAGGTCGGTGGCTGGGGCAAAGCGCACCGGATGGGCCTTGCCGTCGCCGTCGTGTGCCACCTCGAAGAGGGTCGATTCGAGGTCTTTCGCGAGGGGCAGGTCGGAGCCCTGGTGGCGACCCTGCGCGCGGCCACCCAGGTGGTCGGCTTCAACATCCGGCGGTTCGACTACCAGGTTCTCTCCGGCTACACGGGAGAGGACTACGCCCGCACCTTGCCGACGCTGGACCTGTTGGACGAGGTGGTTCAGCGTCTCGGCCACCGTCTTGGGCTCGACCATCTCGCCCGCGAAACGCTCGGCGCCGCCAAGTCGGCCGACGGCTTGCAGAGCCTCGAATGGGTCAAGCAAGGGCGGATGGATCTCGTCGAGGAGTACTGCCGACACGACGTCGAGATCCTCCGCGACCTCTACCTCTTCGGCCGACGCGAAGGGTATCTCCGCTACCTCGACCGGGACGGACGGCCGAGGGAGTTCGAGGTCTCCTGGTAGAAGAGGAGAGGTCGCTCGAGAACGCCGGGGGATGGCGCCGTCGAGCGGAGCGAGCGGCGACCCCGGTCATCGCGATGGCCGGGGTCGCCCGACCGCTCAGCTGGCGGTGACCGGTGCCGTCAGTACCTTTGCCAGCCGCTCGAGGGCCCAGTCGATCTCCTCACGCCGGATGACGAGCGGCGGTGCGATGCGGATCGTGTGGGTATGGGTCTCCTTGCAGAGCAGGCCCTCGGCCTGGAGAAGCTCGCTGAAGCGCCGTGCGCCACCGGCCTCCGGATGCAGCTCGATGCCGATCCACAGCCCCTTGCCGCGGATCTCCTTGACGTGCGGCGACCCGATCGCCCGCAGCTTGCCGATGAAGTACTCGCCCAGCCGCGCCGAGTTGTCGACGAGGTTCTCCTCGACGAGCACGCGCAAGGCGACGCGCGCCACCGCGGCCGCCACCGGGTTGCCGCCGTAGGTCGAGCCGTGATCGCCCGGATGGAAGACCCCCATCACCGCGTCGTCGGCGAGGATGCCGGAGACCGGGTAGAGGCCGCCGGAGAGCGCCTTGCCGACGATGACGATGTCCGGACGGATCCCTTCGTGCTCGAAGGCGAAGAGCTTGCCGGTGCGGCCGAGGCCGGCCTGAATCTCGTCGGCGATCAGCAGGGCATGATGCTCGCGGGTCAGCTCGCGCAGCCGCTGAAGGTAGCCGGCCGGGGGCACGATGATGCCGCCCTCGCCCTGGATCGGCTCGACGAGCACGGCCGCGACATTCGGGTTCATCGCGGCCGCCACCGCCTCGGCGTCGCCGTAGGGGAGGAGACGGAAGCCGGTGGGGAAGGGGCCGAAGCCGTCGCGGTACTGGTCTTCGGAGGAGAACCCGACGATCGTCGTGGTCCGGCCGTGGAAGTTGTTGTGGAAGACGAGGATCTCCGCTTTGTCCGCGGAGACGCCCTTGACCTTGTAGGCCCACTTGCGCGCGGCCTTGATCGCCGTCTCGACGGCCTCGGCGCCGGTGTTCATCGGCAGGAACTTCTGGTAGCCGGCGAGCTCGCAGATCTCCTGGTAGAAGAGTCCGAGCTGATCGTTGCGGAAGGCGCGCGAGGTCAGGGCGACGCGGCAGCTCTGCTCGACGAGTGCCTTGAGGATTCGCGGGTGACAGTGCCCCTGATTGACGGCGGAGTAGGCGGCGAGGAAATCGAGGTACTTGCGACCTTCGACGTCCCACACCCAGACCCCCTCGGCGCGGTTGATCACGACGTCGAGCGGGTGGTAGTTGTGGGCGCCGAAGCGCTCTTCGAGAGCGATGTAGTCCTGCGTATTCATCGGAGAAGTCTCCTCGGATGGGAAGGGGGCCCGGCATCGGAGCGAAGGCCCGGGTCCGGGTCGCCGGATTTTCCCACAGTCGGGAGGTTCGATGCCTAGAATCATCGGCATGGCGTCCCGTACGCACCGCCCCGGCCAGGTCTCGCTCGAGCGCGCCCTGTCGAAGCTCGGACTGGCGTCGCGTCGTGAAGCGCGCGAGTGGATTCTTGCCGGACGACTGAGCGTGGGCGGCTCGATCCTCCTCGATCCCGCGTCGCCAGTGGTGCCGGAGCGGCTGAGTCTTTCTCTCGACGGGAAGCGGCTCGAGCGCCCGGCTTGGCGGACCGTGCTGCTTCACAAACCACGAGGGGTGGTGACGACGGCTCGCGATCCGCAGGGACGCCGGTCGGTTCTCGACCTGGTGGACCTCTCGCGGGGGTACCTGGCCCCGGTCGGCCGGCTCGACTGGGCAACGTCAGGCCTGTTGCTCCTGACCAACGACACCCGACTGTCCGACTGGCTCTGCGATCCGGCCCATGAAGTCGATCGCACCTACCTCGTCACCGTTCGCGGTGAGGTCTCGGATGCCGCGGCGAGGCGGGCGCAGGACGGAGTCGACAGCGACGGGGAGCGGCTCGCGGCGGCAAGCGTCGTGGTTCGCAAGCGCTCCCGGCGCGAGAGTCATCTGGTTGTCGTGCTACGGGAGGGGCGCAATCGCGAAGTTCGCCGGCTCTTCGCGTCGCTCGGGCATGAGGTCGCGCGGCTGAAACGGGTGGCATTTGGCGGGATCACCCTCGGCGACCTCCCTCCGGGCGGCAGTCGCGAGCTGTCGCAAGAGGAGCTCGTCGCGGCATTCCCCGGAGCTCCGATCCGCACCTCTCGGGTCAGTATCTGAGCCGGAGGGTCGCGAGGCGACCCGGGCCTGCTCGACGAATGACCCACGAAGCCCGGAAGATCGCCCGTTTTCCGCCGCTGAGCGCCTCTCCCGTGGGTCGCCCCGGGGCGAGCCTGCCGAGAACGACGTGGCACGCCGGTTGCTCAAGTGATCCGCGCCAAGATCCGGGGCCGACAGCGGAACACCCATCCGGGGAGCTCGCGCCACGCCCCACCTGCTCGATTCCAGGGAGGTCGTCCACGTGAAGAAGTCGATCGGAGTGAGCGCCGTCGCACTGCTGCTCGCCACCATGGCGGGTGCGCAGGACATCCACTTCCTCGGAACCGAGGGGCAGGTCGAGCGCGGTCAGCGCTGCGCCGTCGTGAACCCGAGCGAGCGGGAAGTGGCCGAGGTGAACGCCGCACTGGCTCAGTTCACGCGGCTGTACGGCAACGACGCCTCCGAGGCCGTCTCGTGGAACATCCCGATCCGCTGGCACGTCGTCCGCTCGGGAACGGCGCGCAGCCAGGGGAACATCCCGGACAGCATGATCACCAGCCAGATCAGCGTTCTCAACGCGGCGTATGCCGGGACCGGATTCCAGTTCTATCTCGCCGGCACCGACCGGACGACGAACAGCACCTGGTACACCAAGTGCTATGGCTCGAGCGAGTCGAAGATGAAGCAGGCTCTCGCCATCGATCCGGCGCACAACCTCAACATCTACTCGTGTGCGCCGTCGGGCGGAATCCTCGGATACGCGGTCTTCCCGAACTCGTACGCCGAGTCGAGCTACTGGCATGGCGTCGTGCTGATGGCCGAGTCGCTGCCGGGCGGCACCGCCTCTCCCTACAACCTCGGTGACACGGCCACCCACGAGATCGGGCACTATCTCGGCCTCTACCACACCTTCCAGGGTGGTTGCGCCTCGCCGGGCGACAGCGTCAGCGACACGCCGGCCGAGGCGAGCGCAGCGTACGGCTGCCCGACCGGTCGCGACACCTGCACGTCGACCGGGGCCGACCCGATCAAGAACTTCATGGACTACACCGACGACTCCTGCATGAATACCTTCTCGGCCGGCCAGAAGGCTCGCATGCAGCAGATGGTCTCGACCTATCGTCCGAGCCTCTGAGGCCACGCACGGTCGCCTCGCGGTGGCCTGGACGATCGACGGGGAGGTCCTTCGGACCTCCCCGTTCTGTTTGGTGCGCCGGCCCCCCCCCCCCCCCCCCCCCCCCCCCCGGGGGGCGCGGGGCCGGGCCCGGCCCCCGGCGCTGGCCGCGGCGGGCCCCGCCCCCCCCCCCCCCCCCCCCCCCCCCCCCGCCCCCCCCCCCCCGGCCCCCCCCCCCCCCCCCCCCCCCCCCCCCCCCCCCCCCCCCCCCCCCCCCCCCCCCCCCCCCCCCCCCCCCCCCCCCCCCCCCCCCCCGCTCCGAGAGAAGGCGTCCGCGAAGGCGGGCCCCTTCGGACCCGCCGCGGATCAGCCGGTACGGCCGAGCTCGCCGGCGCGGACGCTGGCGATTTCGACAGCGCGTGAGAGCACGCTACGGATACGGCCGTCCTCGAGCGCCAGAATGCCGGCGATCGTGCAGCCGGCCGGTGTCGTCACGTCGTCCTTCAGCGCGGCGGGGTGGCGGCCGCTGCGCAGCACCATCGCCGCCGCCCCGTAGACCATCTGAGCCGCCATCTCGATGGCGACCTTGCGCGGCAGGCCGCGCGCCACGCCGCCATCTGCCAGCGCCTCCAGGATGACGTAGACGAAGGCGGGTCCGCTGGCCGAGAGGCCGGTGACCGTGTCCATGTGCTGTTCGGGGAGCTCGAGGACGCGACCGAGCGGCTCGAAGAGCGCCGTGGCGATGCGGATCTGAGCGCGAGTGACCTTCTTCCCGGGGGAGAGCACCGTCGTGCCGCAGCCCACCGAGCAGGGCGTGTTCGGCATCGCCCGGATGACCGCGGCGGTGTCGCCGAGCGCGGCCTCGAGGCTGGCGAGGCCGACGCCGGCGGCGATGGAGACCACCAGCGACCGCTTGCCGACGGCCCCGGCCTCGGCGAGAGCGCGTGCGACCGGCGCCAGCGTCTTGGGCTTGAGCGAGAGGATGACGACATCGGCGCCGCGGGCGGCGGCGACGTTGTCGGTGGTGACGATGATGCCGAGATCGCGCTCGAGAGCCGCTGCCGTCTCGCGGGTGCGTACGGTCGCTCGCAGCGAGGACTTCGGATGCCCCGCACTCAGGAGTCCTTTCAGGATCACCTGCCCCATGGTGCCCGCGCCGAGCACCGCGATCGTCGCCTTCTTCATCGACAGACCTCGCTTCCTTTCGACCGCCAGCCGAGCAAGTCTAGCGCTCCGCCCGGTGCTAGGCTCGCGAGCCGCGAGAGGTGAAGGCGATGGCGATCCCCGACAGCGAAGCTTCCGATCCGCGGCTCGAGGCGCTGAGGCACCGCATCCGCAGACTGGACGCTGCGCTGCTGGCGCTGGTGGCGGAGCGGATGGAGCTGGCGCGCGAGGTCGGCGAGGCGAAGCGTGCGGCAGCGATTCCGCTGCGCGACTTCGAAGTCGAGAAACGGGTGCTGGCCCGCGCCGGCGAGCAGGCGCGCGAGCTGGGCCTCGGCCCGGAGCTGGCTCAAGGCTTGATGCAGCAGCTGATCCTCGAAGCGTGTCGCGTGCAGGAGGAGGCCCACTTCAGCGGCTACTCGGGCAACGCCGAGTCGGTCCTGCTGGTGGGCGGTGGCGGACGGATGGGCGGCTGGCTGGCGCGCTTCTTCGCCAATCAGGGACACGCGGTGCGCAGCTTCGACGTGCGTTCCGGAGGGAGCAGCGAGCTGCCATCGGCAAGGAGCCTCGAGGAGGGCCTGGAGGGGAGCACCCTCGCCGTCGTCGCGGTTCCCCTGGACGGCACGGCGGCAGCGATCGAAGCCGTTGCCGTCTCCGGCTGGCGGGGCACTCTCTTCGACGTGGCAAGCCTCAAGGGTCATCTCCGGCCGGCGCTGGATCGCGCACGCGAGGCTGGGCTCGCGGTGACCAGCGTTCACCCGATGTTCGGGCCGAGCGCCCGCGTCCTCTCCGACAAGGTGATCTGTCTCTGCGACTGTGGCGACCCGGCGGCGACCGACCGTGCCGCCGGCCTCTTCCGCGAGACGGCGGCGCGGCTCGTCTACCTCTCGCTCGAGGATCACGATCGCATCGCCTCGCGCGTTCTCGGTCTCTCGCACTTCGTCAACCTCCTCTTCGCCCGCGCGCTCGCCGAGAGCGGGCTCTCGCGCGCCGAGCTCGACGCCGTCGGCTCGACCACCTTCCACGCCCAGCTCGCCACCACGGCGAGCGTGCTGCACGAGGATCCGGATCTCTACTTTGCGATCCAGCGCCTCAATCCGTTCACTCCCGAGGTCTACCAGGGCCTCGAACGAGCGCTGCGCGAGTGGGTCGAGTGGGTCGGCGCCGCCGACCGCCCGGCCTTCGTCGCGGCGATGGAGAAGGCGCGCGGCTGGCTCTAGGGCCGCGGCAGGATGGATGGGCCTTCGCCCTGGGCCGCGTCATCGAACCGGTCTGGTTCGGGGGCGATTGAGGCACTTGTGCGCGTGGAGGGCATTTCTTATGCTCGCGGCATGAGAACCACCCTCGATCTCCCGGACGACCTGCTGGAGGAGGCGCGGCGTGCCGCGCATCTGTCGACGAAGCGGGAGGCGGTGATCGCCGGGCTCGAGGAGCTGATCCGGCGGTCGCGGCGTGAAGAGCTGCGCCGGCTGGCCGGACGGCTCGATCTGGCGGTTGACGTCGCCGAGTCGCGCGAGCGGTCACCGGAGTGAGCCTCATTCTCGTCGATACCTCGGCGTGGATCGCCTTCTTCCGGGGCGATCCGGTGGCGGTCGAGCGGCTCGACTCGCGGCTCGCAGGGGGCGACGTCGGAATCTGCGGCCCGGTGCTCGCCGAGGTGCTTTCCGGGGCGCCGACCTACGCGGAGGGGAAGCGGCTCGAGCGGTTGCTCGGGGCGCTCGACTGGCTCGCGCTTCCCCTCGACGTCTGGCGTCGGGCGGCCGAGGCGCGGTTCGCGCTGGCGCGACGCGGGACGCAGGCGGCGCTCATCGACCTGCTCATCGCCCTCGCGGCGATGGAGGGTGACGCGACCCTGCTCACTCGCGATCGCGACTTCGAGCGGATCGGTGAGGTGGTGCCGTTGCGGCTCGAGCTCTTCTGAGCTGCCTCGAGCTTCAGCGGAAGTCGTGGCTCGGCACGGCGACGAGCTCGGCGAGCGGCCAGAAGCGCTCCGCCTTGATCGAGATCGAGCCGTCTCGTTGCTCGAGGAGCCCTTCGACGACCAGGCCGTTGGATCCGACGATCGTCTTGCGATGCTCGCGCAGCAGGGCGCGATGGACGATCGCCTGCGACATGCCCGTCTCGTCCTCGAGGGTCATGAAGAGAATGCCCTTGGCAGTGCCGGGGCGCTGGCGGACGATGACCGAGCCGGCGGTCCGGATCCGCGCGCCGTGGGGCACCGCCACGAGCTCGGCGGCGGAGAGCACGCCCTGGGCGGTGAGCGCGGTGCGGAAGTAGGCGAGCGGGTGTTTCCCGGCGGTGACTCCGGTGGCAGCGAAGTCGGCGACGGTGCTCTCCCAGGCGGACATCTCCGGCAGTGGGTATGCGTTGCTCGGCTCGACGGCGTCGCGGGCGGGGTCGTTCTCGGGACCCGCTCTCTCGAACAGTTCGCCCGCCGGGCGAACGGCGAGCGCCGCCTGCCAGAGGGCGCCGCGCCGCGTGAGGCCGAGCGAGGCGAGCGCTCCGGCCTGGGCGAGGCGCTCGAGCTCGTCGAGGCGCAGGCCGCAGCGGCGCTGGAGGTCGTCGACGTCGTCGAAGCGGCGGAGCTTGCGTTCGTGCTCGATCCGTTCGGCCATTTCGCGCCGGAGGCCGGCAACGTAGCGTAGGCCGAGGCGGCAGGCACCTGCTGCCGCCTGTGGCAACAGCGTTGAGGCACCCCCTCCGCCGCGAACCACCGGTTGAGGCGCGGCGGGTCCTGTCGCCGACCGGGATCCCGCCGTCGTGCTCGGCGGGGTCGGTCCCGGACGCGGTCCACGGTCCCCGGCGCCGCCTCCGCGCGGCCGTCGGGAGCCCTCCGGCTCGGCGCCACCCGCCGCGGGAGCCGGTCCCGTGCGCGGCTCCCCCCTCCCTGCGTTTCTTTCGGTGCTTCGATCGCCGAACCCAGCCTCGGGTGGGGGGCCGGACGGGGAGTGGGTGGCCGGGCCGAGGGCTCCCGCGCCCGCGCGGAGCCCGGACCCAGCCGGTGGCCGCGAGCCGGGGCTCGTGTCCCGGGCGAGCACGGACGTGGGAAGCGGACTGGACAGGACCCGCTCCCCGGCCGGCGGGGGAGTGCAGGCGCGTGTCTTCCTTCCGTTCGAACCCGTCCCATGGCGAGGACCGCCCGGAATAGCGTGATCCGCGCTCGGCGACCGACCAGGCGTACAGCCCTCCCACGAGCACCGGACGCGGGAGTGGTTCACGTCGATCGGCAGCACCGCGACCCCGTGCCGCATCGCGTCCTGAACCAGCGTCGCCGGGTGGTAGAAGCCCATCGGCCAGGCGTTCAGCAGGGCGATCAGGAACGCCGTCGGGTGGTAGCGCTTGAGGTAGGCGCTGGCGTAGGCGATCAGTGCGAAGCTCGCGGCGTGCGACTCCGGGAAGCCGTAGAGGGCGAACGAGGTGATCGACTGGACGATCTGGTTCTGCGTCTCGCCGGTGATGCCGCGCGCCGTCATGCCGGCGCGGAGCTTCGCCTCGATGCCGCGCATCCGCTCCTCCGAGCGCTTGAATCCCATGGCGCGCCGCAGCTCCTCGGCCTCGCCGCCGGAGAAGCCTGCGGCCACCATGGCGATGCGCAGCAACTGCTCCTGGAAGAGCGGCACGCCGAGCGTGCGCTCGAGGATCGGGGCGAGGCTCGGATGCAGGTGGACCACCGGCTGCCGCTTCAGCCGCCGCTCGAAGAACGGCCGGACCATGCCGCCGACGATCGGTCCCGGCCGGATGATCGCCACCTGGATCACCAGGTCGTAGAACTTCTCCGGCGCGTTGCGCGGCAGCGAGGCCATCTGGGCCCGGCTCTCGACCTGGAAGACCCCCACCGTGTCGGCGGCGCGCAGCATGGCGAAGACCCCGGGGTCGTCCTGGGGAAGGTGGGCGAGGTCGACGTTGACCCGCTCGTGAACGCGGATCAGCGGGATCGCCTCCTCGAGCGCGTTGAGCATCCCGAGCCCGAGCAGATCGACCTTGATGATCCCGAGGTCGGCGCAGTCGTCCTTGTCCCACTGCACGACGAGCCGCCCCGGCATCGCCGCCGGTTCGAGCGGCACCACCTCGTCGAGGCGGCCGGCGGCGATGACCATGCCGCCCGAGTGCTGGCCGAGGTGGCGGGGGAGGTTGTGGATGCGCTTCCACAACGTGGCGAAATGGCGGACGCGCGGCTCGGTCGGGTCGAGACCCGCAGCCGCGAGCTCGCGGTCGAGGTCCTTGGCGTCGCCGCGCGACGTGTCGTGCCGGAACGTGCCGAGTTGCTTGGCGAGCCGGTCGATCTGTTCGCTGGAGAAGCCGAGGACCTTGGCCACCTCCCGCGTCGCGGAACGGTCGCGATAGGTGATCACGTTGGCGGTCATCGCCGTTCCCTGCGGTCCATAGCGGCGGTAGACGTACTGGATGACGCGCTCGCGCTTCTCGCCGGAGGGCAGGTCGAGGTCGATGTCCGGCCACTCCCCACGCTCCTCGGAGAGGAAGCGCTCGAAGAGCAGGTCCATCTTCACCGGATCGACGGCGGTGATGCCGAGGGCGTAGCAGACCGCGCTGTTGGCCGCCGAACCGCGTCCCTGGGCGAGGATCCGCTCGCGCTGACAGAACTGCACGAGGTCCCAGACGATGAGGAAGTAGCCCGCCAGGTCGAGCTTTTCGATCAGCGCCAGCTCCTTGGCGATCTGCGCCTGGGCGCGCGCCGAGAGCGGGCGGAATCGGGATCGTGCGGCGTTCCAGGTCACCTGGCGCAGGTAGGAGGCGGGTGTCTCGCCGGGAGGGAGCGGGTAGTCGGGGAAGCGATAGCCGAGGTCGGCGAGGGTGAAATCGAGCCGTTCG
Organism: Holophagales bacterium; assembly: GCA_016699405.1. Taxonomy (NCBI): domain Bacteria; kingdom Pseudomonadati; phylum Acidobacteriota; class Holophagae; order Holophagales; species Holophagales bacterium. The sequence continues at coordinate 3,596,720 of CP064972.1, read as the reverse complement.
GCGAGCTCGGCGCTCGCCGCCAGTGCGGCCGGCAGATCGGCGAAGAGAGATGCCATCTCGCCCGCGGCCTTGAGGTGACGCTCGCCGTTCTCCTCCAGGCGGCGTCCTGCCTGGTCGAGGGTCGTCCGATGACGCAGTGCCGTCAGCACATCGTGGAGAGGATTGGCGTCAGGTGTCGCGTAGCGCACGCCGTTGGTGGCGACGATGGGCAGCCGCAGCCGTCGTGCCAGTTCGAGGAGGGCTTGGTTGCGATGCTCCTCGTCGCGTCTTCCGTGGCGCTGCAGCTCGACGCGGACCCGCCCTTCGAACGTCCAGGCCAGCTGTTCGAGCGCACGGCGAGCTCCGTCGATTCCCTCGGCGGCGAGCGCCCTTGCCACCGGTCCCTCGGTGCCGCCGGTGAGGGCCCAGAGCCCGCCGGCGTGTGCGGCGAGCAGCTCCGGACCGACGACGCCCTCTCCTTTCGTCGCTCCCCGCGCCGCTGTGCTGAGCATGCGGCAGAGATTGCGATACCCGGCGCGGTCAGCGACCAGCAAAGGAAGGCGGGGATGGGTCAGCGAGCGTCGCGGATCCTCTCGCCCGGCTGGCGGAGTCCTTTCGGCGGGAAGCTCGAGCACGACTTCGGCTCCCACCAACGCCTTGATCCCCGCCCGCTTGGCGGCCTGATGGAATCGGGGCGCACCGTAGACGCCGTTCCGGTCGAGCAGGGCCACGGCCGGCAGCCCGAGGGCCGCGGCACGCTCCACCAGATCTTCCGGCAGGGAGGCACCGTCGAGGAATGAGAAGGCGGAGGCGGCGTGAAGCTCGGCGTAGCGGTGCGGGCTCCCGCCGGCGCGAGGCCGGAAGTGACGTTCGCGCAATTTCTCCTTGCGCGCTCCCGGCGAGAGGTAGGGAGTGCCCTGACCGAGAATCCTGGGAGGTTCACCGGGAAACTGGGGCGCCATGCGCCCAGGATAGCGCAAGAAAGGCGTAAAAAAAGGCCGAAAGGAAGACGCCCTGTTTCCGTCAGGCCTTCGGCTCGCCTTTCGCCGAGGCTCGCCGCCGCCGCCGAGCCTCTCGCCGGGGGCCCGCGCGCAGAAACCCCCAGGCCTCGGCCGGCGGGAGCGGTCGGGCGAACAGGAACCCCTGGGCGAGCCCGCAACCGAGCTCCTGAATCCGCTCCTTCTGCGCCACCGTCTCGACGCCTTCGGCGACGACCTCGAGCCCGAGGCCGAAGGCGAGTTGGATGATCGAGCGAACGAGCTCCGTCGCTCGACCTCCGCCCTGGTCGAGGCTCGCGACGAAGGAGCGATCGATCTTGAGCTCGTCGATCGGGTACTGGTGCAGGTAGGCGAGCGACGAATACCCGGTGCCGAAGTCGTCGATCGCGATGGCAAGTCCCATCGACCGGAACGATTCGATCACCCGCCGGACCCGGTCCGGATCCTCCAAGAGGGCGCTCTCCAGGATCTCGAGCTTGAGGCGCCGCGGCTCGACGCCGGACTTGGCGACTTCGTTCGCCAGTTGGTCGACGACCTCGGGTCGGCCGAGGAGCCGCGGCGAGAGGTTGACGGCGAGAAAGAAATCATCGGCAGGGTCGAGCTGGGACCAGGCCGCGAGCTGCCGGCAGGACTCGGTGAAGCCCCAGGCGCTGATCGGTGCGATCAGCCCCGTCTCCTCGGCTGCTCGGAGGAATTCGCCGGGAGCGAGCACCCCGCGCTCTGGGTGATGCCATCGCAACAGGCCCTCGAAGCCGACGACCCGTTCCGTCCGCAAGGCCACCACCGGCTGGTAGAGGAGCCGGAACTCACCGCGCTCCAATGCCCGGCGAAGATCGCTTTCGAGCCGCAATTGCGCCAGGGCACCGGCCCGCATCTCCTGATCGAAGACGCGATGACGCCCCGGTTCCAACGCCTTGGCCCGATACATCGCCGCGTCGGCGTCGCGCAGGAGGTCGCTGGGTTCCTCCTGGCCGGTATCGCTGAGAGCCACGCCGACGCTGACCGAGGTGAAGATCTCGCTCTCGCCGAGTTGGAAGGGTCGTGCCAGCTCGACGTGGATCTGTTCGACGACGGCGAGCGCTTCGGACGGTGAGCTGAGATTCTCGAGCAGGAGGGTGAACTCGTCGCCGCCGAGGCGGGCGATCGTGTCGTCGGGCCGGATGCAGCTCTCGAGTCGTCGCGCCAGCGAGACGAGCATCAGGTCGCCGGCAACGTGTCCGAGGCTGTCGTTGATCACCTTGAAGCGATCGAGGTCGAGGAAGAGAACGGCGAGCTGGCCGGACTCGCGCCGCCTGAGTCGGCCCAGTGCACTGGCAAGGCGATCGAGAAAGAGGGCGCGATTCGGCATCCCGGTGAGGGGATCGTGGACCTTGCGGTCGGTGATGTCGGACAGAGACCCGGCCAGACGCGAGGGTGCGGTCCCCGTGGGATTCACCGCCAGTCCGCGGGCGAGGATCCAGCGATAGGAGCCGTCGTGGTGCTGCATCCGGTGCTCGTCCTCGAAGTGAGGCGACTCGCCCCCGAGGTGAGCGGAGAGCTTGCGCTCGAGCTGCGGCCGGTCGTCGGGATGGACCCGATCGAGCCACTCGCTCGGTCGATCGCTGACGTCGTCGTCGGCCAGCCCGAGCATCGCCTTCCAACGGGCGGAGTAGAAGATCGTGCCGCTTTCGAGGTTCCAGTCCCAGATGCCGTCGTTGGCCCCGCGCACGGCAACGGCGTAGCGCTCCTCGCTGGTGCGCAGTGCCTCCTCCGCGCGCCGCCGTTCGCGAATGTCCTGGCAGATCATCACCAGGCCGATGGCGTCGCCTTTGCGGTCGGTCAGCAGGTCCCAGACGACCTCCACCGGGATCTCGGAGCCGTCCTTGCGGCGGTGCATCCCCTCGTGGCGCATCGTCTTGAGCTGACGCAGCTCGCGGAATTCCAACCGCGCTGCGGGATCCTCCGGAGCGAAGTGGGCGAGCGGATTGCCGACGAGCTCCTCCGGGCGGTAGCCGTGCATCTCGGCGAGGGCCGGATTCAAATAGAGCAGGCGTTGGTCGCGGTCGGTCAGCGCGACGCCGAGGCTCATCGTCACCAGCGCCTTCTCGAACTGCCGCATCCGCTCCCGTGCCGCTTCGAGCTCGCTGAGGTCCCTCACCAGGATGATCGAGAGGGTGCGACCCCCGCTTTCGAGCGAGATCCAGCGCGCCTCGACGGGAAAGCGCGACCCGTCTCGCCGGTAGGCTTCCAGCCGCCGTCCGCGCGCCGGGTCGTCTCCCTGCTGCGGGCTCCGCGACTCGACGGAGAAGAGCAATCCGATCTTCTTCTCGATCAGCTCGCGTTGACGGTAACCCCAGAGCTCGACGACGCGCGTGTTGGCGAAGAGGATGGTGCCGACGCCGTCGGCGACGAGAACTCCTTCGTCCGTCCCGTCGAGCAGCGTCTCGAGGAAGGTCGCACCGGGGATGGGGGAGCTCACGAGAGTCTCACCCTTCGAGCAATGCCGTCCGCGCGGCGACGGCCGCGAGTCCGGCGGTCTCCGCGTCCGCGGCGAGGACCGTGAGGTGCCCCATCTTCCTCCCCGGGCGAGGATCCCTCTTGCCGTAGAGATGGAGGTGCACCCCGGGCCGACCGAGCAGGCGAGGCCACCGAGGTTCGCGTGGCGTGGTGAGAGCCGGGTCGGGCCACCAGAGATCGCCGAGGAGATTCGCCATCGCTGCCGGTGCGCGCTGCGTCGCATCGCCGAGGGGCAGCCCGCACACGGCGCGGAGCTGCTGCTCGAACTGGCTCGCTTCGCAGGCCTCGATCGTGTAGTGCCCGGAGTTGTGCGGTCGCGGCGCGAGCTCGTTGACGAGCAGATCGCCTTGCCGTGTGAGAAAGAGCTCGACGCAGAGGACGCCGACGACGTCCAAGGCCTCGAGGACGGCTCGAGCCAGCTCCTGGGCCCGAGCCGAAAGCGACGGAGGGAGCCCGGCTGGCGCGAGCGTCAGGTCGAGGATGTGGTGCTGGTGCCGATTCTCCACCGGGCCGTAGGTGACGAGATCTCCCGCGGTCGAACGGGCGGCGACGACCGAGAGCTCGGCGGTGAAGTCGACGAAGCGCTCGAAGATCAGCTCGCCGCCGAGGTCGGCGAGTGCGGCCTTCGCCTCACCCCGCGTCGTGACACGCCGTTGCCCCTTCCCGTCGTAGCCGAAGCCGCTCGTCTTGAGCACCGCGGGAAGGCCCACGGCGTCGATCGCCGCACGAAGCTCCTCGGGGGTGCGTACGCTGCGGAAGTCGGCCGTCGGCAGCCCTCGTGCGGCGAGCCAGCGCTTCTCGCGCAGGCGATGCTGGCAGACCTCCAGGACCTCGGCGGAAGGGTGAACCGGGCAGCAGGCCGCGGCGGCGAGCGCCGCTGCCGCCGGGACGTTCTCGAACTCGAAGGTGACGGCGGCGACGTCAGCGGCGAAGCGCCGCACCGCGTCGAGGTCGTCGTAGGCGGCGACCACCTCGCGGTCGGCGACCTGTCCCGCGGGAGACCGACCTTCGGGGCAGAGCACGTGAGGCGAGTAGCCCATCGTTCGGGCTGCCAGAGCGAGCATCCTCCCGAGCTGGCCTCCGCCGAGGATGCCGATCGAGCTCCCGGGAAGGATCGGCCGTGTCACGTCGCTGCCGGCGGCGGCAGGGTCACTGCCAGGACGTCGGCGGTCTGTTGCCGCCTGAAGGCATGGAGGCGCTCACGCAACTCGGGGCGATGGCTGGCGAGGATGGCGACGGCGAGCAGCGCGGCGTTGATGGCGCCCGCGCGTCCGATCGCCAAGGTCCCCACCGGAATTCCCGCCGGCATCTGGACGATCGAGAGCAGGCTGTCCATCCCGTTGAGCGCGGCGCCCTGCACCGGCACGCCGAGGACCGGGACGACCGTCTGTGCCGCCAGCATGCCCGGGAGGTGGGCAGCTCCGCCTGCTCCGGCGATGACCACTTCCAGCCCGCGCCCTTCGGCGGAGGCGCCGTATTCGCTGAGCCAGGCCGGGGTGCGATGGGCGCTGACGACGCGGCATTCGTGGGCCACGCCGAAGCGCTCGAGCATCTCGGCGGCATGGCGCATCGTGTCCCAGTCGGACTGGCTTCCCATCACCAGGCCCACCAGAGGCTCGGGCACTTGGCACATGGCGCAAGAATAGTCCTTCTGTATACTTCCGCCAAACTACGCGGCGGGTGAGAATCCGCCAGGAGCAGCGACGACATGGCGATCTCCGAGAAGCCTGCGGTGCCGGCCCCACCCCTCGGGCAGGCGCCCGGCTCGGCTCTCGTTCCCGACGAGGCGCGGCAGCAGCTCACCGTCGCCCGGCAACGCTGGGAAGCGGCCAAGGCGGCCGCGGAGGCTGGGCGAGATCCGTGGAAGAGCGACTTCACCACGGTCTCGGGGATGGAGGTCCCGCACCTGGTCACCCCCGAGCAGGTTGCGGACATCGATCCGCTTCGAGACGTCGGCCTGCCCGGCGAGTTCCCCTACACCCGCGGGATCCATCCCACCGGCTATCGCGGCCGGCTCTGGACGATGCGGCAGTTCGCCGGCTTCGGCAGCGCGGCGGACACCAACCGGCGCTTCAAGTACCTGCTGGCGAACGGGCAAACCGGGCTGTCGGTGGCGTTCCATCTTCCCACCCTCTACGGCTACGACTCCGACCACCACATGGCCCTCGGCGAAGTGGGCAAGTGCGGTGTCGCCATCGACACGCTGGCCGACATGGAGGCCCTCTTCGACGGCATCCCGCTCGGCGAGGTCTCGACCTCGATGACGATCAACTCCACCGCGCCGATCTTGCTCGCCATGTATCTCGCGGTGGCGGAGAAGCAGGGCGTGGACATCGCTCGTCAGGTGTCGGGGACGCTGCAGAACGACATCCTCAAGGAATACATCGCGCAGAAGGAGTACATCTTCCCGCCGCGGCCGTCGATGCGGCTGATCACCGATCAGTTCGCCTTCGCTGCGGCGCAGGTGCCGCGGTGGAACACCATCTCGATCTCCGGCTACCACATTCGCGAAGCCGGCTCGACCGCCCTTCAGGAGCTGGCCTTCACCCTGCGTGACGGCGTCGAGTACGTCGAATACGGTGTGCGGGCCGGGCTCGCCGTCGACGACTTCGCGCCCCGGCTGTCGTTCTTCTTCAACAGCCACAACGACTTTTTCGAAGAGATCGCCAAGTTCCGTGCGGCGCGTCTGCTCTGGGCGACGCTCATGCGGGACCGTTTCGGGGCGACCAACCCCCGCTCCTGGATGCTGCGTTTCCACACCCAGACGGCGGGCTGTTCGCTCACGGCGCAGCAGCCGATCAACAACGTGGTGCGCACGACGTTGCAGGCGCTCGCCGCCGTTCTCGGCGGAACCCAGTCGCTGCACACGAACGCGCTCGACGAGACGCTCGCCCTGCCGACGGAAGAAAACGCCCGGACCGCCTTGCGAACGCAGCAGATCATCGCCCACGAATCCGGCGTGATCAACGCGGTCGACCCGCTCGGCGGCTCGTATTTCGTCGAGGAGATGACCCGCCGGATGGTCGACGGGGCGCGTGACTACTTCCGCCGGATCGACGAGCTGGGCGGAATGGTGGAGGCGATCGAAGCCGGGTTCCCGCAACGGGAGATCGTCGAGGCGGCGTACGCCTATCAGCGCTCGATCGAGAAGGCGGAGAAGCTGGTCGTCGGGGTCAACGCCTTCCAGGTCGCCGACGAGGTGCCGATGGAGACGCTCTACATCGGCGACGAAGTGGCCGACCAGCAGATCGCCCTGCTGCATGCGGTCCGCGACCGGCGCGACGCCGGGTCGGTATCGCGCACGCTCGACGCGCTCAAGCGTGGAGCAGCAGGGAACGACAACACGATGCCGCTGATCCTCGACTGCGTGCGCGCCTACTGCTCCGTGGGCGAGATCAGCGACGCCCTGCGGGACGTATTCGGGACCTACGAGGAACCGGCGGTATTCTGAGCGCCATGAGCGACCTCCTGCGCAGCGTTCGCGAGCTCCTGGCCTACACGATCTGGGCCGATCGAACCCTCCTCGAAGCGTTGCGTGGGGTCTCCGTCGAGGACCTGACGCGCGAATCGGGAACCAGCTTCGGGTCGCTGGCCGGCACGATGGCCCACATCCTCGCCGCCGAGCAGCGTTGGCTGGCCCGGTTCCTCGGCGGGCCGGAGCCGGAGACGCTGCCCGCCGAGGCCTTCGCCGATCGCCTCCAGCTGGCCCTGGCCTTCGAGGAGATCTGGTCGCAGCTCGAGTTTTTCATCGCCTCGCTCACGGCCGAACAGCTGGCCGCCGAACTGACCTGGACGGACAGCGCCGGCCGGTCGCAGACGCGGACACTGCGCAAGGCGGTCTTCCATCTGGTCAATCACTCGACCTACCATCGGGGGCAGGCGGTCTCGCTGCTGCGGCAGCTCGGCTACGTTCCGCCGGCGACCGATCTCATCCACTTCACGTCGGCGGGTTGAGCCGGCGCCTCTGCTAGACTGTAGGTTCATGAGCGACAAGCACTTGAGGATTCTGATCGCCAAGCCGGGCCTCGACGGACACGATCGGGGCGCCAAGGTCGTGGCGCGTGCCTTGCGGGACGCCGGATTCGAGGTCATCTACACCGGATTGCGCCAGACACCCGAGCAGATCGCTGCCGCGGCGGTGCAAGAGGACGTCGATGCCGTCGGGCTTTCCATCCTTTCGGGTGCGCACAACCGGTTGCTGCCGGAGGTGACGCGGCTGCTGCGAGCCCAGGGAGCGATGGATCTCCTGGTTTTTGCCGGTGGCATCATCCCGGAACGCGACATCCCCGGCCTGAAGGAGGCCGGGATCGACGAGATCTTCCTCCCCGGCGCTTCGACCGAGGCCATCGTCGGCTATCTGCGCCGACGGCTGGTCGCGGCCTGACGCGGCGGGGAGCGGGGCGGCGCGGGCCGAGGGTCCGCGGAAGGGAACCTGCATGCGCAAGACAATTCTGCTCGCGGACGACAGCGTCACGATCCAGAAGGTCGTGGAGCTCACCTTCCTCGACGAGGATTTCGAGGTCGTCGCGGTGAGCAACGGCACTCAGGCTCTGGCACGTCTCGAGGAGATGACGCCGGACCTGGTGATCGCCGACGTTCACATGCCGGGAGCGAGCGGTCTCGAGGTCTGTCGGCAGTCCAAGCGGCAGCGGCCGCGGATTCCGGTCCTCCTGCTCGTCGGCACGTTCGAGCCGTTCGACGCCGCCGAGGCGACCGCCGCCGGGTCGGACGACTACCTGAAGAAGCCCTTCGACTCGCAGGAGCTCCTGCGTCGAGCCAAGGACCTCATCGCGCGCGGTGGAGCCGGAGCGACGCCGTCGGTGGCGCCAGCGGTCGCAGCGCAACCGGCTGCGCCGTTGCTCTCGGCGGAGCCGGAGTCCGTGCTGACCTCCTGGGACGACAGTCCGTTCGCCCTCGAAGGGGACGGATCGACCCGGTTCGAGCCCCCCGCGGAGCTCGATCTGGCGTCCGAATTCGTCCTCGAGCCCGAGGTGCCCGAGCCGGCCCCCTTGGAGCCTTCGCTGGTACTGCCGGCCAGCGCTCCGATGGCTTTGCCCGTCGAGGCTCCGGTCGTCGAGGCTCTTCCGGCACCCGTCTTTGCCGCGCCGCCGGCCGAGATCCCGGCGGTGGCTCCGGTGCGGGAGGTGCTCGCCCCGGCAGGCGAGCTCCGTCTGGCCGACAGCGACATCGAGCGAATCGCCCGCCGCGTCGTCGAGCTCCTCGGCCCGCAGGTCCTGCGCGACGTCGCCTGGGAGGTCGTCCCCGACCTCGCCGAAGTGGCGATCCGTGCCCGGATCCGCGAGCTCGAAGCCGAGCTCGAGTAGCGTCCCGGCGTCCCGTTTCATGGCGCACCCGACCGGTGCGCGTCAGCGGAGTCTGCCCCTGATGGACAAACGATTCGAACCGGCGAGCTACGAGGCGCGTTGGCAGCGCTTCTGGAGCGAACGCGGCTACTTCAAGTGCGAAGCGCCCTCGGCGGCGGCTTCGTACTGCATCATGATCCCGCCGCCGAACGTGACCGGCAAGCTCCACATGGGGCACGCCCTGCAGTCGACGCTGCAGGACCTGCTCACGCGCTGGAAGCGCATGCAGGGCTTCAATGCGCTCTGGCTCCCGGGCACCGACCACGCCGGCATCGCCACCCAGCTCATGGTCGAGCGTTCGCTCGCTGCCGAAGGAGTGAGTCGCCAGGCCCTCGGACGTGAGCTCTTCCTCGAGCGGATGTGGGAGTGGAAGAAGAACTACCACGGCAACATCCGCCGCCAGCTGGACTCTCTCGGCGCCTCCTGCGACTGGAGCCGCGAGCGATTCACCCTCGACGAGGGACTCTCCAAGGCGGTCCGCGAGGCCTTCGTGCGCCTGCACCGCGAAGGGCTGATCACCCGCGGCGAGTACATCGTCAACTGGTCTCCGGCGCTCGACACCGCGATCTCCGACCTCGAGGTCGAGATGAAGTCGGTGAAGGACAAGATCTGGCAGGTGGCGTATCCCGTCGAAGGCAGCGACGAGCGGATCGTGGTCGCGACGACGCGCCCGGAGACGATGCTCGGCGACACGGCGGTCGCCTACCACCCGGAGGACGAGCGGTACCGCCACCTGGCGGGCAGGCACGCGATTCTGCCGTTGGTCGGTCGCCGGATTCCGTTCGTCGCCGATCCGGCGATCGAACGCGAGTTCGGGACGGGCCTGGTCAAGGTCACACCGTTCCACGATCCGGCCGACTTCGAGCTCGGGAGGCGCCACGGCCTTCCCGGTATCCAAGTGATCGACCGACGCGGGCGGATGACCGACGCGGCCGGCGCCGATCTCGTCGGCCTGACGGCCGAGGAGGCGCGCGAGAAGGTCCTGGCTCGCCTGCGGGAGGAAGGACTGCTCCTGCGCGAAGAGGACTTCGTGCATAACGTCGGGCACTGCCAGCGCAGCGGAGTGCGCATCCAGCCGCTCGTCTCGACGCAGTGGTTCTGCGACGTCTCCGGCATGGCGGAGAAGGCGCTCGGAGCGGTGCGCGACGGTCGACTCGCGCTCGTTCCGTCGAGCTGGGAGAAGACCTGGGAGCACTGGCTGTCGAACATCCGGCCCTGGTGCATCTCTCGCCAGCTCTGGTGGGGGCACCAGATCCCGGCCTGGTACGACGACTCGGGGCGCTGTTTCGTCGCGCATTCGATCGAAGAGGCCGTCGAGCTCGCCGGCACGGATCGGCTGCGCCAGGACGAGGACGTTCTCGACACCTGGTTCTCCTCGGCCCTCTGGCCGTTCTCGACCCTCGGCTGGCCCGACGAGACGGCCGACCTCCGGACCTTCTATCCGACCGACGTGCTGGTGACCGGATTCGACATCCTGTTCTTCTGGGTCGCGCGCATGGCGATGACCGCGTTGCACTTCACCGGCGAGGTTCCGTTCCGGGCGGTGCATCTGACCGGTCTCGTGCGCGACGCCGAAGGCGTCAAGATGTCGAAGACCAAAGGCAATGTCCTCGATCCCGAGGACCTGATCGGCGAGTACGGGGCCGACGCCGTGCGCTTCACGCTGGCGTTGCTCGACGCGCCGGGGCGCGACATCCCGCTCGATCCGGAACGGATGGCGGGCTATCGGGCCTTCGGCAACAAGATCTGGAATGCCACTCGCTTCGTGCTCGGCAAGGCGGGCGACGCCCGGGTGTCCGACGACTTCGACCCGGCGCAGCTCGCGTTCCCGGAGCGCTGGATCCTCTCGCGCCTGGCCGCCACCGCCGAGGAGGTCGACCAGAAGCTCACCGCTTTCCGCTTCGACGAGGCCTGCAACGCGCTCTACCACTTCTTCTGGGGCGACCTCTGTGATTGGTCGATCGAACTGGCCAAGCCGGCGCTTGCCGGCGAAGCGCCGCGGCCCCGCGCCGGCGACGTTCTGGTGAGCGTGCTCGAACAGGCGCTGCGGCTGCTCCATCCGGTGATGCCGTTCCTCACCGAGGAGCTCTGGCAACGCCTGCCGGGTCGCGAGCAGGTCCATCCGGAGACGATCTGTCTCGCACCCTACCCGAAGGCGAACGCCGCGTGGCGGGACCTTGTCGTCGAAGAGCAGATGCAGCTTCTCGTCGACCTGGTGACCAGGATCCGTGCGCTCCGTCTCGAGCTCGGGCTGGCACCTCGCGACGCCGCGCGCCTGCACCTCGAGTCGGAGGACGCGGCAAGCGTCGCCTTCCTGGAAGAGCAGGCGCCCCTCCTCGCCGCTCTCTGTCGGCTCGAGCTCTGCGGTCGCGGTGCGGCGCCCGAGGGAGCTCTCCGCGACCGCATCGGCGGGGTGGCCTTCGCGCTGAGCGCGGAGCGGCCGGCGCCGAGCGCCTCGGAGAGCCAGCGGCTCGCCCAGGAGCTGGAGAAGGTCGAAGCCGAGCTCGGCCGGGCGCTGGCACGGCTCGCCGACCCCGGCTTCGTCGGCAAGGCGCCGGCGCAGGTGGTCGAAGGGAGCCGGCGACGCGTCGTCGAGCTCGAGGAGCGGCGCGACCGCCTGCGTGCCGCGGTGGACGGGCGCTGATCCGGGGATCGGTGGTGGCGGAACGTCGCGAGAGCTTCCACCCGACTCCCGACGAGTTGCGTCGGCTGCTCGCCGGATCGGGACCCGGCTGGCCGGCGAATCTGCTCGTCGCTTCGACGCTCGACTCGACCAGTCGGATGGCACGGCGCCTGGTCTCGCGCCTGCTCGAGGACGACGAGAGCGTGCCGAGCTTCGTCGTCGTCGGGCTTCACCAGTCCGGCGGCAAGGGGAGGGAAGGGCGCACCTGGTGGAGCCCGCCGGGAGCCGGTCTCTACGCGACCTGGGTCGCGACGGTGCCGATCGCCGATCTGAGCTGGTTGCCGCTGCGCGTCCCGCTGGCGCTGTGCGAGGCCCTGGACCGTTTCATTCCGGGACGGTGTCGCATCAAGTGGCCGAACGATGTTCTGGTCGAGGGACGGAAGATCGGCGGCGTGCTGATCGAAGCGGTCCGTCGAGCGTCGCCAGAGGCCGAGGTGCTGATCGGATTCGGGGTCAACCGGTCGCACCCGACCGAGGAGATGCCATCGTTGCGTGCCACCTCGCTCTGTGGCGAGATGGTCAATCCTCCGACCCTCGCTGAGCTGATCCGGGTGACCCTCGAGCGGGTCGGGGCGGTGCTTTCGGCGCCGTCTTCTCCCGCCGACCTGCTCGCCGCGTTTCGCGCCCGGCTGATCCACCAGGTCGGGGAGACCCTGCAGGTGCGGATGGGCGACGAACGGATCGAAGGGAGGTTCCTCGGCGTCGACGATTCCGGGTTCCTGCGACTCGAGGTGTCGGGCGAGGAGAAGCGGATCGCCGCGGGAGAGGTCGTCCAATGAGCCGAGATACTCGCAACGAACGGGGAGACGAAGGGCTCCTGGTCGCGGTGGACGTCGGCAACACGAATGCCGTCTTCGGGATCTACCGCGGCGCGGAACTGGTGCACAGCTTGCGGCTGTCGACCAACGCCGAGCGAACCGCCGACGAGTACGGCGCCATGCTGCTGCCGCTCTTCGAGCGCGCCGGTCTCGATCCTTCGCACGCCGAGGCGGTGATCGTCTCCTCGGTGGTCCCGCCGCTGCAGGCCACACTCGATCGGCTGGCGCGGCAGTATTTCGGCTGCAAGGCGCTGTTCGTCGAGCCGGGCATCCGCACGGGAATGCCGATTCGCTACGACAACCCGGGCGAGGTCGGGGCCGACCGGATCGTCAATGCCGTGGCGGCACGCGAGATTTACGGTTGTCCGGTGGTGGTGGTCGATTTCGGCACGGCGACCACGTTCGACCTGGTCAACGCGGCTGGCGAGTATGCCGGGGGCATCATCAGCCCGGGCATCATGATCTCCGCCGAAGCGCTGTTCGCTCACGCCGCCAGGCTCTACCGGGTCGACGTCCGCCGACCCGCACAGCTCATCGGGCGTAACACCGCCTCGGCGATGCAGGCCGGGATCTACTTCGGCTACATCGGACTGGTCGACGGCATTCTCGAACGGCTCCATGCCGAGGTTCCGGGCATCAAGGCGGTCGTGGCCACCGGTGGACAGGCTGAGCTCATCGCTTCGGGTTCGCGCTTCCTGCGCGAAACGAATCCCATGCTCACCCTGATCGGCCTGCGACTCATCTACGAGCGCAACCGCGGTGGCTGAGGACGACGACTCCGCTGGCGACCAGGAGTACTTCGCGGCGGTGGAAGCGCGGTTCGTCAGCCGGCGCGGCAAGTCGACGCTGCTGTCGTCGGCTGACTGGCAACTTGCCCGCGGCTGGAGGCGCGAGGGAATCCCGCTCGACCTCGTGCTGCACGGGCTCGACCTCGCCTTCGAGCGCTACCGAAGCGGAAGGCGCCGCAACACGCTTTCGAGCCTGCGCTACTGCGAGCCGATCGTGCAACAGCTCTGGGAGGAGCGGCTCTCGCTCGGTCCGGCGGCGCCCCTTCGTCCGGCGGCGCCCGAGCTCGACGTGGCCGACCGCCTGACGCGGCTCGCTGCCGCCCTCCCCGCAGAGCTCCCCGAACGCGAGACGCTGGCCGAGGCGATCCGCCGTCTCTCGGGCTCGGCCGAAGCGGTCGAGTCGGGCCTGGCAACGCTCGAGGCCCGATGGCTCCGCGCGGCGAGTGGAGCGCTCGACGCCGAGAGCCGCGACCAGCTAGAGGCGGGAATCGAGCGCTCGTTGGCGGCGGTCCGCGCACGCCTGGACCCGGCGGCCCTCGCCGTGGCCCACGACCGACTGCTCGGCCAAGCCCTGCGGCGGCGATTTGCCCTGCCGGAGCTGTCGCTTTTCTCGTCGGCGCTCGACCGCGACCGAGAAATCTGACCCCACACGGAAGATCGCGAGGGCTCGCTCGCGTCCTAGGAGGGCGTGAGGGACCTCCTCGGACTTCCTGCGATCGGACTCAGTCTCGGTGTCCTTTCTGGGCTGTGGCTCGAGCTCCGCCTGACCGATGCCCCGCACCCGGCCCTGCTCGTCGCGTTGACTGGCGTGGCCCTGGCGGCGCGTCGACCCTGGGGGCCGTCGCTCGCCGGTCTCGCCTTCGGCGTCCTGGTCGGCGTCGTCGACGACCGCCCCGGCCGCGAGGAGTTGCTCCAGCTCGCTCCGTCTCGCGCGGTCGAGGCGGTGCTCGAGGTCTCCGCGCCGGCGCAGCGATGGGGAGAGACCTGGATGGCGCCGATCGAGCTGCGCATGGTGCGCCAGGGCGAGCGCGTGCGGCTCGGAGGCGGTGCGGCCTGGTTGAGCCTCGGCGGTTCGAGAGCACCCGTGGCGGGCTCGCGCCTGCGCGTGCGCGGCTACCTCTCCCGGTCGGTCGGATTCGCCAACTTCGACCCGCCTCGATCGCGTCCCGCGTGGCGGCTCCGGGTGAAGAGCTGGCAGGTGGTCGAGGTCGAGCGCCCGCCCGGCCGTCTCGGCCGCCTGCAGTGGAGCCTCCGGGAGCGGGCCGTGGAGCTCGGCGGCCAGGGGATCGGCCCGGCGTTGGCCAGGGCCCTGGTGCTCGGCGAGTCGCGCTCGCTTCCCGATCGCGTCGTCGGTGGGCTCCGGCGCACGGGCCTCTTCCACCTGCTCTCCCTGTCGGGCCTTCACGTGGCGATGCTCGGCGGGCTCGTCCTGCTGCTCGCCAGCCCGCTCGGTCGACACGCCCAGCGACTGCTCGCGGCGCTGGCGATCCTTGCCTACGTGATGATTGCCGGGCCGTATCCGGCCTTGCTCCGGGCCGTCGCCATGGGGCTCCTGGCGATCCTGGCGCTGACCCTGCGGCGCCGGCCGCTCGCGCCGAATGCCCTCGCCGTGGCGGCCGCGATTCTCGCCGGGACGTCGCCGTCTCTGATCGACGACCTGGGATTCCAGCTCTCGTGTTCCGCCACGGCGGGTCTCATCCTGCTCGCCGGGCCGCTCGGTCGCCGATTTTCCCGGCTGCCGGCGTGGCTCGCCAGGTCGCTCGGCGCGACGCTGGGGGCCCAGATCGCCTCGTTGCCCTGGGCGCTTCCGGCGCTCGCGACCTTCAGTCCGGTCTCTCCGCTCCTGAACCTTCTGGCCGTACCGTGGACCTCGCTCGTGCTGGCCTGCTCGCTTGGCTGGTTCTCGCTCGTGGCGATCGCCCCGTCTCTGGCCGTCGCGACCGCGCCGATCCTTGATCGGATCGCGTTTCCGGTCATTCTGCCGGCTCGATTGCCGCCGTCCTCGTGGGTGACGCTCGCCTGCCCAGCGGGATTTCCGGCCGCAGTCGGGCTTTCCACTCTTGGTGCGAGCCTGTTCCTGCTCCCGAAAGCTCGCCGGCGATCGCTCGGCATGCTGATCGCCTTGGCGCTGCTTGATGGCGGGGGGCGCCGACCGGCGCCGAGCTTCGAGGTTGCGTTCCTCGACGTCGGCCAGGGGGATGCGATTCTCCTGCGCGACGGCGATTCGGCCGCTCTCGTCGATGGCGGCGGCGTCCTCGGTCTGGACCTCGCGCAACGGGTGCTGCTCCCTTCGTTGGCGCACCTCGGGCTGCATCGTCTCGAGCTCGTCGCCCTGACCCATCCGGACTTCGATCACTGCGGCGGATTGCGTGACCTGGCTGCGACCATGCCGATCGATCGCCTCGTGCTCCCGTCTGGACTTGCCGACTCCGGTTGCGTCGGGGACCTGGCGACGAGCTTCCACGGGCGAACGACTCCGGTCGCGACGGGATCTGAGCTTGCCGTGGGGCGGTGGCGACTGCGCGTGCTCTGGCCACCCCCCGATCGCGGTCCCGCAGGAGAGAACGACCGTTCGCTGGTCCTTGTCGCAGCAGGCGGTGGCCGAACGGTGCTGCTGTCCGGAGATCTCGAGGTCGCCGGCGAACGAGCCCTTCTCGCCCGTGGCAGCGTGCCGGCCTGCGACGTGCTGAAGGTCGGGCATCACGGCGGCGAACGCTCGAGCTCGCGCGAGTGGCTGGCGGCGGTGGCGCCACGCCTTGCCGTGTTGTCGTGCGGCATCCGCAACCGCTACGGTCATCCGTCACCCGGGGCCCTCTCTCGACTTGCCGCACAGGGTGCGCGGTTGCTGCGCACCGACCGGGACGGGGTCGTCGTCCTGCGCTGGAAGCCGTCCGGCCCGCTGTGGCTCGATCTTCCGGCTTCGCCACGCTGACTCGGGGAGCGGCGGCTGGTGCCTCGCGCGGTGTCCGATCGAGCGTCCGTCCTCCGGCTGGGCAGAGGGACGTCGTACACTCCATCGTGTGGAGTCGCTGATCGCCCTGCTCGGCCCGACGGCGGTGGGGAAGTCTGCCCTCGCCATGGAGCTCGCGGTGGAATGGAGCGGCGAGCTGGTCAACGCCGACGCGCTGCAGCTCTATCGCGGCCTCGACATCGGCACCGCCAAGCCCTCCCCGGCCGATCGCGCGGCCGTGCCGCATCACCTGATCGACATCGTCGAACCCGGCGAGAGTTGCAGCGCCGGCGCCTATGCCGTCCTCGCGCGGCAGGCGGTGCGGGCGATCCAGGCGCGAGGCTGTCTGCCCGTCCTCGTCGGAGGCAGCGGGTTCTATCTTCAGGCCACGCTCGACGGCCTGGGCGCGGTTCCGCCCGCATCGACGGAGATCCGTTCGCGACTGCGCTCGCGGCTCCTCGAGGATGGTCTGGCGCCGCTCGTTCTCGAGCTCGCGCGGGTGGACCCGGAGAGCCACGCGCGCATCCCTCCGGGTGACACCCAGCGCGTGTTGCGTGCGCTCGAAGTCTGGGAGCTGACCGGCGAGGCGCTCTCCGCATGGCATCGGCGTTCGCCGATCGGTCGTGATGCCCTTCCGGCGTGGCGGATCGGATTGACCCTGCCGCGCACGCTTCTGTACCATCGCATCGAGACGCGCGTGCATGGGATGCTGGCGGCTGGATGGGTCGACGAGATCCGATCGCTTCTGGCGTCGGGCGTGTCCTCGGCGTCGCCGGCGTTCCAGGCCATCGGCTATCGCCAGTTGGCTGCCCACCTCGAGGGGCGGTCGTCGTTCGACGAAGCGGTGGCGGAGACGATCAAGGCAACCCGCCATTTCGCCAAGCGGCAGGAGACTTGGTTTCGCCGGGACGAACGCATCCGCTGGTTCGACGCGCGCGACATCGATTCGGTCCGCAGCGAGGTGCGGACGTGGTTGGCGAACCAGGGCGTGGGAGCGAGAGCATGAACAAGCCGAGCATCAACATCCAGGACGGATTCCTTTTTCAGAATCTGAAGGACGGCAAGCCGCTGACCGTCGAGCTGGTCACCGGAGGCCGGATCGAGGGACGGATCCGCCGTTTCGACCGGTTCGCCGTGGTCTTCGAAAGTGCCGGGCGAGAGGTTCTCGTCTACAAACACGCGATCGCGACCATCGCCACCGGCGGCGAGAGCTGAGCTTCGTGGAGTGATGCGCCGGGTGAGGCCGTCTCGGCTCCTCTTCTTCGCGCTCGGCTCGGCGCTCGCTCTGGCATGCGCCAGGACAGCGCCTCGACCGGTTCGCACGCCACTTGCCGAATCGATTCGGCGATTTCTGGCATCGCCCGTCGAGGGCGTCCGAGCGGGCGGGCCCGGGCCGCAGGACGCCGCGGTTTCGCGCGCCTTCGCGGCGCTACTCGCCGGCGACGTCGATCTGGCCGAGGGACAGGCCAACGCGCTCGTTCGCGGTGTGCCCGGCGACGTCGCGTCGCTCGCTCTGCTCGCTGAGGTGGAGCTGGTCCGTGGCCGAACCGCCGACGCGGTAGCCCGGCTGCAATCGCTCTCCGAATCCGAGCCGAGCTATCCGGCGGTCCAGCTCACCCTGGGCCGGGCGAGCGAGTTGGCGGGTGACTTTGCGACCGCCTTTCTCGCCTACCAGCGGATCGGCGCCTCGGTTCCCGTGGCCGCGGAGCGCGGCGCCGCGCTCGGCCCGGAGGCTGCCGGGCAGGTCGCGGCCCGCTTGCAGAGTGCCCTCGACGCCGGAGACACCAGCGCAGTCGACAGGTGGCTCGCGTGGCTGGAGCGTTGGCTGCCGCGCGAGAGGGCGACGGTGGAGGCTCGGCGCCTCGTCGCCGCCAAGCGGGGAGACCTCGCCGGCGAGCTCAAGGCGGTGCGGCGGCTCTCGGCGGAGTCGCCGGGAGACCGGACGCTCCTTTGGCGGCTCGGCGAGCTCGAGCTGGCAGCCGGCGACCCCGGAAAGGGCCTGGAGATCTTCGAGGGGCTCGCGGCGCGTTCGCCGGGGGACCCTGCCGTCGCCGAAGGGCTCGCCAAGGCGCGCTTTGCGTGGCGCCTGGCCACCCTGCCCAGTCAGGTCCAGTTGGCCGTTCGCAAGCCGCAGCTCACCCGAGCCGATCTCGCGACGATGGTCTATTGGCTGGTGCCCGGAGTCCGCACCGGGCGACCGTCGGCCGGGGCGATCGCCAGCGACGTGCTCGATCATCCCCGCCGCGAGGAGATCGTCCGGGTGGTGAACTTCGGTGTGATGAGAATCGACGACAGCCTTCACCTCTTCGAGCCCGGGCGGCTGGCGTCCCGCGGTGAGGTCAACGCGACGATGGCGCGCCTGCTCTCGCTGTTCGGCAAAGGGCGAGGCTGCACGAGGACGACCGGTAGCGGTGGCGACGGAGCCGGCAGGGAAGGGACTTGCGGTCTGTTGCAGCGCTGTCAGGTGGTGACGTCCACCTCGGCCTGTCTCGCGCCGGCGGCGCCAGCGGGTTCGGAGGTCCTCGAGGCCTTGCGTCGGACACTCGATGCGCTCGGTGAGGTCGGCCGATGACCATTCCGAACCTGCTTTCGCTCGCGCGGATGGGTCTGATCCCGCTCTTCATCCTCGCGGTGCTGGAAGGCAATCCCGCCCGGGCGCTGCTGGTCTTCGGGGTCGCCGGATTGAGCGACGCACTCGACGGATTCATCGCCCGCTTCTGGAATCAGCGCTCGGCGCTGGGGGCCTACCTCGACCCGATGGCCGACAAGCTCCTGCTCGTTTCGGCCTACGTCGTCCTGGCGATCCCTGGCGTGGTCAAAGGAACGCCGGTTCCGGTCTGGGTGGCTGCCCTGGTCATCACCCGCGACGTGGTGATCGTCGTCGTCGCTCTGGTGCTGTACTTGGCCAACGGCATCTCGCGCTTCCAGCCGTCGGTGCTGAGCAAGGTCAATACCGGAGTGCAGGTGCTCACCGTGCTTCTGGTGCTGCTCTCCGGTGTTTCGGCGGAGTTCGAGGCCCCGGCTCTCGTCGCGGTCTACCTGGTGGCCGTCTTCACCCTCGCCTCGGGCATCGACTACATTCGCCTGACGCACCGGATGGCAGGCAAGCGGTAGCCGCTCGGCTATGCTTGGGAAGCCACCCCGCGGAGGTGGCGAGACCCGACATGTCTTCCTTCGTCCATCTTCACCTGCACAGCCAGTTCAGCCTTCTGGACGGGGCGAATCGGCTCGACGACGTCTGCGGGGCGGCCGCGGCGCTCGGAATGCCGGCGCTCGCGCTGACCGACCATGGCAACATGTTCGGCGCGATCGAGTTCATGGCCGCAGCGAAACGGGCCGGGGTCAAGCCGATCGTCGGCATGGAGGCCTACGTCTCGCAGGGGAGCCGACTGGACCGTGACCCGGCGCGTTCGAGCAGCAACCACCTGGTCCTTCTCGCCGAGAACGAGACGGGCTACCGCAATCTGCTGAAGCTGACGACCCGCTCCTACCTCGAGGGTTACTACTACAAGCCGCGCATCGACCATGAGCTGCTGGCGCGGCACAGCGAGGGGCTGATCGGCCTCTCGGCGTGCCTCAAGGGCGAGGTCAACGAGCGGATTCTCGCGCGGCAGACGGCCGAGGCCGAGGCGACGGCGAAGTCCTACCGCGAGATCTTCGGCGACGGCAATTTCTTCCTCGAGCTCCAGGATCACGGCATCCCGGCGCAGCGCCAGGCGAACGAGGTGCTACGGAGCATGTCGCGACGGCTCGGCATTCCCTTGGTCGCCTCGAACGACACGCACTATCTCCGCCGCGAGGATTCCTTCGCCCACGACGTCCTGCTCTGCATCGGCACCCAACGGATGGTCTCCGACAGCGATCGCCTGCGCTACGCCTCGGACCAGTTCTACCTGAAGTCCGACGCCGAGATGGCCGAGCTCTTCCCGGAGGACCGGTCGGCCCTCGAGAACACGCTGGCGATCGCCGAGCGCTGCAATCTGACGCTGCCGAGCGGCGTTTACCACCTGCCCGAGTTCCGCGTGCCGGACGGCTTCACCCTCGACTCGTACTTCGAGTCGGTGGTGCGCGAGGGGCTCGACGAGCGCTTGCAGGAGGTGGGACGCCGGCGCGCCCGGGGGCTGGCGCGGTGGGACGACGACGTCTACCGGCAGCGACTGGAGATGGAGATCGGCGTCATCGAGCGGATGGGTTTCTCCGGCTACTTTCTGGTGGTCTGGGACTTCATCCGCTTCTCGCGTGAACACGACATTCCGGTCGGTCCGGGCCGCGGATCGGCCGCTGGCTCCCTCGTCTCCTACGCCCTGCGGATCACCGACATCGACCCGCTGCAGTACGACCTGCTGTTCGAGCGCTTCCTCAATCCGGAGCGCATCAGCATGCCCGACATCGACATCGATTTCTGCATGCGGCGGCGCGGTGAGGTGATCCAGTACGTCAGCGAGAAGTACGGTCGCGACCACGTGGCGCAGATCATCACCTTCGGCACCTTGGCGGCCAAGGCGGTGATCCGCGACGTCGGGCGTGTGCTCGGGCTGCCGTACGCCAAGGTCGACCGCATCGCCAAGCTCGTTCCGGACATGACCCGCTCGCTGGGCGAGGCGGCGCGCGAGGTCGACAGCCTCAAGGCGGAGGTGGAGCGCGACCCGGAGATCAAGCAGATCGTCGAGGTGGGCAAGCGGCTGGAAGGGCTGACTCGCCACGCCTCGAAGCACGCCGCCGGCGTCGTCATCACGCCGCAGCCGATCGAGGAGCTGGTTCCGCTCTGCAAGACGAACGACGACGAAGTCATCACCCAGTGGGACATGACGGTCATCGAGAAGCTTGGGCTGCTGAAGATGGACTTCCTCGGCCTGCGCACGCTGACGGTGATCGACGACACGCTGAAGATCCTGCGCCGACAGGGGACCGACCTCGATCTCGACTCCGTACCGCTCGACGACGCGAGCGTCTTCCGTCTGTTCTGCGAGGGGCGGACGAGCGGCATCTTCCAGTTCGAGTCGAGCGGCATGCGGGACATGCTGCGCCGGGCCACGCCGTCGAAGTTCGAGGATCTCGCCGCGCTCAATGCGCTCTACCGGCCCGGCGCGCTGTCGGTCGGCATGGTCGACACGTTCATCAAGCGCAAGCACGGGCGCGAGCGTGTGTCCTACATCCTGCCGGAGACGCGACCGATCCTCGAGGAGACGTACGGCGTCATCGCCTATCAGGAACAGGTGATGCAGATTGCCGTGGCCGTGGCCGGCTTCACCATGGGTGAGGCCGACGTGCTGCGCAAGGCGATGGGCAAGAAGAAGGCCGAAGTGATGGCCGAGCAGAAGCAGAAGTTCGTCGACGGCGCTGATCGCAAGGGGTTCCCCCGCAAGCGCGCCGAGGAGCTCTGGGAGTACATCGAGCCCTTCGCCGGCTACGGCTTCAACAAGAGTCACAGCGTGGCGTACGCCATGCTTGCCTACAAGACGGCCTATCTCAAGGCGCACTTCCCGGTGGCGTTCATGGCGGCGATGTTGTCGTCGGAAATGTCGTCGACGGACGACGTGGTCAAGTACGTCCAGGAGTGCCGGGAGATGGGCATCGAGGTCCTGCCTCCGGACATCAACGAGAGTCACTGGCCGTTCACCGTGGTGCAGGAGAAGATCCGCTTCGGCCTGGGCGCCATCAAGGGGCTGGGCGAAGGGGCTGCCGAGTCGATCCTCGAAGCGCGGAGACGGCTGGGCGGCTTCCGTTCCCTCGCCCATTTCGCCTTCGAAGTCGAGAGCAAGCAGATCAACCAGAAGGTCTTCGAGTGCCTGATCAAGTCCGGCGCCTTCGACTCCTTCGGTGCCCACCGGGCGGCTCTGGCCGCCGCCCTCGATCGCGTGGCCGACGACGCGGCCCGGCGCCGCAGGGAACGCGACGAGGGGCAGACGACGCTCTTCGGCGGAGTGGTGGAGAGTGAACCGGCACCGGACCCACGGACCGAGCCCTGGGCGGAACAGGAGCGACTCCGCTTCGAGAAGGAGGCGCTCGGCTTCTACCTGACGGGCAACCCGCTGAGTCGCTACGAAGGGTTGCTCGATCGGCTCGTGTCGCACAAGACGACCCAATTGCGGGAACGTGTCGAAGGCAAGGTCACGGTCGGCGGGTTGGTCACCCGGATGCGGCGCACGAAGATCAAGTCGGGACCGAATGCCGGCCGGGTCATGGGGCACTTCGTCCTCGAAGACCTCCACGGCGGTCTCGCCGTGGCCCTGTTCACCGACCAACTCCAGCGATTCGAGCCGCTGCTGCAGGAGGAGGCCGTGGTCCTGGTGCGCGGGCTGCTGCGCGAGCGCGGCTCGGAGTGCGAGATGATCGCCGAAGAGGTGATCCCGCTGGAGCGGGCGGCGCAGAAGCTGATCGAGGGCGTCGAGGTTCTGCTCCATCCGGAGCTGGCGACGAGCGAGCTCCTGCGGTTGCGAGATGTCCTCGCCGAGCACTCCGGCGACGTTCCGGTCGTCCTGGCGATGGACCTGCCGACGGGTCGCGTCACCATCGATCCGGAGCAACGCTTCCGCGTCAAGTCGTCGCCGACCCTGTTCGCCGCACTCGAGCGCGTCGTCGGTGCCGGTCGGGTGCGCGAGCTCGGTCCCGGCGGACCGATCGGCTGAGGGCGGACCGGACGAGGGAGCCTCCCGTGGAGATCATCGTCACCCACGTCGGTGCGGATTTCGACGCCTTCGCCGCGATGATCGCCGCCCAACGGCTCCACCCGGGAGCCCGTCTCTTCTTTCCCGGGTCGAGGGAGGAGTCGCTGCGGCGGGCCCTCGCCGCCGGCCTCTGGCGATGCGACGAGATCCGGCGAAAGGAGATCGACCCAACGCGGCTCGCCCGGGTCATCCTCTGCGACATCCGGCAGCCGGAGCGGATCGGCGTGGTCGCCGACTGGCTGCGTTCCGGTGCGGCGATCGAGGTCCTGGCGTACGACCATCATCCGAACGGGGTCGGGGACGTGATCGCAAACGGAGGGTTGGTGGATCCCGCCGCTGGCGCCACCTCGACGCTGATGACCGAGGAGCTCACCCGGCGAGGTCTCGACATCGAGCCCGGGTTGGCGACGCTGCTGCTGCTCGGCATCTACGAAGACACCGGTGCGTTGACCTACGCCACGACCGGGCCGCGGGACTTGCGGGCGGCGGCGGTGCTCGTCGAGCGAGGAGGGGACCTGGGGGCCGTACGCCGTTACGCCCAGCGCGCGCTCGATGCACCGCACCTCGCCGTGCTCTACCGGATGGTCGAAGGGATGGAGATCCACCGCCTCCGTGGACACCGGGTCGGTCTGGTGGCGCTCGAGCTCGGCGAGTATGTCGAGGAGCTCGCGCCGCTCGTCAGTCGTTGTCTCGAGTTGCAGTCGCTCGAGCTCTTTGTCGCGGTCTTCGGCGAAGGGGAGCGCGTCACGGTAATCGCGCGCGGGGAGGTGGCAGGCGTCCACCTCGGTCGGCTTCTGGCTCCGGCCGGCGGAGGCGGACACGCGACGGCGGCCTCTGCCGCATGGCGAGGGGTCACCCTGGTCGAAGCCCGGGAGCGGATTCTCGAGCTGGTGGCGCTGGCGCTCCCGCCCGTGGGCGCGGCGAAGGACCTGATGGTCGCCTCGTTCGTGGCGGTCGAAGCGAACCGGACGATCGCCGAAGGCAAGGAGCTCCTGCTGCGCGGAAAGGTGAATGCCGCTCCGGTGGTCGCCGACGGTCGAGTCGTCGGCTCTGTCTCCCGCCAGCAGCTCGACGCCGCCCTTCAACACGGCCTCGAGCTGCGTCCGATCGCCACGGCGATGAGCGCCGAAGTTCGTTGGGTTCCTCCCGACGCGTCGCTCGAAGCCGCGGCGGAGGCGTTGCTGCAGGGTGGGCCCGCCGGCCGTTTCCTCCTGGTCGGTGACCGCGAGTCCGGGAGAGCCGACGGGCTCGTGTCGCGCCTGGCACTGATGTCCCATCTGCACTCGCGCCTGGTGGCCGAAGGCCGGTCGCTCGATCGTCGCGTCGGCAGCGAACGGATGCGGCACCGTCGGGTCGAGCGTCTGATCGCCGAGAGCACGGGGCCCGCGGTGCAGCGTCGACTGGCGGCGATCCGCGAGCTGGCGGGCGCTCTCGACGCCCGGGTCTATGCGGTCGGCGGCTTCGTGCGCGACCTGCTGCTCGGGCGGCCGAACGAAGATCTCGATCTCGTCGTCGAAGGGGACGGCTCGGCATTCGCTCGGGCACTCGCAGAGCGACTGGGAGGTCGGGTGCGCGAGCACCCGGAGTTCCTCACCGCGGTGGTCATCGACGCGGAAGGGCTGGCCATCGACATCGCGTCGGCCCGCAGCGAGTTCTACCGGGCGCCGGCCGCGCTGCCGGAGGTGCAGTCGTCGGTCTTGCGGCAGGACCTCTACCGTCGCGATTTCACGATCAACACCCTCGCGCTCCGCCTGGGCGGAGAGCGCGACTGCGAGCTGCTCGATTTCTTCGGCGGCGAGAGGGATCTCGACGAGCGGGTGCTGCGCGTGCTGCACAGCCTCTCGTTTCTCGACGACCCGACGAGGATGCTGCGCGCCGTGCGCTTCGAGGTCCGGCTCGGATGCCACCTCGGTGCCGAGACCCTCCGCCTGGTCGAGGTTGCGCTCGCGGAAGGAGCCTTCGCGCGACTCTCCGGTGAGCGATTGCGGGACGAGCTGGCGCTGATCCTCGACGTATGCGAGCAGTTGCCGCGATCGATCGCCCGGCTCGCCGAGTTGGGCATCCTGCGCGAGTTGCACCCGGGCTTGCGGTTGGACGAGGCGATGACCGCACGTCTCGGCCATGTCGCGGCGGTGAGCTCCTGGTGGCGGCTGTCGGGCCTGACGCTCGGCCGTCTCGAGCCTTGGCTCCTCTCCCTGTTCGCCCTGGCTCGCGGACTGGAATCCGCGCAGCGGCACGAGCTGGCCGGGCGGCTCGGGCTCGCCGGCGACCGCGCCGCGCGGCTGGGGGACCTGGACGAGCGCTTGGCTCCGGCCTCCAGGCTCCTCGAGCGCGGCGACCAGACGGAGCCCCATGTCCTCACCGACCTCCTCGCTCCGCTGCCGGGCGAGGAGCTGTTGCTGCTCATGGCGGAGGCGGACGAGGCCGGGCGGGCCGCGGTTCGCCGGTATCTCGGCGAATGGCGCGGGTTCCACCCGCGCCTGCGCGGGCGCGATCTCGTCGCCGCGGGATGGGCACCGGGCCCCGGAATCGGCCAGGCGCTCCGCTGCGTCTGGGCCGCCCGGCTCGATGGTCACGTGACCGAATCGGAAGAGCTCGATCTGGCGATCGCCTGGTTGAGCGGTCGGTACCGGCGTACCGCCAAGAGCCCGGGAGCCGTTCCTTGACGGCCTGGTCGGTCGGCATCGGCATGCCGGTCGCCGTCCTCTGGGCGCTCCTCGCTGGGCCTCCGCCGGCGGTCGAGTCCGGCAAGGGAACCGTCGTCCTGCGGTTGGACTGTCGATCGACGATCGGACGGCGCGAGATCACGCTCTTCGCCAACGGAACCGTTCGTCTGCGCGATGGCGTTCCGGGCAAGGAGAAGATGTCCCTGGCGGAGTTGGGGGCGGCGGAGCGCGACGCCTTCCTGCGGAGGCTCGAAGGGATCGACCTGCACGAGGCGGTCTCCACGAACGACTCCGCTTCGGGCGACTGGATCGAGCGGTGCGCGCTGGAGCTGAAGCTCGCCGGCCGTCCGGAAAGGAGCTTCACCTTCTCTCGCTACGACAGCCTCGGTCTCGGGGTCGATCAGTTGCGGCGGTTGGCTGTCGAACTGGGTGAGGGAGTGGATCCGCGAGGGCGGGACGATCGGCTGCCCCGCGGCTATCGCCCGGCGGTGGGGGACTGCCTGCGCCGGGTCGACGGTGCGGTCTATCGCGTGCACGGAATGACTTCGGACGGCAAAGGGGTCGAGTTGGAGGGGGTCTCGATCCCCTTGACGATCTACCTGCCGCTCGGCCAGCTGGACGGCGAGTTCAGCGCGAAGGTCGAATGCCGGCGGTGAATCGAGGGGCGACGCTGCGCCTGCACGGCGGAGCCCTGCGCGGGCGCCTGCTGCGCGTGCCGCCGGAGGCCCGCCCAACGGAAGGCCGCGTGCGCGAGGCGCTCGGCTCGATCTGGTGCGATCGCCTCCCGGGCGCGCAGGTGCTCGACCTGTTCGCCGGCTCGGGTGCCGTGGCCTTCGAAGCGCTTTCGCGAGGTGCCGCGTTCGCCCTGCTCGTCGACAGCTCGGAGGGAGCGATCGCCGCTCAGCGAGCGAACGCCCGCGACCTCGGCGTCGCCGAGCGCTGCCGCGTCCAGCGCCTCGATCTCCGACTCGATCCCGCGGCCGCGATCGCCAGGATCGCCGGGTCGTTCGACCTGATCTTCGTCGATCCTCCCTACGCCTTCGCGGATTGGGATCGACTGATGGCCTTGGTTTCGGGCCTCCTGGCCCCCTCCGGCGAGGCGGCGATCGAACACTCGCGTCGGATCGACTTGCGCGAGACGTACGGAGAGCTCGGCAGCTCACGACGCCGGGACTACGGCGAGTCGAGCCTGAGCTTCTTCGTCCGCTGCCGGCCCCAGCCGGCGGTGGAGGGGGCGGGTCCTACGGGGTGAGTCGGCCGGCCGCGCTCTGGATCCAGGCCAGGAGACGCCCCGGCCAGATGCCGAGAGCGAGCGTACCGGCAGCCGCGAGGATCGCGGTCGCCCGGCCACCGAAGGCGAGCGGCAGGCCTTCGGGCGAGCATTCCTCTTCCTTCATGAAGAGGACATAGATCACTCGCAGGTAGTAGACGACGCCCACCAGGCTCGCCGCGATGCCGACGAGAGCGAGCCAAGCCTGGCCGTGCTCGATCGCGTGGAGGAAGACCAGGTACTTGCCGAGGAATCCTGCCGTCGGGGGAATCCCGGCGAGGGAGAGCATGCAGACCGTCAGGCAGGCCGAGAGCAGCGGGAAGCGGTAGCCCCAGCCCGAAAGCTCGGAGATCGAGTGCTGCTCACCCGCCCGCCGGTAGAGCAGCGTGATCACCGCGAACGCTCCGGAGTTCATCAACACGTAGGCGGCGAGGTAGACGAAGAGCGGGCGCCAGAAGGCGCGGCCGTCGAGCGAGGCCAGGGGGATGATCGCGTAGCCCATCTGGGCGATCCCGGAGTAGGCGAGCATCCGCTTCAGGTCGCGCTGCACCAGTGCGAGCAGATTGCCGACGACCATCGAACAGACGGCGAGGAGCGCCACCAGCGAAGGCCAGCGATCGGCGACGACGGTGCCGCTGGCGGTCATCAGCAGGTTGGCGAGCACGAATGCGCTCGCCGCCTTCGGGGCGACGGAGAGGAAGCCGACGAAGGGCGAGGGCGCACCCTGATAGACGTCCGGCGACCAGGCGTGGAAGGGGAAGAGACTCATCTTGAAGGCGAAGCCGGCGACCAGCAGGAGCAGCCCGAGGACCAGAAGCGCCGGAGACTCCACCCCGCGCGAGGCGACCGCCACGATGTCGGCGAGCCGCGTCGTGCCCGTCTGGCCGTAGACCAGGGCGATGCCGTAGAGGACGAACGAGCTGACGAACGCTCCCATCAGGAAGTACTTGATCGCCGACTCGGTGGACCAGGCGATGCGGCGGTGGAACGCCGCGAGCGCGTAGAGCGCGAGGGAGAAGAGCTCCAGCGCCAGGAAGAGGGTGAGGAGCTCGGCCGAGCGGACGAGCAGCAGCAGGCCGGAACAGCACCAGAGCAGCAGCGCTTCGTACTCGCCGGAAGCGAGGCGCTCGCGGGTCAGGTAGCCGCGCGACGAAAGCAGGCAGAAGGCCGTGGCAAGGAGCAGGAGCTGAGACCAGGCGGAGGTCAGACCGTTGCCGAGAACCAGTCCGCCGAACGGGGTCGAGGTGCTCGGCAGCCCGACGACGAGCCAGGAGGCCACGCCGACCGCCGCGAGGGCGAGCCAGGCGATCGCGCGCTCGGCTTTCGGCACGAAGGCCTCGAGCAGGAGCAGAAGGGTCGCTGCCGAGGCGAGCCAGATCTCTGGCGCGAGCGCGGCGAGGTCGGAGCTGCGGACGACGAAGTCGGTCATAGGGCGTCAGCGCGGTTTGGCCGAGGGCGCGAAAGGTGGAGACGGAACGAGCGGCACCGGAATGAGGCGGATCCCCCCCGCCGGCGTCAGGGACGGGGCGGTCACGGCCGGTCGCTCGAGGCCGGCGCGGTAGCGTTCGAGCGTCTCGCGAAGCGCCGGCTCGCTCGCTGCGAGGAACGCCCGAGGAGCCACGCCGATCCAGAGCATGAAGATGACCAGGGGCAGGAGCGCGGCGACTTCACGGCCGGACAGGTCGGAGAGCTTCCGGTTCTCGTCCTTGCGCAACGGCCCCCAGATCGTCTCGTGGAGCATGCGCAGAAGATAGACGGCAGCCAGCACGACACCCGAAGCGGCGATGACGGCGGGCCAGATCAGCCCGGCCCGGTAGGTTCCGACGAGGATGAGGAATTCGCCGACGAAGCCGTTCAACCCCGGAAGCCCGACCGAGGCGAGAGTCGAGACGACGAAGAAGAACGCGAACCAGGGCATCACCTTGGCCAGCCCGCCGAACTCGGAGAACTTCTTGGTGTGCCGGCGGTCGTAGAGCATGCCGACGAGCAGGAAGAGCGCCCCGGTGGAGAGGCCGTGATTGACCATCTGCAGGAGGGCTCCCTGCCAGGCGACCAGGTCGGCGGCGAGGAGGCCGAGCATGACGAATCCCAAGTGGGCGATCGAGGAGTAGGCGACGAGCTTCTTGACGTCTTCCTGCACCCAGGCGACGAGAGCGCCGTAGATGATGCCGATCAATGCCGACGCGACGAGCCAGGGGGCGAAGCGCGAGCTGGCGAGCGGGAAGAGCGGAAGAGCGAAGCGCAGGAAGCCGTAGGTGCCGAGCTTCAGCAGGATGCCGGCCAGGATGACCGAGCCGCCGGTGGGTGCCTCCACGTGGGCGTCCGGCAGCCAGGTGTGGAACGGGAACATCGGCACCTTGATCGCGAAGGCGAGGGCGAAGGCACCGAAAAGCCAGGCCTGTTGCGCGGCCGGAAACTGCAAGCGCAGGAAGTCGTCGTAGGCGAACGACCATTGTCCGCCGGCGAGGCGCGAGTAGGTCCACGCCATCCACAGGATGGCGACGAGCATCAGCAGGCTACCCGCCATGGTGAAGAGGAAGAACTTCACCGCGGCGTAGATCCGCCGTTCTCCTCCCCAGACGCCGATGAGGAAGTACATCGGCACGAGCATCACTTCCCAGAAAACGTAGAAGACGAACAGATCGTAGGCGACGAGAGCGCCGAGGATGCCGGTCTGCAGGAGGAGCAGAGACGCGGCGAAGCCGGCCCAGTGCTTGTCGATCCCCTTCCAGGAACCGAGGACCACGACCGGGAGAAGCAGCGAAGTCAGCAGGACGAGCGGCAACGAGATCCCGTCGACCCGCAGGTCGAACAGAACCCGCAGGTTCGGCAGGGAGATCCAGTCGATGACTCTCCCGTCCGGACCGATCTCCCGGAAGGCGAAGCCCGTCGGGCGCCAGTGAGTGACGGTGAAGGCGATGGTGAGGCCGAGGTGGACGAGTCCGACGAGGAGCGTGTAGAGCTTGACCGGCTCTTTGGCCTCGCGTCGGGCGAAGAGGAGCGGCAGACAGGCGAGCGCCGGGAAGAAGACCAGACGCGTCAGGGTGTCGCCGCTCAGCAGTACGAGCAAGGTCCTCATCTCAGAACACCATCCACCAGAAGAGAAGCAGGAGGCCGCCGAAGAAGTAGAGCGCGTAGTTGCGGACGTTTCCGGTCGTGGAGAAGCGGCCGAGATCGCCGGTCAACTCGGTGACGAAAGCACCGACGTGGAGCGATCCGTCGATGATGAGCGTGTCGACCACCTTCCAGAGCATGCGTGCCAGCCAGGCGAGCGGGCGGATGATCGCGGCGTCGTAGAGCTCGTCGACCCAGTACTTGTTCTCGAGGGTGCGCTGGACGGCCGGGAAGGCCGCCTTGAACGCGTCGTCGGCTGCCACGCCGCGGGTGCCCCACAGACGCCGCGCGATCCCGATGCCGACGACGGCAACCGCCACCGACACGGCGATCAGCACCCACTCCAACGCGTGCGACATCGCGTGCTCGCCGCCGTGCTCCGGCACCTCCGCGATCACCGGCCCGAGGAAGTGGTGCAGCCAGTTCACGTCCTTGCCGAACGTCATCACCGCCGGGATCCCGACCCAACCCGCCACCACCGCACCCACCGCCAGGATCATCAGCGGCACCGTCATCACCTTCGGCGACTCGTGCAGGTGGTGCGCCTGCTCGTGCGTCCCGCGAAACTCCCCGTGGAACGTCAGGTACACCGCCCGGAACATGTAGCACGCCGTCAGCCCCGCCGTCAGCAGTCCCACCGTCCACAGCAGATAGTGCCCGCCGCCGAACGCCCCGGCCAGGATCTCGTCCTTGCTGAAGAACCCGGCCAGCGGCGGAATCCCCGCGATCGCCACCGTCGCGATCAGGAACGTCCGGTAGGTCACCGGCAGGTGCTTGGCGAGCCCGCCCATCTTCTGCATGTTCTGCTCGCCCGACATCGCGTGGATCACCGAGCCCGAGCCGAGGAAGAGCAGGGCCTTGAAGAACGCGTGCGTCCCCAGGTGGAAGATCGCCGCCGTGTACGCCCCGACTCCCGCCGCCAGGAACATGTACCCCAGCTGCGACACCGTCGAGTACGCCAGCACCTTCTTGATGTCGCTCTGCGCCAGGCCGATCGTCGCCGCCATCAGCGCCGTCGCCGCCCCGATCCCCGCCACGAACAGCGACACCCCGGGCGCCAACTGGTAGAGGACGTTCATCCGCACCACGATGTAGACGCCCGCCGTCACCATCGTCGCCGCGTGGATGAGCGCCGACACCGGCGTCGGGCCGGCCATCGCGTCCGGCAGCCAGACGTAGAGCGGGATCTGCGCCGACTTGCCCATCGCGCCCACGAACAGGCAGAGCGCCACGAAGCTCGCCAGCGACAACCCCAGCAGGTACGGCGACGTCGCCTTCTCCGGGTTCGCCGCCACCGCCTCGATCACCTTGCGGTACTCCAGCGTTCCGTACTGCGACACCACCGCGAACAGCCCCGTCAGGAAGGCGAAGTCGCCCACCCGGTTGACGATGAACGCCTTGCGCCCCGCGTACGGCGGAAACTCCTGGTCGTAGTAGAAGCCGATCAGCAGGTACGAGCAGAGCCCCACGCCCTCCCAGCCGACGAACGTCATCAGGAAGTTGTTCCCCAGCACCAGCAGCAGCATCGCCCCCATGAACAGGTTCAGGTAGGCGAAGTAGCGCTGGTAGCCCTCCTCGTGACCCATGTAACCCACCGAGTACACGTGGATCAGGAAGCCGACGAAGGTCACCACGAACAGCATCACCGACGACAGCGGGTCGAGGAGGAAGGCGATGGGAATGGCGAGCGGTCCGGCGGTCCAGGCGTAGAGGACCTGCTCGAACGGCTCCGGGGCCTGAGGGAGGTACTGCCAGAGCGCCGCGAGGGCGACGATCAGGGAGAGTCCGGGCGCTCCGAGGCCGACGGCGGTGACGAGCCCCTTGCGCGAGCTCGGGACGACGAGGCCGTTGAGCGCGGCACCGAGAAACGGCAAGGCGGCGACGATCCAGAGGTACTGCAGCGCGCTCATCGGCTCACCACCGCATCAGGTTGAGTCGGTTGACGTCGATGGTCTGGCGGTTGCGATAGACGGCGATGAAGAGCGCCAGTCCGACGGCGGCCTCCGCGGCCGCCACCGCGAGAGCGAAGAAGACCACCATCTGGCCGGTGAGCCGGGCGGAGAGCTCAGCCAGGTCCCGCGCATAGGCGACGAGCGTCAGGTTTGCGGAGTTCAGCATCAGCTCGATGGAGAGGAAGATGGCGATGCCATTGCGCCGGGTCAGGGCGCCGACGGCTCCGATGACGAAGAGCAGAGCGGCCAGCAGCAGATACCAGGAGGTCGGAACGCTCATCACTCTTCCTCCGGCTGCGCAGCCGGTCCGGGCGACGGACGGCGGGCGATGATCGTTGCCGCGATGACTGCCACGAGGAGCAGAACGCCGATGATCTGGAACGGCAGCATGTACGTCGAGAAGAGCACGGCCGAGATCTGCTTGAGGCTGGGCGGCGAGATCGGAGCGGCTGCTGCCGGACGGGTCGGTCCGGCGGCGGCCCAGAGCGCGCTGGCGAGTCCGCCGAGGAAGAGCGCCCCGACGCCCAGGGCGCCCCAGAACTGACCGCGCGTCCTCCCGCCGTCCGGCCGCTCCTTGCCGACGTTGAGCAGCATCAGGACGAAGAGGAAGAGGACGAGGATGGCGCCGGTGTACAGGAGGATCTGGAGCGCCGCGAGAAACGGCGCGCCGAGCATGACGAAGAGGACGGCGGTCGAGAAGAGCGTGACCACCAGGGCCATCGTGGCGTAGACCGGGTTCCGGTTGGTGACGACCACCAGGGCCGAGGCCAGGGCGAGGAGCGCGAAGACGACGAAAACGGCGAGGTCCATCGTCACAGCCATCCAGCGACGGTGAGCGAAGCGGTCATGACGAAGTTGACCAGGGCGAGCGGGAGGAGCACCTTCCAGCCGAGTCGCATCAACTGGTCGTAGCGGAATCGCGGGTAGGTCCAGCGCACCCAGACGAAGAAGAGCATGAACAGGCTCACCTTCCCGAGCAGGACGAGGAACCCGGTCAAGGCGCCCGGGATGCCGGTGAGCGCGAGACCAGGGAGCGTCCAGCCGCCGAAGTAGAGCGTGACGCCGAGGGCCGAGAGGGTGATCATCGACATGTACTCACCCATGAAGAAGAGGGCGAAGCGCATGGCGCTGTACTCGGTGTGGTAGCCCGCCACGAGCTCGGACTCGGCCTCCGGCAGGTCGAACGGCAGCCGGTTCGTCTCGGCGAAGGACGCGACGAGGAACACCAGGAAACCAAGCGCCTGGGGCAGGACGTTCCAACCCGGAATGAACCCCAGCCAGCGATGGTCGACCTGATACTGCACCACGTCGGCCAGGCGCAGCGACCCCGCAGGAAGGAGGACCGAGACGACCGACATCGTCAGCGCGAGCTCGTAGCTCACCATCTGGGCCGAAGCGCGGATCGATCCGAGCAGCGAGTACTTGTTGTTCGAGCTGTAGCCGGCCATCACCAGGGCGTAAACGCCAAGGCTGGAGAGGGCGAGAAAGAGCATCACACCGGTGTCTGCGCCGACCACGACCATCTCGATCGTCCGCCCCGCGACCTCGGCGGAAGGCCCCATCGGAATCACCACGAAGGTGGTGAGCGCGGGGACGATGGCGAGAAGCGGAGCCAGGAGATAGAGCGGGCGATCGACGCCGCTGGGGGTGAGGCTCTCCTTGAAGATGAACTTGGCAGCGTCGGCGATGGCCTGGAACAGGCCGAGCGGGCCCAACCGATTCGGCCCGCTGCGGTCCTGCATCAGCGCGCTCATCCGGCGCTCGATCCAGACCATGATCGGGACGGCGGTCAACAGCGCGCCGACCCACAGGCCGATCTTCACCAGGGTCGCGAGGAACTCAACGCTCAACAACCGATTCCTCCATGCGGCGCGCGCGGATCGACCGCGCTAACGCGCCGCTCCGGCGGCGCCCGGCTGAACCGGGGCCGAGTCGAGTTGTTGGCCCAGCGCGGCGATCCGCCGATAGGCGAGGCCGGCGAAGGCGGGGAGGCGCTCGGCCATCCTGGTGAAGACCTCGGCCGTCCCGGCGCCGAGATAGGACGGGTCGAAACGGGAAATCAGGTCGACGAGGACTTCGGTGCCGGGGCGTGCCTGACCGGGGGCCGGGAAGGCGCGCTCGAATCGCTGAAGCCGCCAGCCGACGTTGACGAAGGTCCCTTCGCGCTCGGCATGCGTGGCCGTCGGCAGAACGAGATCGGCAGCCGCGGCAAGCGGCGTGTCGGCCCAACCCATGACGGCGAGGAATTGCGCCGACCGCAGTCGCTCGACGACTTTCGGGTCGTGAGCGGCGCGACCGAAGTCGGAGTCGGCGACGAACAGGACGGAGCAGCGGGACGCGCCATCGCGCAGCAGGATCTCCTCGGCGTCGATCCCGTTCGGTCCGGGGCGGAGGCCGGCGAGCTCGGCCCCGCGACGGTTCGGGGCCGCGTCACGTCCGCTGATCAGCCCGCCCGGGGTCGGGATGGTCCGCGCCGGAGCGCTGTCCACCCAGACGGAGCGATGCGGGGAGCCGACCTGGTCGGCCAGCGAGGCGAGGAGGAACGCTTCTTCGGTCGTCAGGAAGCCGGAACCGAGCAGGGCGATGGTGCCCTCGGCCGATCGCGATCTCAGCCGGTTGGCGAGCAGGTCGAGCGCCTCCTTCCAGGCCACCGGGCGGCTCTCGCCGTCGCGTCGCACCAGAGGTGTCGCCAGTCGCGGCATCTGTTCGTAGCGCTCGGGCGTCGTGCGCCCGAAGTCGCACATCCAGTAGTCGTTGACGTCGGCGTTGAAGCGCGGCTTGTAGCGGCGGATCTTGCCCCTGCGGTGTTCGATCGTGACGTTGCAGCCGACATCGCAGCCGGTGCAGAGGGACGGCTTCTTGTCGAGATACCAGACGCGTTCGGCAAACCGGAAGCGGGTGGAGGTCAGAGCGCCGACCGGGCAGATGTCCACCACGCATGCCGACAGCGGGTTGTCGAGCGGCTTGCCCGGGAAGATGCCGATCTCGGCACGCGACCCGCGTTCGAAGAAGCCCAACTCGCCCGTCTTGGTGATCTCGTGGGTGAATCGCACGCAGCGGGTGCACTGGATGCAGCGATTCATGTTCAAGATCACGTGGGGGCCGAGCGGGATGCGCTCCTTCTCCGGGTAGGTGCGCTTGTCCTCGTAGCGAAAGCGGGAGAACGCCTGGCCGTGCTTGAAGGAGTAGTCCTGCAGTCCGCACTCGCCCGCCTGATCGCAAATCGGGCAGTCGAGCGGGTGGTTGATCAGCAGGAACTCCATGATGGCGCGCTGGGCATCGCGCACTTCCGGCAGGTCGGTGCGGACGACCATCCCGTCCTTGACGACCGGTGTAGAGCAGGCGGCCTGGAGTCGCGGCATCCCCTGGATCTGCACCAGGCACATGCGACACTGGCCGACGATCGACAGGCGAGGGTGATAGCAGTAGTGGGGGATCTGGATCCCGACCTGCCGCGCGGCCTCCACGAGGTTGGTTCCCGCCGGGACCTCCACGGTGCGGTCGTCGATGGTGACGGTGGGCATCAGGCGGTCGCTCCCTGCTCGAAGAACGGCTTGGCCGGAAGCGGGCAGCGGCCCTCGGCGATGTGGCGCTCGACCTCCTCGCGGAAGCTCCGGACCAGCGAGAGCACCGGCCCCTGGGCGGCGTCGCCCAGCGCGCAGAGGGAGTTCCCGCCCGTGTGCCGGCCGACCGAGAGCAGCAGGTCGGTGTCACCCGGTAGCCCGTGCCCGTGCTCGATCCGCTTGAGGATGAGCGCGAGCCAGTTGGTCCCCTCGCGACAGGGCGTGCATTGTCCACAGGACTCGTGAGCGAAGAACTTGGCGAGCCGGGCAGCGGCCCGCACCAGGCAGACCGTTTCGTCCATGACGATCACCGCGGCCGAACCGAGCATGCTGCCGGCCTTGGCGAGCGTGTCGAAATCCATGCGGATGCCACGTTGGGACGCCGGCATCATCGCTGCCGAGGCGCCGCCGGGGATGAACGCCTTGAGCTCGCGCCCCTTGTACATCCCGCCGCAGACCTCGAGCAGCTCGTCGAAGGTGACGCCGATCGGCAGCTCGTACGTCCCGGGGCGCTCGACATGGCCGGAGACGGCGAAGAGCTTGGGCCCGGTGTTGCGCTCGTCGGTGCCGATGCTCTTGAACCAGTCGGCGCCGCGCAGCAGGATGTGCGGCACGTTGCAGAGCGTCTCGACGTTGTTGATTACCGTCGGGCAGCCGAAGGCGCCGACGACGGCGGGAAACGGTGGCTTGACCCTCGGCTGGCCGCGCCGGCCTTCGAGCGATTCGAGCATCCCGGTCTCTTCGCCGCAGATGTAGGCGCCGGCACCGCGGTGGACGACCATGTCGAGCTTGAATCCGGATCCCATGACACTGTCGCCCAGGATGCCCTGGGCGTAGGCGTCGCGAATGGCCTCGTCGAGCACCCGGGCAGGGTAGGTGTACTCGCCGCGGATGTAGATGTAGCAAGTCGCCGCACCGACGGCAACGCAGCAGATCGCGCAGCCTTCGATCAACTGGTGAGGGTCCTGCTCGATCAGCAGTCGATCCTTGAAGGTCCCGGGCTCGGACTCGTCGGCGTTGCAGACGAGATACTTCGGCTTGTCGGTTCCCCGCGGTACGAAGCTCCACTTCAGCCCGCAGGGGAATCCGGCACCGCCGCGGCCGCGCAACCCCGAGCGCTTGACCTCTTCGATGATCTCTTCGGGGGGCATCCGCAGCGCCTTGGCGAGGGCGTCGTAGCCACCGCTTTCGCGATAGCCCTTCACCGTTCGAGCCTCGGCCCGGCCGACGTTGCGGGTCAGGACGCGCTCGAATGCCATCAGGCGAGGCTCCTCAGGATCTGGCGGACACGCTCCGGGGTGAGATTCTCGTGGTAATCGTCGTCCACCATCATCATCGGCGCGGTGTCGCAGGAGCCGAGGCATTCGAAGTGAACGTAGGAGCAGCGACCGTCGGAGGTGACCTCGTCCTCGGCCACGCCGAGCTCCTGGCGCACGGTGGCGAGGATCTCCTCGGCGCCGCGCAACTGACAGGAGAGGTTGTTGCACACCCGGACCCGGTGTCGACCGACAGGATGCTGATGGAACATGTCGTAGAAGCTGACCACTCCCAGCGCCTTGGACGGAGCCAGCTCGAGGAGCTGAGCCACGGCTTCGACCACGGC
The DNA here is from genome assembly GCA_016699405.1 of Holophagales bacterium. Classification (NCBI taxonomy): domain Bacteria; kingdom Pseudomonadati; phylum Acidobacteriota; class Holophagae; order Holophagales; species Holophagales bacterium. Next base: position 3,559,809 of record CP064972.1, on the reverse strand, counting down.
ATCGGGCAGCCAGCCGCCCGCGTACCGCTGGGCGATGTGCAGGGCGGGAAGGAGGAGGGCTTCTGCCGTCGGATAGCGCGGGCGAAGCGCTTCGATCTCGGCCCGCGCGGCATCCGGCAGGGCCGAGTTCGCCGATTCGGTGTCGTGACTCATGCTGGGGAGCTCGAGCTCGTCTCGGGGAGCGGGCGCGGTCGCAGGTCGAGGCCACCCTTCCTCCAGACGTAGGCATAGCCCGCCAGGATGAAGCCGACGAAGACCATGACCGCACCCAGGAGCGGCCATCCGCCATCGCGGATCACCAGCGCCCATGGATAAAGGAATGCGGCTTCGACGTCGAACACCACGAAGTCGAGGGCGACGAGGAAGAAGAGGATCGACAGCCGCTTGCGGGACCGGTCGAGGAGGGGAAGCCCCGACTCGTAGGTCGACTGCTTGACCTTGCCCCCGGTCTGTTTCCCGGCCAGCCAGGAAAGGCCGAGGAGAATCACGCCGAGAACGAACGCGAGCAGCAGGCAGAGGAGGATCGGCAGGTATTCCTGCGGCACGGGGGAAGGATCTCACAACGGCAGCGAACGAGACAAGCCTCTTGCGATCCCGTTTTTGCGGTCCTGGTGTGATAGATAGTCGCCCTCCATGGTCGTCGAACGATCCGAGCTCGTCGCCGTGCTTCCGGCCCTCGATTGCGCCGGGACCATCACCGAGGTCGTCCGCGGGCTCGCCGGGCACGTCGGGCGCGTCGTCGTGGTGAGCGATGGCTCGCGCGACGCCACGGCCTCCCTGGCGCGACAGGCCGGGGCGGAGGTCGAGGAGCTGGCGGAGAATCGCGGGAAGGGATACGCCCTGCGGCGGGGAATCGAGATCGCGTTGCGCAGCGCCCCGCGAGCCATTGCACTGGTCGACGCCGACGGGCAGCACGACCCCGCCGATCTGCCGGCCCTGATCGGGAGCTGGCGAGACGAAGGGTGGGACCTGGTGATCGGCTGCCGGCTCGCCTCTCCCGAGCTCATTCCGCCGGTACGCTACTGGACGAACTACATCGGCTCGCGCATTCTGAGCTGGTTCACCGGCCGCGAGCTCGAGGACAGCCAGTCCGGATTTCGGCTGCTCGACGGCGCGCTGGCGGCGAGCCTGCACCTGCGCTCGGACGGGTACGCGATCGAGACCGAGATGCTCATCAAGGCGGCGGCGCGGGGGGCGCGCATCGGCCACGTGCGCGTCAGCACTATCTATAATGGCGCCGGGAGCCACTTTCGGCCGCTGCTGGACACCGTCCGCATCTCCTGTGCAGCCATCTACTTCAAGGTCTTCGACGAATACTGAGCCGGTCTTGCGTCAGCAAGCGCTCGCCGGCGCCGGTCGCTATGCGCTGTCGATCGACGTCGAAGAGTGGTACCACACCTGCTGGGTCGGCGAATGGGTCGATCCCGGACAGCGGCCTCGCTTGGTCGAGGAGCTGGACCGCTTGATCCCGTCGACGCTCGACCTGCTCGCGGAGTGCCGGGCGAGGGCGACGTTCTTCGTCCTGGGCGAGGTGGCTCGCCGCCTGCCGGATCGCATCCGGCAGGTCGCCGGGGCCGGCCACGAGGTGGCGAGCCATGGCGATCTTCACTTCCGCGTCGACCGCTGGTCCGTCGAGGAGTTCTCGCAGCAGGCAAGCGAGGCCAAGCGACAGCTCGAGGATCTGACGGGAGCCGAGGTCGTCGGCTTCCGGGCCCCGGAGTGGTCGATGCGTCGCCCAGACAACCCGCGGCTGCGCGCCCTGGCCGAGGCCGGGTACCGCTACGACAGCTCCGTTTCTCCCTGCTGGGGGGCCGGGTCTCACGAGAACCTGGTGGATCCGTACGAGCTCTCCTGGTCCGGAACGGAACCGCTCCTGGAGATGCCGCCCCTCGCCTTCGGCGGGGCCGCTCGCCTGCCGGTCTGCGGGTGGACCGGGCGGGTGGTGCCGCCAGCCTGGATCGCCCGGGCAGCTCGGCGGAGAGCCGCAGCCGGCGGTGCCGCGGTGATGACGTTCCACCCGTGGGAGATCGTCGATCGACCGGTGCCCGGGGAGATGATGGGGCTCGCCCGCCTCTTTCACGACCTCGGACGGCGAGGCTACCGGGACCGACTCGCCGAGGTGCTCGCCCGGCTCCCTTGGATGCCGTTGCGCGAGGCCGCAGGATGGAGCAGCCCGGTGATCGCCGAGGGCGGCGCGAGCGATCGGTCGTGCGTCGAGGGCGGAGGTGCCGAATGAAGGTCGCCGCACTGTTTGCCGGCCAACAATCGGAGCGGGTGGGCATGGGGCGGGCGCTCGCCGAACGGTCGCCGGCGGCGCGCCAACTCCTCGATCGCGCGTCGCGTGTGCTCGGACGCGACCTGGGCAGGCTCCTCTTCGAAGGGCCGGCCCACGAGCTGAATCGACCGGTGAACTCCCAGCTCGCGGTGCTCACCGTCGACTTGATGGCTTGGGAGGCGGTCCGCGAATCGCGTCGGCAGGTCGACCTCGTCACCGGCTTCAGCCTGGGTGCACTCGCCGCCCTGGTCGCCGCCTCGGGGCTCGAGCTCGAAGGCGCGCTCGCCATCGTCGTGCGGACCGCGGAGATCTACGACGAGATTCTCGGGGCGCTGGCCGCCGGCATGGCAGCCATCGTCGGAGTTCCGGCAGAGAGGATCGAGCGTGCCTGCGTGCGACAGAGCCGCGGCGGAGAGTTGGCCACGATCGCCAGCCGCAGCCATCCTTCGACGGTCGTCGTCACCGGAGATCATGCGGCGGTGGCCCGGGTGGTCGAGGAGATCGCCCCCGAGGCGCTGCGGACGAGCTGGCTGCCGGTCGGCTGGCCCGTGCATTCGCCGCTGCTCGAGCCGGTGGTCGCCCGGTTGCACCGCGAAATCGAGCAACTTGCTCCGTGCCGCGACCTCGCGATCCCGGTCGTGTCGCCGTTCGACGGGGCGGTGATTCGAGACCGCGCCGAGGTGCGACGCCTTTCGGGCCGGGTCGTGGTCGAACCGCTGCGCTGGGATCTCGCGCTCGAACGCTGCGCCGCTCTCGGCGTCACGAAGTTCTACGAATGCGGTGCCGGCGAGCAGATCGGGCGAATGCTGCGGTGGTGGCGGCGTGACGTGGCGCTCGAGACGATCGGGGCGGAAATCGGCCCCTTGGCGGAGGCGGTATGAACGGCAAGGTCGCCCTGGTGACCGGTGGAAGTGGGGGCATCGGCGAAGCATGCGTCCGCTCGTTCGCCGAGCGTGGCGCCCGGGTGGCGTTCACCTACCTGTCGCGCGCCGAAGCGGCAGCGAAGATCGCCGGAGAAACCGGTGCCCGGGCCTACCCGCTGGATCTCGCGTCGCGGGAGGGGACGTCGGAGCTGATCCGCACGATCGAGGCGGATCTCGGCGAAATCTCGATTCTCGTGCACAACGCCGGGCTGATCCGGGATGCACCGATCGCGTTCCTGACGGAGGCCGACTGGGACCTGGTGCAAGAGGTCAACCTCAAGGCCCCGTTCCGGCTGACCAAGGCGGTGCTCCGCGGCATGGTTCGGCAGCGGTGGGGGAGAGTCGTTGCGGTGGCGAGTGCCAGTGGTGTCATCGGGCAACTCGGGCAGGCGCACTACGGGGCCGCGAAAGCAGGGCTCATCGCCTTCATCAAGGCGCTCGCTCGCGAGATGGCGCGCTACGGGGTGACGGCCAACGCCGTCGCGCCGGGGTTCATCGCCACCGACATGATCGCCGGACTACCGCAGAAGAAGCTCGACGAATACCTCAAGGCCGTGCCGCTGGGTCGCGCCGGGACCGCGGCGGAAGTGGCGGCTGTCGTCACCTTCCTCGCTTCCGAGTCGGCCTCCTATGTCACCGGTCAGGCGATCCGCGTGGATGGCGGTCTCGTGATGGCATGAGGCCGCGTCGCGGCATGCTAGGATTCTTCCGATGAGCACGGTCCCAGAATCCGCCGCGTTGCGCCAGCGCATCAAAGAAGTGATCGTCGACCGCCTGAAGCTCGAGATCCAGCCCGCGCAGATCCAGGATAACGATCCACTCTTCGGAGACGGCCTCGGCCTCGATTCGATCGACGCCCTGGAGCTCGTCCTGGGCATCGAGCAAGCCTTCGGCGTGAAGATCGAGGACGAGGAGGTCGGTGTCCAGGCCTTGGCCTCGGTCGAGACCCTCGCCCAGTTCATCGTCGGCAAGCTGGCCCGCCAAGCCTCCTGACGAACCTCCCGCATCGCTTTCCGTTCCTCTTCGTCGACGCGCCGCACCCCGGTGCGGTCCGGCTGCGCCTGACGGCTGGCGGCTTCTGGGTCAGGAGCCGCGGAGCCCAGCCGCGCTTCCTGGCGGTCGAGATGCTCGCGCAAGCGGCGTCAGTGCTCCTGTCGGGAGGAGATCGAGGTGCGCCCGGATATCTGGCCGGAGTCGACGAAGCGCGCTGGCACGGGGACGTCGAGGCCGGCGACGAGGTCGTGGCGGAGGTGAGCCTCGAGGCGCGATTGGGACCCTTGGCAAAGATCCGAGGCAGCCTCTCTCGCGAGGGAGAGTGCCTCTTCTCCTGCTGCCTGGTGGTCCGCTCGGGATGAGGGGAGGGGTGGTGCGAAAGGGGGGACTCGAACCCCCACGGCCTTGCGACCACAAGCTCCTGAGGCTTGCGCGTCTACCAATTCCGCCACTTTCGCGGCCGGGCTGATCCTAGGAGAGGTAGCGCGTCCTGTCAAACGGCTCGCGGCCGTTTGCTACACTCATTCGGTTGTCGACTTGCACCATCGCGATCGGCGAGTCGTGTCGGCGCGCTGTCCACGCGGGTTGCCGCGAGCGGAGGCGAAGCGACGAATCCTCGCGGCGATCACCTTGCGACCGCGGCGATCACTCCGTCCGTCGTGACTCACACGGGATATCGATCTCTTGCAACTGACCCCCACTGTCGCCATCGTCGGCCGACCGAACGTCGGCAAATCGAGCCTCTTCAACCGGCTGGTGGGGCGGCGCCAAGCCATCGTTCACGATCAGCCGGGCGTGACGCGGGATCGGATCGTCGCCCTGGCGAACCTCGACCCGACGCACGCGGTTCAGCTCGTCGACACCGGCGGTCTCGTCCCCGGCGACGATCCGCTCGGCCTCGGCAAGCAGGTGCTGATGGCGCTTGCCGACAGTGATCTCGTCGTCGTCGTGGTCGATGGCTCCGAGGGGCTGGTTCCGGCAGACGAGCTGGTGGTCGCCGAAGTGCGACGTCTCGGCAAGCCGTGGATTCTCGCCGTCAACAAGGGCGACACGACGCTGGCGAAACGCAATGCGGGGGAGTTCCACCGGCTCGGGGTCGAGGCGTTGGTGCTGATCTCCGCCGAACACGGCGGCGGAATCGGCGAGCTCGTCGACGAGCTGGTCGCCCGGCTGCCGGCGGTCCAAGTCGAGACGCGTCCTGACCTCCCGGGGCTTGCCGTGGTGGGGCGGCCCAACGTCGGCAAGTCCTCCCTGGTCAACCGGCTGCTCGGCCAGGAACGGGTGCTCGTTTCGCCGATTCCTGGCACCACCCGCGATCCGGTCGACTGCGTGATCACGCGCGGCGAACGCAGCTATCTGCTCGTCGACACCGCCGGAATCCGTCGTCGCAGCAAGACGAGCGGCGCTGCCGAGGAGCTAGCGGTGCTGTTCGCGCGGCGGCAACTGGAGCGAGCGGACGTGGCGATCCTGCTCATCGACGCCGCTGCCGGGGTGACGTCCGGTGACCTGGCCATCGCCGGCCTGGTCAACGAGGTCGGACGCGCCGCGGTCGTCGGCATCAACAAGTGGGATCTGCTCGACGAGCGTCGCCGCGAGGCGCTCGAGGCAACTTGGCCACGCCTCGACCAGCTGCTCTCCGGGCCGACGCGGGTGAACCTGTCGGCGCTCTCCGGGCGAGGCCTCGAAAAGCTCTTTCCGGCCGTCGACCGTGCCCTCGTCGGCTTTCGACGCGAGGTATCGACCGGCGAGCTCAATCGGCTGGCTCAGGAGATCGTTCTCGAGCACCGGCCGCCGGCGCACGACGGCCGTCCCTGGCGATTGCTCTACGCGACCCAGGTCGCGACCGGCCCGCCGACGTTCATGCTCTTCGCCAATCACAGCCTCTCGCTGCGCGACTCGTATCGGCGCTACCTCGAGAACCGCCTGCGCGAACGCCTCGAGCTCGAAGGGGTGCCGCTGCGACTGGTGATCCGGCGGCGTGATCGGGGTGGGGACGGCTCGCGATAGGATCACGCGACCATGGCGAAGAAGACCGGCTTTCGCATCGGGGAGGTCTGCCGCGAGCTCGACCTGCAGCCGTACGTCCTCCGCTATTGGGAAACCGAGTTCCCGGTTCTTCAGCCCCCGCCCGGGGCCACGACCCAGCGCTCGTATGGCGAGCGGGAGGTCGAGGTGCTGCGGCGAATCAAGACCCTGTTGTACGACGAGGGTTACACGATCGCCGGGGCGAAGAAGAAGCTCGAGGGCGAGCTCGCAGCCGGCTTCCCGCTGGCCGGAGCCGCCGGATCGCTCTTCGCTGGAGAGGCGGGCGGGGGAGCGGAAGCGAGCGGCGCTGTTGCGGGCTCGCCAAGCTTGCCGGCGCTTGACAGCGTCGAGCCGCAGCGGATAGAACACGTTCGGTCCGCGATCGCCGCAGCTCTCGTCGAGGCGAAGGAGATCCAGTCGTTGCTCCGAGGAGATCCGGCTCGCGAACCACGTTGATTCTTCGGTCGGGACGTAGCGCAGCCTGGTAGCGTACCTGAATGGGGTTCAGGGGGTCCCGGGTTCAAATCCCGGCGTCCCGACCAGTTTTCTCCCTCTTTCCAAGACCAACCATGAAAGACGAGCCCGCGGTCGCCGTCATCAGCGGCGCTGGCTCGGGCATCGGGCGAGCCGCTGCCAGCGTTCTGGCGCGGCGGGGATACCGTCTCGCGCTTCTCGGGCGAACGCCCGGGACGCTTCGAGAGACCATCGACCTTGCCGGCGCCCCAGGGGTGGTCTTCCCGTGTGACGTCCGCGTCGCGGCGGAGGTTACACAGGTCGCCGGGGAGATCGAGGCGAGCCTGGGAGAGGTGGCGGTCGTCGTGCCGTGCGCCGGCACGGTAGCCCTGGCGTCTCTGGAAGAGACCCCTCCGGAGCTCTTCGCCGAAATCGTCGACACCAACCTCGGGGGCACCTTTCATCTTCTTCGAGCATTCCTCCCGGGCATGCGACGACGTCAAGCGCGTTCGTGGATTCTTCCGGTGCTCTCGGTGGCCGCGACCCGTGGATTCCCCGGATGGAGCGCCTACTGTGCCAGCAAATGGGGATTGCGCGGTCTGCTCGCCGCGTTGCGCGAGGAGCTCCGAGGGAGTGCCGTGCGGCTGACCGCCGTCTTTCCCGGCGCCACGGCCACCGACCTCTGGGACCGCCTCCCCGGGACGTGGAGCCGAGAGGCGATGGTTCCCGTGGAGGACGTCGCGAGGGCGATCGGTTGGGCCCTCGACGTGGATGCGGCGACGGCGCTCGAAGAGATCCACCTGGGTCCAGCCGGTGGCGCGCTGTGATGCCCGAGCGACATCGGGACGCTGCCTGGCTGATGGCGACGCCACTGCTGCCATGGCTCGGACTCCTGCCGGGCGTCGGTGCCTGGGTCCTTCCGTTCGTTGCACCGCTGACGGTCTGGTTGCCCTTCCGACGTGCCGTGCGGCAGGAGCGTTCGTCGGCGGCCTTCGCGATCGCACTCCTCTGGGCGCTGCTCCTCTCGGCCGGGATCGTGACGATGGTCCAGTGCGCCCCGCAGCGTGCGGCGCAGGCGATTCTGCACGGCGAGCCGTACCGCGCCGAGATGTTCGCCTGGATCCAGACCGGCGCCGGGGCGGAGGTCGATCCGCACCGGTTCCTGCCGGTTCACGCGCTGCATCTGACGGCGTTTCTCCTCGTCAGTGTCGCCAGCGGCGGCTATCTCGGCCTGGTGCTCGGTGCTGGTCTCGTCGGCTTCATGAGCTATTTCGTCGGGAGCTTCGCGGCGGCGAGCGCCTCTCCGTTCGGTGGGGCGCTGGTCGCCTGGGTGCCGTGGTCGGTCGTTCGTGTGCTGTCGTTCGTTCTCCTCGGGGTGCTCGCCGCCCGGCCGGTGCTGTTGCGTCGACGGTGGCCGTTTGGCGCGACCGAGATCCGTCTCGGGCTGCTGGCTCTTGCCGGGCTCGTGGTCGACGTCGCGAGCAAGTGGCTCCTGGCACCGGGATACGGTCGATTTCTCCGGCTCTGGATCGAGGGGAGTGCGGGCCCGTGAGACCACCCGGCGGTGCGTTGACAGAGGTGTTGGCCTCACCTAGGGTTCGCCGCGGGAGGCCGAAGGTCTGATGGAGAAGCCGATGGAACATGCCGGATCCTTGCTCGGCGGGGATCTCCGTTTCGGGATCGTCGTCTCGCGGTTCAATGGCCGCCTTTCCGAATTGTTGCTCGAAGGGGCGTGCGATGCCCTCGAGCGCCACGGCGTGGCGACGTCTCAGATCGAGATCGTCCGCGTTCCCGGAGCCTGGGAGATTCCGCTGGCGCTGCGCGAGCTCGCCCGGCTCGGGCGGTTCCAAGCGCTCGTTGCTCTCGGTGTCCTCATCCGTGGGGAGACGCCGCACTTCGACTACCTTGCCAAGGAGTCGGCGAGCGGTGCCGCCGTCGTGTCGCGCGAGTTCTCGCTCCCGGTGGCGTTCGGCGTTCTCACCTGCGAGGACTCGCGGCAGGCCGAGGAGCGCTCGGGCGGCAAGGCGGGAAACAAGGGCGCCGAGGCCGCGCTGGCGGCTCTCGAAATGGCGAACGTCGTGGCGAGCCTGCGTCGGAGCGGCTCGTCCTAGGCTCATGGCGATCAGCCCGGTGAAGGAGGGACGGTTGGGAAAGCGGCGGCTGGCACGCGAGCTCGCACTGCAGATGCTTTTCCAGAGGGACTTGGGCGACGCGAGCCCGCGCGAGATCTTCGCGCTCTTCCGCTTCGAGGCCTATGTGGACGAGGCCGGGGGGGACGACGCGGAGGAAGCGAGCGAGCCCCCGACCCCTTCCCCGGCCCATCGCCTCACGCCGGTCACCGAGACCCAGGCGCACGAAGCCTTCGAGCACGCCAAAGATCTCGTCCAGGGCACGGTGGATCACCTCGGCGAGATCGACGACCTGATCCGGCAACAGGCGGAGAACTGGCGACTGGAACGAATGCCTCCCGTCGATCGGAACGTCCTTCGTCTTGCCGTCTTCGAGCTGCTCTACGCGGCGGATGTGCCGAAGCTCGTCGTCGTCGACGAAGCGGTCGAGCTCGCCAAGCGGTTCGGCGCCGAACAGTCGAGCCGGTTCGTCAACGGGTTGCTCGACGGCCTGTTGAAGAGCCAGACCTTCCCGGGATCGCTGACGTGAGATCGATCGCCTGGGCCGCCGCGGCCCTGCTCGTCGCCGTCTCGACGGCTGGTCCCGGGTTCGCCGGCACGGTGGTCGCGGGATCGGAGGAGTCGACGCTTCTGCTGCCAAAGGGCATGCAGGTCGAGCCGTACGCCAACAACGGCTACCGGCTGACCGTCGACGGCGATTCGATCCACGTCGTCGTCGACGCCGCACCGCTCGGCAGCAGCGCTCCGATGCCTCGCTCTCCCGCGCTGCGTGCCCAGACCGGCGTGGACCGGGTCGCCCGTGGCGTCTCCGCCGGCGTCACCTCGCAGGTGGAGGCGGTGTCGCGGGTCCTTTCCTGGGTGGCTCGCCACATCCGCTACGATCGCGATCGCAGCCGGCCGCAGGATCCCGAGGCCGTGCTGGCCCGGAGGACGGCCTATTGCACGGGCCTCGCGCGGCTGACCGTCGCCATGCTCGAGGGGCTTGGCATCGAGGCGCGAGAGGTCCCCGGCTACGTGATCGCCGACGGCGGAACCGGCGGCGAATTCCACCGCTGGGTCGAGGTGCGGTACCCCGACCGGGGATGGGTCTTCAGCGACCCGCTCCGGAGTCATCACTTCGTCCCGTCGAGCTACCTGCGCCTGGCGAGCGCCGAGGCGGACCGCGAGGCGTCGGCCAATGCCCTGCTCCTGGCGCGCGGAACGGCGCTCCGGGAAGTCGATGTCCTCGAGTCGCTGCCGGCGGGGATCCGCGTCCGCAGCAACGACGGAAGGCAGCGGATGGCGGCGCTCCGCGTCGACGTTTCTCCGGCGGCGGCATCCGGGCGGCTCGTCCTCACGGGGCGCGGATTGCGGCGTGAGCAGGCGCTCGACCCGTCTGGAGCGGCTGCCTTCCTCGGTCTCGACCTGGGGGAGTATCGCCTCGAGTGGGTCGCCGCAGGGCGTTTCGTCGCAAGCAAACAGTTGAGCTTCCTCGGCCCGGTCCGAGCGGAGGTGCATCTGGTCGATGGCGACGCGGCCGCGTCGCAGAGAGCGGGAGTGCGATGAGCTTCTACGAGCATCGAGCGATCGAGCAGAAGTGGCAGGACCGGTGGGAGAAACAGCGGCTGGCCGAAGTGGACCTGCGCAGCGGCAAGAACAAGTACTACATGTTGATGATGTTCCCCTATCCGTCGGGGGACCGGCTGCATGTCGGACACGGCCGCAACTACATCCTGGGAGACGCTCTCTTCCGCTACCTGCGGATGCGCGGCAAGCGCGCCCTGAATCCGATGGGATGGGATGCCTTCGGCCTCCCGGCCGAGAACGCGGCGATCCAGCGCAGCATCCATCCGCGGGATTGGACGCTCGAGAACATCCGGGTGATGAAGCAGCAGTTCCGCCGCTGGGGGATCCTCTACGACTGGTCGAAGGAGGTCACGTCGTGCCTGCCAGAGTACTTCCGCTGGAACCAGTGGCTGTTCCTGCGGATGCTCGAGAAGGGACTGGCCTACAAGAAGCGCGCGCCGGTGAACTGGTGCCCCAGCTGTCGCACGGTGCTGGCCAACGAGCAGGTCGCCGACGGCACCTGTGAGCGCTGCGGAAGCGTCGTCGAGCAGCGCGATCTCGAGCAGTGGTTCTTTCGCATCACGGACTTCGCGGACCGCCTGCTCGCTGGCCTCGACGACCTGACGGGCTGGCCGGAGAAGGTCAAGGTGATGCAGCGCAACTGGATCGGCCGTTCGACCGGCGCGGAGATCGATTTCCCGGTCGCCGCCCTCGACGGGACGATCCGCGTGTTCACCACGCGTCCGGACACGATTCACGGGGCCACCTTCCTGGTGCTGGCGCCCGAGCATCCGGCGGTCGATCGGCTTCTGGCGGGGAACCCCCGCGCCGCCGAAATCCGCGAGTGGATCCAGGCGGTCAAGAAGACGCCGCGAATCCAGCGTGAGGCGGAAGGGCTGCCGAAGGAAGGCCGCCCGCTCGCCGTCACCGCGACGAATCCGGCGAATGGCGAAGCGATCCCGCTCTGGATCGCGAACTACGTCCTCCCGGATTACGGGACCGGGGCGATCATGGCGGTGCCGGCGCACGACGGGCGTGACCTGGAGTTCGCCCGACAGGAGCGACTTCCGGTGCGCCTCGTCTATCACCCGACGGATCGCTCGGTGGATGGCGACGCTCTCACCGAGCCGATTCTCGGAGAGGGAGAGATCCGTGGCTGCGGCGAGTTCGACGGACGGAAGGCTGGCCCCGAGACGATCGCCCGGTTCGTTGCCTGGATGGAGAAGGAAGGTTGGGGTCGAGGCAAGGTCACCTACCGCCTGCGTGACTGGCTCATCTCGCGGCAGCGCTATTGGGGGACGCCGATCCCGGTCGTCTATTGCGACGCTTGCGGCATGGTTCCGGTACCGGCGGATCAACTGCCGGTGGTGCTTCCCTACGAGGTCGAGTTCACCGGGCGCGAAGGGAACCCGCTGTCGCGCAGCGAAGCGTTCGTTCAGACGTCGTGCCCGCGCTGCGGGGGTGCGGCACGGCGCGAAACCGACACGATGGACACCTTCGTCGACAGCTCCTGGTACTACCTCCGGTACTTGTCGGCGAAGGACTCGAACCGGATCTTCGACAGCGAGCTCGCCAATCGCTGGGCGCCGGTAGACCAGTACATCGGCGGGATCGAACACGCGATTCTCCATCTCCTCTACGCGCGCTTCCTCTGCCGCGTGCTCTTCGATTTCGGGCTGGTGGGCTTCGAAGAGCCGTTCTCCAACCTCTTCAATCAGGGGATGATCACTCGCTACTCCGAGCGAACGGGGCGGGTGGAGAAGATGTCGAAGTCGCGCGGCAACACGGTTTCCCCCGATCAGCTGATCGACGAGATGGGGGCCGATACCGAACGCGTCTACACGCTCTTCCTCGGCCCCCCCGAGGACGAGGTCGAGTGGAACGACGAGGCGGTGAGCGGCGCCTATCGCTTCCTGCAGCGCCTCTGGCGGGTGGCCGAGCGCGTGGCCGACGCGCCGCCCACGGGTCCGGGCGATGCCGAGCTCGAGCGGCAGCGTAACCTCACCATCCAGAGGGTGACGCGGGACCTCGACCGCTTCAAGTTCAACACGGCGATCGCCGGACTGATGGAGATGCTCAACGCGCTCTCGCGGGCTGTCGAGGACAAGGCAGCGTCGAAGCTCTGCTGCGAGCAGGCGCTCGATTCGATGATCCTCCTCCTGCATCCGTTCGCCCCGCACCTTTCCGAAGAGCTCTGGGAGCGGCGCGGCAATTCGTCGAGCCTGCTCGAGACCGATTGGCCGACCTGGGACGAGGCCAAGCTTCGTACCCAGCGGCTCACCCTCGTGATCCAGGTGGACGGGAAACTGCGCGATCGGCTCGAGGTCGACGCCGGGGCGGGGGAGCGCGAGCTCCGCGAGAGTGCTCTTGCGAGCCCTCGGGTGCGCGACCTGCTCGCGGGACGGGCGATCGAGAAGGTGGTCGTGGTGCCAGGCCGGCTGGTCAACATCGTCACCAAGAGGACGGAGTCATGAAGCGATCGGGATTCGGGGCCGGGCTCACGCTGGCGCTGGCGTGCGCCTCGATGCTCCTGGGTTGCGGCTACAGCCTCGCGGGAAAGGCCAACAGCCTCCCGCCGGAGGTCAAGACGGTCTTTCTGCAGCCGTTGGAGAATCGCACCGCCCGAAGTCAGGTCGAGCAGTTCCTCGGCCGAGCCATCGCCGACGAGCTGGTGCGCCGCCAGCGTCTGACTCTGGTCAGCGACCGGACGAAGGCGGACTCGCTGCTCTCCGGGGCGATCGTCGGCTTCAACGTCGTCCCGGTGACCTTCGACGACCAGGGGCGCGCGCTGCGATACGAGATCACGATCCTCGCGGAGCTGGCCCTCAAGCGCCGGGTGCCCGAAGGGGTCCTGTGGAGCAACGACCGCTACGTCTTCCGCGACAACTACGAGATCGAGGTCTCGGAACGGGACTATTTCGACCGCGAGACGCTCGTCATCCGTCGCGTTGCCGAGAAGTTCGCCGAGACGGCCGTCACCGACCTCCTCGAAGGGTTCTGAAGCGCGCCGACAACGAAAAAGGCGCCGCGTGAGCGGCGCCTCGAGGTGCGACGGAGTGCCGGTCGAGCCGGATCAGGCGAGATCGGAAACGGCAACCGTCAGGCGGGACTTGGTGCGAGCGGCGGTATTGGCGTGGATGACGCCTTTGGTGACCGTGGCGTCGACCACCGAGACCGCCTCCTTGAGCGCAACCTCGGCGCTCGAACGGTCGCCCGCGGCGACAGCAGCTCGGACCTTCTTGACGGCGGTCCGCATGCGGGAACGGAGGGCGCGATTGCGCTCCTGGCGAACGATCGAACGACGGGCTTGCTTCTCGGCAGACTTGGTGTTGGCCATGAGATCGCTTTTGGAGGGGGTCGTTTTTCGGATCTAACGTCTCGCTACAACCGCAACAGGCTACTTTTTTCCGCTTCCCGGGTCAACCCCCAGGCTCCGCAGGCGTTGGCGGGCCAGGTTGGCCTCGTCGGAGGCCGAGAACTGTCTCAGCACGCGCTGCAGATCGGTCACCCCAGCCTGGCGCTGACCGAGCTCGAGGTGAGCGTAGGCCTTCTTGAGAAGGGCGCTCGGGAGCTTGTCGCTGCGCGGGTATCGCTCGAACACTCGGTCGTACCCTTCGATCGCCTCCTTGAACTTGCCCTGCCGATACAGGCACTCGGCGATCCAGTAGGTCGCGTTGTCCGAGAGGTCGGTTTCGGGAAACGCCTGAAGGTACTGCTGGAATCCGAGCGAGGCCAGGTCGTAACTCCCTCGAAGGTAGTCGCTATAAGCACTCTGGTACATCGCTTCGGGGTCGGGTGCGGCTCCTGACGACGCCTGGGCGCCAGGAGCCCCGTCGCCCGGCGGCGCCGTGCTCTCTCCGGGCGTCGGGGCCCGGGATCGCAGCTCTTGCTGGGTCGCCGCCATCTGCTGCGACAACTGGGAGAGGCGGAAACTGGTGTCCTCGAGGCGACCTTGCAGCTCGTCGATCTGGCTCGAAAGCGAGGCGAGCTCGACCCGCATGTCAGCTTCGGCCTTGAGCAGGGTCTGCATCTGCTGGCCGAGGTTGCTGCCGAGCGCCGCGATCTCCTGCTTGCTCGAACCCTCACGTTGCAGGTCGGTGACCTGCTTCTGGATGTCGCCCAGGCGGGACTGGACGGATTCGATGTCGCTCGACGAGACGCAACCGGCGATGGCCAGCAGCGACCCGCCGAGGAGGACTCCGGCGAGACGTCGCAGGGTGGCCTCAGCCAACGTTGCCCCGTCCCGTCACGACGAAGTGGGCGCGGCGATTCTGCCACCAGCAGTTCTCGTTCTCCTGCGTGCAAACCGGCCGCTCCTCGCCGTAGCTCAGGGTGCGGACGCGCGCTGCCGCAACGCCGAGGGTGACCAGGTAGTCGCGCGCCGAGCTGGCGCGGCGCTCGCCGAGCGCGAGGTTGTACTCGTTGGTCCCGCGGTCATCGCAGTGGCCTTCGATGGCGACCTGGAACTCGGGATGGCTCTTCAGCCACTCGGCGTTCCGTGCCAGGCGCTCACGCGACTCGGCCTTGAGCTCCGCCTTGTCGAAGTCGAAGTAGACGTCGCCGAGGAGTCCGCGCTCGCGGACATAGCTGTTCAGCTTGGCGAGGTCGGGGTCCTTGAGCGGATCGGCCTGGATCTGGTCCGCACCAGTATCCGGTCGGGCTTCGGCGCGAACGTCCGTCGTCGAAGCGGTGGGAACCGGTGCCACCGGTGCGGCGACCGGCGTGTCGACGGTCTTCGGGGGCTTCTTCGGGCAGCCGAGAAGAGCGACGCAGGCGAACAGAAGCGGAAGAGCCAAGAGCAACGGCTTGTTCTTCATGTGGATCTCCCTTGAAATGCCGCGGGTACGAAGGCAACGGACGACGGGTGCAACATAGCAAGCCACCGGGAAACCGGCAACCAAGCGTGCATCCATCTCACGGGGTATAGGCGGACCAGTCGGGGCTGTAGTTGTTCCCGTCGCTGGTCAACTGGCGGACCGCGCCGCCGTCGTCGTTCATGATGTAGATCTGGGTCCGGCCGTTGCGGGTCGAGGCAAAGGCGAGGCGCCGTCCGTCGGGCGCGAAGGACGGGTGCTCGTGACTCCCTCCGCCGCTGATCAGGAGCTTCGTTGCCAGATCGACCAGATTGGTGACGGCAATGGCGAAGGCACCGCTCTCCTGTCGCGAGGAGTAGGCGATCCGCATGCCGTCGGGGCTCCACGCCGCACCGTCGTTGTAGTCGCCACTGAAGGTGATCCGCCGAACATTGGCGCCCTCGGCGTCCATGACGTAGACCTGCGGCTTGCCGGTGCCCCGGCTCGACGTGAAGGCGATCTCGCGACCGTTCGGGCTCCATGCCGGGTTGGTGTCGATCGCCGACGAATAGGTGAGCTGCCGCAGACCGCTGCCGTCCCGCTCGCAGACGAAGACCTCGACATTCGAGCCGAGACTGCGGGCGAAGGCGATCCGCTGGCCGTCGGGCGAGAAGGACGGCGAGGAGTTGAGCGACCCGCTGGTGATCACCGGTGACTTGCGACCGCTGGCCAGATCGGCCAAGTAGATCGCGGGTCCGGTGCCGCCGAAGAACGAGACATAGGCGATGCTCTCGCCTCGTGGGCTCCAGGCCGGGCTCATCGAGATCGACTTGTGGGCGGTGACGCGCCGCTGGTTCCGGCCGTCATAGTCCATGAGGTAGACCTCCTTGTCGCCGTCCCGGTCGGAGTAGAAGGCGAGAGAGGTCAGGGCGACACCGCGCCTTCCGGTGAAGTGCAGGATGATCTCGTCGGCGAGCGTGTGAGCCATGCGCCGCGCCAGGTCGAAGGTCCCGCGGTATCGCTTGCCGAGGATCGCCTGGCGGCTGGGCAGGTCGTAGAGGCGGCCCTCGAGCGCCAGACGGTCGCCTTCGAGCTTGAGATCGCCGAAAAGGACGACCTCGTTCCCCAGCGAGCGGTACTGCTCGAAATCCCGCTCGGGATCGCCGGACAGGGTGAGCACCGCGAGGTCCGCAGGGCCTTGGATGGAGAAGATGCCAGCGGCCGCAAGGTCGTCGCGCAGCGTCGCTTCGAGCTCGTGCGCTGCACCTGCGGCCGCGCTGTCGAATCCGGTGCCCCCGGAGAAGGTGGGGAAGGCCAGTCGAAGCAGCGGGCGATCGCCGGCCTGGAGCACGAGGGTGACGGAGTCCGGCCCGACCGATCCGCTGGTCCCCGCGGCGGGCGTCGCCGTCGGGGTCGGCGGCGGTGGAGGTGCCTGGGCGGAGCCCGCACCCGCCGTCCACGCGAGTCCGAAGGCCAGGATGGCCGAGGCGACGTGGGCTCGAGCAGATCGATTCTCCATCGGAGTCCTCACTTCAAGATCAGGTTCACGCCGAGCGAAGGGTACGAGAAGCCGCGTGGGAGCGGAGGAAGCGGGGCGGCGGCGCTCACCGCCCGCAGGCCAGCCAGATCGAACGAGCTGTAGCCGGACGACCGTTCGATGCGCAGATCGGTGACCCGGCCATCGCGTTGGATGCGGAACGAAACGAGCGCCTCGATCCCGCTGCCGAGGGGCGGACGAACCCACTGTCGCTGGATCTGCGCAAGAATCTGGTCGAGATAGTAACCGTAGGTAAAGCTCGGATTGTCTAGTCCGGCGACCGCCGCCCCGAAGACGGTTCCCCCGGGGCTTCCACTCGGGCTGCCTTGGGATTCTGCGACCGAGGTGGGCTCACTACGAACTGAAGGAGGGGCCGGCGCTGGACTGGCCGCCTGGGGGAGTGCCTTCGGCGAGGCCGGTGCCGTTGGGGAGGGCCTCTCGGCAGGGGCTCGCGTCGGAGCCGGGCGCGCCTCCTCTCGGGTCCTCGCGGCGGGCGTCGCTGGAGGAGGTGACGGCGGGATCGCCGCCCGGCCAGCGGGCCGGCCGAGCGCCCCAGTCGGTACGAGCTGGATCGCGACGAAATGAGGAGGTTTGCGGGCCGGGGCGGTGAGCAGCGGGATGACCAGCAACACGAGCGTGGCCGCCAGGTGGATGCCGGAGGCAACCGCGAAGCTCCTCCTCAGCTGGCGCCGTTCCGGGCGGCGCAGACGTTGGTCGAGGACATCCTGGACCGAGGGACTCACCGGCGTCACCGCTGGGGCTCGGGTCGGTCCGTGACGATGCCGACCCGGGTGATTCCTCCGCGCTGAAGGGTATCGAGGATCTCGACGACTTTGCCGTAGGCGACGTCCCGGTCTCCTTTGAGGAAGACGGTCTCCTCAGACCGCCCGCGCAGCAGCGGGGTGAGCCGCTCGACCAGCCGGGTCGGGTGGACCGGCTCGTCCTTCAGGTAGACCATGCCATTGCGATTGATCGACAGGACGATCGGATCGTCGCGCCGGAGGGGGATCGGATCCGACGCTGCCTTCGGCAGGGCGACCTCGATCCCCTGGTGCAGCATCGGTGCGGTGACCATGAAGATGATGAGCAGCACCAGCATGACGTCGACCAACGGGGTGACGTTGATCTCGGCGAGCACGCCGTCGTCGTCGCGACTGTTACTCCATCCCATCAGGTGAAGTTCCGTTCCGCGAGATTCATGAACTCGAGGACGAAATCCTCCATCTCGGACCGGACGTGGCGCAGGCGCCCGCCGAAGTAGTTGTAGCCGATCAGTGCCGGGATCGCCGCCGCGAGGCCTGCGGCCGTGTTGACCAGAGCCTCGGCGATGCCGGGTGCGACAGCGACGAGCGACGTCGTTCCCTGGATTCCGATCTGCTCGAACGCCACCATAATGCCCCAGACGGTACCGAAGAGACCGATGAACGGCGAGGCCGAGGCGGTCGTGGCCAGCACCTGCGTTCCCCGGGCGAGGGCTCGCAACTCGATCCCGGTCGCGCGCTGAAGGCTGCGCTCGACGCCGTCGAGCGACTTCAATCGATATCGCCCCCGCTCCTCCCCTTCGCCATCGCGCTGCGCCTTGACCTGATGGTCGATCTCCGCGTACCCGGCCTGAAACAGGCCCACGAGGGGAGAGGCGGCGAGTCCGGCCGTCGCGGCCTGGACCTCGCCGAAGCGTTTGCTCGCCCGGAAGACGCGCAGGAACTTGCGGTTCTGGTCGGCCGCGCGGTGGAGTTGGACCGCCTTGAAGACCATGATCGTCCACGAGACCAGGGAGAGTCCGAGGAGCAGGGCGAGGACGAACTTGGCCATCGCTCCGGACTGGAGGAAGGTCTGGAGGATTCCCCCCTGGGTGCGACCGGGAATCTGGGCGAGCCACCACATGGACGACATCGGACCTCGAAGTGCCTACAGGCGGCAGCGAAGGTAGCACGCGGTCGCGGAGACTGTCCACGCGCTGGCGCCGCAGTGCGGCGCAAATGCGGTAGGCTATTGCAAACTCGACACGGCGCCGGCCTGGCGTCGTGATTCAAGGAGGGCGAATGAAGATCGCGGTCTGTGTGAAGCAGGTCCCCGATCCCGAGGCGCGTTTGCGCGTCAACCGGGAAGGGACCTGGATCGACGAGGACGAGGTCCCCTTCGTGCTCAACGAGAGCGACGAGTACGCCGTGGAAGAGGGGCTCCGGCTCGCCGAGAGCACCGGGGGAGAGGTCGTGGCCTTCTCATTGGGTCCGGATCGGACGCGCGAAGCGGTCCGCAAGGTGCTGGCCCTCGGGGCGGCACGTGCGGTGGTGCTGACCGATCCGGCGTTCCAGGGCGGAGACGCGATGGCGACCGGCCGGGCGCTGGCGGCAGCCATCCGGAAGGAAGGAGTGGATCTGGTCCTGGCCGGATCCCAGTCCGGGGATCAGGGTTTCGCGGCCACCGCCTCGGTGATCGCCGGTGAGCTCGGCTGGCCCCATGCCTGGTTGGTCATGGGAGTGGAGCTCGAGCCGGGCAACGCCACGATGAAGATCAAGCGCGAGATGGAGGGCGGCGTCAACGAAAGCTCCCGGCTGTCGCTGCCAGCGGTGATCGAGGTGCAGGCGGGGATCAACCACCCGCGCTATGCCTCCCTCAAGGGCATCATGGCGGCAAAGAAGAAGGAGATCGCGGAGCGGTCGCCGGCCGATCTCGGCCTGGACGCGGCGAAGATCGGGCGAGCCGGTTCGCGGCTTGAGACGGTCGCCGTCGCCCTCCCGGAAAGCGGTCGCGAGGTCGTCTGGATCGAGGGCGACGCCGCTGCCATGGCCAAGGCGCTGATCGAGAAACTGCAGAACGAGGCGAGGGTGCTGCGATGAGCGGGAAGATCTGGGTGGTCGTTCAGCATCGCGACGGCAAGCTCCATCGCGGATCTCGCGAGGCGATCGCGGCAGGGCAGGCGCTCGCGGCCGAGATCGGGTCGGCAGTGGAGGCGGTGATCCTGGGCAGCGGGGTGGAGAGCCTCGCGGGAGAGCTCGCCGGCTTCGCGATCGAGAGTGTTCGCGTGCTCGAGCATGCGCTGCTCGCCGAGTACACCCCGGGCGGGTATGTGGCTGCCCTGGCGCCGCTGGTGCGTTCCCACGCTCCCGCGTTCGTCATCTCGCCCCACACCTATCAGGCCGCCGACTTTCTCCCTCGGCTCGCCCAGGCGGCGGACGGCGCCCTGGTGCCGGAAGCGATCGGCTTCCTGCGCGTCGAAGGCGAACTGCAATGGAAGCGGCCGGTGCTCGGCGGCAAACTCCATGCGCGGGTTCGCGTCAAGGGCGAGGGCGTCATCTTCGTCTCGATCCAGTCGGGTGCGTTCTCTGCCGACTCGGCCAAGGTGGGCAGCGCGCCGATTCAGCGCGAGGCGCCGGCGCTCGACGGCTCGCAACTGATGCGCGAAGTGCTTGGCTTCGAGCGGGCGACGACCGATCAGGTCGACCTGACGAAGGCGGACATCATCGTGGCCGTGGGGCGTGGTGTGGGAGGTGCGGACAAGCTCGGCCCGGTCGAGGAGCTCGCGCGACTGATCGGCGGCGAGATTGCGGCGAGCCGGCCGGTCATCGACTCCGGATGGCTGCCACGGGATCGCCAGGTCGGTTCGAGCGGCCAGACCGTAGCGCCGAAGCTCTACCTGGCGCTCGGGATCTCCGGCGCGATCCAGCATCTGGTGGGAATGAAAGGATCGTCGGTGATCGCTGCCGTCAACAAGGATGCGACCGCTCCGATCTTCAAGATCGCCACCTACGGCTGCGTCGGCGACCTGCACGAGATCGTTCCCGCCCTCTCTCAGGTCCTGCGAGAGCGGGCTGGCTGATCGAGGCGCTCGGCCTCGTCGGGGTGAAGGCGGCGGCGTCGCTCGAAAAGGGTGATCGCCGCCGCCACCGCGACGTTGAGCGATTCGACGGGCGCCGCGATCGGTATCGCCAGGGTCCGGTCGGCTGTCGCCAGGGTCTCCGCTGTCAATCCCAGCCCCTCGCTTCCGAGCGCCAGCACCACCGTCCCCGAGAGATCCTGCCGGTAGAGGCTCTCCCCGTGGGCGTCGAGCGCGAGCACGCGAGGCGTTGCGGTCGCGAGATGGTGCACGAGCTCGGCGAGCGAACAATCGACAGCCACCGGGACTCGAAGAAGGCTCCCAGCCGATGCTCTCAGCGCCCGCGGGTGGTTCGGATGGGCGCATCCGGCCGACAGTGCGATACCCCGGGCCCCGCTCGCTTCCGCGGCGCGAACGATTGCTCCGAGATTGCCAGGATCCTGGACGCGTTCGAGGTAGAGATAGCACTCGCCCGGAGCGACCGAGAGGCACGTCACGGCGGACCGAGGGAGGTCGGCTGCCGCGATCACTCCCGAAGGCGAATCCACGTCCGCAACGGACCGAAGGGCGTCGTCGGAGACCAGGTGGACCCGCGACGGGTCCGTCCTTGCCAGCAGGTTCGCTCCGGATGTCGAGCCGGAGAACTCCGGGGTCGCGAGGATCCACTCCAAACGCAATCCGCCACGGATGGCCTCGCCGATCAGGTGCTCACCTTCGAGAAGGGCCCGATCGCCTTTACTGTGCCGCAGGTTGCGGATAGCCTTGATGAATTGATTCTGCCGGCTGGAGATCATGGCATCCGATCTTAGGGAGTTCTGGCACCGCTTCCAAACTGGAGTCGAAGTGGCCGTGGCGGGAACCTCGCCCGACGTCCTGCTCGGAGTTCGCGAAGGGCTGTTGCGGTTCTTCCATGACGGGCTCGATCGTCCAGTCCCGGTCGCGGTCGTGCCGCAGGAGGGGGGCAGCAGCGAGCCGGCTCACGGACTGGCCCTTTCCGACGAGGAGATCGTGGCGGCAGCGCGCTCGCAGTCGGCCGCGCTGCGGGATCGACTCCTCGGTTCGTACCACCTCTACATCGGAACTGCAGGTGGCCTTCACAGCCTCGAATTCGGCGACTCGGAGCACTACTTCGTCCGCAACTGGACCTCCGTCGTGAGTCCCGCCGGAGAGGCGGTGGGATCGAGCGGCTCGATTCAGCTCCCGGGAAGGCTGGTTGCAGGTCTGGAGCGCGAGCAACTGCCGTTCGCCATGCCGGGAACGAGGCGGAGCGGTGGGCTATTCAGCTCGCTGACCGGAGGCCTGGAAAGCCGGAGGTCTGCCGTTGCACTCTCGACGCTTCACGCGGTTTCATCCCTGTTCTACGGCGTGCTGCAGAGCGCCCCGGTGCGACGGCGCCCCTGACGCCATTCCGGGCGGTGTGCCCGGGGCCCTGCCGCTGGCCAACTAGGTGCGGACGCCCAGGAACAGATAGGCGGAGAGCAGCGCGAAGAGAAGGCTGGGGCTCCAGACCGCAACGACCGCCGGGAACGCGCCGACCTCCCCGAGCTTCATGAAGAACGCGTAGATCGCAAAGAAGACGATTCCGAGCACCACGGAGAGCCCGAGGCCGTAGAGAGCCCCTTGCCTTCCGAGACGGAAGGCGAAGGGCAGGGCGACGCACGCCATCACGACCGAGGTGAAGGGGAACGCCAGCTTGCGATGGAGCGACACCTCCAATTCGGAGACCGCCTGACCGCTGGCGCGAAGGTCGGCGATGGTCGCGCGCAGGTCCCGGTACGACATCTCCTCCGGTCGAGGTCGGTCGATGGCAAAGTACTCGGGCTGCTCCGGGAGGTCGATTCGCACCGGTGCGTCGAGGGACTGGAACGTGACGAAGTCCGGCGAATCCCGCACCCATCCGCGAGCGACGATCCATCCGCTCTCCGCGTGTTGCGCCGAGTCGGCAAAGAGCCGTGCGGTCAACCGCCGATTCTCGTCGAAGCGGAGAATCTGCAGCCGCTGCAGCCGTTTCGTCCGGTCATCGTAACCGGCGTAGTTGTAGAGCGTCCGACCCTCGCCGGCCACCCAGTGCTGATCGGCTCGGCGCAGGCTGCGCGACACGGTCCTCCCCTTGATCCGGTCCTTGTACTCGCTCACCTTCTGGTTGGAGACGACCAATACCTCGGCCTGCAGGAGGATCGACAGCGCCGCCACGGTCCCCGCGGCGACCACGGCAGGAAGGGCGAGGCGGAAGAGCGAGGTCCCGAGCGCCTTGAGGGCGGTGATCTCGTTGGTCCGCCCGAGGAGGCTGAAAGCGATGAGCGTGGTGACGAGGACAACGATCGGCGCCGTGTCGTAGGCGACCTGGAGCGAAACGTACTTGTAGTAGCCGAAGATCACGTCGCGCGGCGGGTGGTTCTTCAGGATCTGATCCAGGTTGTCGGTGAAGTCGGCGATCAGCGAGATGGCGACGGCGGAGAGCATCACCGGGGCGAACACTCGGACCAGCGTTTCAAGCACGTAGCGGTCGAGAAGATTCGGGAATCTCAGCTTGAGGCGCGGCAGGCGAAAGACGATCCGCGCCCCCGGACGGAGAGAGCGGAGCCCGAGCGTCCGCCGCTTCGGTGCCGTCGAGGCCGTCCCATGCGCCCGATCCGTCGCCGCAGCCGGATGAGCGGAGCGCCGCGTGGCGCGCCCGACCTGGTAGACGGCTCGCCGCCAGAGCGCTCGGACCCGAGGTGGCACCCACTGGACGGCGGAGAGCCGTCGAGGCACCAATGGGAGATCGCGGTCTCGTCGCCACATCGTGACGAGACCGAGGCCGAGGAGCAGGATGTCGGGCAGCCACATCGCCAGGGCAGGGGAGAGCTGACCGACGCGTGCCGCCTCTTCTCCCTGCGTCAGCAGAATCCAGTAGAACAAGATGACCAGGATGGAGATGGCGAATCCCGAGGACTTTCCGCCGCGCCGGTTGTTGAAACCGAGCGGAACGGCGAGCAGGGAAAAGACGAGACAGGCGGCTGGGATCGCATAGCGCTTGTTCATCTCGACGCTCGCCAAGCGACGCTCCTCGACGGGGAGGTCTTGATCACGAGCCCGGCGGCGAAGCTCACGCATGGTCATCGCCTGCCGACTCTTGCTCGCGGCGAGCTTGGCGCGCTGCTCACTCGTAAAGCGATCCTGAAGCACAAAGTCGAGCGTGCGGTAGCGACTGACTTCGTACCGAGCCGGATTGGCCAAGTCGACCGTGTGCTTCGTGGCTCCCTCGAGATGAAGGGTGAGCTGCTCACCGTCCGGCGCCAGGCGTGGCTCGCCGGAGTCGGCGACGACGATCTCGTTGCGCATGCCGGGCACCGAGTCGGCGAGGAAGACACCCCTCCACTGCTTGGTTCCGGGGTCGATGTCGAAGATGTAGAGCGCCTTGCCCTGGAATTCGTAGTAGACGACCCGCGGCTCGACCTGCTGGCTGATCGTCTTCGTCGCGATCTCGATCATCAGCTTGCTGCTGGCGTGATTCCCCGCGGGCATCAGCTCGATCGAGACGTAGGCCGTGAGCAGGGAGAGGACCGTGCCGAGCATGACCATCGGCCGGGTCACCGCATAGAGGCTCAGACCGCAGGCGCGCATCGCCACGAGCTCGCTGTCGGCCGACAGACGGCCGACGGCGATGAGCACGCCGAAGAGGAGCGACATCGGCAAGGTCAGGACGAGGATGCTGGGGAGGCCGAGGAGCAGAAGCTCGGCGACCGTGCCGGCGGGCAGCCCGCGTCGGATGATCATCTCCGCCGAGGCGAAGAAGAACCGGACGAGCAGAATGAACGTGTACACTAGAAATCCAAGGGCCAACGGTCCCAGGACTTCGGATACGAGGTAGCGATCGAGCCGGCGCATGAGAGAAGCGCATTATACGGACACCGCGCGGCCCGCTCCGCTGCTCGGCCACCTTGTTCTCGTGACGGGAGGAGCCCGACGGATCGGCAGGGTGGTGACGCGCCACCTCGGTGCACTCGGCGCTCGCGTCGCTGTTCACTGTCACACGAGCGAGCAGGCTGCACAGGAGCTCGTCTCCGAGCTGCCTGCAGGGAGCTTCGTGCTCCAGGCGGATCTCGCGACGGCCGACGGTGCGTCGCGGATCTACCGGGAGTTCGATCGCCGAGCGGAGTCTCCCGACCTGTTCGTTCATTGCGCCGCCAGTTTCGTTCGAGCCGATCTCGAGGCGAGCGACGCCGCGCTCTGGGATCACGCCCTGGCGCTGAACCTGCGCTCGTTTGCTCTCGTGGCTCGCGAGATGGTGCGACGGCGGGAGGCGAGTGGGGGAGTGATGGTCGCGATTGCCGACGCCGCCGGCGTCGAGTTGTGGCCGAACTACCTCGCCCACAGCGTTGCGAAGGCCGGCTTGATCGCCTTGGTGAAATCAATGGCCAAGGGGCTGGGGCCGGCCTTCCGAGTCAACGCCGTGGTGCCTGGACCGGTTCTGCCTCCTGAGGGGACGACGGCAACCGAGCGGTCGGCCATGGAGGAACGGACCCTGGTCAAGCGCCTGGGAAGTCCGCAGGACGTCGCTCGTGCGGTCGAGTTCCTGGTGCTCAGCGACTTCGTGACCGGGGCGTCGATCCACGTGACGGGAGGGTCGGAGCTATGGCGAGGGAAGGTCTGACGAGATTCGACCAGCGGGTCCGGTTGCGCCGTCGCTACCGATTCTCCGCCAGCCATCTTTATCGTCGACCCGACTGGTCCGACGAGGAGAACCGGCGCCGCTTCGGCAAGTGCGCGAATCTTCCGGGGCACGGACACAACTACCGTGTCACCGTCGTCGTGGCCGGGGAGCCCGATCCGGACACCGGGTTCGTGATCGATCTTGGCTGGCTCGACGCCCTGGTTCGAGATGCTGTTCTCGAAGCTCTCGATCATCAGCATCTCAACTCCGCTGTCCTCGAGTTCGCCCCCGGCGGGCGGATTCCGTCGAGCGAGAACCTGGTCCTCTGGATCCGGGACCGACTCGTTGCCGGCTGGACGGGCCGGGCGGCTAGCCTCGTCCAAGTTGCGGTCGACGAGGACGAAGATCTGGGTGCCGAGTGGCACTCCCCGAGCAACACTCCCTGAAGTCGTTCCACTGAATCGCAGCGAGGCTGGATCCGGTTCGCCCTGCGGGCCGGGAAAGCAGCGCCGTCGGCGGCGGAGAGCCTGACAAGGCGGCCATTCCAGCTTTGCGCAAGGTCCGATAAGATTGATTATGTAAACTAGAACGCGTGAAGTCGGCCGGCGGCGGCTTTTCGCGTGCCTGGACGGCACCTCGCGTTCGACCCGGAGGGCGACGCTCCCCACGTTCAGGTCGGTCGAGCGCTGCTACTTGGGCTTTGTGGTGGGATTGGCTTTGCTGCGAAGGTCCGCGAGGATCTGCTCCAAGGCGCGAATCAAGTCAGACGAATCGACAGTCGACTGTCTGAAGGTGACGGCGAGTTGAAAGCTCCGATCCGGGGCCTTGAACTTGAAAATGTACGGCTTGCGACGTGGCGGATCGCCGGCCTTGCTGATGGCTCGCTGCTCCCGCCGGACGTCGTCCCGGCTCAGGCCCTGGGTGGCCACCCGCTCCAGCAGCTGAATCATCTGGTTCTCGTCGCCGGCCTTGAGCACTTCGAGGAGCGTCGACTTCGTGGTGATCCCCAGGGCGTGCGCGGCTTCGCGTACCCGAGCCGGAAGCTGCAAGAGCATCAGACTCTCGGTGACCGAGGTCCGCGACTTGCCGACCGCCGAGGCGATCTGCTCGTGCTTGTAGCTGTAGAGCTCCGCCAGGGCGCGATAGCCGTCCGCCTCTTCGAAGGGCGACAGGTCCTTGCGCTGCAGGTTCTCGATCAGGGCGATCTCGAGGGCCTCTTGATCCGAGACGGCCATCTCGATGACCGGCACATCGAAGAGTCCGGCCTCCAGGGCGGCGCGGTACCGGCGTTCACCGGAGATGATCTGGAACTGAGACCGGGCCAGCTCGGACTCCCCCTCTTCCGCGGTCTTTCGTGGCCGAACGAGGATCGGCTCGAGGATGCCCTTGGCCTTGATCGACTCGACCAGGTCCGAAAGGTCGCCAACAGAGTTCCGCGGCTGGTCCGGATTCGGCTCCAAGGCGGACAAGGGCACCATGCGGCCGATCGGCGTCTCGTGGCGTCGCGTCAGCTCGTCGACGAAATGGGCACCATGCCGCATCTTCACGCGGGTCGGAAGTCCTCTCTTCGAGGCGGGCTCAGACACGACCGAGAACCTCCTCGGAGAGCTTGTAGTACTCGAACGCGCCGGTGGATTTCGGAGCGAAAGAGAAGATCGACTCCCGATAGGCCGGACTCTCTTCGAGTCGGACGCTCTTGCTGATCGTCGTCTCGAAGAGCTTGTCCCCGAAGACCCGCTGGATCTGGTCCACGATGTCTCGCGACAGGAGGGTCCGGCGGTCATGAAGGGTGATCACGGCGCCGAGGATCTGGAGCTGGGGATTGGCTCTCTGCTTGACCTTGTCGATCGTTTCGAGGAGGTCGTCGGTTCCTTCGAGGGCGAAATAGCTCGACTGAATCGGGATGAGAACGTGGGTCGAGGCCACCAGGGCGTTGACGGTGATGATCCCGAGCGTCGGAGGGGTGTCGAGGACGACCATGTCGAATCCAGATTGAACGGAAGCGAGGATGTCCTTCAACCGGAAGTGACTGTCGATCTCGCCGAGGAGTTTCGCCTCGATCTTCGCCAGGGAGATCGAGGAGGGTGCCACCCAGAGGTTGGGGACCTTCTCCACCGGCTGCAGGATGCTCTCCATGCTGGTACTGCCCTCCACCAGCACGTCGTAAACGGAATGCTCGAGTTGATGAACATCGAAGAAGGACATCGAGCTGTTGGCCTGTGGATCGAGATCCACAAGGAGCGTCTTGAGCCCCTTCGTTGCGAGCGCGGCGGAGAGGTTGATCGCGGTGGTCGTCTTGCCGACTCCACCCTTCTGATTGGCGATGGCGAGGATCATAGGCGGACGGGAGTGTAAGCCGGGGTCGTCGAGATGGTCAAGGAAAGCAGGAGCGGCCGAGCAGCGATGTCGGCGCGCCGACACATGATGGAAGTGCTATTGAATCAATAGGTTCGGAGGACTTTGGCGCGCCGGATGGCTACATCTTGTACTTTCCCAACTCCTCCGGAGTGAGCGATTCGAGGAGGCGCCTCGACCGCTCGTCTTCGTCGAAGGAGATGGCTTCGCCAGACGTTGACGATCGGGTCGCGGCGTCGGAAAAGATCGCCTCGCGGACGAGGATCGGGCTCCCCAGGCGCAGCGCAAGTGCGATCGCATCGGACGGCCGTGCATCCAGCACCAGCGCCTCGCCGCCGCGCAGGACCTCCACCGTTGCGTAGAAGGTCCCCTCGCGCAGGGAGGAAACGACGACCCGATCGACGGTTCCGCCGAGCGAGGTGATGGTGTCCGCGAGAAGGTCGTGGGTCATCGGGCGCGGGGCCTTGACCCCTTCGAGCGCAAGACCGATGGCCTGGGCCTCGAACAGGCCGATCCAGATCGGTAGGAAGCGATCACCTTCGTCGTCGCGCAGAACGACGATCGGGGTCCGAGTCGCTGGATCGTTCATCAGCCCGCGGACCTCGACGAGCACCAGGTTGTCCTTCTCACCCACAGTCCGATTCTCGGGTGCGCGTCCTGGGGCGTCAAGAGCAACCCGACAGCGAGAACGGCGCGACCCGCTGGGGGGCGCCGGGTCGCATGCTGCGCTGGAAGTGGAGGCGATGATGTTCCGCGCGAAGACGCGGGGCATCCGGATCAGGCGACTTCTTCGCCGACGAGACTGTGGGGATTGGCTCGAACAACGCGCACGCGGGCGAGATGGCCGGCGCGGAACCTCGGATCGCTGGCGCGGAAGTGCATGATCCGATGGCAGGTCGTCCGCCCGGTGAAGGCCCCTGCCTCGCGACCCCACCCGGTCACCAGCACGTCGAATTCACGCCCGACGAGCTCCTCGTTGAGCTCCCGCTGGATGCCGTTCTGCGTTCTCAGGAGATCCTGAAGCCGCGCCTCGGCGACATCCGAGGGCACCGCCGGGTCGGGAAGCCGAGCAGCGGCGGTCCCGGGCCGTGGAGAGTAGCAGAATGCGAATAGCGCCGAGTGCCGGACCTGCTCGAGCAGGGCGATCGAGTCGCGATGGTCTGCCTCGGTCTCGCCGGGAAAGCCGGCGATGAGGTCCGTCGAGATGGCGATCCCGGGGCGGGCCTGCCGAAGCGACTCGACGAGACGGAGATAGGTGTCGATCTGGTACCCACGCCCCATTCGTCGAAGGAGCCGGTCGCTCCCCGACTGGACGGGAAGGTGCACATACGGGCAGATCGTCTCGTGCAGACCGATCTGCTCCACCATCCGAGGCGAGAAGTCGCGAGGATAGGAGGTGACGAACCGGAGGCGCCGGATTCCCGGAAGGCTGGCGACGGCAGCGAGCAGGTCGGCGAAGTCCCGGCCGGTCGCGGGTTCCCGCCAGTGGTTGACGGTCTGTCCGAGGAGCTCGATCTCGACGAAGCCGAGGTCGAGCAGATGGCGCACCTCCACGAGGATCTCGTCGAAGGTCCGACAGGCCTCGGGTCCGCGCGTCGAGGGGACGATGCAGAAGGTGCAGTTCTTGTTGCAGCCCTCGATGATCGTTACCATCCCCTTGTAGAGACCATCACGAGAAACGGCATCGAGATCGTAGCGGCGGTCCGCCGGGAATCCGGTCGCGACGACACGTTGCCCGTCGAGCCGCTGCCGCAGAACCTCGCGCAGCTCCCCCACTCGCGCGGGGCCGAGGACGAAATCGAGGTCGGGAACTCGTGCGAGTGCCCTTTCCCCTTCTTGTTGTGCGACGCATCCGCAGAGACCGATGAACAGAGGCTTCTCGCGATCCCTCTTGAGCAACCGGTACTCTCCGAGCCGCGAGTAGACCTTCTGTTCCGCCCGCTCTCGAACGCTGCAGGAATTCAACAGGATGAGGTCGGCCTCTTCCACGTGGAGCGTCGGAAGGACCCCCTGTTGCATCAGCTGACCGGACAGACGCTGGCTGTCCAGTTCGTTCATCTGGCAGCCCCAGGTCTCGACGAAGAACCGGCGAATGCCAGTCAGCGTGCTCAATGCGGCTTTTCCTGGTAGATCACCGGCTCTGCAGGGTCAGCGGTCTTGTCTGGCGTGCGCTCGGCTTCCGGCTCGAGCTCGACGCCGTCGAGCAGCCATGCCGGGAGAGCTCCTGCCCGCTGGCCTTCTTCCTGGAAGTGGTCGAGGTCTCCGCGGATCTCTCGGATTTCGGCCTCGAGGGTCGAGATCCGGTCGAGGGTTCGATCCCAAGCGGGCTTGATATCTGTATCGCGAATGTATGGATCGTCGGTACTGTAGAATCGCGTTCGCAGGGTCGCGGCCCGATCGCGCGCCTGTGCCAGCTCGTCACCCAGGCGCCGCCACCTCTCCCTGATCTCTCGCCCTCGCTCCCGCCAGTAGGTCTCCGGGTCCTTGGCGGCGCCGTCGGGCTGGGTGGTTGGCTTCGGGGTGGACGGATTCGCCTCGGGGCTGGCGAAGGTCAGCTTCCGGTCCTTGGCGAACTGCTGGATGTTCTTGTCATTGAGAACGGCGACGGGCGGCCCGGCGACTCGACGGCGCTCTCGCTCGGCACGAGCTGCCACGACCAAGTTGTCCGCGGCACTCTCCTCCCCGCCCGGATCGACGACGACGACTGTCGGATCGGGGGCCGGGGCTGCGACGGGAGGCACTGCCGGAGGCGTCGGCTCGGGTTCGAGTTGGCTCAACGTCTGGGGAGGGAGGCTTGCGGCGGCGACGGACTGCTTTTCCGCGCGCGGGGCGCGGGCCGCACACCCCAGAACCAGAACCAGGGGCAGTGCGAGAACCGTCAGCGATCCCCGATGGACTCGCTCAAGCTCGCCCATACCGGTCCTCGAGCCGCACGACGTCGTCGAGGTGCGGCGTCGACACTTCGAAAAGGTCGCAGCCTTCCGGGCCGGCGACCATCCGATGTCGCGTTCCGGGTGTCACGTGATAGGCCTCGCCCAGCTTCAGCGGCCGGTTCACCATGACCTCCCCTTCCTCGACCTGCAGCTCGATCTCCCCGGAAAAGACGTAGAAGGTCTCCTCCTTCACGCGATGCATCTGCAGCGACAGAGCCTGGTTCGGTTCGATATGAAGGATCTTCCCGACGTAGGAAGCGGTGTGGGCCAGGATGAGCTCGTGGCCCCAGGGCTTGGCGACCCGGCGGATCTCCTGAATCATCTCCAACCTCCTCGGCTGAAGCCGTCCCGTCAGCTTCTACGAGTCGACCGGGCGGCTCGCTGACGGGGTGCGGCGGACTCTCGAGAGCTCTCGTTCGACTTCGGCCGCGGTGCCCAGGTCGAGGCAACGCTCGGCGCATCGCTCGAGCTCCCGAACATCCAACTCTCGCACAAGTCGACGCAGGGCAGGAACCGTTCTCGGGTTCAGCGACAGCCGGCGGAGCCCAAGACCGATCAGCAGGGGAAGGAACCTCGGGTCGCCAGCCATTTCTCCGCAGAGGCTGGCGGGAATCCCGGCGGCGTTGGCCGCCCGGACGGTCATCCGAATCATTCGCAGCAGGGCTGGATGAAGGGGCTGGTAGAGCTCCGAGACGTGGCGGTTGTTCCGGTCAACGGCGAGCGAGTACTGGATCAGATCGTTGGTGCCGATCGAGAAAAAGTCCGACTCACGTGCGAGCGCATCGGCGATGAGCGTCGCTGCCGGGACCTCGATCATGATCCCGACCTTCAGGTCGCGAGCGACTTCTCTGCCCTCGGCACGTAGCTCACCGGCCAACTCCTCGACCAGGCCGCGGAATTGTCGCAATTCCTCGAGGCGGCTGACCAGCGGAGCCATCAACCACACCTCTCCGTGGGCCGAAGCGCGAAGGATCCCGCGCAGCTGGGTCCGGAAGATCACGGGACGCGCGAGGGTCAGGCGGATGCCCCGCAGACCGAGCACCGGGTTCTCTTCGTCGAGGTGCATCATGTCGCGAGCGAGCTTCCTGCCGCCGAGGTCGTAGGTGCGGATCACCGCCGGGAAGGGCGAGGCGCCCTCCGCCAGCTGCCGGTAGGCCTGGTAGTGCTGCTCCTCGGTCGGCAGGCTCGGCTCGGTCTCCATGAAGAGGAATTCGCTGCGGTAGAGTCCGATGCCTCGCGCCCCGAATCGCGTGATCGCCTCGATCTCCTCGGGAAGGTCGATGTTGGCCATCAGCTCGATCGCGACTCCGTCGGCCGTCACGCAGGGCTGCTGCGAATCAACTTCGCTCGCCAGATCACATTCTTCCTGCTCGCGCTGGACCTGGCGATAGCGCTCGAGCGTCTCGTCACCCGGATGGAGGATCAACGACCCGGCGCTGCCATCGAGGACGACCGGGTCGTCGGTGGTGACGAGCCCGGTCACGCCCGCCAACCCGCAAACCGCCGGGAGGTGAAGTGAGCGCGCGATGATCGACGTGTGGGAGGTGAGCCCGCCGCTCTCCACGGCGAATCCGACGACTCGACCTCGGCCGAGTCGGATCGCCTCCGAAGGAGTGAGGTCGTCGGCCACCACGATCACGTCGCCCTGGAGCTCGGAGAGCTCGTGGTGGCCGACACCCTGAAGCGTGCGGAGCAGCTGGCGACTGACGTCTTCGACGTCGTGACTGCGCTCCCGGAGGTAGGGGTCCTCCATGCGCTCGAATCGGCTGATCAGCTCGGTCGAGGTCTGGTGAACCGCCCACTCCGCGTTGACCCTCTCCTGGCGAATCCGTTGTTCGATGAATCCGACGAACGACGGGTCGGCCAGCAGCAGGGCGTGCGCGGTGAAGATTGCCGCCAGCTCGTCGCCGAGGAACTCCCCTGCCTTGCCGTGGGTCGCTTCGATGGTGTCGTGGGTTCCTGCGACGGCTTCGCGGAATCTCGACAGCTCACCTTCGATGGCATCGTCCTGCAAGGGGAACCGGACGATGTCCACCGTGCGGCTGAGGATCGAAACCGCGTGACCGATCGCCACGCCTTCGGAGACGGCAAGGCCGGAAAAGACGCGCGTCGCTTTCCGACTCTCGCTCACTCGCCCTCTCCGAATCGGTCAGCGAACAGGGCTTCCAGCGCCTCGGCCGCCCGGCCTTCGTCCTCCCCGTCGCATCTCAGCGAGAGTCGAGTTCCTTGCGGCACGGCGAGCAGGAGGATTCCCAGGATGCTCTTCCCGTCGACCTGTTCGCCGTCCCGGCTGAGGGTGACCTGGCTGCGGAAGGACCCGGCAAGATGGACAAGCTTGGCCGCGGCTCGGGCATGCAGTCCGAGGCGGTTGACGACAGCGATCTCCTTCTCGATCATGGGGCTCCGGTCCTAGCTTTCCGAGTCGCCGTCTACGGTTCGCGGATGCGATTCGGCGGCTGGCGGATCGGCGCGACGGATCGCCCTCCGGCCCTTGACCTCGATCCAGTGCGCCAACTCGGTGAGCGAACGTTGTTCAGGCTCTGCGCATCCGAGGCGCACCACCATCGGCAGATTGACACCGGTCACCACCTCGACGCGCCCCGGCTCCTGAAAACTGGCAGCCGCTCGTGAGGGCGTGTCGCCGTGGAGGTCGGTCAGCACCAGGACGCCTTCGGTGCCAGGGGCGAACGCGGCGATCTCGGCGGCGATCTTCGTTCTCGCCTCGTCCCAGCCCTCGGTCCACTCGAGAGAGAGCGCCCGAACGTTCTGCAGCTCACGGCCGAGGATCGTCTTCGCCGTCTCCAGGAGCTCCGGAGCGAGGTGACCGTGAGTCACGATCAGAATGCCGCGCATCGCGTCCCTCAGCGCTCGATGTCTCGATGGATGAGCCGGACGCTCCACCCCGCGCGGTCGAGCGCCGCAGCCAGCCGCTCCGCGACCGCCACAGAACGGTGGCGACCCCCGGTGCAGCCCACGGCGATCGACAGATAACGCCGGTTCTCTCGGCGATACCTGGGCAGCAGGTAGACGAGGAGATCCGACAGGCGCTGCAGGAGCTCGCCGAAATCGGGTTGGTGGTCGAGGTAGATCTGCACCGGCTCCTCTTGTCCGGTCCGTTCCCGCAGTCCCGGCACGAAGTGCGGATTCGGCAGGAATCGAACGTCGAACACCAGGTCGGCGCCGTAGGGCTGACCGTACTTGAAGCCGAAGCTGATCAGCGAGACGACCATCGAGTGGCCGGCGTCCTCCGGTTCGGCGAATTCGCGATGAATTACCCCGCGAATCTCGTGGATCGACCACTCACTGGTGTCGAGGACGAGGTCAGCTCGTCCCCGGAGCTCGGAGAGAAGCTCGCGTTCGCGGCGGATCCCCTCGGCGAGCGGAGCGTCCGGAGCGAGGGGATGCGGCCGCCGCGTCTCGGAGAACCTGCGGATCAGCACCTCGTCGGAGGCCTCGAGGAAGAGCAGCGTCGCCTCGACCCGCTGGCGGTCGATCTCCTCGAGCAGGTCGGGGAACTCCTCCTCGAACCCAGAGGTCCGGACGTCGGCAACCACGGCGATCCGGTCCCGACCCTCCACGAGCTCCGAGGGGCGGGCGATGAACTGACGCAGCAGCGGGAGCGGCAGGTTGTCGACGCAGTAGTAGCCGAGATCCTCGAAGCACTTGGCGACCGTGCTCCGGCCGGACCCGGACATCCCGGTGATCAAGGCCAGTCTAACGGGCGCCGAGGGCACGTCGGTTCCGCTCAAGCTGCTCCTCCAGCTTGCGCGCGAAATCGCGCGCGGAGTTCGTCCCCAGGAGCTTCAGGACATGGTTGCGGGCCGCGATCTCGACCAGGATCGAGATGTTTCTTCCGAGAGCGACGGGCATGTGGATGAACGGGATCGGCGTCTCCAGAATGCTGTAGACGACCTCGTCCAGGCCGAGCCGCTCGTAGTGCTTTCCCTCGACCCAGTGTTCGAGCTCGATCACGAGGTCGATCGTCTTGCGCTCGCGCACCGAGGCCAGACCGAAGAGCTCCTTGACGTTGACAATCCCGATGCCGCGAAGCTCCATGTGGTGTTTGCACGGTCCCTCGGCAAACCCGACCAGGTCGCCGCTCGGGTACCGCTTGATCGTCACGCGATCGTCGGCCACCAGACTGTGCCCGCGAGTGATCAGGTCGAGAGCCGACTCGCTCTTCCCCACCCCACTGCCGCCGATGAGCAGGACGCCGAGACCGAAGACGTCGAGCAGCACGCCGTGGACGTGGGTGGAAGGAACCAGGTGATCCTCGAGGAAGTAGCTGAGCCGCTTGATCACGTGCGACGAGAGCGCTCGGGTCGTCAGCATCGGCACTTCGCGCCGGCGACACTCCTCGAGCAGGTCGGACGGCGGCGCGAAACCCTTGGTGACGATGAAGACCGGAACGGGAAGCTCGGCGATCTTCTGACACCGTTCCGCACGAAGCTCGGGCGAGAGCGTCGCCAAGTACTCGACTTCGCTCTCGCCGACGATCTGGACGCGCCCCGGCTTGATGTAACGGAAGTATCCGGCAAAGGCCAAGCCGGGCTTCTGGACGCGCGGATTGGTGATGCGGTTCTCGAGGCCGCCCTCGCCGGCGAGCAGCGAGAATTCGAGCTCGCGGAGCTCTTCACCCAGCAGTTCGCGGACGCGAACGTGAGCCGGCTCGCCGGTGCGGTCCATGGTCTGGCTCAGAGCTCGGGTGCGATGAGGCCGAAGTTGTCGTCCTTGCGGCGATAGAGGACGCTGACCTTCTCGGAGGTCGCGTCGCGGAAGACGACGAAGCCGTGTTCGGAGTCCTCGAGGGCCATCGCCGCCTCCTCGAGGCTCATCGGCTTGATGGGCATGTGTTCGGTGCGGAGGACCTGCGGCCCGCCGTCATTTCCGAGCGTCGCCGGCTCGACCACCGAGACCGGCCAGTTCGCCACGCGCTCGGCTGCCCGGTTCGCCCGCCGCCGGCGGTCGACGCTCTTCTGCCGGCCGCGCTTGGCCTGTTCCTCGACCCCGTCGATCGCCGACTCCAGGGCTTCCTGCGCGTCGTGGCTCTCGACGTTCGAGTGGAGCTCGCCGGCACGGTGAGCGACGTGGAGGTCGCAGGTGAAGCGGAACTTCTCCTGGCTCAAGGCCACTCGCGCTTCGACCGGATCGGAAAGGAACTTGGCCACCTTCGCCAGTTTCTTCGCGGTCAGGCTCTTGAGACGCTCGTCCAGCTCGAAGTTGCGTGCCACGTAATCGATCTTCATGGCTCTCCTTTCGACCTAGAACACCTGCTTGCGGTCTGCCGAGGAAGGCATGCCGAGCTCGTCGCGGTACTTGGCGACGGTACGGCGGGCGATGTGAATGCCCTCCCGGTTGAGGATGCGCATCAGGTCGCTGTCGGAGAGCGGCCGCCTCGCATCCTCGGACTCGATGAGCTGCTTGATCTTGCGCTTCACGGTCAGTGACGAGATGTCGTCGCCGTAGTCGCGGTCGATGCCGCTGTGGAAGAAGAACTTCATGGCGAACAGCCCGCGTGGTGTGTGCATGTACTTGTTCGACACCACCCGACTGACGGTCGACTCGTGCATTCCGATGTCCTCCGCCACGTCGCGGAGCACCATCGGACGCAAACGGTCCAGGCCATGGTCGAGGAAATCGCGCTGCTGGCGGACGATCGACTCGGCGACCTTGTAGATCGTCCGCTGGCGCTGATCGAGGCTCTTGATCAGCCACACCGCACTTCGCATCTTGTCGCGGATGAACTGCTGGGCGTCCGCCTGCTTCCCCTCTTGACGCATCCGCTGGAGCATCCGCCGGTAGGAGCGACTGATGCGCAGGCGCGGGAGCCCGTCGTCGTTGAGCTGGACGACGTAATCGTCGCCGATCTTGACGACGACGACGTCGGGTTCGATGTACTGGGCGCGCTCGTGAGCGAAGAGCCGACCAGGGCGGGTCTCGAGGGTCCGGATGATCGCCACTGCCGGCTCGAGCTCGTGGAGCTCGACACCGAGCGCCTTGGCCACC
This sequence comes from Holophagales bacterium, assembly GCA_016699405.1. Lineage (NCBI taxonomy): Bacteria > Pseudomonadati > Acidobacteriota > Holophagae > Holophagales > Holophagales bacterium. The sequence continues at coordinate 3,523,389 of CP064972.1, read as the reverse complement.
GCCTGATACTGCCGCCGCAGGAGAGGCTCCCACATCTCGGCGACGATGCGATGCGGCAGCGAGCTCGGGGCGAAGCCGCGGGCGATCAGCTGGCGCTGCAGACTTTCGCGCAGGTCGTTGCACGCCACGCCGGGCGGGTCCATCTGCTGGATGGCCCGGAGCACTTCGATGACCTCCTCGGGCTCGAGCGGCGGCGTCGCCGTCTCGTTGCCGAGAAGCCGGATCTCCTCCGGCGTTGCGACGAGGAAGCCGTCGGGATCGAGGTTGCCGATGATCAGCTCGGCGATGTCGCGCTGGCGCGGGGTCAGCGCCGACATGGCGACCTGCCACTGCAGGTGGTCGCAAAGGTCGGGTCCCTGCGTCAGGGTGTTCTCGAGCGGCGGCGCCTCGCGATACTCGCGCTCGCCCGGCGGACCGTAGAGCTCCGAGTCGTCCCCGAAGTAGGCCTCGAAATCGACTTCGGCAAGCGCCTCCGGCGCCTGCACTTCGACTTCGGACTCGGCGACCTGCTCGCGAACCGGCGCTGCCTCATCGACCGGTTCGACGGGCGGGGCCGTCTCCTCGACCTCTTCGAGCAGCGGGTTCTCGACCAGCTCCTGCGAAACGACGCTTTCCAGCTCGAGGCGGGTCATCTGCAGCAGCTTGATCGCCTGCTGCAGTGACGGCGTCATCACCAGTTTCTGCGAGAGCCGCAGGGAGAGTTTCTGTTCGAGAGCCATCGACGATGCGCTTCAGGTCAGAGCCGGAATCCCTCGCCCAGATAGATCTTGCGAACCTGGGGGTCGGTCGAGAGCTCGCTCGGAGAGCCAGCCCTCAGAATTTCGCCGTTGTTGATGATATAGGCGCGGTCGGTGATGCGCAGCGTCTCGCGAACGTTGTGGTCGGTGATGAGGACGCCGATGCCCATCTCTCGAAGGCGCTTGATGATACCTTGGATGTCGAGCACGGCGATCGGATCGATACCGGCGAACGGTTCGTCCAGAAGAATGAAGGAGGGGTTGATGGCCAACGCCCGGGCGATCTCGACGCGCCGGCGTTCGCCGCCGGAGAGCGAGTAGCCCTGGCTCCGCCGCACCTTCGCGAGACCGAACTCCTCGACCAGCCGATCGATCCGCCGCTCCTGCTCCGGATGGGCCAGATCGAGGGTCTCGAAGATGGCGCGGAGGTTCTCCTCCACCGTGAGTCGCCGGAAGACCGAGGGCTCTTGAGGCAGGTAGCTGATCCCTCGTTGCGCCCGCTGGTACATCGGAGCGAGCGTGATGTCTTCGGCGCCGAGGAACACCTGGCCGGCATCCGGTGGCGTCAAGCCGACGACCATGTAGAAGGTGGTCGTCTTGCCGGCGCCGTTCGGTCCCAGCAGTCCGACGACTTCGCCCGAGTGGACCGAAAGCGAGACGTCCTTGACCACCGCGCGTCCCTTGTAGACCTTGCGCAGTCCGGCTGTCCTCAGCTTGATGGCCGGGCTCGCGGTCATTTCGTTTCGCCTCCGGCGCGCAAAGAACCCTTGACGAGGTCGTAGGTGAGCCGCTTTCCGCGCAGGATGTTCCCGGTGCTGTCGCGCATCTGTGCCGGTGAGCCGCTCACGATCACCGTCTTGGCGGCGAGATCGTAGATGGCCTCGTCCCCTTCGACGCGCCGGCCGGCCGCGGGATCCTCCAGTTGGACCTTGGTTCGAGCCACCATCTTGCGGGCCTTGCGGTTCTCGTCGAGCTCGACCTCGACCGAGCCGGCGCGGAGAGTTCGCCCCGCCTGCAGCACGGTCACGTCGCCTTCGTAAAGGAGCTCGCGCTCGCTCTCGCGATACGTCAGCGTCTTCGCGCTGACCTCGACCGGTTCCCGCTTCTCGCCCTGGACGGACTCCTCGGGGTTCCATACGGTCTTCACCGAGCCGCTGGCGGCGAGTCGCTTCTCGGCGTCGTCGGCACGGAGCTGGTCGGCGAAGAGGACCGTTTCGCCTTGATAGGCCTGGACGTCCCCTCGGAAGACGAAGCCGTTGCCAGCGAGCTCGAGGAACGCCTCTTTTGCGCGGACGCGAACCGGCTCGCCATTGCCTCCTTCTGCCAGGGCCGTGTTGGGAAGCATGGACCCGATGAGCGTCGCCTCCACTCCCCCCTCGGCGTGGGCTCGCTCTCCTTCCCGTTGATAGACGACGCGCGGCGCCCTGAGCTCACCCCTCTCGCTGGTGACCCGCACCGATTCGCCGAAAAGCTGCGCTGTTCCGGCGTCAGGCTGAAGGTAGGCACGGTCGGCGGCAGCCCGCAATCGACTGTCGCGGAGGATCACCCCGCCGGTGAGCGTGAGGGCCTCGAGGTGCCGGTCGGCGGCCAGATCCGCTTGCGCGAACTGGGCAGAGGCCAGGCGCAGCAGTTTGTTCTCGGCCCCCGCCTGATATTCCTTCACTTCGGAGCTGCCAACTGTCTCGACCATCGTCAGCGCTCCCGACTGGAAGTGGCCGACGACCCAGCGAGAGAGCAACACCCGGATGAGCCCGTTCGGAGAGTTGGTCACGAGCACCGCGGACTCGCCCTGAGTTCCCTGGATCTCGAGCTTCTCGGGGACGGACTCTCCCGCCTTGAACTGCAGGGTCAGGGAGTAGGCGCTCATGGTGAATGCCGGCGGCGCCTCGGCGTCGGCATCGGGTTCGCGCAGTTCGCCCTCGACCTGGAGGGTCGCTCGCAGGAGCTGCGGCGTCTTCTCGTCCTCGGCGAGAACCAGAACGACATTCTGGGCGCGAAAGCGCGCATTGCCGCCGGTCACCGAGACGTTGCCCTCCGCCCGCAGCTCGTGCGCCTTTCGATCGAGGACCGCACGCTCGGCAAGCAGGAGCAGATTCGCTCCATCGCGGCTCTTGGCCGCGACATTCACCGGCGCCTGAAGTGAGATCGACGCCTGGTCGAGGTCGGCCTTGAGGCCTCCCGCTGTCCCTCGCCCCTCGGCGAAACCGAATTCCACGGCGTTTGGGGCGTCGAGCTGCCGGCCGCCGCTCGCCAGCGTGAGCTCGTTCGTGGTCAACGAGAGCCCTCCCCCGGTCAGGCGCACCTCACCTGTCAGCGTCGCTTCCTTGGATTCGGGGTTGTAGGTCGCCCGGCTGCTTTCGACGCCGTACTCGCGCCCTTCGCGAAAGAGGGTGAGGCCGACCTGGTCGAGCTCGACGAGCCCTTCCGTGGTGGAACGAAAACGGGCTCCCCGCAGACGAAACACGGGCTGGTTGTCGACGACCTGCGTGTAGTCGAAGCCTTCGCTGACCGCGGTCGCGCCCCGGAGGGAGACCGGGGCCGGGGCCGGAGCGGGCTCGAGCGGGCCCGATCGTCCGAGCCAATACAGCCCGCCAAGACCCGCCACGAGGACGAGAATGACTGCAAGCAGAGCACGCCGGAGGTTCCGGAACGGGCTGCGGGACTGCGGACCGACACTCATCAGATGGATTCTATGCCGTGGCGGGATTCTTGCACGCATCGGCGGGCTGGGCATCGATCACGGTGGCACTCCAGCCGCCGAACGCCCGGGGATCCGACCGCAGAGCGACGATCGCCTCGAACGGTTGTTCGAAGAGCGCTCGTCTGGATGCCCAGCCCCACGCGACCAGCCGGATCGCCGGGGAATCGCTGTCGGCGCGCCGACTTTCCACCTCGAGATGATCGCGGCCGAATAGACGCGGTGCCTTCGCCGCCACCAGGGAGCGCAACCGGACGGTTGGTTCCGGGTTGCCTGCGCCGTGCGGAGCCAGCTTTCCGAGCTGGTGCAGCAGGTCGGTCCCGATCTCGGCGGGGCTCAGCTCGAGCTCGTATTCGAGCCGCGGTCGAAGCCACTCCTCGGGCCAGGCGGCGGCGCGATCCTCCCATTCGCCGCGAAGGCGCTCGAGCTCGCCGACGCTCGCGGTCAGTCCGATCGCCTGCGCGTGACCTCCGAACCGCTCCAGGCGCTCTTGCCAGGGCTCGACGAAGCGATGGAGATCGACCCCTGGCACGCTTCGACCCGAGCCGACGGCGGTGCCATCGCTCTGGGCGAGGAGGATCACGGGACGGCACAACTCGCGGGCAAGCCTTCCGGCGGCGATGCCGACGACTCCGCGGTGCCACGTGCGACTCCAGGCCACGAGGATCCGCGGCTCGGTGGCCCTTTCGAGGAAATGGGCTTTCGCCTCGTCGACCGCTCGCAGCTCGAGGCCCTGGCGCTCTCGATTCAGCCGGTCGAGCTGCTCGGCGAGCTCTCGAGCGCGACGTTCGTCGCGCGTGACGAGCAGCTCGAGGGCGAGCTCGGCCGAGGCGAGTCGACCAGCTGCGTTGAGCCGCGGGGCGAGACGGAAAGCGACATCGTCGGCGCGCACCGGAGGAGCGACCTGGGCGACACGCAACAGGGAGCGGAGGCCGGGCGAGCGGGCTTGTGCGAGTGCCGCGAGCCCCAGCGCGGTGATCGTTCGATTCTCCTCGAGAAGCGGGGCCACGTCGGCGATCGTGCCGATACAAGCGATCCGCAGGAGGGCCTCGAGCGGCACCGGACGATCGACTCTCTCGAGAAGGGCGACGGCGAGCTTGAGCGCCAGTCCGACGCCGGTCAGCTCCCTTCCCGCACCGTCGCAGTCTCCGACGTGCGGGTTGACGATCGTGTCGGCTGCGGGGAGGTCCGGACCCGGGAGATGGTGGTCCGTCAGGATCACTTCGATCCCCAGTCGTTTCGCCAGTTCGACGGCCGGAATCGAGGTGATTCCGCAGTCGACGGTGAGCAGCAGCCGGCAGCCGCCCGCAGCGGCCAGCTCCGCGTGGCGAGGCTGGAAGCCGTAGCCGTCTTGGAATCGGTCCGGGAGGATCGTCTCGGTGGCGATGTCGAGGCTGCGCATCACCGTGGCGAGAAGCGCCGTCGCCGTCACTCCGTCGGCGTCGTAGTCGCCGACGATGGCGACCCGTTCGCCGTCCCGGCGGGCCCGAAGGATCCGCTCGACTGCGGCGGCGATGCCAGTCAGGTCGAAAGGACTGCTGAAGTGCTCTCGGGATGGCGCGAGGAACCGTCGCGCGGAGGCGAGTGAGGTGACGCCGCGGCGAGCCAGGAGGATGGCGACAGGTCGCGGGAGTCCTCCCCGCTCCAGCTCGTCGACCACCGGCGGAACTGCCGCCGCAGTCCAGATCGCCGCCACCCGCACGCGAGACGGGTCCAGGATCAGCTTTCGAGGAAGACGCCGAGCTTGCGGAACTTCGACGCGCGGTCCTTCAGGAGCCGATCCGGCTCCTTCCTCTCGAGCTCGCGCAGCGATCGAACGATCGCCTCCCCGACTCGACGACAGGCCGACTCCGGGTCGGTGTGGGCTCCGCCCAGAGGTTCGGGAACGATCTCGTCGATCACTCCCAGGCGGAGCAGGTCGGGAGCGGTGACCTGCATCGCTTCGGCCGCGTCTTCCTTGCGATTCTGGTCCTTCCAGAGGATCGCTGCGCAGCCCTCCGGCGAGATCACCGAGTAGATCGAGTACTCCAACATTAGGACCCGATCGCCGACGCCAATCCCCAAGGCTCCCCCGCTTCCGCCCTCTCCGGTCACGACGACGACGACCGGGACGCGCAGCGTCGACATCTCGAACAGGTTTCGCGCGATCGCTTCGGCCTGCCCTCGCTCCTCGGCGTCGATGCCAGGGTACGCTCCGGGCGTGTCGATCAGCGAGATGATCGGTCGCCCGAACCGTTCCGCCAGCTTCATGACACGCAGAGCCTTTCGATAGCCCTCCGGACGTGGCTGGCCGAAATTGCGCCAGATCCGCTCTTTCGTGCCCCGACCTTTCTGATGCCCGACGATCGCGACCGGGCGGCCGTCGAGGCGGGCAAATCCGGCGACGATCGCGGGATCGTCGCCGAAGGTGCGGTCTCCGTGCAGCTCCACCCAGTCCTCGGTCAGGAACTTGATGTAGTCGAGAGGAAACGGTCGCTCGGCGTGACGCGCGACCAGCGTCTTCTGCCAGCGGTTCAGCTTCGAGAAGACCGCCTCGGTCTCCTTGCGAAGTTGACTGCGCAACTGGCTGAGCTGGCGTTCACGCCCCCCGGCCTCGGGAAACCCCTCGAGCTCTTCGATCCGGCGGCGAAGCTCGAGCAGTCCCTCTTCGAAGTTCCCTTCTCCTGGGCTCATGGCCGGTGCAAAGTAGCAAAGGCCCCGGGTACCGTCAAACGCCGCCAGCGAGAGGAAGGCTACAGGAGGTGCTGCGGATCGACATCGATCACCAGTCCTCGGGGTAGCTTCTGGGGAAGCGATTGCCGCAGAAGCTCGCGAAGCCGGGAGCCCGAGGGGCCGCGCATCAGCAGTTGGAACCGCCATTCGCCGCGCAGTCGCTCGAAGGGCGCGGGAGCCGGTCCGGTCAGCCGGAGGCCCGGTTCGTCACCCGCCACCTGGCGAAGGCGCTCGGCAAGCTCTCGCATCCACTGCGCGGCCGACTCGCGGCGGCGATCCCGCAAGAGAACCTGGATCATGCGGCTGAACGGTGGGTAATGGAAGGCTCTGCGGAACCGCATCTCCTCCCGCGCGAACGCCTCGTCGTCGTGGTCAAGGGCGGCCCGGATCGCATAGTGATCCGGATGGAAAGTCTGGATGACGACCTTGCCCCGTCGGCTTCCCCGTCCAGCCCGCCCGGCGAGCTGGACGAGTTGGGAGTAAGTACGCTCGACGGCACGAAAGTCCGGGAAGGCCAGGTAGCTGTCCGCCGCCAGGACTCCGGTGAGCGCGACTTCGGGAAAGTGGTGCCCCTTGGCCACCATCTGGGTCCCAATGAGGATCCTCGACTCGCCGCGGGCGAACTCCTCCAGGATCTCGGCGACGCTCCCCCGGCGCCGGACCTCGTCACGGTCGAGGACTGCGACTCCGACGCCGGGGAACCGCGCGGCGACCTCGGCTTCGACTCGTTCGGTCCCGCTGCCGATCGCTTCCAGGGCCGCCTCACGGCAGGTCGGACAGCGGCTCGGGGCCGGAAGCGTCGATCCGCAGTAGTGGCAGATGAGGGTGCCATCCCGTCGGTGGAGTGTTCTCGGCAGGCCGCAGTCGTCGCAGCTGAACAGCTCCCCACAGGCCCGGCAGAGCAGCAGCGGAGCGAACCCCCGCCGGTTACGCAGCAGGATCGCCTGGGCGCCGGAAGCCAGCGTCTCCTCCAGCTCCTGCTGCAGACGGCCGGAGAGCAGGAGCCCTCCGGGAAGGCGCGAGAGCGGTTCTTCGCGCAGGTCGACGATGATGCCCTCGGGTAGCGTCGCCTCCCCCACCCGATCCGGCAGCGTGAGCTTCCCGAGCTTGCCGCAGAGCACGTTCCAGCGCGACTCGAGGCTCGGCGTCGCCGAGACCAGCACCGCGGTCGCCCCGGAAGTGCGAGCTCGCATGAGGGCGAGATCCCGTGCGTTGTACCGCGGATCCTGTTCCTGCTTGAAGGCGGCTTCGTGTTCTTCGTCGACGACGACCAGTCCGAGGTCCACGAGTGGAGCGAAGAGCGCTGAGCGCGGGCCGAGGGCGACCGTCGCCACCCCGCTCCGGACCCGTTCCCACTCCTGATGGCGTTCGCCCCCGTCGAGGCTGGAATGCAGCAGGGCGAGGCGTTCGCCGAACCGTTGCCGGGCCGCGCGCGCCAAGCTGGGCACGAGGGCGATCTCGGGCACGAGGATCATCGCGGATCGGCCCAGTGCGAGCGCCCTCTCCGCCGCCTGGAGATAGACCTCGGTCTTGCCGGAGCCGGTGACCCCGGCGAGCAGGTGCGCCGAGAAGGTGCGCGATTCGATCGCTCCGGCGAGGGCCGTGAGCGCCGTCTCTTGAGCGCAGGTCAACGTCGCGGGACGGTCTGCGGAGCCGCGAAGCTGATGCCGATCGAGGGCTAGGCGAAGCGGCTGCTGAAAGGCTCGCAGGATGCCCAGTTTGGCAAGCCGCCGCGGAACGCTCTCGCCGCAGCCGGCAGCCGCCGTCAGCTCCGGAAGCGCAGCCGGGCGACCGAGATCTGCCAGGACCTGGATCACCGAGCGGCCGGCCGGGCTCCGTCCGGCCGCCGCGAGGTGACTCTCGAGAGCTCCTGGTGCGAGCTCGTACGCAGCCTCGAATCGCGCCCGTTGGCGGGCGTCGCCGGAATCGCTTGCGAGGCGTCCTTCGTCGAGCATCCGGTCGACCGTCCGGAAGAGCGCGACTCGATCCTCCCCCGCCGCCGCGAGCGAGCTTCGTGAGAGCCGTCCCTCCGCCAGGAGGCGATCCACCAGCCTGGCCTCGAGCGCGTCCCGAGATACGGCCAGCGCGCCGCTCGAGGTGAGCCAGATCTTCTGAACTCCCCAGGCGGGAAGGTCACCGGGCAGCAGCGAGCGCAACACCTCGCCGATCGGACAGAGGTAGTAGGAGGAAATGAACTTCCCCAGCTCGAGAAGCTCACCCGTGAGGACGGGCTCGGCGTCCAGCACCGCTTCGACCTCGCGCACCTCGACGCCAACCGGTATTGCCCGGTTGGACCGTCCGAGCACGATTCCTCGGAGGCGCCGCCCACCCACGCGAACCGCGACGCGGACCCCCGCCTCGATGCTGTCCTGCAGCGCCTCCGGAACGAGGTAGAGCAGCGGCTCCGGGAGCGGCAAGGGGACCGCGACGTCGACGAGGTTCGCCCCCGGCCCCGGCACTCCCGTCACGAAGCGCGGCGCCTCACGACGCGCCTTGGCGTTTTGCCATCTCCTGCTCGAGCCGGTCGAGCTCTGGGCTGTTCGGCTGGATCTGTCGCAGCTTGGCGATCACGGCTCGGGCCGCAGGATAGTTGCCCTGGTCGAAAGCGAGGACGACGACTTCGTTGAACCGCGACTGCCAGTGCGTCGGCGAAAGAGCCTGAGCCTTCCGGAACGTCGCGAGCGCCTCGTCGAGTCGCCCGCTGGCACGCAAGCAGACGCCGAGATCGGTCAGGACGTCCGGGTTCCCCGGGCGGAGTTTCTCGAATTGCTCATAGAGCTCGATCGCTCGCCCCCAGTTCTGAATGTCGAAATTGGCGTTCGCCAGGGCGACGACCGCATCCGGGTCGTTGGGGTTCTGCTCGACTCGCTTGCGGAGGTTCTCGATCTCCGGCATCGCCGCCCCCCCGCCCATCGGAGCAGGACTGGACGCAGGCATCCCTCCAGGTGCGGCAGCGACGGCCGGGTTCGCACCGAGGCGCGCCGGCTGCCTGGCCGCCATCGACTCGTGGACCAGATACCCCAAGATGAATCCACCCAGCAGTCCGATGCTGAGAAACAGCGCGCTTTCCCGGTTCAATTCCCGCCTCCTGAGGTTGTCGGAGCCTGGCGGAAGGCCACCCAGTTGCCGGCGGCTGGCTCTCCGCTCGAGAGCAAGGTGGAGCGCCAGGTGCCTCGTACTTCCCCTCGGCTCCGGTCCAGCCGCCCTTCGAAGATCAAGTCGGCGCCCTTCATGGTATCGACGCGCTCGAGGGTGAGCACGTCGCCGACGAAGGTGCCGCGGAGGGAGCCGACCGAGCCGGTCGCCGTTCGATAGCTCCCGGTCACGAGCGAAACATCGAGCTCGATGCGAAACTCGGCCACCTGGCCAGAAGGCAGAATCCGCACGGTCCAGTTCCCCGACACCGGATCGGACGCCGTCTCGTCCGCCAAGCCGGAGGTCGATCGATATCGCGCGAGCTCGGCGATCCGCCGGCGCCTCTCGATCATCGTCCGCCGCAGGTCTGCGGCGCTCTTGGCCCACCGGTTCGCTTCGGCCAGGCTCCCTTCGAGCTCTTGTGCCATGCGGGCCAGCTCCGCGGGCGCACTCGCAGCGTCGCCCGTCATCGCTCCGTCGAGCCGTCCGAGGATGTCGTCGGCGGCTTTCCGCGCCGCGACCTCGCGCGCTCGAACATCCTGATACGTGGACGCGTCCTCGTCGAGGAGGCGGCCCTCGAGGTCGAGAGCGGCGTCGATCGAGGTTTGAGCCGGGACCGGAGGGGCGGCTCCGAGAAGAGCCGCCGACCCGAGACCGACCAGCACTCCGACGAGCGGGAGGAGGGATCGCACGAATCGATTGTATAGAAAAAGGGCGGGTCGACGACCCGCCCTTTCGAGGCTCGAAGTTTGCTCCAGTTCAGCCGACAGCGGCCGAAGCGACCGAGCCGGAACGGTGCTTCTTCTCGAGACTCGCCGACAGCGCCCGCTCGACGAGGACCTCGGCGTCCCGTTCGGTGATCTCCTTGACGTGGGCCACCTCGCTGACGATGAAGTGCTTGGCCCGTTCGTACATCTTCTTTTCGCGGAACGAGAGGCTCTTCTTCTGGCTGACGAAACGGAGGTTCTTGAGCACCTCGGCGACATCGGACAGGCGGCCGGTCTTCATCTTGTCGAGATTCTGCTTGTATCGGCCCTTCCAGTCCTTGTACGTATCGACGTTTCCGTCCTCGAGGATCGCGAAGAGAGCGCGAAGCTCCCGCGTTTCGCTCAACGGCCGCAGACCGACGAGCTCGAGGTTCGCCTTCGGGACCATCACCTTCGAATTATTCGACAGCAGCCTGAGGTGGTAGAAAGTCTGCTCGGTACCGTCGAGCCGACTCGGTCCGATCTCCTCGATCACGGTGACACCGTGATTCGGGTAGACCACCTTCTGGCCGACCTTGAATGTCACGATCACTTGACTCCCTTGATTTGCAGCGGCTTGGAGGTCTGAGCTGACTCTCGCCCTACCCTTCCGACCACTGCATTCTACCCAAAAAGGTGGGCTCGGTCAATTCTGACCTGCCGGGGAGGCGTTGGGACGCGTTGACACCCCTCGCCCTCGCCCATAGCATCCCGACGCCGCTCGCTGGGTCACAGATTGCCGGAGTGGCGGAACGGTAGACGCAGGGGACTCAAAATCCCCCGGTCCTTGCGGCCGTGCAGGTTCGATTCCTGTCTCCGGCACCACAACTGTCGCTGCTGCCCGCAGGTCCTGGAAATGGCGGGCCTCCCACGCTCGGTCGTTGACACGCGGTGGCCCTTCCCCACCGCCCGTGCCGCCAAGGGCAAGAGTCGTTGCCGAACGGCTTCGGCGAAACCGTGGCGGACATGCCGGTGGCCACGAGGTCGATCCGCCTCGAGGCGTTCGACCGGAGGCGTGACCCGACCCAGCCTTCGAAGTCTCAGCTAGGCGACCGCCGGTGAGCCCGCGGCTTCTGCCGGTTGCCGCGGATTCGAGCGCGGCGAGCGTTCGTCGCTGACCACCCGGCCGTCGCGCAGCAGGACCCTTCGCTCGGCGTGATCGGCGATGTCGAGCTCGTGCGTCACCAGGATGACCGTGTTGCCAGCGCGGTGCAACTCGTCGAACAGGCCCATGATCTCGGTCGAGGTCGCCGAGTCGAGGTTCCCGGTCGGCTCGTCGGCCAACAGGATGGAAGGCGAGTTCACCAGCGCCCGCGCGACCGCCACACGCTGACGCTGGCCGCCGGAGAGCTCGTTCGGCTGGTGATGGACTCGATCCCCCAGACCGACCCGCCGCAGCGCTTCGAGCGCCCGCTCGCGACGCTCTTTGCGCGGGACTCCCGAGTAGATCAGGGGCAACTCGACGTTCTGGAGCGCATCGGTTCGCGCCAACAGATTGAAGGTCTGGAAAACGAAGCCGATCTCGCGATTGCGGATGGCGGCCAGCTCCTCGTCGTTGAGCTTCTCGACCGCCGTCCCGTTGAGCACGTAGGTGCCTTCTGTCGGCGTATCGAGGCAACCGAGAAGGTTCATGAGCGTCGACTTGCCGCTTCCCGACGGCCCCATGATGGCCAGGTACTCGCCCCTCTCGACCTCGAGGTCCAGGCCATTGAGGGCGCGAACCTGCTCGGCTCCCATGTCGTACAGCTTCTTCACCCCTTGCAGGTGGATCAGGGCCATGACTCGCCTTCCTCGCGCGAACGTCCTGCTTCGTCCCTTGACTACATGTTCCGACTCGTCGTCCGGTCGACGAGCCACACGACGGCCTGGTCAGCGGGTCAGCGCAGCGCTGCCATGCCGACCTTGGCGAGCAGTCCGAGCATCCAGACGGTGACGACGCTGGCGGTGGCGCTGCCTCGCGAGAGCTTGCCCACGGTCTGGAAGCCGATCACCAGGAGCACGATGCACCAGATCGAGAAGAGGTCCACGCTCGACAACAGCGCCTGGCTCACCTTGCCGAGGTCCGGGCTCGCGAAGGCCCCGAGGTTCGAAGCGAGGATCGAGCCGCCCTGCACCTCCTCCAGCGTCACGGACTCCTTGGCCAGGGCGACGGGAATTCCCAGGAGGGCTGCAACGCCGAACGGTACCAGCCCGTGCAGCGTGACCGAGAAGGCCCGTCGGAAGTCGATCTCGCTTCCGAACAGCCGCGAGGCGACGAGGAAGAGCCCTGCAGCTGCCAGGTAGATCAAGGGACCGAAGACGAGAGCGAAGACGACGCTGGAGACCATCGTCATCGTGTGGAGGCGCTCCGGCGTCATCTGCGGCGGCAGCTCCTGATTCGACTGTTCCGCGACGGACCGGGCAAGCGACGCGGGATCGATCTTGGAGATCGAGAACCAGACGGCCACCGTCCCGACCAGCATGAGGACCACCAGGGCCAACGCCCAGGTGGGTTTCTCGGCGATCGACTCGAAGGTCTTGCGGGGCGAGACGATGACCCCGAACAGTCTGCCAAACGAAGATTCCATCGTCAGGTTCTCCCGTTCCGTCGTGTTCAGCGACTCTTGGCCGGGATCGGATCCGAGACGACTTCCACTCCGCTCTCGGGAACGAGGCGGCCCGTCGCTCGATGGAAGACCACCAGCGCCTTGCGGTAGCCGGTGACCGCGTTGGCCAGACGGCTGCGAGCCGAGGTCAGCTCGTCCTGGATCTGCAGAACCTGGAAGCTCGTCGACAGCCCGTTCTCGTACTTCTTCTGTTCGGCTTCCAGGTTCTTCTCGGCCAGGCGCCGCGAGGCGCGAGCCGTCTCGATCGCCTTGGCAGCGGCCTCCACGAGACGAGCGGCCGATCTCACCTCGGTCGAAACGCCAAGCTCGAGCTCCTTCATCTCCGTGTCGTTCTGCGAGAGCTGGAGATTGGCCTGGGCGCTCTTGGCGCGCGCGGTCCGGTTCTGCAACGGGTAGGCGAAGGAGACGCCGAGCGACCAGCCGCGGTAGTTCGCGTCCGCGACCTGCTGGACCGCGTCGCCCCAGCCACCGGTATCGACGCCGATCGGGTGACCGAGCGAGTCGGTGAGGATCACGTCGCCACCCACGCCGTTGAATCCGTAGATCGCCCGCACATCGAGGCGTGGGAGGGTCTGGTTCCGATAGTAGGCCGCGTCGACGGCCAGATTCTGGCGCGTCACGCGCTTGATCGCCACTTCGGGGCGCTCTTGCAGAGCGGTGTCGATGGCCTTCTCGATGGCGATCGGATACGGGCTCGTCTCCGGTGCCGTCTCGGGCACGATCTCGGCAGACCAGAGGTCGCCGCGATCGAGCCCGAGCAACTGCCGCAGACGGTCCTCGGCGTCTCCGACCCCCAACTGCGCGCGGATGATCTCCTCCTCACGCGTCGAGATCCCGACCTCGCTCTGCACCAGCTCGAGCGGCGCCAAGGTGCCGACCTCGACACGCACGCGGTTCTGCTCGTGAAGTTGACGCGCCAGATCGAGACTCGCCTGGGCGACCTCGAGCTGGTACCTCGCGTCGATGAGGCTCCAGTAGGCGTTCTCGACGTCGCGGAGCAGGTCGGTGACCCGCTGGACAAAGGCGAGCCGACTGAGCTCATCGCCGTTGCGAGCGATCACGATCGGTCGCTCGGTGACCGCCTTGCCGAAGTCCCTCAGCAGCGGCTGCGAGAAGGTGAAGTCAAGTCCGGAGTTGTAGGACGGATTGACCAGCGCGAAGCTCGAATTCGTCTTCAGCCGACTATTCGACCAGGCCACGTCGGCGACGCCGCCGGTCGGTACGAGGCGCGAAAGGCCGAGCTGCAGCCCGAGTCGATCGCTCTTCTGGACCTCGGCGCCATCGAGATTCGAAGCGGCAGGGCTGGTGTCGCTGGACGCCTGCGCCGACGATGTCAGCGAGAAATCGTACATCCCCAGAGCCTGCTCGATTCCGAGCCGGCTCCGTTCCCGGTCGTAGCGCTGCACCTGCAGCGACAGGTTGCGCTCGAGTGCGATCGAGATGGCGTCATCGAGGCGAAGCTTGACCTTTCCTTCGACGGCTTGCAGCTCCGGAGCGGTGGTGCTCCGAGCCAGGTTGCTCGAGACCTGCACGGTCTCTTGGGCCGCCTCGACCGACCACGCCCCGAGGGCGAGAACCGCGGCGACGATCAGAGCGGTCCTCCCGCTCCCGGCCGACTGCGACGCACGAAGTTTCGGATTCATCCGTGGGATCCTCATCGATTGGAAAGCTCCTGCTGGCGCCCAGCGCCTATTCATCTGAACCTACGCACCCGGTGGAGAAAAGTTCCGCTGCGGGGCCGCCGATTCCGGCTCGAAGGGAATGCTACCCGGAAAGTGGCACGCCACTCGATGTCCCGAATCGGCGGTCACGAGCTCCGGGCGCTCGGCAGCGCAGCGTTCGCCAGCTCCGAGACAGCGGAGGCGAAACGGACAACCGGCGTCCCGCTGCCCCGCACCCACGGACTCTGCAGGCTCCGGAGGAAGCTGCCGCGATTCGGCCAAGGCGGCAGCCGTCGCGGTCGAGGCTGAGAGCAGCTCGACGGTGTAGGGATGTCTCGGGGCGGCGAAGAGCCGAGAGGTCGACGCCGTCTCGACGATCCGGCCACGGTACATCACCGCCACCCGGTCGGCGAGATGCTCGACGAGCGCCAGGTCGTGGGCGATGAACAGCATCGCGAGGCCGCGTTCGCCTTGGATCCCGGCCAGGAGGTTGACGATCTGCGCCCGGACCGACACGTCGAGCGACGAGACCGGTTCGTCGGCCACCAGGAGATCCGGGTCCGTGGCCAGTGCCCGCGCGATGGCGATCCGCTGACGCTGCCCGCCGGAGAATTCGTGGGGGAGTCGCCGAACAGTGTCTGCAGACAGGCCGACCCGTTCGACGAGGCGAGCGACGGCCAACCGCCGTTCCTCGGGCCCGGCGAGACGGTGGGCCGCCATCGGCTCGGCCAACACCTCACCAATCCGCATCCTCGGATCGAGCGACCCCATCGGGTCCTGGAAGACCATCTGCATCCGGCGCCGCAGCCGTCGCAGCTCGCGGTCTCCGAGCGACAGGATGTCGACCCCGTCGAACCGCACCGATCCGGCGTCGGGCTCGAGAAGGCGCAGCAGGCAACGACCGAGGGTGGTCTTGCCACAGCCTGACTCCCCGACCACGGCCAGAGTTTCGCCACGCTCCAGCACGAGATCCACCCCGGCAAGCGCCAGCGTCGACTGGCCGGTGTTGCCGAGCCGAGACGGGAAGGACCGGGTGAGCCCGGTGGCCTCGAGCAACGGCGTCATGGCTCCCCCGCCGAGACGAGGAGGTGGCAGCGAGCGCCCCGGTCCGTTCCGGTCACGACCCAGGGCGCCCGTTCGAACGAACAGCGCGGCAGCACCCTCGGACAACGCGGATGGAAGGGGCATCCCGGTGGAAGCGCCGAAGGCTCCGGAACCTGGCCCCCGATCGTCGGAAGGCCCCCTCGAGGGTGCCGCTGGCCAACTCGAGGTTGGGCGGCCACCAGTCCGGCCGTGTACGGGTGGCGAGGGGTGGCGAACAGGTCGGAGAGCGGACCCTCCTCGACGACCTCACCCGCGTAAAGGACGTAGGCGCGAGCGCAAATGGCAGCGACGGCTGCCAGATCGTGGGTGATGAGGAGAAGCCCGAGGGTGAGCTCGCGCCGCAGGCGATCGAGGAGTCCGAGGATCCGCAGTTGAACCGTCGAGTCGAGTGCGGTCGTTGGCTCGTCGGCAAGCAGAAACTGGGGGCGAGCTGCGAGCGCGAGGGCGAGCAGCACTCGCTGCCGTTGACCGCCCGAGAGCTCGTGGGGATAGGCGGCCAGGACCTCCGCCCCCCTGGCGAGCGCAACCATCTCGATGAGCTCTGCCGCCGCGGCTGCGGCGGCCCGCCTCCCGAGTGGGTGATGGGCCCGCAGCACCTCGACGAGCTGACTGCCGACGGAGAGCACCGGGTTCAGCGCTCCTGCTGGCTCCTGGAGAACCAGTCCGAGGCGGCTTCCCCGGACCTGCCGATGAGCTCCCGCCGCTTCGGCGAGGAGATCGGTGCCATCGAGGAGGATCCGTCCGGCTCCAATCGAGGCGTGACGAGGGAGCAACCCGAGGATGGCGCGAGCGAGCAGGCTCTTTCCCGAGCCGGACTCGCCCACCAGACCGACCGCTTCGCCCGAGGAAAGGTGGAGCGATACGCCCCGGAGGACCTCCGTCCGTCGCCCTCCGCCGGCCGAGAAGCCGAGACGCAAGGCGTCGACGGAGAGCTCGTTCATCAGGCTCGGGCCGGACGACGGCGGGCCGTGCCCTCGGCGATCCGCGAGAGCCATTCGACGACCAGAGCCACGCCGAACCCGGTGGCGCCCCGACGCACCCGATCCTCCCCGCCGACGTAGGCCGGTCCGGCGATGTCGAGGTGCGCCCAGCGGGAAACAGGTTCGACGAATTGGGAAAGAAACGCGGCGGCGTTGCTCGCGCCACCCCATCGACCGCCGGAGTTGCGCAGGTCCGCGTGGGCCCCCCGCATCTCCTCGAGGAACTCGGCTCCCAGCGGCAACCTCCAGATCCGTTCCCCGGTAGCGTTCGCCGCGTCCGTCAGCTCTTCGGCCAAGGGATCGTCGGGAGTGAAAAGCCCCGCGATGTTCTGCCCGAGCGCGACGACGCAAGCGCCGGTCAGTGTCGAGAGTTCGACGAGCGCGTCGGCACGGTCACTCGCCGCCCAGGCCATGGCATCGGCGAGGATCATCCTTCCTTCGGCGTCCGTGTTCAGGATCTCGACGGTCTTGCCATTGCCGCAGGTCACGATGTCGCCCGGGCGGTAGGCGGCTCCCCCCAGCATGTTCTCGGCAAAGGGCAGGTAGGCGCGGAGGCGCAGGGGCAGCGAGAGCTCTGCGGCGGCCTGGAGCGCGCCGAAGACGGCGCATGCGCCGCACTTGTCCCACTTCATCTCGTCCATGGCGGCTGCCGGCTTGATCGACAACCCGCCGCTGTCGAAGGTCACCCCCTTGCCGACGAGCGCGATCGTCTGCGGTCCTCGGCCCCACTCCAGCCGAACCATGCGAGGCGGGTTCGATGACCCGCGTCCGACCGCCAGGATGCCGCCCATCCCGCGACGCGCCAGCTCGCGCTCGCCGAGCACGGTCACCTTCGCCCCGATTCGACGACCGAGGTCGCGGACCCGCGATGCCATCCAGTCCGGCGTCGCCTCGTTCGGCGGCGTGTTCGCGAGATCCCGAGCAGCGCGCGTCGCTCGACCGACGATCGCTGCGCGGCGGAGGGCAGATCGCCAGCCTCGAAGGTCCCCGGTCGGAGGCACGACATCGATCCGCATCGGCGACCTCGCCTCCGGATCTGCCGAAGTGCGGAAGCGATCGAAGCGATAGCTTGCGAGCGCGAGCTCGCGGAGCATCCTTTCCGCATGAGCTGGCTGGCGCAGGAGCTCCGAGTCCGGAAGCAGCACGCCGAGTCGGGCAGATCCGGCAGCGGCGCCGTCGCGCGCCGCGCGCGTCACCGCCGCGCAGAGCGTCTCGAGCTTCAGGGCTGGAGAGGGACCCAGCCCGCGCAATTCGAGCACCCGGCCTTCGCCCAGTGGATCGGACGTCTCGAGGCGTTCGCCAGCGACGCCACGCGATCCTCTCGTCCGAGCGAGCTCGGTGAAGCGGGCATGCACCCCGGCCGGGAAATGGGACTCGCGGTCCTCGAAGGTGAAGGCGACGAGCCGGTCGCAACCCTTCGGCTCGGCAGCAGCGATTTCGATCCGAAAACCTCGCTCCACGGTTCACCGCCTCGAGTGACGCCCTGGCGGCGTCGGGTCAGTTCAGCTCGCGAAGGCGATCGCGGACCTTCTGCATGTCCTCCCAGGTCGGACGCTTGAGGGACGGATTCCTCAGGAGCGCCGCCGGATGGTAGGTCACCATGGTCTCGATCCCGCGCACGTTGTACCAGTTGCCTCGCATCCGGCCGATCGGCATGGCGTTGCCGAGGAGCGTCTGGGCCGAGATGCGACCGAGGCAGACGATGACCCGCGGCTTGACGAGATCGATCTGACGTTCGAGAAAGCCGATGCAGGCTTCGACCTCGTCGGCTTCCGGCTCGCGATTCGCCGGAGGTCGGCACTTCACGATGTTGGCGATGTAGACCTCATCGCGGCGCTCGTCGATCGCAGCGAGGATCCGCGTCAGCAACTCCCCTGCCCGGCCGACGAACGGCAACCCCTGGCGGTCCTCTTCCGCCCCGGGCCCCTCGCCGACGAGCATGAGTCGAGCCGAGGACGGCCCCGATCCGAAGACCACTCGCCCGCGCTGGGAAGCCAGGCGGCAGGCCACGCATCCCGCCGCCTTCTCACCGAGGACGCGGAGAGCGTCTGCACGCTTTCCCTCTCCGTCCGGCTCGCTCACCGCCGATCGTGAGCCGCGAGTTGACCCATCGGAGGGCTGCGGCGCCACGTCACTTGACGATTGGCGCTCCGCAGGAGCGGCCGCCCCTGCGGGGCCCGCCCGGCGAAGGTCACCGTAGCCGATGTCGGCCAGGTAGCCGATCCAGTCAGCCAGCGCCGGTTCGAGGGGAGTCTTCACGGGGTGCCAGTTCCTGGTTCACGAGATCGAGAATGACGCGAGCCACTTCCGCCTTGGACCGACGCGGGACTCGGATCGGCGAGCCACTTGCGCGGAAGATGGTCACTTCGTTGCTCTCGCTCCCGAAGCCGATATCCGGGCGGGAGACATCGTTGGCGACGAGGAGACGTGCCCGCTTCGCTTGCAGCTTGACCGGTCCCTCTTGTTCGAGGTTCCCGGTCTCGGCGGCGAATCCCACGCGCACCGCCTGGGGCGCCAGGTCGGCGAGACTCGCCAGGATGTCCGGGTTGCGGACGAGCGCGAGCGGCTCGGGATCGCCGTCGCGCTTCTTGATCTTGACGGCCGCGGCTTTCGCCGGACGAAAATCGGCCACCGCCGCAGCCATGATGACCACGTCGGCCTTCGGCGCGCGCTCCGCCACGGCGGCCGCCATCTCGGCGGCCGTCTCGACATCGAGGCGCGTCACCCCGTTCGGGGTCGGCAGGGACACCGGTCCGGCGACCAGGTCGACCTGGGCTCCCCGGGCGATCGCCTCGGCGGCAAGGGCGAAGCCCATCTTCCCGCTCGATCGATTCCCGACGAAGCGCACGGGGTCGATCGGCTCGTAGGTCGGGCCAGCGGTAATCAAGACGCGCCGGCCGGCGAAATCGCGCGGGCGCAGAACCTTCTCCGCCGCATCGACGATCGCCTCGGGATCCGCCATGCGCCCCCAGCCGACTTCGCCGGAAGCCAGGGGACCGCGGACCGGTCCCACGAGGGTGAATCCACGATTCCGCAGGCGCTCGACGTGCTCGCCGACCACCGACTTGCTCCACATCGCCGCATGCATCGCCGGTGCGGCGACCACAGGGCCCTCGAACGCCAAGAGCGTGGTGGTCAGCACGTCATCGGCAAGTCCCAGGGCGAGTCGGGCGAGAAGATGCGCCGTGGCGGGCGCGAGGATCGCCAACTCCGCCCATCGAGCGGCCTCGATGTGCTCTTCCGCACCATCCCCTCCCGCCTCGAGATAGGCCTCGGTAAGCAGGGGATGGCCCGAAAGCACTTCGAGCGTCAGGGGCGCCACGAACGAGGCGGCGGCGCGCGTCGGAGCGCACCGTACCTCGTGCCCTCGCTCCCGCAGGCGGCGGACGATCTCCGGCGCCTTGAAAGCGGCGATGCCGCCTCCGATGCCGAGCAGAACCCGCACGTGCCGGAGCCTCGGGTCGCGGAATCAGATCTCGGCGGGCGGTTCGGCGGAAGGTGCCTCGGAGGGCGGCACCTCTTCGACCGGCGGCGGACCGTAGTCCCAGGAGACGAGATCCCGCTGGATCTCCTGCACGGCGACCCTCGTCGGCTTCGCGTGGGTCTGCTCCACCTTGGCCGGCGCCCCCTGGATCAACTGCTCGGCGCGCCGTGCGGCCAGAAGGACGAAACGGAAAGTGCTGTCGATACGCTCGGGAATTCGATCCATCGGCTCCTCGGCTTCGGGAATGCGGTCGGGTCAACCCGCGGAATCGCTCCGCAGCTTGGCACGGAAATCCGCAAGGATGGACTCGGCCGCCTCGCGCATCCGCACCCGCCGGTGACGCTTTTCCAACACGATCCCCACCAGGGCCTCGACGGCCGTGGCCAGATCGCGGTTGATAATAACATAGTCGTATCGCTCGTAACGTTCGATTTCTGAGAGAGATACGCCAAGCCGGACGAGGATTTCCGCTGGCGGGTCGGCCGCCCGCGCTGACAGTCGTCGCGCAAGCTCCGCATAGCTCGGGGGGAGGACGAAGACCGTATGCGCCTCCGGCAAGGACTGGACGAGGCGCTCGGTCCCCTGGACGTCGAGGTCATGGATGACATCGAGTCCACGTTCGAGCAGCGGAACGACTTCCATGGCCGCGGTACCGTATCGGTGGCCGTGAACCGGAGCCCACTCGAGAAACTCCCCGTCCTCCAGCATCCGATCGAAGGTCTGGTCGTCCACGAAGTGGTAGTCGACCCCGGGCAGCTCGCCGGCCCGCGGTCTTCTCGTCGTGTGGCTGACCACGAACGCGAGGTTGGAGGCGGCTCCCAGTTTCTCCTCGAGCGCCTTCATCAGGGTCGTCTTGCCACCCCCCGAGGGGGCGGAGATGAGGAACAGATCACCTCGCGGCATCACTAGGCTCCGGGTGCGCTGGTCTGGGTCATTCGACGTTCTGAACCTGTTCGCGAATCTGCTCGCAGAGTTGCTTGGCTTCGAGCACTTCGCGCGTCGTCGCGGCATCGCGGCACTTCGAGCCGAGCGTGTTGACTTCGCGCAGCAGCTCCTGGCAGAGGAAGTCGAGCCGCTTGCCGACGGCGCCGTCCGCCGCCATCAGCTCGACGAAGTGGTCCAGGTGCGCCTGGAGTCGATCGATCTCCTCGGAGACGTCGGCGCGATCGGCGAGGATGGCGATCTCGACCGCGAGCCGATCTTCCGGCACCTCGCGTCCGTCGAGCAGCACCTCGAGCCGGCGTCGCAAGTTGCCGAGCAGCTCGCTGCGCAACGTCTCGCGACGTTCCGCGACCCGCGCGACGAGCGACCGGAAGACGACGATCCGTTCGGCGATCGCCTCGCCGACACGCGAGCCCTCGCGTTCGCGCGCCGCGGACAGCTGGTCGAGCGCCTGACCGATCGCCGACTGGGCGACGGCGAGCAAGGAATCGTCCGTTCCACCGTCGTCGCTGGCGAAGCGCAGCAGGTGGGACACTCGCAGCAGGTCACGGGCTTCGAGTCGGGCGTCGTCGATCAGCCCTTCCGACGCGAGATCGATGAGCTCCCGGCGAAGGGCGCGGACGGCCGAGCGGTCGACTTGCAGGGTGAGCGCGGCGTCGTCCGTGGAATCGACCCGGACCTGAATCTCCAATCTCCCGCGGGTCACACGGCTCGCTACGGCCTCGCGTACCGCAGGCTCGAGCCCGGAGAGCGCCTCGGGCAGGCGAAGCTGCACGTCGAGGAACCGGTGATTGACGCTCGACACCTTCGCCGAAACTCGCGCCTTCGGCGTCGTGCCCTCGCCGGTACCCGACCCGGTCATGCTCTTCATGAGGATTTCCCTCCTGCGAACCTGGCGGCTCGCTCCTCGGCTCCGTCCAGGCGACGCGCCAGCTCGAGCGCCGCGATCTCCGGATCGTCCCCTCGCCCGACCGCCAGGGCCTCCCCCACCACGAATTGAACCCGCGCCCCCGGGAGCGGAACCACGAAGCGATCCCAGCTGCGCAGGCGTCGACAGCGCGACGCGGCCATGGCGATCGGCACGATTGGCCAGCCGGTTGCGGCCGCCGCGGCAATTACGCCCGGCTGCACGACTCCGACCGGGCCGCGTGGTCCGTCGGGAGTGAACGCGAGATCGGACCCCGACCGAGCACGACGAAGCAGGTCGCGCAATCCCGCTGCGCCTCCCCGGCTCGAAGAGCCGCGACACGAGTCGATGCCGAAATGCGCAACGGTCCGCGCGATGAGCTCGCCATCGCGGCTCCGGCTGATCAGGACGCTGATCCCACGACCGCGGTAAGCGTAGGGCATGAGGAGCAGGTGCCGGTGCCAGAAAGCCAGGATGAACCGTTCGTCGTGATCTTCGAGCCGGCGGAGCTCCCCGTCCTCGTGGAAGCGGAGGCGGACCGTGCAGCGCAGAGCCCGGATGAACCAGGCGGCAGCCCACGCGACGAGGGCGGCCATCGGCCCTCCGCTGGTCGGCTCCGCTTCCCGGTTCATCCCTGGAACTGCAACTCGTGGAGGCGTCGGTAGACCCCGGCTTGACCGAGAAGCTCGTCGTGGGTTCCCGTCTCGACGATCCGCCCGTTCTCCAGGACGACGATCCGATCCGCTCGTTGAATCGTCGACAGTCGGTGGGCGATCACCAGCGTCGTGCGGCCCTGCATCAGGTTGAAGAGAGCTTTCTGGACCCAGGCTTCGGACTCGACGTCGAGCTGCGAGGTCGCCTCGTCGAGGATGAGAATCGGTGCGTCCTTGAGCAGCGCCCGGGCGATCGCCAGGCGCTGCCTCTGTCCGCCGGACAACCGGTGGCCCGCCTCACCGATCGGGGTGTCGTACCCCTGCGGCAGCTCGAGGATGAACTCGTCGGCGTAGGCTGCCGCGGCCGCCTCTCGCACGCGATCGAGCGGGAGCTCTCCCGCGCGCCCGTAGGCGATGTTGTTGCGCACCGTGTCGTCGAAGAGGAAGGTCTCCTGGGTGACCAGGCCGATCTGGGAGCGCAGGCTTGCCAGCGTGAGATCGCGGATGTCGACCCCGTCGAGCTGCACCTGTCCGCCCGTCACGTCGAAGAACCGCGGCAGCAGGTTGGCCATCGTCGACTTGCCGGCGCCGGACGGGCCGACGAGGGCGACGACCTCGCCGCGGCGAATCGTCAGGTCAATGCCCCGCAGGACTTCGTCGCCGGTCTCGTAGCGAAAGTGCACGTCGGCAAAGGCGATTTCGCGGCTGAAGGACGTCGCCGGCCGCGCCTCCGGGCGGTCCACGACGTCGACGGGCAACTCCATCAGTCCGCGGATCCGCTGGATCGCGGCGACCGACTGCTGGACGATGAGGTTCACTTTGTTCAACTTGCGGATCGGGTCGTAGAGCGCCACCAGGTTGAACAGGAACTGGACGACGTCGGCGGGCGACATCTGGCCGTTGCGGATCGAGATCCCGGCCCAGATCAGGAAGCCGGCGCCGCCCACCACGGCGACCGACTCGACGACCGGGCTCGCCAGATTGGCGAGGAGCTGCCCTTTGAGGTTGACGCGGAGGTGGCGTCGCGTCGCCGCCTCGAACCGGGCCTCCTCGAAGCTCTCCATGCCGAAGGCCTTGACGACGCGATGACCGCGCACCGCCTCCGACACGAGGTTGGCGAGGTCGGCCATCCGCTCCTGGCTGCGATGCGTGGTGCGTCTCATCCCCTTGCCGAAACGCACGATGGGATAGACGACGGCGGGCGTGGCGACGAGGCAGATGAACGCCAGCCGCGGGTTGGTCGAGATCAGCAGCGCGAGCAGGGCGACGAGTGTCACCGACTGCTGGAAGAGATCGACCATTCGGTTGGCGATCGCCGACTGGACCACCGCCACGTCGCTGACGATGCGGCTGACCAGCTCGCCGGTCGGATGACTGGCGTGGAAGCGACTCGATTGATCGAGTACCTTGCGGAAGAGGTCGTTCCGCATCGCCGTCGTTCCGCCAAGACCCAGTTCCTGGAACGCGTAGCCGTTGACGAAGTCCGCGACGGCACGAAGCACGAAGACGAAGACGAAGAGCAGCGGGACGAAATAGACGACCTCGGCCGGACCGATTCCCAGCCGCTCACGCAGCCCGTGGTAGGCCTTGTCGACGCTGCTCTTCAGCGCATCCTTGGCCCGTGCTGCGGCGGCCGCCGCCCCCTCGCGATGCTCGGTGGGCTGGGTCGCGCTGTCCGTCGCCAGCTCCTTCGGGATGGCGTCCTTGTCCATCAAGACGTCACCGAAGATCGGCTTGACGAGATAGACCGCACAGACGCTGGAGGCGGCGAAGACGAGGGTCGCAAGGACGGCGACGACGGCCCAGGCGGCGTAGCGCCCGAAGTACTTCAGCAGGAAGCGACCGAGGCTCATGCGGGGACCTCGAGGCGCGCCAGGAGTGACTCGACCTGCTCGGCGGCACGCCGGCTGGCACCCGGCGCCCCGAGTCGCGACCGCAGCGTCGCCAAATCGGCTCGCATGGCGGTGATTCGCGCGGGATCGCCGAGCAACCCGGCCACCGCCTTGGCCAGAGCAGGCCCGGCGGCTTGGCGCTGAAGAAGCTCAGGAACGACTCCGCGACCGAGGACGAGGTTCACCAGGCTGAAGTGCGGCAGGCGGACGAGCGCGCGGGCCAGCAGGTAGGAAATCGGTGTCAAACGATAGGCGACGACCATCGGTGTGCCGAGGAGGCCGACCTCGAGAGTCGCGGTGCCGGATGCGCAGATCGCCAGATGGCTGTCGGCGATCGCTTCGAATCGTCCCCGCTCGACGAGCTCGAACGTGGCGCCGGCTCGCTCCATGTGCTTCTCCACCAAGGACCGCGGGACGGTCGGTGCCACGATGATCCGCGGTTCGACGGGGAGAACCTGCACCAGGCGCTGCGCTGCATCCAGCATCGACGGGAGGAGATGCTCGATCTCGCTGCGCCGCGATCCCGGCAGCAAAGAAATGCGGAAGGGTCCACGGAACGATGCGCCGTCCCGGTCCCAGGCCTGCTCGAGCACCGGCACCTCGTCGACCAGCGGATGACCGACATGCACGGCATCGATGCCGCGCTCGCGGAAAAAGGTCTCCTCGAAGTCGAACAAGACGAGCATGAGGTCGACGCTGCTGGCGATCTTGCGGACCCGGCCTCGCCGCCAAGCCCACACTTGAGGGCTTACGTAGTAGACGACCGGGATGTCACGGCGTGCGAGCTGTGCAGCCAGACGGAGGTTGAACTCCGGGGAATCGACGAGCACGGCCGCCAGCGGCGGGTCCCGGTCGACCTCGTCGAGCAGTCCGGCGAAGATCTCCCGGGCCCGTGGGAGCACCCGCAGAGCTTCGGAGATGCCGACGACTGCGATCTCGCGACTGTGAGCGACGATTCGGCACCCGGCCGCAATCAGGTCGTCTCCTCCGAGACCGAACACCTCGAGCCCTGGCCGTCGCGCGCCGAGCTCGGTGACCAGGCGCGCGGCGCGCTGGTCACCGGAGGCTTCACCGGCGACCACCAACAGCCGGTTTCGCGTCATGGAAACGGGATGGCCGGCGCCGTGGGAAACGCGTACATCAGCCACCCGAGAGCGAGGCCGCCCACCATCAGGCCGAAGAAGATCTGCAGGAACAGGAGGCCCTGTTCGCGTCGCCCGCGCCGCCACAGAAGCGCGAAGAAGATGGCCACTTCGAGGGCATAGACCGTCATGAGGAGGAGGTGGCTGACCATCGTCGCTACTCCTTCCTGCCGGTGGCGAGGTCGTGAACGTCGAGAAGGAGGAGCAGATTCATGAGGCCGGCCGTCAGAAGGAAGGCCGTGCCGTATTCGTGACCGGCGGCCTCCGGCTGGCCCATGTAGCTCAGGACGTAGCGGAGCCCGAAGTCGACGACCCCGGAGCCCATCGAAGCGAGCATGCCGAGCGTGGCCAACGGCTGGCCCGCTTCCTGCCGGAAGAGATGGCCGTGCAGCGATGCGCCGACGGCCGCGGAGAAGAGCACCAGGAGGAAGAAGGCCGCCCCACGAGCGCGCCGTCCCAGCAGGAAGTGCCCCGAACCGGGAACAAGCCACGCGAGGACCAGAAGCACCGGCGCGGGTATCGACACTCCTCCACCGGGTCGTGAGTCGTCGTTCAAGAAGCCTCCTCCTCCAGCAACTGCCGAAGCCGTTCTCGTGCCGTCTCGAGGTCTTCCGGCACCAGACGCGTGTCGGCCAGGACCGTCATGAAATTGGTGTCGCCGTTCCAGCGCGGCACGACGTGGAAATGATAGTGCCCGGGAACTCCGGCGCCAGCGCAGGTCCCGAGATTCATCCCCAGGTTGAAGCCGTGGGGACGATAGGCGCGCTCGAGCGCCGACTGGGCCTTCAGAACCAAGGGCCAGAGCTCCCGCTGGACCTCCTCGCCGGCATCGCGCAGCGTCGAGAGGTGAGCGAAGGGTGCCACCATGAGATGCCCGTTCGAATACGGATGGCGGTTGAGCATCAGCAGATGATGCCGGCCGCGCGCCACCACCAGCCGTTCGGCATCCTCGTCAGGGGTATGGGCCGCGGCGCAGAAGAAGCAGCCGGGCTCGGGCGAGGTCCTGGTGATGTAGGCGTACCTCCAGGGGGTGAAAAGAGTCCGCATGCCGACGACAACCCCGCTCAGGAGCTGCCGTTCAGGATGGCTCGCAACTCCTTGCCCGGCTTGAAGTACGGGATCTGTTTCGGCGGGACCTGAACGCGGTCTCCCGTCTTGGGATTCCTCCCCAGGCGGGAGCCGCGTTGGCGGATCCGGAAACTCCCGAAGCCGCGAAGCTCGACCTTCTCGCCCTCTCGCAACGAATCGACGATCGTCTCGAAAAAGGTGTGGACGACGAGCTCCGCCTGCTTCTTGCTCAGCTGTGTGGCTCGCGCCACTTCTTCGACAAGGTCCGCCTTGGTCATGCCTTCACTTGTCAGCACGCTGGCTCTCCCTGCCCGGACAGCTGCAGTCGCTTCGGGTTTGCTACTCGGACGGGACGCCGAGGGCGCGTCAGCCCTCGGTCTCCTCCGGGGTCTCGATCGGTGCCATCGCCGCCTGCATCGCCGCCTCGAATTCGGCGACCTCTTCCTCGCTCGGCTGAGGCACTCCGCGCAGCGTCAGGCCGACCTTCTTCTCTTCCGGCTCGATGCGCAGGATTCGTGCACGGATCCAGTCGCCGATGGCGAAGTGGTCGTCGAGCTTGCCGCCCGGCACGTCGATCTCGCTGACGTGAGCCAGACCCTCGAGGCCCTGATAGATGTCGATGAACAGCCCGAAGTCGGTGACGTTCACCACCCGACCGGTGACGACGTCGCCCACCCGGTGCGTGTCGACGAAGTCCTGCCACTCGTTCGGCATGAACTCCTTGATCGAGAGCGACACGCGCTGGTTGTCGATGTCGATGTTGATGATGCGTGCGCGCACCGCGTCACCCTTGCGCAGCACTTCGCTCGGATGCTTGACGCGCTTCGTCCAGCTCATGTCGGAGACGTGGACGAGGCCGTCGATCTCTTCGGTGATCTCGACGAAGGCGCCGAACTCGGTCAGGTTGCGCACCTTGCCCTCGACGATGCTGCCGATCGGATGGCTGATCGCCAGCTCTTCCCAGGGGTTGCGCTCGGTCTGGCGGAGCGACAGCGAGATGCGCCGCTGCACCGTGTCGACCTCGGTGACGATCGCGTCGATCTCGTCGCCGGCCTTGAGGATCTTCGTCGGGTTGACGACCTTCTTGGTCCACGACATCTCGCTGACGTGAATCAGCCCCTCGACGCCCTCTTCGAGCTCGACGAAGGCGCCGTAGTCGACCAGGCTGACGACCTTGCCGTGCACGCGCGCCCCCACCGGGTAGCGCTTGTCGACCAGCGACCACGGATCCTCACCGCGCTGCTTGTAACCCAGCGAGACCCGCTCGGTGTCGCGGTCGAACTTGAGGACGACCACCTCGACCTCGTCGCCGATGTTGAAGTGCTCGGACGGGTGGTTCACCCGGCCCCAGGAGATGTCGGTGATGTGCAGCAGCCCGTCGATTCCGCCCAGGTCGACGAACACCCCGTAGTCGGTGATGTTCTTGACCGTCCCCTTGAGCATCGCGCCTTCCTGCAGGCGCTCCAGCGTCTCGGCCTTCTTGCGCTCGAACTCCTTCTCGAGCACGGCCTTGCGGGAAAGGACGATGTTGTTGCGCCGCCGGTCGAGGCTGATGACCTTGAACTCCAGCTCCTTGCCCTTGAGCGCTTCGAGGTTCTTGACCGGCTTGATGTCGGCCAGCGATCCGGGCAGGAAGGCCCGCACGCCCACATCGACGGTCAGGCCGCCCTTGATGCGGTCGATGACGCGTCCCTTGATGACGCGACCTTCCTTGAAGCTGTTCTCGATGTCGTTCCACACCCGCATCCGCTCGGCCTTGCTGCGGGACAGGAGGACGTGGCCTTCCTGGTCCTCGGTCTTCTCGAGGAGCACGTCGACGTCGTCACCCACCTTGACGTAGACCTTGCCGTCGATTCCGGCGAACTCCTCCAACGGAACCAGACCCTCGGACTTGTAGCCAACGTCGACGACGACGTCGTTGGCCGTGATCGCCACGACGCGGCCGCGGACGATCTCGCCCTCGGTGAGATTGCGCATGCTCTCGTCGTAGAGGGCAAGAAACTCCTGGTACTCGTGGGCCTGAGGAGCTCCCTCCTCTTCCACGACATCCAGTGAGGCGTCACGCTCGTTGCCGCCCTGTGCCATAAACCGCAGTTCCTCCTTGACCGATTGATTTCAGGCCTTGGCCTGTTCACCCATGATGTGGGGGGGTTCTGATGACGGCGGAAACCGGCTGGAACCCGAGGACGGGAGTATAGGGACGGCGGGCAAACCCTGTCAAATCCGTGCTTCCGGGGGGAGGCCGGCGAGGGCGGCGGTCAGCTCCTCGCGAACCCCGGAATCGCCCTCCGCCTGGAGGGCTTCCCGGAGCGCGGCGGACGCCTTCTGCCCGCCGATCCGGCCCAGGGCCCAGGCCGCATGCGACCGCACGGTCGGCGACTCGTCGGTCAGGGCGGCAGCCAAGGGCTCGACATAGCGCGGATCCCGGCGATTCCCCATCGCCGTGGCGGCATTCCGGCGCAAGCCGTCGCGGCGAGCGCGCTTCATCGGGCTGCCTCGGAACAACTCGGCGTAGCGGGCTTCCGTAAGGCCCAGGAGGTCGGACAGATCGAGGTCGGCGCGGGCCTCCGGCAGCCGGAAGGCGGCCTCGGGTGCTCCCTTGTGGGGGGCGTTCCAAGGGCAAGCCTCCTGGCAGAGGTCACAGCCGAAGACCCAGTCGCCGAGCAGCGGGCGGACCGCCGGCGGAATCGGACCGCGATGCTCGATCGTCCAGTAGCTGATGCAGCGGCGGGCGTCGAGGCGGTAGGGCGCCGGAAGCGCACCGGTTGGACAGGCGGTCAGACAGCGCGTGCAGCTTCCGCAGGGCTCCGCGACCGGTCCGTCGGCCGGCAGCTCGAGCGACAGGAGGAGCTCGCCGAGCAGGAACCACGAGCCGTGTTCCGGATGGAGGAGGTTCGTGTGCTTTCCGAAGGCGCCGAGACCGGCTCGGCTGGCAAGCTCGCGTTCGAGGAGCGGTCCGGTGTCGACGTAGCGCCAGGTCCGGATGCCCGGCACGCACCCCTGGAGTCGCGACTCCAGGGTGCGGAGCCCCTCGTCCATGACCTCGTGGTAGTCGCGCCCGCGAGCGTACCGGGCGACGCGCGGCCAGAGGTCGCCCCCGGAGCCCGGCTCGTCGGTCGCCGGCGAGTCGTAGTGAAGCGCCACGACGACCGCCGAGCGCGCCCACTCGCGGAGGAGCCGCGGATTCAGGCGGACCTCCCGGCGCCGCTCGAGCCAGGTCATCCCCGCGTGGTCTCCTCGTTCGATCCAGGACTCGAAAGCGGTGGCGAACCGCGAGGATTCGAGCGTGGCAATCCCGACCCGGGAGAAACCACAGTCGCGGGTCCACCCTTTGATCCGCTCGACGAGGTCGGCGGAGGCGACCCCGTTCGACGTCATCGGATCAACCCTCTGGATTCGCCTGACGGAGGCGGCGCCAGATCGAGGAGAGGATCGCCGTCGCCACCTCCTCGGCGCCGCCCAGGGAGGTGTCGACGCGCTCGTGCTCGGCGGTACAGACGAGAGGCGAAGCCGATCGCTCCTGGTCTCGACGATCCCGTTCGGCGATCTCCGCCGCCAGGGCCTCGCCGCTGGCCTCCCGGCCGGCGGCCGCCAACTCCAGCCGTCGCCGTTCGATCCTCACCTCCAACGGCGCGTCGAGAAAGAACTTGAACGGCGTTTCCGGCACCACGCGCGACCCGATGTCACGGCCTTCGAGGACGCCCCCTTCGCGCCGCGCGAACTCGCGCTGGATGGCCACCAGACGACTTCTCACCTCCGGATAGACGGCGATGCGCGACGTCGCGTCGCTGACCCGCGGGGTGCGGATGCGGTCGCCGACCGACTCGCCGTCGAGCAGCACCTCGAGTCCGCCATCGGCTCCCCTCTCCAACTCGAGCCGGGCCGACTCGAGAGCCGTGACGACGGCGTCTCGGTCTTCGGCGCGAATTCCCCGCTCGACGATCAGCCAACCGAAGGCCCGGTACATCGCGCCGGTGTCGAGATAGGGAATGCCCAGGGCGGCAGCGACCAGGCGCGCCGTGGTGCTCTTGCCGACGCCGGACGGACCGTCGATCGCGACGATGAGAGGTCCCCCTGCGTTTGAGAACGTCACCACTCCTCCGAAAGCTGTGGGTCGCGCCGACGACGACCGAGATGGCGAGGATTCCGCGATCGACCCGATCGCTCGGGTCAGCGTCCGCTCCGCGGGCGTGGCGGGCGCCTGCCCCGAGGGGTGCTACCCCGTCCCGGACCCGGAGAGCCTGGCCGCGCACCCCGAGGCGTCCGGGGGGCGCCGCGCCCGGCTGCGCCGCCCTTGCGGGGCGAAGGCCCCGGCGAGAACGCCACGCCGGTGACTGACGAGCGCCCGGCAGGGCTCTTCGGCCGTGCTCTCGTCGGTCGTTCCTTTCGTTCGCCTCCCCGCCCGGCAACTTTGGCTCCGGGCCGCCTTCCCGGGCGGTCGGAGGCGCCTTCCGGCCTCCTCCACGGGGCTTCGTTCGGACGCCGCGGCGCCTTGTCCTTCGTTCCCCCTCCAGGGCGCGGCCCGTGGCCCGAGCGCTTCTTCGGCATCGTGTCGCGATCGGGGCTGCCGGTCCGCCGACTTCGCGGAGCGTCGCGATCGATCGCCGGACGCGAGGCGAGGTCGGCTGCCTCGCGGCGCCTTCCGAACGGCGATGCGGCGGAAGCGCGGCCGGGCGCGGCCGTCGAGCGCCGGGCCGGCTCCGCTCGGCGGGGGCGATCCGCAGGGCGCTCGGGGCGTGCGGCCGAGGCGCTCGTCCGCGGCGAGCGGGAGCGCGATGGCACGGCAGGTTTCCGCGGCCCCCCCGAGGTCCGCTCGGCCGGTGGACGAGTCGAGCCTCTCGTCGCTCCGCGAGCCCCCTTCTCCAGGTCGGCACCCGCGGTACGCAGCGCCTCGATCTCCTTCTCGTCGAGCGTCCGGAAGGTGCCCGAGGGCAACTCCGGATCGCGCAGCGGTCCGATCGCCACCCGCTTGAGCTTCTGCACGGGGTGTCCGATCCGGAAGAACATCTCGCGAATCTGTCGCGAGCGCCCTTCCCCCAGTTGCACCTCGTACCAGGTGTTCCCTTCGTCCTCCCCTCGTGCGGTCCGCCGCAGGGGGTCGATGTAGGCAGGCCGCGTGCGCCGACCGTCGATCACGATACCGCGCCGGAGTTTCTCGATCTCCTCTTCGCGGGGAACACCCTTGACCTTCACCTCGTAGAGCTTGCGACAACCGAATCGAGGATGCGCGATCCGCTGCGCGAGCTCGCCGTCCGTGGTCAGGACCAGCAGTCCCTCGGTCTGGAAATCGAGGCGCCCTACGGGAAAGAGGCCGTTGCGCAGACCCTGTGGGATCAGGTCGATGACGGTGGGGCGACCCTTGTCGTCGGTCAGCGTCGTCAGCACGCCCTTCGGCTTGTTCATCAGCAGATAGCGCTGCCGATCCGGCAAACGGATCCGCTTTCCGTCGAGCTTGACCGAATCGACCTCGAGATCCGCCTTGTCCCCGAGCGTGGCGATCCGGCCGTTGACCGTGACCCGTTGCTCGACGATGAGCTCCTCGACCTTGCGGCGCGAGGCGACACCTGCACGGGCCAGCAGCTTCTGCAATCGTTCGGCGCTCATGTCAGGTCCTCTTCGAGCGAAAAGTCGGACTCCATCGGATCGTCGGCTGGCGTTGGAGCCGGCGCACTCGTCGTCGCCGTCGCCCGCTCGGGAGCTCCCAGCGCACCCTCGGTGCTGAACGTCTCCTCGAATTCCTCGAGTGGCGGCAGCTCCTTGAGGTCGCGAAGGCCGAAGTGCATCAGGAACTCTCGGGTCGTCGCATAGAGGAAGGGTCTTCCGACGACTTCCTTGCGGCCGGCGATGCGAACCAGGCGGCGCTCGAGCAAGCTGCGGATCACGCTCGCCGACGACTTGCCGCGCAGTTCCTGGATCTCCGGACCGGTGATCGGCTGGCGATAGGCAATGATGGCGAGCGTCTCGAGCCCGGCCATGGAAAGCCGGTGGCCGCCGCTGGCCTCGAAGAATCGCCGGAGGTGGATGTGCAGCTCCGGTCGCGTGACCAGGCGCAGACCGCCCGCAACCTCCTCGATCCAGACCCCCGCGTGGTCGCGCGGCGCGTACCGGGCCTGCAACCGAGCGAGCGCCGCGGTCGCCGCGACACGCTCCTCGGCATCGAAGAGCGCGAGGAGCCGGTCGCGCGGCACCGGCTCGTTGCTGACGAAGAGGATGGCCTCGAGGGCCGCTTCGATCTCGTGTCGTGGGTTCATCCGGAAATCGCCTCGAGCTCCTCAGGCTGCAGCTCACGAGTGGTGCGGAACAGCAGGACGTCGCTGCCCTCGCCGCCCTGGTGGATGCGAACCAGGTTCAGCCGCGCCAGCTCGAGCACGGCCAGGAACATGGCGATCGCTTCGGCGCGGCACGACAGGCTGCGCAACTGATCGAAGAGTCCCGAAGGGTGGCCCGCTTCGAGAAGCGCGAGGAGACGTTCGATCTGGCTGCGCACCGAGAATCGCTCGTGCGGCAGGAGAATCGGCTCCGGGTGCTCCTTGTCGTAGCGCTCGAGAACGGTGCGCAGAGCGCCGATGAGGTCGAAGAGCGAGACCTCTTCGAGCGGCACGTCGGTCTCCTCCGGGTCGGCCTCCGGCTTCCACGGCGCCGGCTTTCGTGTCCAGATCCCCTGCCGAACGCGGTCGACCTCGGCCAGAGCCTGGGCCGCCTCCTTGAGACGGCGGTACTCGAGCAGCCGCGAAACGAGCTCGTGCCGTGGATCCTCCGGGGCTTCCTCGCCCGGTCTTCCCGCTTGCGGCAGCAGGAGCTTCGACTTGACCTGGATCAGCACCGCCGCCTCGTAGATGAACTCCGCGGCAATGTCGAGATCGAGCTCCTCCATCAGCCGGAGGTACTCGTGGAACTGATCGCAGACCACCGCCACCGGGATGTCGGTGATCTCCACCTTATTGATGCGAACCAGGTGCAGCAGAAGGTCGAGCGGCCCCTCGAAGATCGGCAACTGTACCCGCCAGGAGGCAGGGAGCAATGCGCCCGGATCCTGCGGTTGCGAGGTGCTCATCGCGGGTGGACGAACCGCCGGTAGTCGAGGCCGATGGCGGAACGGACCTGCTCCATCGTCTCGACGGCCCGCTCGCGGGCGCGTCGCGAACCGCTCGCCAGCAACTCGAGCAACGCGCCGCGGTCGCCCGCGAGCTCCTCACGGCGGCGGCGCATCGGCTCGAGGAAGGCGATGATCTGTTCGGCCAGCAGCTTCTTGTCGTCGACGCAGCCGATCTCCGCGGCCCGGCACTGCTGGGCGACGCGCTCGGCGACGTCGCTCGGCGACATCAGCTTGTGAAACTCGAAGAGGTTGCAGCTCTCGGGATGGCCCGGGTCCTTGCGGCGGAGCCGGGTCGTGTCGGTGACCATCGTCATGCACTTGCGGCGGATCTCATCCGGCGAGTCCGCCAAGGCGATCGCATTCCCGTACGATTTCGACATCTTGCGCCCGTCGAGCCCCGGGACTTTCGGCGTCGGGGTGAACAGCGCCTTCGGCTCGGGGAACACCGGTCCGTAGAGTCCGTTGAAGCGCCGGACGATCTCCCGGCTGATCTCGAGATGGCTCGCCTGGTCCTCGCCCACCGGCACGAAGTCGGCACGGTAGATGACGATGTCGGCCGTCTGGAGCAGCGGATAGCCGAGGAAACCGTAGGTCTCGAGATCCTTGTTCTCGAGCTGCCGGACCTGGTCCTTGTAGGTCGGAACTCGTTCGAGCCAGCCGAGCGGCGTGAGCATCGACATCAACAGGTGGAGCTCGGCGTGCTCGGGCACCATCGACTGGACGAAGATCACCGACTTCTGCGGATCGAGCCCCGCCGCGATCCAGTCGGCCACGGCCTCGAGCGTGTTCTCGGCGATCTGGCTCGGGTCGGCGTAGTCGCTGGTCAGCGCATGCCAGTCGGCGGCAAAGTAGTAGCAATCGAAGCGGTCCTGCAACTCGACCCAGTTGCGCACCGCCCCGAAGTAGTTCCCCAGATGGATCTTGCCGGTCGAACGCATGCCCGACAGGACGACCTTGCGCTGCTCGCTCACGTCCGCTCTCCCCCCGGCCAGTACCGGCCAGGAATCCCACAGTCTAGCAATCTCACGGCGGCGGGCCAATCCGCGCCGACTCAGCGGACGCCGGTGGACGCGTCGGCGCGGGAAAAGGCCGCCTCGTGCCGAAGCAGACTCCTCCCTTCGAGCCAAAGCGCGGCGAGCTGGACGAGGAGGCTCACCCCGAAGGCGATGCCATGGGTGGTCTTGGTGAAGAACCCCGAGAAGACCCCGCCCCCGATCAGAAAGACCACGAGGGCCGAGAGCGGCACCGCCAGTGTCCAGGGAAGCGCGCCGCGGCGGGCCGCGGTGGTGGCACTCTGCCACTCGGGAACCGGCCCGGAGGAAGCTCCCGGCCCGAGGCGTCGAAGCGCCCGACCGACCGAGGCGAGATAGATGGCAAACCAGGTCTGCGACAACACCAGCAGCAGGCAGGCAGCGCCTCCGAGGAGGGCGTGTCGGATGAGGGCGGCCCGCTCGAGCGGCAACGGATCGAGCAGCGACTCGGCTCCGACGAGCCCGAACAGGCAGGTGGCGAGCAGCGAGACGACGAGCATCGCGGGAACGAACATCGGCTAATTCTCCTCCGCGTCGGCGTGGATTCCGAGGCGGGCCTCCCAGAGCTCCGCCGTCTTCGCGGGAGTGAATTCCGTTTCCACGCGGTTCTTCCCGGCAGATCCGCGACGCCGCGCCTCGCTCGCGTCCTCCCACACTTCGACCAGGGCTGCCGCCAAACGCCCGGGGTCCTCCGGAGGGACGAGCCAGCCGGTCACGCCGTCGAGCACGACCTCCGGGATCCCGCTCACCGCGCTGGCGACCACGGGACACCCCGCCGACATCGCCTCGAGCACGACGAGCGGCATCCCTTCGTAGATCGACGGCACGACGAGGGCCCGGCACTTGGCCAGCAGCCCCTGCACTTCGGCGGCGCCGCGCTTGCCGGCGAACGATACCTGCTCCCCCAGTCCGAGCTGCCGCGTCGTTTCCTCGAGCGCCGCGCGGTGCTCGCCGTCGCCCACGACGAGCAGGTGGGGCCGTATTCCGCGACGAGCCAGCTCGGCCAGAGCGTGAAGCAGAACCTCCAGCCCCTTGCGCAAGCGGAGTCGTCCGACGAACAGAAGATCCACCTCGGCGGGGGTCGGCGCAAGCGCCTCGGTCGGCGGGACGGGCAGCCCGCCGGTCGCGTTCGGCAGGACCGCGACCCCGGAGACTCCGTAGTCGTGTTCGAGCTCCCCCGCCGTCCGGCGACTCGGGGCGAGCACCAGGTCAGCCAGGAAGGCGCTGAGGCAACCGAGGGCGATCTGCATCGGTGCCTTGAGCCAGCGGAAGCGCCGCTCGACGCGACCCGGTCGCCCGAGCACCAAGCTGCCGCAACGCAGCGGCCGGACGGCCCGCAGCTCCTCGACATAGCTCACCTGGAGGAGGGCGACGAGGCGCGGTACCGGGGAGCGGGAGCGAGCGAGGATCGCGACCGCCGCCGCGGCGAACCCGCCATCGGACTCGTGAACCTGGACGACATGCGGTCGGAACTGCCGCAGTCGTCGCAGGGTCGGCGGGACCACCGTCAGCGGGAAGAGTGACTTGGGACCCCGCGCACCTTGCGGTCCGCGGCCCAGGATCTCCACCTCGTGCCCGCGCGCCCGCAGCCCCGCGGCGAGTTGCAGGACCTGCTCGCCGACACCCGAGATGTCGGCCGGAGGCAAGGTGTTGGCGATCAGCAGCACTCTCATCGATCAACCTCCGGCGAGCCTTTTCGCCCGTGCCTCCAGGCGCGGCAGGAGCCGCTGGCGCAGTGCGGCGTAGCCCGGTTCGTCGAGACGGCCCGCCAGCTCTCGCGCGTCGGCACGGGCTCGCTCGAGCCATTCGCGATCGAGCAACGGGTGAGCGAGTCGGAAGGTGGGCATTCCGGACTGACGCGTGCCGAGCAGGTCGCCCGGACCCCGCAGCTCGAGATCGGCCTCCGCAAGGCGGAATCCGTCGGTGGACGAAGCGAAGATCTCGAGACGACGGCGTGCCTCGTCGGTGAGCCGGCCGTGAAGAGCGACGCACCGGGAAACGCGGGTGCCGCGTCCGACGCGACCGCGAAGCTGGTGAAGCTGGGCGAGCCCGAATCGCTCCGCGCTCTCGATCACCATGAAGGTCGCTTCCGGGACGTCGACGCCCACTTCGATGAGACTCGTGGCGAAGAGGACTCGCAGCTCACCGGCGGCAAAGCGCTTCATCGTCCGTTCGCGCTCGACCGCGTCGAGGCGTCCGTGGAGCACGGCCGTCGGCACCGACCCGAGATAGGCCCGGATCTTCTCGCCGAGCTGTCCGACCGCCTCGGCGGCGATCGCCTCGCTCCCTTCGATCAATGGGAAGACGACGTAGGCCTGGGCGCCGGTGGCAAGCTCTTCACGAAGCGACTGGTAGACCTCGCGCCGCTTGCCGGCGGGGAGGACCTTGGTGGCGACCGGCGTCCGACCGGGAGGCAGCTCGTCGATCGACGAGATCTCGAGGTCCCCGTAGGCGGTCAGGGCCAACGAGCGAGGGATCGGCGTCGCGGTCATCACCAGCACGTCCGGGTGTATCCCCTTGCGTTGGAGTCCGACCCGTTGCTCCACGCCGAAGCGATGCTGCTCGTCGATGACCACCAGCCCCAGCCGGTCGAAGGTGACCTCTTCCTGAATGAGCGCATGCGTTCCGACGGCCAGATGGATCTCTCCACTTCCCAGCGCTTTCCGGATCGCGGGATCACGGCGCGACGAGCTGACCAGTCCGAGACGGTATCGCGCGCCGAGAAGGCGCTGAAGACTGCCGAAGTGCTGTTCGGCGAGCAGCTCGGTCGGCGCCATGAAGGCGCCCTGGAGGCCGCTCTCGAGTGCCACCACCAGCGCCAGGGCGGCGACGATCGTCTTGCCGCTCCCGACGTCGCCCTGGAGCAGGCGGAGCATCGGCCAGGGGCGCCGCAGGTCGATGACGATCTCCTGGAGGGCCCGCTTCTGCGCCGCCGTGAGTCGGAAAGGAAGCAGTGCGCGGGCGACCTGCCGAACCGCGTCATCCACTCGATAGCGATGCGGTTTGCTCAGGCTGGCATCTCGTGCTCGCAGCGTCGCCAGCTCGAGTTGGAACTCGAGCAGCTCCCCGTAGCAAAGCCGCGCTCGAGCCGGCTCCGTCCGCGCCGCGAGGCCGAGGGCGTCCGCATCGGAGGGAGGACGATGGAGGCGTGACAGGGCCGCCGGGAGGGTCGGCAGCGCATATCGCCGCAG
This sequence comes from Holophagales bacterium, assembly GCA_016699405.1. NCBI lineage: Bacteria > Pseudomonadati > Acidobacteriota > Holophagae > Holophagales > Holophagales bacterium. The sequence continues at coordinate 3,485,604 of CP064972.1, read as the reverse complement.
CAACTCGGGAGGCAGAGGATCGGCAATCCCGTCGGACTCCTCGCCTTCGAGCAGCGGCAGGACGCGCTCGACCAGGCGCCCCATGGTGCTCGGTCCGATGCCGCGAACCGCCGGGTAGACCGGACGAAGGCCTGCCGTCGTCGGAGCGGCGGCATTCGAACAGGCCGGGTTCATCAGCTCCCATCGCCCACCCTCGCTCGGACGAGCGGCGCCGTGGAGATGCCACGTCTCTCCGGACGCCAGTCGCGTGGCGAGGTAGGGCTGGTTGAACCAGACGACCGGGATGGCACCCGTGTCGTCACAGGCCAGAGCCCGCACGATCACCAGGTTCCGACGGCGCGTGCGAATCGTTCGAACGTCGCGCAATTCGGCAAGAAGCGTCCAGGGGCCCGGACCGCGCACCTCGCCGGCGCCCTGGCGGCCCCTCCAGTCGTCGTAGCGAGTCGGTAGATGAAGGAGAAGGTCTCCGGCCGTGGCGTACCCGGCGGCAGCGAGTGCCTGGGCCCGCTGAGGTCCGACCCCTTTGACGAAGCGCAACGGGGTGTCGGCGCGAAGGTTCGGCATGGAGCGGCGCCGCGGTCTGGCCGCGGCGCTGTTCAGTCGACGGAGAAACGGAGGGTCACGAGCCCGAAGCGGACTTCGTCGCCGGGCTTGATCTCCGTCGGTTGGCCGGTTTCGATCCGCTCGCCGTTGACGAAGGTGCCGTTCATCGTTCCGAGGTCCTCGGCGACGAAGAACTTGTTGCCGCGCTTGTAGAGCTTGGCATGTCGCCGGCTGATCGACCGCTGGTTGTCGACGGGGGTCAGGTCGATGTCCGGGTGAATTCCCGTGACGGGGTCCCGCCGGCCGACGGTCGTCTCGGAGCCCTTCGAGAAATGGAACTCGATGCCGGACTTGTCGTGGATCATCCGCTGCGGCCCGGACGGCTTCTCGACCACCGGCTCGGCCGGCGGCAACTCGAGCTCCCCGCTCTGACCGGTCCGTCCCAAGGCCTCTTGCAACTGGCGGTCGGTTTCACGCAACCGGCGCGAGAGCTTGCGCATCATCCGGACGGCGATCTCCGGGTTCGAACGGAGCATCTGGTCGAAGGTCGAGCCGTTGATCTGCAGCAACTGCACGTCGGTGAGTGCGCGAGCGCTCGCCGTGCGCGGCTGGTCTTCGAGCAACGCCATCTCGCCGAAGAAGTCACCCTTCTCGAGGACGGCGAGCTGCTTTTCGGTCCCCTGGACCTTGGCCAGGATCTCGACGCGACCTTCGTGGACGATGTACATCTCCGTCCCCAGCTCGCCGGCCTCGAAGATCGAGGCTCCAGCCGCGTACTCCGCGGTGTAGCTGGGGAGCGGTGGGCGCTTCGCAGTGCTCTTGAAGACCGGCTTGTTCATGCGCTCTCGACGCTTTCGCAGGGCAGCACGGTCAGCTCGCCGCGGAGAGCGTCGAGCTCGACCGGCGCCCCGATCGGCAGGGTGAGATTCGGCCGCCGGTGTCCGCACGACAGACCCGCGGCAATCGGGAACGGCAAGTCCGCGCGCGCGTTGGCGAGACTCTCGGCCTCCAGCTCGGCGACTGCGCCGTCGATTCCGCCAAAGTCCACCTCGCCGATGACCATGCCTCGAACGCCGGTCAGACTACCGGACAGGGTGAGGTGGGTCAACATCCGATCGAGACGATAGGGGGACTCCCCGACGTCTTCCCAGAACAGCACCGAGCCCTCGAGCGACGGTGCGTACGGGGTGCCTTGAACCGCGGTGAGGAGGCTCAGGCAGCCGCCGAGCAGGTGACCCCGGGCGACGCCCGGCCGCACGATCCGCGGGGAGGCCAACGGCGAGCTTGGACGCCCGGCGAGGGCGCCGAGCCACGAGGCTTCTTCTTCCTCCGAAAGGCCGTTGACCAGATCGACCGCCGCCATCGGGCCGTGGAAGGTCACCCAGCCGAGCCGCTGCGGGATGAGATTGAGCAAGGGCGTCAGATCGGAGTAGCCGACGAAGGCGCGCGGGCGGCTGGCGAGCAGCTCCCAGTCGAGCGATGGCAGCAGTCGCAGCAGGCCGTGACCACCGCGCGCGAAGACGATGGCATCGATCGACGGATCGCGCAGCAGACCGTGAAAACCGTCGAGGCGATCGCGGTCGCTGCCGGCAAAGAAGCCGGCGCGAGAGCCGAGGTTCGTCGCCAGGACCGGCTCGAAGCCGAGTCGCCCGAGCGTCTCGCAACCCGCCGCGAGACGCGTGGGATCGACCGGACCGGACAGGGCAGCAATCCCGAGGCGGGAGCCAGGGACGACGGGCGGGGGATAGCGTGCGGAGATCAAGGGGATCGGAGGCACCCGTAAGCCGAGTTCTGTACCCCTCGCGGGGCGGCGTTCATTCCTCTGCGAATGCCGTTGCCGGCATCCTCCAGCGACCTACCCGGAAGCGGCCGTCGTTCCCTCGTCGGGAACGACGCTTCGGGACGGGCGACCCTCGATCCGCTCCCCTATTCGGTCTTGCTCCGCATGGGGTTTGCCGTGCCTCGGACCGTCGCCGGCCGAGCGGTGCGCTCTTACCGCACCCTTTCACCCTTACCGCGAACGCTCGCGCGCCCGAGGCGGTCTGCTCTCTGTTGCACTTTCCGTCGCGTCGCCGCGCCTCGCCGTTGGCGAGCATGCTGCCCGTGGGAGCTCGGACTTTCCTCTCGACGGCCGAGCCGCCGAGCGAACACCCGGAGTCCTCCGACCCCAGGACATCCTACCGCGAACCGGAGCTCGCGTCAGCGGCGGAAGATGCGCCCGAAGATGCCCTTCCCACCCTCCGAGCTTCCGCCTTCGAGACGCTCGAGCGCCGCGGCGGCGTCGGGGTTCTCCGGGGCGATCCGCAGCACCGTGTGGTACTGGACCTTGGCCCGCACGGGATCCTCGAGGCGTTCGTAGAGGCTGGCCAGGAGGAGTCGGGAGGCGAGATCCCGCGGCACCAGCTCGATGGCCCGCCGATAGCTCTCGGCGGCGTGGCGCAGCCAGTTCGGGTTGCGGGCCTGTAGCCGCCCGAGCTCGAGAAAGTACTGCGACTTCGACGAGTCGGCCTTGACGGCGAGTTGCAGCAGCTCGATGGCGAAGTGGTACTCCTCGCGTGCGGCGAAGGCGAGAGCCTGCTCGTAGTGCTGGCGGGCGAGGTCGCGCTGCTCCTGCGCTCGCTGGGCCACGGGTTGGTTGACCCGCCCGACGACGACGTCGAGACCGATCTCGAGATCGTACGCCTTGCGGCGCTCCGGATCGGCCAGAGTGAGATAGGCGGTGGTACCGCGCTCGAAGAGGAGCTGAAGGCCGGCTTTCGCGTTCTCCAATTCGAGCAGGGACGAGTGACTCGGGTGGGCTTCGCGGGCGAGCCGCTCGTAGGCGGCGTGGACCTCGTCGATCGACGCCGACGGCGCCACCTCGAGGAGCTCGTAGTGGGTCATGCCGCCGAACTTCGCGAGGCGGTCGATCAGCAGCTCTCGGTGCGCGGCCACATCCAACGCCACGGGCCGCTGGGCGAGGCTCTCGCGGATCCGCTCGTCGAACCGGTTGAGGACCTGCCGCTCGAGCAGCTGTCCGGCCCCGTCCTGAGAGCGTTCCCGCCGCTGCTCGAACGGACGAATGCAACCCGCCGCGGCCAGCCGAACCAGGGCGCGCCCGAGCTCGACTCGCCCCATCGGGCTCTTCTCCTGGAGATCGCGGGGCTCGGTCGGCGCCTGGAGTTGTTCCAGCACCCAGAGCTCGGCGGGACTGAGGAGATCGGCTCGTCGGCGCAGTGGCGATGTCTCTTCGAGAATCCACCGCGTGCGATCCCCGCCGAGCGCGGCGACCGGATCGCGCTCGCCGACCTGCGCGACGGCGTGCTCCATGAGGAACTCGACGGTCGGCAGTGGCCCGACGAGAAGCTCGGGGAGCACCGTCGGGTCGTCCTGGAACCGGAACTCACCCTCGGTCCACTCGGCCGTGACCTCGACGATCCGGGAGAGCAGCGTGGCGATCTCGCGCCTCGCCGACCCCAGCGGATCGGGCTCCTCGCCGAGCAGCGTGGCGAGCCGCCGGGCGAGAGGATGACTTCCCGGCAGGCAGAGCTCCCCCTCGCGAAAATGCAGGCGCCGCCGCTGACCGCGGACTTGCACTTCGAGCACGCCGTTGCCGCGGGCCAGATGGATCTCCCGTACGACCTCCGACAGAGGCTCCCGCTCGAGATTGCCGGCGATGGGCGACATGGATGGCTCGGCGTCGATTCTAGCGGAGTTCCGGCGGTGATTCTCCGCCGGATCCTGCGTCGCCCTCGTGGCCCGCGTCCGCCCCGTCGGCCATCGCCAGCGTCGCGTGCAGCCGACGGCCGACCGTCGGGCCGAGGAGCTCGGCGAGAGCCTCGACGCTCGCCGCGGCGACCGCGTCCGCCGACCCGAAATGCTGCAGGAGCAGACGACGACGAGCCGGGCCGATTCCTGGCAGGCGATCCAGGCGACTCGCCAAGGTTCGGCGACTTCGCCGGTTCCGATGCCGCGAGATGGCGAAACGATGCGCTTCGTCTCGCAGGCGCTGCAGAAGCTGCAGACCGGGATCTCGCCGGGGAAGGACGAGCGGCTCGGGCAGGTCCGGCCGATAGACCTCCTCCTCCCGCTTGGCCAGGGAGACGATCGGCGTCTCCTCGGCACCGAGAGCCGCGAGTGCCGAGAGCGCAGCGTTGAGCTGCCCTCGCCCACCGTCGACGAGGATGAGGTCGGGCATCTCCCCCACCTCCTCGAGCCGACGTCGATAGTGGCGTTCGACGGCCTGGCGCATCGAAGCGAAGTCGTCGGGCAACCGAACGCCGCGGATGTTGAACGAGCGATAGTCCGACTTGCGCAGCTTGCCCTCTTGCCAGACGACCAGCGAGGCGACGGTCTCGCCGCCGTGGAAGGTCGAGATGTCGAAGCCTTCGATCCGCCGCGGCGGTTCCGGCAACTCGAGGTGAGTCCGCAGCGCCTCGCTGCCGGCATCGCTCTCGCCGGCCCCGCGGAAGCGGCGCCGGAAGGCGAGCTGGGCGTTGCCGCGGGCCAGGTCGAGACGCGAGGCTCGCGGGCCACGTGCCGGATAGCGCAGGTAGACCCGCTCCCCCTTGCGCTCCGAGAGCCAGTCGGCGAGAGCCTCGTCCCCGTCGATCGGCATCGGCAGGTGAATCTCCTTCGGGATGAACGTCGTCCTCGCATAGATCTGAGGCAGTACCTCGGCGAGCAGACGTTCCGCGGCAAACGCCGCCTCCTCCTCCCAGAAGAGCTCCTGACGATCGAGAATGCGGCCGCCGCGCATCACCAGGATCACCATGGCAGCACGAGGTCCCAGGGTGAAGAGGCCGATCACATCGGCGTCCTCGCCTTCCACCGACGAAAGGCGACTGCGGCCGGCGAGTGCGTCGATCTCGGCGAGCGCGTCGCGGAGCCGCGCGGCCTCCTCGAACTCGAGACGCTCCGCCGCCTGCTCCATCCGTTGCCGCAGCTCACGCGAGAGACGATCCGTCTTCCCGCCGAGGAAGAGGCGGGACTGTTCCGTTGCCTCGCGATAGGTCGCTTCGTCGGTGAGACCCGCCACGCACGGGCCGAGGCAGCGTTTCATGTCGTAGTAGAGGCAGGGGCGTGGCAGCTTCCCGTCGATCTCGATCCGACAGACGCGCAGCCGGAAGAGCTTCTGGACGAGCTTGATCGCTCGCCTCGCCAGACCTCCCGGCAGGAAGGGGCCGAAGTACTCCGCCCCGTCCTGGCGGATCCTCCGGGTGAAGGCGACCCTCGGCCAGGCTTCGCCGACCGTGATCTTGAGGTAGGGATAGGTCTTGTCGTCCCGCAGCAGGACGTTGTAGCGCGGCCGGCGCTCTTTGATCCAGTTGTTCTCGAGCTCGAGCGCCTCGGACTCCGACCGCGTCACCAGGTAGTCGAGGTCGCTGGCCTCCTCCACCATCGCCGCCAGTCGCGGCTCGAGATCGCGCGTGAGGTAGCTCGCGACCCGGCGCTTCAGCGACTTCGCCTTGCCGACGTAGAGCGTCCGTCTGCCGGCATCGACGAAGATGTAGATGCCCGGTTCTTCCGGCAGCCCGGCGATCCGCGCCGCAAGCTCGGGAGTCATCGCGGATCAGCCGCTGAAGACCTGCAACTCCCGCAGCTCGCGGATGCGGTCGCGCAGCATCGCGGCCTCCTCGAACTCGAGCCGTTTGGCGGCTGCCCGCATCTCCTTCTCCAGCCGTGCGATTCGCTCGGCGAGCGGCTGCGACTCGTCCTCCGCCACCCAGCCGGCAGAGCGGCCGGGGACTTCGTGGTAGTCGAGGTTGGCCATGGCGACGAGCGGATTGTGGATGTCCTTGAGGATGGTGCGGGGCTCGATGCCATGCTCCGTGTTGTAATCCTGCTGGCGCACTCGCCGTCGCCTCGTCTCGTCGATCGCCCGGGCCATCGAGTCGGTGATCCGGTCGCCGTAGAAGATCACCCGGCCGTTGAGGTTCCGCGCTGCGCGCCCCGCCGTCTGCACCAGGGCGGTCTCGCTCCGCAGGAACCCCTCCTTGTCGGCGTCGAGGATCGCCACCAGCGAGACCTCGGGCAGGTCGAGCCCCTCCCGCAGCAGGTTGATGCCGACGAGCACGTCGCACTCGCCCCGTCGCAACGAGGTGATGATCTGCACGCGCTCGAGGGTCTCGACGTCGCTGTGCAGATATCGCACCTTGATGCCGATCTCGAGCAGGTACTGCGTCAGCTCCTCCGACATCTTCTTGGTCAGCGTCGTGACCAGCGCACGCTCCTTCGCCGCCAGTGTCTGGCGCAGCTGGCCGATCAGGTCGTCGACCTGACCGCGCGCCGGTCGCACCTCGATCGCCGGGTCGAGCAACCCGGTCGGACGGATCAGCTGTTCGACGACCACTCCGCCGGCACGCTCGAGCTCGAACGGGGCGGGCGTCGCCGAGACGTAGAGCCGCTGACCGACCCGGCGGTCGAACTCCTCGAAGGTCAGGGGGCGGTTGTCGAGCGCGCTCGGCAGCCGGAACCCGAAATCGACCAGCGTCGTCTTGCGCGACCGGTCGCCGTGGTACATCCCGCGAACCTGGGGAACCGTCTGGTGGCTCTCGTCGATGACCAGGAGAAAGTCGTCAGGAAAGTAGTCGAGGAGCGTCGGCGGCGGCTCTCCGGCCTGGCGCCCGGCGAGGTGGCGCGCGTAGTTCTCGATCCCGTGACAGTACCCGACCTCCTTGAGCATCTCGAGGTCGAAGCGCGTGCGCTGTTCCAGGCGCTGCCGTTCGAGCAGCTTGCCCTCCTGCTCGAGTCGGTCCAGCCGCTCGGCGAGCTCGCTGCGGATCCTGGCGATGGCCTTCTCCATCCGGTCCTTCGGCGTGACGTAGTGCGTCTTCGGATAGAGCGCGACACGGTCGGGGGACTCGAGCACGTCGCCGCGCAGCGGGTCGAAGATCGCCAGTCGCTCGATCTCGTCACCGAAGAACTCCACGCGAATCGCCCGATCGTCGTACGCCGGCAGGATCTCCAGGGTGTCGCCGCGCAGACGGAAGCCGCCGTGGAACAGGTCGAGCGAGGTCCGCTCGTATTGCATCTCGGCCAGGCGTCGCAGCGCCTCGTCGAGGTCGAGGGACTTGCCTTGCTCGAGCATCAGCAGCATGCCGAAGAACGCCTCAGGCGAGCCGAGACCGTAGATGCACGAAACCGAGGCGACGATCAGGACGTCACGCCGCTCGAAGAGCGACTTCGTCGCCCGCAATCGCAGGCGATCGATCTCCTCGTTGATGTTGACTTCCTTCTCGATGTAGGTGTCCGACTGCGGGACGTAGGCCTCGGGCTGGTAGTAGTCGTAGTACGAGACGAAGTACTCGACCGCGTTGTGCGGGAAGAACGCCCGGAACTCCTGGTAGAGCTGGGCGGCCAGCGTCTTGTTGTGGGAGAGAACGAGGGTCGGACGATCGACCCGCTCGATCACCTTGGCGACGGTGAAGGTCTTGCCCGAGCCGGTGACCCCGAGAAGCACCTGTTCGCGTTCGCCGGCGAGCAGCCGGGCGACGAGCTGTTCGATGGCCTGGGGCTGGTCCCCCTGCGGTACGAAGGGGGCTTCGAGCTGGAAGCTCGTCACGTTCGGTCTTCCCTCAGGGCGAGGCGGTGGGAACCGCCACGGGGGTCGCCGGAGGCTCCGCTCCCCTGCCGACCAGCTCGAGCGATTCCGTGAGCGAGAGGATCTCCTGTCGCGTCGGCGGCGTCGTGCCGACGCCGCTCAGCCGCTGGAGCTTGCCCTGCAGCGTCTGCAGGGCGCGCGGATCGAGCTTGCCGGCGGCAATCGCCCCTCGTGCCGCCGAGAAGGCCCCCGTCAGTCGGACCTTTTCGTCCGCCGTGAGATCGGAAGGCAGCCGCGTAGCGAGCTGCGATTCGATCTGGCGCAACGTCCAGCTGAGCAAGTCGTTCGCCTTGAACAGGAAAACCACCGCCGCCAGCCCGAGCAGCAGGGTCGCGAACCCGCAGCCCACCAGCGCGATCCGTCCGCAGCCGGTGGGCGTCTTGGCACGCTCCGGAGCGAAGGGGGTGGCGGGGGGCAACGAGGGCGGCAGCGGATTCAGGTCGGTGTCTTGTGGGGTCATCGTCTGCCTGGATCGTCTCGAGAGGTACCGGCGCGTTTTATCACAGCCCTCGGATCGCCGCTGGTAGAATCGCGCCGTGCCCCCCGGCCCCAATGCCCCTCGCGCGATCCCGACGCTGCGCCCCCATTCGCTCCGCCGCCGGCTGATTCCCTTCGTCGTCGCCGTCCTGCTCGGTGTCGCGGTGGGCGTCAGCGTCGGTGCCATGATCCACATGCCGAAGGTCGAGTCGCTGATCGACTTCCGGCCGAGCCTCGTGACGCGCCTGCTGGATCGCGACGGCAAGCCGTTCGCCTCCTATGCCCGGGAACGACGTGAGCTCCTCGGGGATGCCGAGGTTCCTCCCCTGATCCAGAAGGCCGTCGTCGCCTCCGAGGACTCGGAGTTCTTCCGCCATGGTGGCATCGACGCCTTCGGCGCGCTCCGATCCGTGTTGGTGAACTTGCAGCGTGGTCGCCGCGCCCAGGGCGCTTCGACCATCACCATGCAACTCGCCAAGATGCTCTACCTCACACCCGAGAAGAGCTGGCGACGCAAGGTCGAGCAGGTCCTCCTCGCGGTCGACCTCGAGAAGAACCTCTCGAAACAGCAGGTTCTCGCGCTCTACTGCAACCTCGCCTTCCTCGGCCACGGCAACTATGGGATGGAAGCGGCTGCACGCTACTACTTCGGCAAACCGGCGAGCGAGCTCTCCCTGCCGCAGGCGGCCACCCTCGCCGGCATGGTCCAGCGGCCGAGCGCCTTCAGCCCGTACCGGAATCCCGCCGGAGTGACCACTCGCCGCAACTACGTCCTCGGTCGGATGTTGGCGGAAGGATTCGTCACTCGCGAGGAGCACGATCGGGCAGTGGCAGAGCCCCTCGCGGTGCAAGACCACCGGGCGAGGTCCGAGCTGGGTGCCTATTTCGCCGAGGACGTGCGACAGCAGCTCGAAGCCAAGTACGGCACGGAACGCCTATACCAGGAGGGCCTGCAAGTCCGCACGACGCTCGATTCGACGATCCAGCGGGCCACCGAAGAGTCCTTGCGGAGCGGGCTCCTGCGCGTCGATCACCGGAAGGGCTGGCGGGGTCCCCTGCGGCGTGGTCAGCCGCTCGGCATGGACCTCACGGCCGATGGCGACTTCGTCGATCGCAATCCCTCTCCGGAGACTTGGCTCCCCGGCATCGTCCAGGGCCTTTCGGGAGATGTCGCGCAGGTTCGCCTTCCGGGCGAGGAGACGGTCCTCACGCGCCGCGGTGTCGCCTGGACCGGCAAGGCTCGCCCGTCGGAAGTGCTGCGCATCGGCGACCTCGCCTGGTTCCGCTGGTCGACTCCGGAGGAAGGGAAGAAGGGAGAGCCCCTCTACCTCGTGCTCGAGCAGGAACCGATCCTCGAGGGGGCGGCGATCGTTCTCGAATCGGCGACCGGAGCGGTTCGCGCCATGGTCGGCGGCTGGGATTTCCAGCGCAACAAGTTCAACCGGGTGACTCAGGCACAACGGCAGGTCGGATCGGCCTTCAAGCCCTTCGTCTACGGCGCCGCCCTCGAGTCCGGCTTCTCCCCGGCCGACACGCTCTTCGACGCGCCGGCGGCCTTCGCCGGTGCCGACGGTCTGCTGAGCTACAGCCCGCGCAACTACTACCGCAGATACTACGGCATCATCACGCTGCGCCGGGCGCTCGAGCTGTCGGTGAACGTCTCCGCGGTGAAGTTGATGGACATGGTCGGTGTCCAGCGGGTCGTCGACTTCGCACGGCGCGCCGGGCTGCGATCTGCCTTGCCGCCCTATCCGAGCCTGGCTCTGGGGTCCGCCGACCTGCTGCCGATCGAGCTCGCCGCCGCCTACGCTTCGGTGGCGAACCAGGGGATCTATCTCGAGCCCTACTTCATCGACCGGGTCTCCAACCCCGACGGACTGACCCTGCAGGAGCATCAGACGCGGGCAAGAAAGGTGACCGAGCCCGAAGTCGCCTACGTGCTGACGCACATGCTCGAGGGAGTCGTCGATCGCGGTACCGCCGGAAGCTGTGCCGATCTGCCGCTGGATCTCGCCGGAAAGACCGGGACGACGAACGACTACACCGACGCCTGGTTCGTGGGGTTCACCCCGCGCTACACCATCCTCTCCTGGGTGGGCTACGACCAGAAGCGGACGATCGGGCGGAAGATGACCGGCGCCGAGGCTGCCCTGCCGATCTGGCGTTTGATCGTCGAGCGGGGGCTTGCCGACGGTTGGTTGCACTCGGGCGAGCAGTTCTCGCGTCCGCCCGGCGTCGTCATGCAATCGGTCGAGTACTGGACCGGGTTGCTCCCGGGACCTGGAGCCGAGAAGCTCATCGACGAAGCCTTCCTCCCGGGAACCGTGCCGACTCGCTCGTACCAGCCCCGCTGGCAGGCCATCCTCGCGCTGCCTTGGGCTCAGCAGCGTCCCTTCTATCAGCCGCGGACGCGCGAGTCGATGCCCGAGCAGGTCACCGACTGGTCGGCGATCCAGCAAGCCTGGGAGAACGAGGACGGCGACTGACCGACCGGTCGAGCGCCGTCGATCCGGCGATTACGGGTCAGGGCTTGCGAGCGATCATCGCGAAATCGCGATGACCGAACAGGAGTTCGTCGATCCGATCCCGGAGTCGATTGACCTCGTCGGCGAGCGGTCGCAGCTCGTCGGAGAGCCGCGCGACGTCGATCTCGGGAAGGCGCTCGTCCTTGGGGAAGGGGCGCAGATCCACCCTCTCGACCGAGGCGAAGCCCGCCGATTCCAACATGACACGGAGCATCTCGGGATGGACCGGACGCACGTGGGTCGGATCGAGCCAGAAGGACCGGGCCGCGACCACGACCGAGAGCGGGTTCGGCGTCTCGAGGACGAGCACACCGCCGGGCGCGAGAGCGCCCCAGGCGAGGCGGATCAGTCGATCGATCACCGGCGGCGGGAGGTGTTCGACAACGTGGAAGGACACGATGCCGCCCAGCCCCCCTGGCGGACTCGCGGCGAGCGCCTCGAGCAGATCGCCCTCATCGACGCGAAGTCCCTTGGAACGGCAGGTGGCGACCATCTCCGCGCTCGAATCGACGCCACGCGCGGGAATCGCGCGCTCACCGAGTAGCGCCAGGAACTCGCCCCGCCCGCAGCCCAGGTCGAGGACCTCCCCACCGCCGAAATAGGGGAGGTAGATCGCCAACCGCTCGGCGATCTCTGCCTCGGTTCCACGGTGCCGTGCTTCGAGTTGGAGATACAGCTGCTCTTCCCGAACGCGAGAGAGCGAGGCGGGGTCCCCCGCCTCGCTCCGCGCCAGAGCGGATCCGAGGCGCCCCCACAAGTCGGAGCTTTCGCGCCGCAGTCGGTCCATCTTCTGGTCGACGCGAGCGAAGAGCCCATCGTTGTGGCGCATCACCTCGTAGAGGCCCTCTCGCCAGAACGCCTCGAGCCGCTCGAGCCGCTCCTCGTGCCAGCCGGATCGCCTCTCGCTCCCCGCGAGCCGGTCCTCGTGGGACTCGAACCGGTCGAGGTGGCGGCGCAGCTCCTCGAGAAGGATGAGATTGAAGATGCGCTGCCGCTCCCAGAGTTCGTTCTGGGGCGTCTGGACGAGCGGGCGGAAGAGGCGTTTGAAGAGGACCAGCAGGCGGCCGAGGATGCCGCCCCGGTGACTGCGGACCGGGAATCGTCGATCCCCGGCCCACAGCCACTGCCATGCCGTCAGGTCGCGGGTCGGCTCACCGAGGAAATCGTCGAGGCCAGGCTCCTTCGAGCCGGGTACCCCGACGACCTCCTCGCGGTCGGTCACGGCCTACTCGGCGGCGGCGACGGAAACGGCGAGCTCGGCGACGATCTCACTGTGAAGATCGACCCGGACGAGGTGATCGCCGAGCGTCTTGATGCCGCCGACGAGATCGATCTGCCGACGATCGACCTCGATCCCCTTGGCGGCGAGCGCCTCGGCGATCTCGGTGACGCTCACCGAGCCGTAGAGCGTTCCCGACTCGGTGGCTCGCTTGGTGAGGGAGAGCTTGATCCCGGCAATCCGTGCGGCGATCTCCGCCGCGGCCTGACGCTCGGCGGCGTGGCGAGCGTCGATCTTCTTGCGCTCCTGCTCGAAGATCTTCAGGTTGCCGTCGTTGGCCACCAGAGCCATGCCGTTGGGGAACAGGAAATTACGCGCGTAGCCGGGCTTGACGTCGACGATCTCGCCCCGCCGGCCGCGGTGGCGCAGATCACTGAGCAGGATGATCTTCATGGCGATCCTCCTCAGTCCGTGGTGAACGGCACCAGTGCCAAGTGCCGGGCCCGCTTGATCGCCTGCTGGACCATGCGCTGATGGCGAGCGCAGGTGCCGGAGATGCGCCGTGGCAGGATCTTGGCGCGCTCCAGGATGAACTGCTGCACCTGCTTGGTGTCCTTGTAGTCGATGTAGTCAAGGTGCTCCGCGCAGAACTTGCAGACCTTGCGACGGCGGAAGAAGACGCGCTTCTTGCCAGCCGGCTTGGCCCCGCGGGCCCCTCTCGGACCGCCTCTACCGGTCGGTTGCGCCATGATCAGGCCTCCTCCTCGGTCGCCAACCCACGATCGCGGTCGGCACGTTCGCCCCGGTCACGGTCGCCACGCTCCCGCTCGTCGCCGCCGAAACGACCGCGCGGCTCGGCAGGAGAGAGCGTGGCCCCGGACTCCGGCTTGCGGTCGAGATCGGTGCGCACCGTCAGGTAGCGCAGGATCTTGTCGTTCTGCCGCAAGCGAAGCTCGACCTCGGGGACCGGGTTCTTCGCTTCGACGTCGATGTACAGCACGACATAGCGGCCTTCGGTGAGCTTGTTGATCGGGTAGGCAAGCTTGCGCCGCCCCCAGCTCTCCTCGCGCTGGACCGTGCCACCCTTCTGGGTGATCAGCTGCTTGTACTCGTCGGTGAGGGTGACGACTTCTTCGTCCGACAACCTGGGGTCGGCGATGAAGACGAGCTCGTACGTTCTCATGCCTTCGAAGTCCTCCCTTTGGACTCGTTCGGCTCCGCACGGGGCGGAGCAGAGAGGTCGGTTCCGGTGCGCCCGGAGCCGGGCCACGGCGGCATCGCCGCAGCGCTAAACCTTGATGATCTCAGGCCTCGGCTGTGTCGTCAACCGAAGGCCCGGTTGCTGCTGCGTTGAAGCGTGACGCGACGTCCGAGAACGGCTCCCGGAGCCAAGCGTCGCAGGCGTCGGCCGCGCGCTCGACCATCGCCCGAACCGCCGCCGTCTCCTCCGGCAGGAAGCTCGACAGAACCCACTCGGCAAGGTCGCTGCCTTCCGGAGCGGCCCCGATTCCCAGCCGCAGGCGCGGCACGAGGTCGGTGCGCAGGTGCTCCAGGATCGACGCCAACCCGCGGTGCCCTCCCGGTCCCCCCTGCTCCCGCAGCCTCAGCCTGCCGAGCGGAAGCGCGACATCGTCGTAGACCACCAGAATCCCGCCGGGTTCGGGCGCCTCGTGCTCGGCGAGGCAGCGGACCGCGAGTCCGCTGCGATTCATGAAGGTCTGCGGCGCGGCGACAACGACCTCGTCGAATCGGGCGGTCAAGGAGCTACAGAAGGGCTGATCGACGGCCACTCGGCGCCGTGCGGCCAGCTCCTCGACGACGCGGAACCCGAGGTTGTGCCGCGAGTCGCGGTACTCCACGCCCGGATTCCCGAGCCCGACGATGAGGCGCAACGCCTCAGGACTCTTCGGCCGGCTTGCCGCGCTTGATCACCTCGGGCTCCTTGCCTTCGGCGGGCGTGGCACCCTCCGTCCCCTCGGCCTCGACGCGGGCATGGGCCACCGAGGCGATGATCCGCTCGGGATCGCCGAGCAGGCTGACGCCGGACGGCAGGCTGAGATCCTTGGCCGCGACGTGATCCCCGACGTGCAGGTCGGTGAGGTCGACGTCGATGACCTGTGGGATCAGCGTCGGCAGGCACTCGACTTCGACCTCGCGGCTGACGAAATCGACGATGCCGCCCTCGTTCTTGACGCCGAACGCCGTGCCCGACAGCTCGACGCGGACCTTGACGCGGATCTTGGCGTCCAGCAGCACCCGCTGGAAGTCGATGTGAACGATCTGTCGCGAGACGGCGTCGACCTGCATGTCGCGAATCATCGTATGCCGGCTCTTGTCGGTTCCGATCAGCTTGAGCAGGAAGACGCGATTCTCGCCGGCGCCCTTCTCGAGCGCCTCGAGGAGCGGCTTCTTTTCGATGCGGATCGACAGGTTCTCGCGTCCGCCGCCGTAGACGACGCCAGGAACCCAACCGCTCCGCCGCAGCCTCCCGCACGGCCCGTCGCCGGTCTCTTCCCGCTTGTGAACTTCGATGATCAGGTCTTCCATGGGTTCCTTCCTCTAGGGCTACACGAACAGCGAGCTGACGGAGCTGTTCTCGTGGATGCGGCGGATCGCTTCGCCCAGCAGCGGCGCCACCGTGTGGACCCGCAGCTTGCCGCAGCGAGCCAGCTTGTCCTCGACCGGAATCGTGTTGGTGATGAGCACTTGCTCGAGCGGAGACTCCTCGATCCGCTTGAGGGCGGGACCGGAGAGAACCCCGTGCACACCCGCGGCGAGCACGCGTCGCGCGCCCCGGGCGCAAAGCGCCTCGACCGTCTTGGTCAGGGTGCCCGCCGTGTCGATGATGTCGTCGACGATCAGGGCACCGTGGCCGTCGACGTCACCGATGATGTGCATCACCTCGGCCTCGTTCGGCGCGACCCGCCGCTTGTCGACGATCGCCAGGCCCACTCCAAGCCGCTTGGCGATGGCCCGGGCTCGCTCGACGCCGCCGGCGTCGGGAGAGACGATGATCAGGTCGGGGATGTTGAGATCGCGAATGGCCTCGAGCAGCACCGGAGCGGCGAAGAGGTGATCCACCGGAACGTCGAAGAACCCCTGGATCTGCGACGCGTGGAGGTCGAGCGTGAGGACGCGATCGGCCCCCGCCCGCGAGATCAGGTCCGCCACCAGCTTGGCGGTGATCGGCACGCGAGGGCGGTCCTTCTTGTCCTGGCGGGCGTAGCCGTAGTACGGGAGCACGGCGGTGATCCGCGACGCCGAGGAGCGCTTGAAGGCGTCGATCATGATCAACAGCTCGATCAGCGTCTCGTTGACCGGCCGACAGGTCGGCTGGACGATGAACACGTCGGCGCCGCGCACGTTCTCGTCGATCTGGCAGAACGTCTCGCCGTCCGAGAAGTTGAACGCCGTCGAATTGCCCGGCGAGACGCCAAGGTACTCGCAGATCTCGCGCACGAGATCGGGGTGTGCCCTCCCGCCGAAGATCTTGATCGACGCACCGCGCATCATGTCGACTCCGCTCGAGGTTCCAGGCGCATCAATCGCGCGCCGCGTCCGACGTCCGCAAACACTCGGCGCTGGTTGGGGCGGGAGGATTCGAACCTCCGAATGCGAGATCCAAAGTCTCGTGCCTTACCGCTTGGCGACGCCCCATTTGCGGGTGCTCCGGCTTGCTGCCCCACTGCTGCGCTCACTCAGTCCAGCGACCAGAACGATTCCCGAAGATGAGCCTCCTGGACCTCCTCCAGGCTCTTCTCCGTGGCGGCGTTCGCCGCCGTCTCTGCGACCGATCGGATCTCGGTCTCCCGCGGCCCGACGCGACGATCGTCGCCCTCGGCAACCGGAACCGGCGCCCCTCCGTCCGAAATCCGCTCGTACTCGGCGAGAACGCGGGTTTCGATCCAGCTTCGGGTCTCCTGATTCAGCGGGTGAGCAACGTCCTTGAACTCCCCGTTGCGACGGCGCCGGTTCGGCATGCTGATGAAAAGGCCCTGCTTCCCCTCGATGACCCGGATGTCGTTGACCATGAAGCAGCGATCGAAGACCACCGACACGAACGCTCTGAGCTTCGGATCCCCGACTGGAAAGACCTTGACTTCGGTGATCTCCATCGCCTCGACCTGACCTCGAGAGTCCTCGTTCAGCTCCGGCCATCCCGCGCCGGAACCGCCCACTGGCGCCTCCAGGACTGACGGGCGAGCGTCCGCACCGGCAGCAGCCGGCACCCCGCGGGAAGCCGGCTCGCAGCCGCTGCGGCCACCTGGGCTTCCCGGAAACGCGCCACCAGCGTCGACCCGCTACCGGAAAGCCGAACCCAACTGGCTCCAGCGCTTTCGAGGATCGCTCCGATTTCCGCGATCTCCGGATGCAGCCCGAAGACGGTCTCCTGCAAATCGTTCCAGCCACAGAGCCTCTCGAGCTCGACACGCCGCGGCGTCGGCACTCGCAGGAGGCCGCCAATGCTAGGCGCTAGCGGGGCCTCTGTCAAATCTCCCAGGCTCTTGAAGATGCGCCCTGTTGCGACCTGCACGGGAGGCAGGGCGAGCCAGAGGGTCGATCGCTTCGGCTCGACCAGGGGAACGAGCTCGTCGCCGCGGCCGAAACCGAGGGCCGTGCCGCCCAAGAGGAAGAACGGCACGTCGGCACCCAGCGAGCGTGCGACCGGCCAGAGCTCCTCGACCGTCGCCGGCGCTCCGACAAGCCACCGCAGGCCAAGCAGGGTCGTGGCGGCGTTGCTGCTTCCTCCCCCGAGCCCCCCACCGAGCGGGATCCGCTTTTCGAGCCGGGCACTCACGCCCAGACCGGGCGCCCAGCGCTCACGGAACGCTTCCATCGCCCGAACGACGAGATTCTCCGGCCCGGCGGAAAGCTCGGCGCCGACGACCTCGAGGCGAACGACACCCGCCGGCGAGACTTCAAGCCCGATCCGGTCATGGAGATCGATCGACTGGAAGACGGTCCGTAGCTCGTGGTGGCCGTCGGGACGACGGGCCACGACCTGCAGGTGAAGGTTGACCTTGGCGTAGCTACGGAAGGTCGAGCTGGTCACACCCGCACTCCTCGAAACCGTCCGGCGTGGCGAACGGCGCCCAGTCTCCCGGGAGCGGCTCCGCCGACGCCTGCCGCCACCGGAGGGTCAGCTCCCGCTGCGGCAACGCCAGCTCGGACGTCCCGCCGTCGCGCTGCCAGGTCGCGATCGTCCTTCCGGTGCTGTCGCTCATCTGCCATTCGCGGAGCTCGTCGTGGGAATCGACCCCGGCGAGCCAGTGGTGCCCCGCCCCGTCGACGAAGCGTACCCGCCCGTCGGTTCCCTTGGCCGCCTCGGCAGGAATCGCGATCGGGAGAGCGCCCAAGAGGATCTGGGGGACGGCCCCCGGCGAGAGCTCGAGTTGCAGGAGCGGGAGTGCCAGGGCTTCGCTGGCCTCCCCGCGACAGACCTTGCGCTGCCGATGGTCGGCCCAGAGGAAGTGGTCTCCGGCCACGGCGAAGGTCCAGACCGTTCTGCCCACCAGGTCCGCCGCGCCGATCTGGAAACGGCGTTCACCGGCGAAACGCAGCACGACCCGCAGGTGGGCTTCTCGCTCCTGGCTTCGCGCTTCGACACGGAAAAGATACTGCCCCGGGCCGACTCGCGGCGCCTTGGCCGGCAGACTGGAACAGGCCAGGGCCAGGAGGAGCCAGGGCGCCAGAAGCGCGGAGAAAGCTCGCACCTCAGGAACCGTTCCGGCTCGCGAGCGCCTTGCGCTTCAGCTCGACCGCCGCCCGGTTCTCCGGGCCGATCGCCAGAGACTTGTCGAACGACCGAAGTGCGCCTTCGCGGTCCCCGAGTGCCGCCAGCACGTCCCCGAGATGCTCGAACAGGGTTGCGTCGTCGCCGACCAGGCGGACCGCCCTCTCGATCAGCACCTTGGCCGTCGCGAGGTCGCCCTGGCGATAGCGGATCCAACCCAACGTATCGACGTAGGCGCCACTTTCCGGCGAAATGCCCAGGGCCTTCTCCGCCATCGCCGCGGCGTCCTCGAGCCGCACGCCCGCCTCCGCCAGCAGATAGGCGAGGTAGTTGAGGGCGGCAGCGAACTGCGGCGCCTTCTCCACCGCTCGCGAGAGCTCGGCGATCGCGTCCTGGATTCGACCGGTTCTTTCGAGCGAAACGCCGAGCTGGAAGGCGAGACGCGGCGATTCCGGTTCGAGCACGCGAGCCTTCTCCAGAATGGGCAGAGCCTCGGCATGCCGATTCACCCGCTGCAGCGCTTCGGCGGCGGCCGTAAGCGACGCGGCGTCCGCCGCCTGGACCAGGCGGGCCACGACCTCCCCGGCTTCGCGTTCCCGATGGGCTCGGAAGAGGAGCTCCGCGCGCAGACCGCTCTTCCCCGGCTCGGGCAGATCGGAGGCCGTCGCCAGCTCCAGCGCCTCGTCCCAGCGCTCGAGGCGGGCGAGGATCTCCGTGCGCGCCTGCCCCAGTGCTCGACGCGATTCGACGTCAGCCCCGGCCCCGACGGACGGAGGGGCAGTGAGGGCCAGAGCGTCGTCGAGGCGGCCGTGGCGGGAGAGCAGGTCGGCTCGTTCGAGTCGGATCTCCAGCGCTTCGGCCGTCTGTTTCTGCTCAGTCAGGTGCTCTTCGAGCGTCGCGAGGATCTCCGCCGCGCGGTCCGTCGCTCCCGACCGGTCGAAGGCGCGGGCGGTGACCGCGGCCAACTCCGGATTCTTCGGATCGGCCTGGCGAAGCGTGTCGAGCTCGACCGCGGCCTCCTCGGCCCGGCCCTCCGCCAGCAGCACCATTCCCTTGAGATAGTGGCCGCCGCCGAAGTCCGGACGCTCGGCGAGGAGGAGATCGAGGGCGCGCATGGCGCCCGGCAGGTCTCCAGCCTGATAGCTCGCGAGCGCCAGACGGCGGGTGACCTCGGCGGTCGCCACCTGGGACGGAGGAGCCGCCGACAACAGCACGACGGCATCGCGTGCCGCTCCCCGCTCGATCAGGAGGTCCGCGAGCTCCACCCGGGCTTCGAGCCTGTCCGGAGCAAGTCCGACGAGGCTGGTCAACGCCAGCTCCGCTCCTGCCGAGTCCTTCGCCGCACGACTGGCATCGGCGAGCATCGCCAAGACCATCGGATGCTGCGGGTAGAACGAGAGCGCCTCCTTCAGAACCTCGACGGCACGGGCCGGATCCCCCGAACCGAGGAAGATCTGACCGAGAGAGATCAACGCCTCGAGGTCGCCTGGACGCGACGCCCGCAGCGTTTCGAACGCGCTCCGGGCCTTGGCCAACGCGGTCGGCTCGCGTTCGACCTGGGTCATGAAAACCTGGCCCGCGATGCGCAGCACATCAGGGGAGGAAGGGGCGCACCGGAGGGCTTCGTCCGCCTGCTGTGCGGCGGCGCCGAGCTGGCCCATGCGCATCAGGAACCGCGCGGCTTCGGCGTGCACGTACGCGTCGTCGGGGGAGGCCGCCAACGCCCGATCCAGCTCACTTCTGGCGTCGACCAGGCGGCCCTCGTCGGCGAGCGCATGAAAGAGGACGAACGCCTCCGCTCCGGCGCTTGCCGGCAGCGGGGCCTGCGCCGAGGCGGCGGCCGCGATGGCCAGGATGCTCGCGAAAAACCCGATCGACGTGCGGCGGCGTAAGCCCATGTCCGCAAGATATCCAGCGACGGCTTCCTTTACAACCCGAGGGGTGCGCGCTATCATCCCCCGACGCGTCTAAGTCCAGCCATATGATGGGCTTACTCCAAGATTCTCCTTCTCGATGAAGCGCCTTGGCCAGATACTCCTCGAGCAGGGCTGGGTCAGCCCTGAGCACCTGCTGAGGGCACTCAATCACCAGAAGCTCGTCGGCGGGAGACTCGGGACCTGTCTGCTCGAGATGGAGGCGGTCGAGGAGAAACTGTTGATGCGCGCTCTCTCTCAGCAACTCGGCGTTCCCGCCGCCGAGGTCGAGGACCTGCGCGGGGTCCCGGACGAGGTCACGGCGCTTCTTCCCGCCAAGGTCGCCCGCCGCTGCCAGGCGATTCCGTTCCGTCTCCTGGGCGGCCAGCTCTCGGTCGCCCTGCTCGGCGTGCGGGACCTGGCGATTCAGGACGAGCTGGGGTTCGTCAGCGGCAAGCGGCTTCGGATCCACATCGCCAACGAGGCCCGGATCTTCGAGGCGCTCGAAAAGTACTACGGCGAGGAGTGTCCCCAGCGCTTCTCGCAGCTCCTCGACCGGGTCAACCGCGCCAAGTACCTCTGGGAACGGAAACCTCACGGCGAGGCGCAAAAGCCGGAGGCGCCTCTCGGGGGCAGCCCGTGGGAGCTCCCCCCCCCGCGGCCCTTGCCGCCGAGAATCGCGCCTCCGGTTGCCGCGACCCGGCCAAACGAACCAGCGATGCCAGCGCGACCCCAGGACGGTGGCGGTTCACCTGCGGCCGGCGCTCGAGCGTCGTTGGCCACAGCGCCAGCCTCCCCACGGAACAGCGCCGGGCCGGGTGGAGAGGCGTCGCCCTCCGCCTCGATCCCAGAGCAGCTGCCTGCGAGGAACCCGGCAGACGCCGTGGAGATCGAGGTGGCGATTCCGGACGGCGGTTCGAGCGCCGTCGGACCTCCTCTTCCCGAGACGATCTCGGTGAACGAGGTCGAAATGCGAATGGGTCGAGCCCTGGAGCGTGACGGCATCGGCGGGCTGGTTCTCGACTTCCTCGCGTCGCGATTCGAGCGGGCGATCCTTCTCTCATTGCGAAAGGACGAGGTCGCAGGGTGGATGGGCCGAGGATCGAGCGTCGACGAAGATCGCCTGCGGAAGCTGCGGATCTCGCTCGCCGCCCCGTCGATCTTCGCCACCCTGCGAGACGGCGCTCCGACCTTCCGGGGACCGCTGCCCCCGCTGCCGGCACACCGGCAACTTGCCGAGATCTGGGGCGGCGCGCTGCCGGCCGACTCGATCCTGGCGGCGATCGGCGTCCGGGGGCGGCCCGTCGCCATGGTCTACGCCGATCGCTCGCCGAAGCCCGTTCTTCCCGCCGATCTCGACGAGCTGCGGCGATTGACCTTCGCCGCTGGCAACGCCTTCGAGCTCTGCATCCGCCGGCAGAAGGCGGCGGCAGGCGCCTGACCCCCGACGTTGACGCTCCGCGCACCGTTCACTAGAGTCTCTCCCTCTCGAATCCAGCCATGATCAAGGCAGACATCGTCAATCAGGTCTCCGAGCGCTCGTCGGTTTCGCGGGTCAAGTCGGCCGTCGCGGTCGACACCATCATGGAAGCGATGAAGGACGCTCTCGTCGGCGGGCGTCGGATCGAGCTCCGCGGCTTCGGCGTCTTCCAGGTGCGCGACCGGAAAAAGGGCGTGGGCCGCAACCCAAAGACCGGGATCGAGGTGGCCATCACCCCCGGCAAGACGGTCCGCTTCAAGCCCGGCAAAGACCTCAAGGGGCTCTGAGCCCCGGCGCCACTTGGCCGAACCTCTTCTCCCGGGCGACCCTCCGCCGGCCGCTCCGCTCGGCCATTCGTGGCCTGCACTCCGGCCGAACTACCTGCTCGCCGGAGGTCTGCTCGTGCTCACCTTCTTCACCACCACGGTGCTGGGTACCAGCTACTACCTCGGGAGCCGCACCGACGTCATCTCGTACATTCCGCTCTGGCTCGCGCCCGAGACCGTCCGCACGGTCCTCGCCGAACCCGAGCTGCTGGCCATCGGTCTCCGCTTTTCGCTCGCTTCCCTCTTCATTCTTCTCTGCCACGAGCTCGGGCACTACCTGGCCTGTCGGTACTACCGTCTCCCGGCCACCCTCCCCTACTTCCTGCCCGCCCCGATCGGCATCGGCACCTTCGGCGCCTTCATCCGGATCCGCGGTCCACTGCGCACCAAGCGGGAGCTCTTCGATGTCGGGGTCGCCGGACCGCTCGCCGGGTTCATCGCTCTTCTCCCCTTTCTACTGATCGGCATCGCGCGGTCGACGCCGGTGGTCGTCCAGGTGGCGGCCGATCCGTCCCGCTCGTCGATGAGCCTCTTCCTGCCGGGGCATGGCCTGCTGCAGCTCGCGCTGATCCGACTCCTCCACGGTCCCCTGCCTCCCGGGACCATTCTCGATCCAGATCCTCTCGCTCTCGCCGCTTGGGTCGGGCTCTTCGCCACGATGCTGAATCTGTTGCCCCTCGGCCAACTGGACGGAGGACACATCCTCTATGCGGTCGCCGGGCGGTTGCAGCGCCGCCTCGCCTGGCCCCTCTGGGGAGCCCTGCTCGCCGTCGGGACCTTCTTCTGGAAGGGCTGGTTCTTCTGGTGTGCGGTGACGCTGATTCTGGGACTGCGCCACCCGCCGGTCGTCGACGAAGCCCAGCCGCTCGACCGGCGCCGTCGCCTGGTCGCGTGGATCGTCCTCGCAGTGTTCGCGATCTGCTTCATGCCGGTCCCTCTCGCGGAGCTCGCGCTCGCGAATTGACACCGGCTCCCTCCGGGCTCCTCAGCTCTCGGGCGGCAGGTCGAGCACGAAGGTCACGGGGCCGTCGTTGACCAGCGACACGCGCATGTGGGTGCGGAACCTCCCCGTGGCGACCGTGAAGCCGCGCGCTCGCAACCCCTCGACCACGGCGTCCACTAGCGGCTCCGCCTCCTCGGCGGGCGCAGCGCGATCGAAGGAGGGGCGCCTGCCGCGCTCGAGCGAGGCGAGCAGCGTGAACTGCGAGACGACGAGGAAGCTGCCGCCGATCTCGAGGGTGCTCCGGTTCATCCGGCCGGAATCGTCCTCGAAGAGACGGAGCCCGGCGAGCTTGTCGACCGCCCGCCGAACGACCTGGCTGTCGTCGCCCCGTTCGCACCCCACGAGGACCAGAACGCCGCGATCGATGCGGCCGACCGGCTCGCCGTCGACGTCGACCTGGGCCGAGGCGACCCGCTGCAAGATGAGACGCATCGAATTCCGTCCTTGCTGAGCACAGCGCCATCGAGCGCTGCCGTGGCCGAGCGGTATGATACCGTCCCGCGTTTCGAGAAGGAGGCTCTGCAGATCATGGTCAACAAGGTCATTCTCGTCGGCAACTTGGGCAAGGATCCGGAGGTCCGTTCGACGCCGAGCGGTCAGCCCGTCGCCACCTTCTCGCTCGCCACGAACCGGCAGTGGCGCGACAAGAACGGTGAGAAGCAGGAAAAGACCGAGTGGCACAACATCAAGGTCTGGGGCAAGCAAGCGGAGATTGCCGGTCGCTACCTGACGCGCGGCAAGACCATCTATCTCGAAGGCCGGATCGAGACCCGCTCCTACGACGACAAGAAGACCGGAGAGAAGCGCTACTTCACCGAGATCGTCTGCGAGAACTTCCAGATGATCGGCGGAGCCCGTAGCGCGGAGGGGGGACGAGCGCCCGCGCCTGCCACCGGCGAGAGCCACGGTCCCGCCGAGGGTGGGTACGACGATCCGGGTCACTTCCCGCCGGGCGACGACGACATTCCGTTCTGAGGGACGGAGGTCGCGAGCCGCGCCAAGCGGAGCCTTACCGTTTCGAGCGACAGGGGCTTCCGCCCTTCGACGCGCTTTCGGCGCGCCGAGAGGGCGGCGCGCAGGCGCTCCCAGCGTGCCGCAGCTTCGAGGCGCCGGGATTCGATTCGGGCCGCCTCGAGCCGTTCGGCGATGCCCGGCGTTTCCTCCAGGCGCCGACATACGAGAAGACCGTCGCAACCGGCGATCAGGGCGGCCTCGGCGCGTTCGGCAATCTCCTCCCAACCACCGAGCGCCTGCATTTCCAGATCGTCGGTGAAGGCGATCCCGTCGAAACCCAGGCGTCGCCGCAACAGGTCGGTGGCGATCGCCGGCGAGAGTGTGGCCGGTTGCCTCGATGGGTCCCAGCCCGGATAGCTGGCATGCGAGACCATGATCGCGTCGGCCACGGGCGCCAGCCGGGTGAACGGCGAGAGGTCCCGCTCGAGCTCCGTCGCCGGCAGGTCGATCGCCGAGCCCGCGTGGTGGGTGTCTTGAGCGGCCCCGCCCAATCCGGGAAAGTGCTTCAAGCAGGTGAGGATCCCTGCCTCGCTCAGCCCCTCGAGGAAGGCCCCGGCGCGCGCCACGACGCTTCGCGGGTCGCGGCCGAAGCAGCGCCGGTCGAGAGCGTTGTCGACCCGACCGTGGTCGAGGTCCAGAACGGGTGCGAAATCCAGGTCGAAGCCGAAATGACGGAGGGCCTCGCCGACGGTTCGGCCGGTCCGAAGAGATCGGCTCACTCGACACCCCGCGAGGTCGGCCGGCGCCGGAGCAGGACCGACGAGGCGCCGTAGCCGGTCGACCCGCCCCCCTTCCTGGTCGACGCAAAGGATCGCCTCGGGCAACAGCCGGCGCAACGCGCCCACGAGCGCCCTCGTCTCGTCGACCTCCTGGAGGTTCCGGGCGAACAGGACCAGTCCCCCAGGCCGGACACGCTCGAGCACACGCCGCTCCTCCGGGGTGAGAGCCGTCCCCTCGAAACCGACGACGAGAAGCGCCCCGCCGTTCATCCGAGTCGGGAACGCAGGCTTTGCAGCACGTTGAGTGCGGCGAGCGGCGTGAGCCGGTCGATGTCGAGGTCGCGGAGGAGTTGTGCCACGAGTTGCTCCGGTGGGGTGAAGAGCGGGAGCTGTTCCGGTCGCTGCGAGCTGGGAACGTGGCCCCGAGCCAGGCGGGGCCGACCGCTCGGATCATATTCGGCCGCTTCGAGGTTGTGCAGGACCTCCGCGGCACGGCTCAGCACGTCCGGAGGCAGCCCGGCGAGTCGAGCCACGTGCAGGCCGTACGACTTGTCGGCAGCCCCGGGAACGACCCGTCGCAGGAAAAGGATCTTCTCCTCCCACTCCTTGACCGCCATGGTGCGATTCACCACGCGCGGCAGGAGGTCGGCGAGCTCGGTCAGCTCGTGGTAGTGCGTGGCAAAGAGGGTCAAGGGCCGGCGCACTTCGTGGAGATGCTCGACGATCGCCCAGGCGAGCGACAACCCGTCGAAGGTCGCCGTCCCGCGCCCGACCTCGTCGAGGATGACCAGGCTGCGCGGTCCGGCGTGTCGGAGGATGTTCGCCGTCTCGATCATCTCGACCATGAACGTCGACTCGCCGCGCGCCAGGTCGTCGCTCGCCCCCACACGGGTGAAGATCCGATCGAGCAGTCCGATCTCGGCCTCGCGAGCCGGGACGAATGATCCCGCCTGGGCCATGAGGACGATCAGCGCCACCTGCCGGAGGTAGGTCGACTTTCCGCCCATGTTCGGGCCCGTCAGCAACACGACTTGCGACCGCTCGGGGTCGAGCTCGCAGTCGTTCGGGACGAACGGCTCACGCAACGCCCGTTCGACGACCGGGTGCCGGCCGTCGACGATGCGGATTCCGCTCCCGGCACCCCCGAGCCGCGGGCGGACATAGCCGTGGCGGGAGGCGGAATCGGCGAAGGCCGCCAGGGCGTCGATCCGGGAGAAGGCACGCCCGAGCGCGCTCATCCGCTCGACCTCGAGGGCGATCGCCTGCCGAAGCGCGTCGAAGTGAGCGGTTTCGAGGCTCACCCGTCGCTCGTCGGCGGTGAGGATCTGCTCCTCGAGCTCCTTGATCTCCGGGGTGACGTAGCGCTCGGCGTTCACCAGCGTCTGCCGCCGCTGGTAGTCGGCCGGGACCAGGTGCTGATTGGCCCGCGTGATCTCGATGTAGTAGCCGAAAACCCGGTTGTAGCGGATCTTCAGCGAAGGGATACCCGACCGCTCGCGCTCCCTGGCCTCGAGCGCCAGGATGTGCCGCTTGCTGTCGTGAGCGAGCGATCGCACCCGGTCCAGCTCGGCGTCGACCCCTTCGGCGATGACCGGTCCGTCCTCGGGAGACGTGGCTGGCGACTCGGCCAGGTCGCGGCGTAGACGTTCGAGAAGGCCCTCGATTGGATCGGCAGAAGTCAGTGACGACAACACCGGGGAGGCGACCTCGCCGACCCGGGCGAAGACCTCGGGCGCTTGACCCAGCGTGTCCCGCAGTGCCGCCGATTCTCGCGGCGTGATCGCTCCGAGCGCCGCGCGACTGGCGAGCCGTTCGAGGTCGGCGACTTTCGACAGGGCGGCGCGCAAGGCCTCGCGTGTCGCGGGCCTCCCCACCAGCCGCTCGACCGATTCGAGCCGAGCCTCGATGCTCTCGGCATCGCGCAGCGGTCGACGCAGCCAGTCGCGCAGGAGCCTCCCACCGCCGGCGCTCACTGTCGTGTCGAGGACGCCGAGCAGGGACGTGCTTCGTCCCACGTCGCGCTGGGGTCGGAGAACCTCGAGGTTGGCCAGGGTCGTCGCGTCGAGAATGAGCGCGTCCCCGGCCTCGCGCGACTCGAGACCACGCAGATGACCGAGGTCGGCGCGACGCATCCGGCGGGCGTAGGCCAAGGCCGCCGCGGCGGCACGCGTGGCCGGCTCGTCGGTCGAAAGCCCGAACCCGCGCAGGGTGCCGACGGCGAACTGCCGCAGCAGTAGATCCTCGGCATCTCGGGGGTCGGGCCACTCCTCGGCGGCGAGCTGGGTCAGGCAGACGCCCTCGCGTCGGCTCCAGTCGACCAGGGCCTCGGGGAGACCGCGCGGGGCGAGGAGCAGCTCTCGAGGTCGGACGGTCTCCAGTTCCGAGATCGCCTCATCGAGACCATGCCAGCGGCGGATCCAGAACTCCCCGGTCGAGACCTCGAGAAAGGCTCCGGCCCCGCTGCTCCCCTCCCAGGCGACGACCGCGAGCAGGCTCCTTTCCTTGCCTTCGAGCAGGCCGGGTTCGGTGACCGTGCCCGGAGTCAGGATGCGGGTGATCTCGCGCCGCACGAGCCCCTTCGCCTTGGCCGGGTCCTCCATCTGGTCGCAGATCGCCGCCTTCCGACCGAGCCGCAGGACCTTCGCCAGGTAGCCGTCGACCGCGTGGTGCGGCACGCCGCACATCGGCGTCTCGTTCTCCGTCCCGCGATGGCGCGCGGTCAACGTGAGGTCGAGAAGCCCCGCCGCATCGATGGCGTCTTCGTAGAAGAGCTCGAAGAAGTCTCCCATCCGGTAGAAGAGCAGGGCATCCGGATTCTGGGATTTCAGCTCCAGATAGTGCCGGAGCATCGGGGTGAGCTCGGCGGTCGCCGCCATGGGGTCGGCAGTATAGCCCTGGCTGCGCGGGTCCACCCATATACTCGCCGCGTGGCGACGAACCCAGGCCCCCTGCTGGCGATCGACGCCGCCTCGCCCCGGTCGAGCGTGGCGGTCGGCCTGGACGGCCGTCTCCTCGCGGCGGTCGACGCGCCGGGCGGGCCCGGTGCCCGCCCGCTCCTCGCCCTCGTCGACGAAGCGATGCGTCTTGCCGCGCTCTCGCCGCGCGACCTCGCCCACCTGGTCGCCGTGCGCGGTCCCGGCAGCTTCACCGGGGTCCGACTCGCCCTGGCAACCGCCTGGGCCTTGCACGAGGCTCTCGAATGCCCGGCGAGCTCGATCACCACGTTCGAAGCTCTCGCCTGGCAAGGAGTCGGCGGTCCGGAGCGGATTCTGGCCCTGGTCGACGCCCTTCGCGGCGAGTGGTACTGCCAGCTGCTCGCGGTGGACCGTCCGCCGATGGCGATCAGCGAAGCGCGGATCCTCTCCGGCGAAGAGCTCCGTCGTCTTCCTCCCGGATCGGCCATCGGATTCGGGGTTTCGGCCTTGGCGCGGGAGCTTCCCGACCAGCAGCTCCTGGAGGCACAGCCGCTCGCCGGCCCCTTGGCGATCGCACTTTCCCTCGCGCCGCCCACCCCCGATCCGGGCCGGCTGCTCACGCCGCTCTACCTGCGCGCTCCGACACCCGAGGTCCGCCTGGCGAAAGGTCCCTCCCCAGGTCCGCCCGGTGCCTGACCCGGGCGCCGTCCGCCGAGCCACCGAGGCCGACCTGCGAAGCCTGGTCGCCCTCGAGCAGGTCTGCTTCCCCCTTCCGTGGAGCGAGGTCCAGATCTCCTCCTCGCTCACCTCGGAGCTCGCCGAGATCCTGCTGCTCGGTGGGAGCGGCCTGGAGCCGTCGGCCTATGCCGTCTTCCAGTTCGTCGCCGACGAGGCCGAGCTGCTGCGGATCGGGGTGTGCCCGGATCGCCGCGGACGAGGAGAGGCTCGCCGGCTCCTCACCCAAGGCCTCGAACGGCTCCGCATGCGGGGACTCCGCACCTGCCACCTCGAGGTTGCCGTGCACAACGAGGCCGCGCGGGCTCTCTACCGAGCCCTGGGGTTCGAGCCGGTCGGTTTCCGCCGCGGCTACTACTCCGACGGGAGCGATGCCGTGCTGTACTCCCTCGATCTCTCGACACCCCGCCGTTCTTGAAGGGGCGACAGGCGGGTGCTATTCTGAAAACCGCCGATCGAGGAGCGCGCTCACGAGGCGCCCTGGTTTCGCGAAGGGCTCGCGAACGCCTCCTTCCGACGATGACCCAAGGAGATCCGAGATCATGCCGACCCTGGATGCCCTGAGACAGGAGCTCATGGAAAGCAGTGAGGCGTTTCAGCAGCTCGTCGCCGAGCACCAGCAGTGCGAGCAGCAGCTGACAGCGCTCTACCAGAAGACTCTCCTGTCGCAGGACGACGAGATCCAGGAGAAGCAGATCAAGGTCCACAAGCTCGCGCTCAAGGACCGCATGGAGCAGATGCTCCGCGAGCACCGCGACAGCCGCGTCTCGGCCTGAGCGCTCTCGCCCGACGCACGGCGTCGGGAACAGGCGACCTCCATGACCTTTGCTCGAGAATCCTGGCCGTTCGTGTGTCCGTTCCCGGTCGCCGCGGCGATCGCCGGCGCCCTCGGACATCCGGGCTGGGCGGCGGGGCTTGCGCTCTTCGGCCTGGCCGTCCTGCTCTTCTTTCGCGACCCCCGCCGGAGCTACGCGGGATCGCCCTCCACGGTCATCGCCGCTGCCGACGGTCTCGTCACGCGAATCGACGAGGTCGAGGACCTAGCCGTCGGCCCGGGTCGGCGCCAGCTCGTCGTCACGTTCCTGTCGGTCTTCGACGTCCACATCCAGCGGATGCCGGTCGACGGCGAGGTCGTCTCCTCCTCGCTCAAGCCCGGCAAGAAGGTCGCCGCCTTCCGACACGACGCCGGGGAGATCAACGAGGGCCAGCTCTCGGTGATCCGGCGGGAAGACGGGGATGTGATCGGCGTGCGCCAGATCGCCGGCCTGTTCGCTCGTCGCGTCGTCTGCTACCTGCGTCCCGGAGAGCGTCGCGCCCGGGGCGAGCGCATGGGGTTGATCAAGTTCGGTTCGCGGGTCGACCTGATTCTCCCGGCCGACTACCGGATCCTGGTCAAGGTGGGCGACCGGGTCCGCAATGGCGAGACGCCGATGGCCGAACCCGGCAGGTCCGCATGATGGGCGCGCGGCGGGTCCCGGCCCGGCTCCGGCGCGGCGCCTACCTGCTGCCTTCGCTGTTCACGGTCGGCAACATGTTCCTCGGGTTCCTCGCGCTGATGCGCGGGCTGACGGCCGAGTTCACCGACGCGGCGCTGCTGATCTACGCGGCGGCGGTGCTCGACAGCCTCGACGGCCGCATCGCCCGCCGGATGGGAACCGAGAGCGAGTTCGGCAAGGAGCTCGACTCGCTTGCCGACGTGCTGACCTTCGGGATGGTCCCGGCGCTCCTGGCCTACCACTGGGGCCTCGCCCACCTCGGCCGTGCCGGATGGCTGGTCCCCTTCTTCTACCTCGTCTGCGCCGCAACGCGCCTGGCGCGTTTCAACGTCCAGACGAAGCTCTCGGACGGACGCTCCTTCGTCGGACTGCCTTCGCCGGCCGCCGCCGGCGGCATCGCCGCGGTTCTCTTCTTCGCGCCGGATTCCGAGTGGCGGGGTTACCTGACGGGGCTGATGGTCGTGGCCCTGGCCGGCCTCGGCTCGCTCATGGTCTCGACTTTCCGCTATCCGAGCTTCAAGAAGCTCGATCCCGGGGCGCGTTTGAGCTTCCGGGTCCTCGTCCCGGTGGCTGCCGTCCTGCTGGTGGCCGCTCTCGAACCGCGGGCCTTCTTCCTCGTCGCGGCGTCGGTCTATACCTTCTCGGGTCCGCTGGCCTGGGTGTGGAGCAAGATCGGACCGAAACGTCCCGCTGCGGCCCCTCCGCGAGACAGCGTCGACGAGGGGCCACGGTGAGTCGGATCGCCGTCGTCCACCCGACGACACTCCTGGGCAAGGAGTTGTGCGAGGGGCTCGGCCGGATCGCCGGCAGCCGCTCCCTCGACGTCCGTCTCTACTCTGCCAGCGAGGACGAAATCGGCTCGGTCACCGAGGTCGGGGGCATGGCGACGATCGTCGGCCGCTACGCCGCCCTCGAGCTCGACGGAGCCGCCGTCGCCTTCTTCTGCGGGGAGATCGCCCAGGATCGTCCGCTCCTGGCCGACATTCCGGCCGGAACCCAGGCGATCGTCCTCGGAGCGGGTGCGGGCGTCGAGGACGGAGCGGTCGCCGTGGCCGGAACCGGAAGAAGCGCGGCACCGACCGGCGCCCGCGTCTGGATCAGCCCTCATCCGGCGGTGGTCGGCCTGGCGCGCCTTCTCACCGCCGTCGCGCCGCTCGGGCTTCGCGAAGCGAGCGCGACCGTCGTCCAGCCGGCCTCGATTCGGGGGCAGGCCGGGATCGACGAGCTCTTCGAGGAAACCCGAGCCATCCTCATGTTCACCGGGCAGCCGAAGCCGGCCGTCTTCGGTCGCCAGCTGGCCTTCAACCTCCTGCCTTCGCGCGACGATGCCGAGCGCATCGAGGCCTCCCTTCGCGCCGTCTTCGACGGTGAGGCTCCGGAGATCCGGGTCCAGGCAATCCAGGGAGGCATGTTCCACGGAACGGCTCTGGGTGTCGACCTGCGCTTCGACGGCCACGTGACAGCCCGGGAGATCGCGCGCGCATTGGCAGTCGATCCGGGGATCGAGTCGACGAAACACGCTGGCCACCTCGGGCCGATCGACGGCTCGGGCGCCGAGAAGATCCAGGTCGGGGAGATTCGAGTCGGTCGGGGTGGGGACGGCAGCGGCCAGGCGTGGATCTGGGCGGTTCTCGACAACCTGACGGTCGGCGGAGCGCTCAACGCGCTCGCGCTCGCTGCGCCCTGGCTCGGGCCCTGACCCGCCCCAACGGGCCGAGGATCGAAGCAGCGGGACCCGATCGCGGCCCCGCTGCCGGAATCCCTCAGCGCAGCTACTCCGCTTCCGCCGCGCCCTCGCCTGCCGGCTTGGCGGCGAGGACCCCGCCTTTCCGGGCCAGGTGTTCTTCGACGTAGAACAGATTGCCGCTGGCTCGGCGGACCAGCGCGAGCAGCGTCCCCATCGACGTCAGCTCCTCGAGTTGCTCGGTGACGAACCAATCGAGGAAGCGCAAGGCGATGTAGTTGCGGTCGCCGCGTGCGATCTCCACGAGGTCGTAGATCTGCTGCGTCACCGTCTGCTCCCAGTCGAGCGAGAGGCTCACAGCCTCCTCGGCCGAACCGATCGCCGACTGCGGCGCGGGCATCGCCGGGATCTCGACGCGTGCGCCGGCGTCCACCAGGAAGTGGACGAACTTCATCGCATGCGCGCGCTCCTCCTCCGCCTGCCGGTAGAAGAACGCCGCCAGCTCCGGAAGCGCCTCGGCGTCGAAGTACGTGGCGATCGCGACGTACTGAAGCGAAGCGAGCATCTCGTGGCCGATCTGAGCATTCATTGCGGCGGCGAGCTCGGCGCTGGCAAGACTCAGCCCAGCAACGCTCTCCCGGGACTTCTTCCGTTCGCTGTCCTTCTTTCCCATGTGTCCTCCTAGTGGAACCGCTTCGTCTTGGATCGGGCGGTTCGTCGCAGGGGCCAAGTCTACGAGGTTCGACTCCGAGATGGGCGCATCGGCGTTGGTATACTTCGCCTCCCGCGGACCCGTCGATCCCCGCCCGCGCAGGAGCCACGCCATGACCGACCCTCGTTCGCTCGATCCGCTCGAACTCCATCGCGTGGCGATCATCGGCTCGGGCCCCGCCGGGCTCACGGCCGCCCTCTACGCTGCCCGTGCCAGCCTGCGGCCCCTCGTGCTCGAGGGTTCGCAACCCGGCGGCCAGCTCACGATCACCACCGAAGTCGAGAACTTCCCCGGCTTTCCCGAAGGGATCCTGGGCCCGGAGTTGGTGGACCGGATGCGCGAGCAAGCACGCCGCTTCGGCGCCGAGGTGAAGTTCGAGACCGTCGCCGCGGTCGATCTCTCGCGCCGCCCGTTTCGCCTCGACACCGAGGCCGGCGTCTACCGCGCCGAAACGCTGATCGTCGCCACCGGAGCCAGCGCCAAGCTGATCGGCCTGCCGAGCGAACAGGAACTCATGGGCTACGGCGTGTCGGCCTGCGCCACCTGTGACGGCTTCTTCTTCCGCGGCAAGGAGGTGGCGATCGTCGGTGGAGGCGACACCGCGATCGAGGAGGCGCTGTACCTGACGCGGTTCGCCTCGAAGGTCACCGTGGTGCATCGTCGCGACGAGCTCCGGGCCTCGAAGATCATGCGCGAGCGGGCGCTCGCCAACCCGAAGATCGCCTTCGCCTGGAATCGCGAGGTCGTGGAGGTTCTCGGCTCGCGCGATGCCGGCGTTCACGCTCTGCGGTTGCGCGACCCGCGCGACGGTGAGCTCTCCGAGCTGGCGGTCCAGGGGCTGTTCGTCGCCATCGGTCACCAGCCGAATACCGCCCTCTTTCGAGGGCTCCTCGACATGGATGACGTGGGCTATCTGCGGGTCCTCGAGCCGACCAGCGCGACGAAGGTCCCCGGGGTCTTCGCCTGCGGCGATGTCGTCGACCCACGCTATCGCCAGGCGATCACCGCGGCCGGAAGCGGCTGCAAGGCGGCGATCGACGCCGAACGCTTCCTCGAAGCGCAGGAGTGACCGCCGGGGCGACGACTCTGGCGTCGCGATTCCCTCGGCGCCCGCGCTGCGGAGGGTGAAGCGGTTCACGAAACGATCCCCCGCCCTCCGTCGTAAGCTCGGACAGACCCGCTCGGTTCGCCAGCCGACGATGGGCTGCGGCGACCGCCGACGGCCAGATCCAGGAGGTCCTTGCCATGTCCTCGCACCACGGTGTCCGTTTCCGCCCCACCGCTCTCGCGACCGCCTTCGCCCTGATCGTTCTTGCCAGCGCGGGGTGCGTGGCTGCTCCCGCGTCGGCCGCGTCGACTCCCGAGCCGCGGCGGCTCAGCCAGGAGCTTCCCCTCGGCGATGCCCGCTGGGTGACCCTCGACTTCCCCGTCGGTGAGCTTCGCCTCGAGGCCACCGAAGAGCGCGTCGTCCGGGTCGAGCTGCAGATCGCGTGCGATTCCGAGCCGGCCGAATGCGACAAGCTCGCCAACAAGATGAAGATCGACTCGCGCCGGCGCGGCGAGAAGCTGGCCGTCGAGATCCGCGGCCCACGGGGCACTTCCAGCAAGGGCGTCAAGCTGAAGGGCGTCATCTCGGCGCCGCGGGACTTCCCTCTCTCGGTCGACATGGGCGTCGGCGATCTTGAGGTCCGGGGTTTCCGACACGACCTCTACGTCGATCTCGGCGTGGGGAACGTCCAGGTTCGCCTGCCGGAGACCTCGGTGCGCAGCGTCAGCTTGAAGTCCGGCGTCGGGGACACGTCGCTCGCCCTGCCGAGCGGGCGCATCGACGGTACCGGCTTCGTCGGCAAGGGGCTCCGTTGGACGAGCGGCAAGGGGAGCTCGCTCGTCGAGGTCGAGTGCGGCGTCGGCAACGTCGAGATCACTCTCGACTGAGCGTGTTACACGACCGGTCGCCGCGAGGAATCAGGCGACCGGTCGGTCTTCCGTGATGCGGCCGTCGGCGATCCGCACGAGTCGCCGGGTTCGCTGGGCGACGGCCATGTCGTGGGTGATGACCAGCATCGTTCGCCCCTGCTCCCCCAGCTCCTCGAAGAGATGCAGCACGTCCTTGCCCGAGGACGAATCGAGGTTGCCGGTCGGCTCGTCGGCCAGAATCAGGGTTGGATCACAGGCCAGCGCCCGTGCGATCGCGACCCGCTGCGTCTGCCCCCCCGAGAGCTCGGTCGGCCGGTGGTGCATCCGGTCGGCAAGACCGACCTGCTCGAAGAGGTGCTCGACTCGCTCTCGGCGCTCCCGCGCTCCGGTCCCCTTGAAGAGCAACGGCAGCTCGACGTTCTCGAAGGCGCTGATCTGCGGCAGCAGGTTGAAGCTCTGAAAGACGAAGCCGATGCGACGATTGCGGATGTCGGCCAGCTCGTCGGCGCCGAGCCGCTCGACCTCCTCTCCCTGAAGCCGGTAGGTCCCGCTGCTCGGCGTGTCGAGGCACCCGACCAGATTGAGCAGCGTCGACTTGCCAGAGCCGGACGGACCGACGATGGCGACGAACTCCCCGCCTGCGACCGAGAGGTCGATCGCCTGGAGCGCCTGGACCCGCACGGCGCCCGTGTCGTAGGTCTTGCCGATCCCTCGCATGTCGATCACCGGCGAGGCGGGACCGCTCGTCTTCGCCTGACCGTTGCGCCCGTGGAAGAGAGTCATGCTCGCTACCCCTACTCGTAACGCAGCGCGACCGCCGGCTGAATGGCGACCGCCCGTCGCGATGGAAAGTACCCGGCGAGGAATCCGATCGTCCCGAGCAGCACGACGACGGTCAGCGCCACGCCAGGGGAGAAGGTCGGCGCCCCCATGAACTTCAGCGCCTCGCTGTCGAGCCTCGACTGGACGAAAGCGAGCAGGTGGACGATGCCGGCTCCGAGCGTGACGCCGATGGCTCCGCCCATCGCGGTCAAGGCGAGCGACTCGACAACCAGTGGGCCCAGGACGTAGACACGGCGCGCCCCGAGCGCCATCTGCACGCCGATCTCACGCGTCCGGTTCTTCACCGTGGCGTACATGATGTTCGCCACGCCGACCCCGCCGATCAGCAGCGTCA
This sequence comes from Holophagales bacterium, assembly GCA_016699405.1. Lineage (NCBI taxonomy): Bacteria > Pseudomonadati > Acidobacteriota > Holophagae > Holophagales > Holophagales bacterium. The sequence continues at coordinate 3,450,433 of CP064972.1, read as the reverse complement.
ACCCGCCGATCACCCCGAGGAAGAGCTCGATGCCCACCGAGATGTTCTGGGTCACCTTCTGCGTCTCGAGGGTGTCCCACATCTGGAGCGCCCGCTCGTCCTTCGGGTCGAAGCGGTACCGGGCTCCCAGGACCTGGAAGAGCCGCTGCTTCATCGCCGCCGTCTGGGCCGGAGCCTTCGCTCGCACGACGAAGTCCGACAAGTTGCGCCGCCCGTAGAGGGCGCGGAAGGTCGAGAGCGGCACGACGACGTTGTTCGCATCTGGCCCGCCGTAGGTCCCCATCTGGATCTTCTTCTGCATCACACCGATCACGGTGAACGGGATCTGGTTGACGAAGATCGTCTTGCCGACCGGAGGTGTGTCGCCGAAGAGCTCGCCGGCCAGGTCGTTGCCGAGGAACGCCACCCGCCGCTTGAGACTCTCGTCACGCTCGTTGAGGAATCGTCCGCCCGGCTGGGCGATCTGATTCCGCAACTCGCCGTACTCGGGCTCGACGCCGACGACCGGTTTGGTCAACGACTTGCGCCCGAAGACCACGTTGTTGCCCCACCGCCGCATCTCCGCCGAGGCCAGGCCGATCTCGTCGACGACGGTCCGCAGCAACTCGACGTCCTCCTCGAGGAAGCGCAGGTTCCGACCCTGCGGGAAGCCGGCGTAGGAGATCGAGGTCGATCCCGGCCAGACGACGACGATCCCCTCGCCGAGGCCGCGGCTACCGCGGGAGAAGCCTCGCTTGAGCCCTTCGCCGAACGAGAGGAGCAGGACGATCGACAGCGTTCCCCAGGCGATCGCCGCCACGGTCATTGCCATCTTCTTGCGCTGCACGTGGGCCGTGCGACGGAACAGCGTCCAGACGAGTCCGGGGCGCATCATGGCTACATCCGCAGCGCTTCGATGGGCTTAAGGTTGGCGGCAGTACGCGCCGGGAAGTAGCCGGCGAGCAGGCCGATCGAGCCGAGGATCGCCGTCGTGATCGCCGCCACCTGGAGCGAGATCACCGGCGTCCCGACGTAGGTCTCGAGGTCGCCGAGGCGCGGAAAGACCTCGCAGATCCCCCAGGAGACGAGGAAGCCGGCGATGCCGCCGGCCAGAGTGATCGCCAGCGTCTCGAAGATGAACTGCCCGAGGACGTAGCGTCGCTTCGCGCCGAGGGCCATCTTGATGCCGATCTCCTTCGTCCGCTCCTCGACGACGACGTTCATGATGTTGGACACCCCGATTCCGCCGACCACCAGCGTCAGCGCGCCGACGATTCCGAGGAAGGCACGGAAGGTGACGAAGAAGGTGTCGAGGAACTTCACCCCTTCCGTGGTGTCCCACATCTGGATCGCCTCCTCGTCCGCCGGATCGAAGCGATACTTGTGCGCGGCGACGGCAAGCACCTTCTTCTTCGCCTGCGGGACCCGCGACGCGTCCTTCACCTGGAAGACGAAGTTCTCGACCTCGCGTGTGCCGTAGATCGCGGCGAACGTCGTCGACGGGATGGTCGCCTTGTCCTTGTCGCGGCTGCTGTAGGACGAATCCTGGTCCTTCTCCCGCATCACGCCGACGACGAGGAACGGCACCCCGTCGATCCTCAAGCTTCGCCCGACCGCCTCTGCTGATCCGAAGAGATCTTTCTTCAATTGGTCGCCCAGGAACACGACTCGACGACGTTCGTCGAGGTCGCGATTGTTGAAGTAGCGACCCGTCTCGGGCACCAGGTTGCGCATGTCGCCGAAATCGACGTTGGCGGCCGCCACCTCGGCCGACACGGCCTTCGTCCCCTGAACCAGCCGGGCCTCGTCCCGACGGTACTCCTCGCTGATGCGGTCGATCTCCTCCACCTCACGCCGAAGCATCGCGATGTCCTCGGCGGTCAGGTTGATCCCTCGCCCGCGCGGCAATCCCTCCCAGGGACGGCTGGTCCGCGCCGGCCAGGCGATGACGATGGCGTCACCCAGCCCCTTCTGGCTCACCATGACCCGGCGATGGAGCCCTTCGCCGAAGGCGAGCAGGAGCGTCACTGCGGCGGTACCCCAGACGATGCCGAACACGGTGAGGAAGAGCCGCAGCTTCTGCGCCCGCATATCGCGGAGGAACTGCTTCAGATAGTTGCGCAGGACCATGGCGCCCTCACTTGATCTCCTTGGGCGGGCGCTGGATCACCTTCTCACCTTCGGTCAGGCCGGCCAGGATCTCCATGTTCAGACCGTCGGAGAGCCCGACCTGGATCTCCCGCTTCTCCGGCTCGCCCTTCGCCACCGCGGTCGGGACCTCGACCGTCGCCTTGCCGTCGGTGAGGGTAATCAGCCGTTCGGGGAGGAGGAGGACGCCGGCCTTCTCCTGGATCACCACGTCGGCGTTGGCCGAGTAGCCGGCCCGCAGAGTCACTTGCGAGGCTCCGCGGTCGATCGACGCCTCGACGTCGAACACCGTGGCACCCTCCTTGACGCGCGCCTTCGGGGCGATTCGTGTCAGGTGAGCGGGAACCGTCGAGCCGGGCAGCGCACCGACCTGGATCCGGACCGGCATCCCTTCGTGCAACTTGCCGACGTCGATCTCGTCCACCGTGCCGCGGAACTCGAGCGTCTTCATGTCGGCGAGGGTCATCATCACCGTCCCCTCCTGGAACGAGGTGAGGGGAACGACCGGATCGCCGGGATTGACCTTTCTCTCGAGCACGGTGCCGGAAGCCGAGGCGCGGATGATCGAATCCACGCCCCCCTTCTTCCTTTCGATTCGCCCTTCCTTCAGCAGGGCGAGCTTGTCCCGCTCCTGTTCGAGGGTGATTCGCGCGTGATCGAAGTCCTTCTGGCGGCTGTCGAACTGGTCTCGCGCCAGAATCCCTCCAGACCAGAGGCTTCGCGTACGAGCGAGATCGGTCTCGGCCTTCTCGTAGGAGACCTGTGCCAGCTCCACTCGCCGTTCCGCCTCGGCCAGTTCGAGCGGCGTCGGATCGGGGCTGATGACGAGCAACGGCTGCCCGATCTCGACGCGGTCACCCACTTCGACGAAGCACTCCTTGACGATGCCGGAGATCTGCGACTTGACCTGGATCTCCTGGTCCGGGACGATCTGGCCGACCGCCAACGCCTTGTCGACGATCGTTCCCCGGCTGACGCTGACCGTCGTCAGACCGTCGCTCTTCGCCGCGGCGCGCTGAGAAAGAAAGAAGGCGCCCGCCCCGACGATGCCGACGGCGAACGACCCGATGACGATCCTCATGGAACGGCTCATGGAAGCCTCCTCCCGCATCGATCCTCGCCATTTCCTACGAGGGCCGATGAGGGAGGTTTCAGCGGTGCGGCGAGTCAGCGGGTCGAGCTGCCGTTCGGGGTGGACGGCAGGGACTCACCCAGCCGTTCGGCCAGTCGACGTGTCCGCTCGTTGGCCGGATCGAGCTTCGCCGCCTGGCGGAAGAAGCGATGAGCGTCGCGCGAGCGCCCCTTCGTCGCCGCCCACTCGCCGAGAGCCGCGTACGACTCCGCCTGCTGGGGGTCGAGACGCAAAGCCCTTCGATAGAAGCGCTCGGCATCGTCGAGACGACCCTCTTGGAGATTCAGGTCCCCCAGCGCGATGTAGCTGAACGGATTCCGGCTCTTGACCTGCTCGAGCAGGGCCAGCAGCTCCTTGGCTTCTCGACTCCGTCCTCTCAGGTCGACCAGCGCGGCGAGGTTCTGGTAGGCGGCAGCCTGCTGCGGATCGGCCTCCAAGGCTCGCCGGTAGGCCTCTTCCGCCCCGTCGAGATCGCCGAGACGCCGTCTCACCACCCCGAGATTGACCCAACCGTCGGGCAGGTCGGGATCGAGTCGAACCGCCACCTCGAGCCACCGTCGCGACTCGGCGAGCTTGCCTTCGCGGAGAATCTCGGCACCGCGATTGGAATGGAAGAGGGCGACCGCCGTGAGGTCCGAGATCGGTCGGAGCGTGTGATACGGGCCGACCGGTTGTTCGGTGAAGTCCAGAACCTTGCGCTGTCCGGGACTGCCATAGCCGGCCGTAATGTGACCGGAGGCGACGATCAGGTCGCCCGCCTTGAAGTAGCTGTTCACCTCGTCGACGCGCATGTAATAGGCGTCGATTCCCACCTCGCGCGCGAAGCCGACGAAGGTATGAGTGAAGGCGAGGCAGTTCGCTCGCCCCGAGGCGAAGACTTCGGCCGCCGTCCCGGTGAACCCGCTCTCGTAGACCAGGCGCACTCCGCCGTCGGTCGACAAAAGCGCCCGCAGCAGCATGTCGAGCTTGAGGTCCGCACCGCCCACGGCGGGAACGTGTTCGTGCGCCCACTTGCGCATCTCGGGCGTCAACGAGAACGGCACCGTCACCTGGTCGAGCGGCAGGCCCCGCTCGTGCACCTGCGCGACGAGTCGCTGCTCCATCGACATCTCGAGGATGCTGCGGCTGACGCAGCCCACCCCGAGCAGAGCGAGCACCAGCACCATCGGCTTCTTCATGCCGTCGCCTCCACCCGTCGCCCGAGGCGCCATCCTGCCACGGCGAGCACCAGCACGATCACCGCGAGCGGGAGGAGGATCGCCAACGCGACGGCGCAAAGTGCCAGGATCATCTCGGCCGTCGCGATGAGAAAATTGCCCAAGCCGAGGGTCAGCAGCGAGGAGGCGTGGCGGGCCAGGACCGTCGTGCCCTGGAAGAGCCCGGCGACGCTCCCGCCGGCCACCACGGCAACCGTCCAGCGCAACGCCGGCGGCAGATCGACCAGCACGGCCGCACTCGCCAACACCCCTGCGACGACCGCGGTCGGCGTCGCCAGCAGGTCGAGGAGATGGTCAACCCACGGCAGGTAGTACGCCGCAATCTCGGCCACGCACGCGACCGAAAGGATGAGCAGCGCTTCGCGGCTGGCCAGCCATCCGAAGCCGGGAGACAGGCTGACGATCCCGAGTCGAGACGCCCCGCTGAGCAGGGCAAGCGGCAGGAAGACCCGGAAGCCGCAGGCCGCCGCCATCCCGATTCCCAGTCCCACCTGCGTGAAGGTCTCCATTCCTGAGCCTTGTACGGATCATCCGCGCCGAAGATGCAGTCGCCGGCGAATCGGTTCGACCTCCGGCAGACCGAGCGCCATCGCGCCGCCCAGATACGCTATCCCGAACGCCGCCAGAACGCTGCCGGCCACCACGGCTCTCGGCATCCCGGACGGTACCGCCCAGCCGAGAACCCAGGCTCCCCCCGCGGCCACGATCGCCAGCCCGAGGTTCCTCGCGACCTCCCGCCAAGGCAGACGCAGGGTCGGGTGCAACCCCCGCAGGCGCCGCCACAACGAGAAGAACTCGATCCAGGAGCCGATGGCCGAGCCCGCCGCCAGACCGACCGCCCCGAGGTGCAGCGGTGCGGTCGCCCCTCCCCCGACAGAATACCGATCCAACCAGACCATCGCCGGGATGGCAATCGCCGTGCTGGCGACCACTCTCGCCGCAGCGATGAGGGCCGGCCGGCGCGTGTCGCCGTGAGCGTAGAAACCGCTCTGCAACGGCCGGGCGGCGCCGGCCGCGGGGAGCCCGAGGGAATAGGCGCCGAGTATCGCGCCGACGAGCAGCACCTCCGGGTCGCCGAAGCTGCCGGTGCGGAAGAGCCCGGCGACGATCAGCCGTCCGAAGACCAGGTATCCGACCATCGACGGGATGACGAAGAAGCTGACTTGCCGGACATTGCGAAGCAACCGGTCGGCCCATTCGGTTCCGCCGGATGCGGTCCCTTCCGAGAGCTCCGGAAGGCTCGCGGCGGCGAGAGACATCGCAAAGAGGCTGATCGGCAGCAGGTAGAGCTGCTGACTGTAGCCCAGAGCGGCCAGCGCCCCGGGGGCGAACATCGAGGCAAGCTGCTGGTCGAGCCACGACGAGAGTTGCAGTACCCCTCGCCCCCCGACGGCAGGGCCGAATCCGGACAGGGCGGCGCGCACGCGGCTGTCGCGCCAGCCGAAGCTCAGGTGAAATCCCCGCACTTCGTGGACGACGCCGGGAACCTGGACGAGAAACTGCAGCGCGCCCCCGAGCAGCGCGCCGCAACAGGCCGAGATCAGGAGGCGGTCGAGCCCACTCCGCCCTTCTCCCGCCGCAATTCCCTGTCCCACCCAGACTACCGCCGCGATGATGCTGGCGTTCCAGACGACCGGAGCGAGGTAGGAGAGCAGGAACCGCCGGTGGCTGTTGAGAACGCCGAGAGCCCAGGCCGAGAGGACCAGCAGCCCGGTCATCGGGAACATCCACCGCACCGCAGCCACCGCCAGCGGAAAGCGGTCGACCGCCAGCTCTCCTCGAGCCACTTTCGCGGCGTCGAGCAGGAACCCGGTGGCGAAGAGCGCGACGATCGGCCGGGCGAAGAGGAACCCGACGAGCGAGATCGCCGCGACGACGGCGAGCAGGAGCCCGAAGATCGCGCCGGCAAATCGCCCAGCCTCTTCGCGCTTCCCTTCCTTCAACAGCCGCGAGTAGATCGGGATGAACGAGGCGGAGAGCGCCTGCTCCCCGAGCAGGTTCTGCACCAGGTTCGGTCCCTTGAGCGCCGATCGGAAAACGTCCTGATGCGGTCCCAGACCGAAATAGTGGGCCAGCGCTCGATCGCGGATCAGCCCGGCGACCCGGCTGGCGAGGATTCCAGTGGCGACGAGCGTTGCCCCTCCACTCGACCTCGTCGCGGCCGGGGCCGGGGTCGCGCGGGGGGTTGAATTCGTTTCGAGCGGCACGACGGCGAGGTCACCGGTCAGTTCTTCGCCGGGTTCTTCGCCAGCCAGGCTACCGCCAGCGGTCGGACGATCACAGTCTCCGGATCGAGTCCGGTGGCGGACGCCAGCGCCTTCTCGTACCAGAGTCTGGCCGCGTCCCGATCACGCTTGCGGGAGTACGCCTCGGCCATCAAGAACTGCAGATACGGGCGGTCCATCTCTTTCGCCGGTACGGCCTGCAGGTTGGCGATTGCGGCATCCGGATCGCGACGCGACAACTCGACGTACGCCTTGAGGTAGGGGTAGATCCAGGCGTAGTGCTCAGCGTTCCGGCTGTCCTGGTCCATCAGTCCCTTGGCCTGGGCGACGAGCGAGTCCGCACGATTGAAGTCGCGACGTGCCGCCGCGGCGCGTGCGGTGCCGTGCAGCATCCGCACCTGCCAGAGCGTCCGCTCCTCGGCGGCCGTCTTCGAGTCGAGCACGAGGTTCCACCCGGCCTGATACCAGCTCTCGCCTCCATCCGGGTCGCCGGTCTCGAGGAAGATCCTCCCCGCGGCGTTGCAGGCCGCCACGGCCATGTCGGTGCGCCCGAGCTCCTGCCACATCGCCACCGCCTGCTCGACCCGCGAGGTGCCGTCGGCAACCTTCCGCTCGTAGGCCCGGAGAAAGAACATCCCCATCAGCGAACGGTAGCGATCCATTCCGGGCGCCGAAATCTTGATCGCCAACTCGAGGTCGCTCGCTGCACCTTCCATGTCACCGATCAACATGCGGGACGCGGCCCGACCGAGGAGCGCCGAGACCGGCCGCCCGTCGGGTGTCGTCGCGTGGTTGTAGGCGTTGTAGGCGCCGCCGAAGTCGCCCGCCTGGCGCAAGGCATCTCCCAGCGCGACCAGTGCCACCCCGAACGCTCGATCGAGGTTGGTCGCTTCGCGCAGGGCCACGATCGCGCCGGGAAGATCGTCGGCGCGCTGGCGCGCGACGCCGAGAAAGTACTGCACTCGTTTGTCGCGCGGCTCTCGCGTCGCCAGCGCCCCGTACAGGGCGGCCGCTTCGGCGTTCTTCCCTTCCGCCAGCAGTTGCATCCCCTGGACCCGCTGCCGGAGTCCCTCGGCGTCTGCCGGCACCAGCTCGGCGGCCCGCGCCAGAGTGGACTTCTGCGCGTCGCCGCGCTGGCTCTCCGCGAGGGCGAGCAACGCTTCGACGGCAGCCCGGGAGAAGGTCCCCTGGGCGGCCTCCCCGTCACCGCGATCGAGAGCCTCGAAGGCCTTCGGCACTTCGCTCAGTTGTGCGTGCACGGAGCCGGACAACGTCACGGCCAGAACGACTCCGGCGAGCACCTTGGTCTTCGACGGCATCGCGTCCTCCTTCCGGTCTCGGTGCCATTCGCCCCGGTCCCGCTCCCTCCCAGACGGTGCGCCCTGCGCCGTCCGCGAACGCGCGAGATGCCCCGACGGGTCCTTGGGGAATTGCATGAGCGAGTCTATCATCCGGCTTCGCCTCACTCTGGCATGAACGCCCCCACTCGCCGTCGCCCCACGCTCTACGTCGTCGCGGTTTCGCACCTCGACAGCCAGTGGCGATGGACCCTTCGCCGGACCGTTGCTCAGTTCCTGCCGCGCACGATCGCCGAGAACCGGCGCGCCTTCGCGCGCTTTCCCTCCTACGTCCTCAGCTTCGAAGGTGCGCACCGCTACAGCCTGCTGCGCGAGCACGATCCGGCCGCTTTCGACGAGCTCCGCGGTTGGGTCGCGGCGGGACGGTGGGCACCCGCGGGAGCCGCCTGGGAAGCCATGGACTGCGTCCTGCCCTCCCCCGAGTCGTTGATCCGCCAGATCCACCTCGGCCAGCGGTTCTTCGAGCGCCATCTCGCCGCGCGTTGCCAGGATCTCTTCCTGCCCGACTGTTTCGGCTTCCCGGCCGCGCTGCCGACGATCGCCGCCCATGCCGGCGTCGTCGGCTTCTCCACCCAGAAACTGCGGCTCGGCGCACAACTGCGGGCCGCCGCACCGATCCCGTTCGCCTTCGGAGCCTGGGAGGGACCCGACGGCCAGGAGTTGCTCGCCGCCCTCGACCCCGGCGGCTACGGCGAACCGGTGGTGGCCAACTTGGCGCACGACGAGTCGTGGGCCAGGCAGTTCACGGAACTGGTCGAGGCAGGTCGTCCACCGATCGCCCTTCGCTACACCGGGATCGGGGACAAGGGCGGGGCGCTTCCCGACGCGACGCTCGCCAGGCTCGAGGAGGCCGTCGCGGCGCTCGGCCCGATCGAAGTGGTCCCCTGTGCCTCGGCCCAGCCGTTTCTCGAGATCGGCAGCGACGAGCGCGTGGCGCTTCCTCGATACCGCGGCGAGCTGCTCCTCGCGGTCCACGCGACCGGGGGATACAGCTCCCAGGCCGCCATCAAGCGCGGCAACCGCGAGGGCGAGCGCTCCGCGGCCCTGGCCGAGAGCGCGGCGGCGCTCGCCTCGACGCTCGGCGCTTTCGACTATCCGGCAGCGACCCTTCGCTGGGCGTGGAAACGCCTCCTGGCGCACCAGATGCACGACACGCTCTGCGGCACTTGCATCCCGGAGGCCAACGCTCTCGCCTGGAACGATCAGGCACTCGCGCGAGCCCGCTTCGACCAGGTCCTCGAGCACGCCCTCGCGGCGATGGCTCGTCAGCTCGATACGCGCACCGCGGGGGCGCCGATCGCCGTCTTCAATCCACTGGCTGTTGCGGTCGAGGAGGTTGTCGAGGTTGAGTTTTCTCCCGAGGCCGCCGTCCCGCCGTGTGCGGTCGTCCGGGATCCCCGCGGATTCGCTTCCCCGGTGCAGTGGATCGACTCTCCCGACGGTGGACGGCGCGCGCTCTTCCTGGCGAAGCTCGCCCCTCTCTCCCTCACGGTCTACTCGCTCGAGGCAGTTCAGGGCACCCACCCCGCCGGCGATCTGACCGCGACAGGTCGCGGACTCGCGAACCGCCATTGGAGCCTCCACTTCGACGACGCCGGAGACCTCGTCAGCTTGCGTCGTCCAGGCGATCCCCGGGAGCGGCTCGGCTCACCCTTCCGCTTCGAGCTTCTGCGAGACGTCTCCGAGCGCTTCCCCGCCTGGGAGGTGCAGCACCGCGATCTGGCGGAACCCGCCGCCGAGCGCTTCGCCGGGCCCTGCCGATTCGAGGTGCTCGAAGCCGGTCCGGTGCGTGTCGCCCTGGCGATCGAACGGCGCTCTGGCCGCTCGACACTGACGACCCGCGTGCGGCTTGCCGCGGGAGATGCCGGGCGGCGCATCGAGCTCGAGCTCGACCTCGACTGGCGCAGCCGCGGGCGCCTGCTCAAGGCGAGGCTCGAGACACCCGGCGGCACGGCTCGGGCGCTCTACGACGGAGGCGTCGGCGTGGTCGAGCGCGGCGTTTCGACGCCGCGGCTCTACGAGGTCCCCGCCCAGGCCTGGGCGGCACTCGAAATGGAGGAAGGCAACGGCATTGCCATCCTCACCCCGCACACCAGCGGCTTCGATCACCCGGCGCCTTCGGTTCTCCGGGCCACGCTGGTGAGGACCCCTCGGCTCGGCCACCGCTTCACCTACCAACGCGACCAGGACCTTGGACGGCATCGCACCGAGCTCGCCCTTCTGCCCTATTCCGGAAGCTGGGTGGACGGCGGGGTCGTCGAGCACGCGGAACGGCTCCGCCTGCGTCCGGTCGGTTTCGTGGTGAACGCTCACCCCGGCCGTCTCGGGCGGACCGCGACCCTCGGTGAGCTCGTCGGGGACGGCGTCTGGCTGAATGCCGTCAAGGGACTCGAAGACGCTTCCGGCATCCTCCTGCGCCTGCGAGAGACACGCGGCCGGCAGACCCGCGTCACCTTCCGTCCGACCGTTGCGCCGGAGCGAGCCTCGCTCGCCGACGGATGCGAACGGCCGCTCGTGCCGCTCGCCGGCTCCGGAGGCCGCGTCGAGGTCGAGATGACAGCCTGGAGCCTCGCCTCGCTGCGGCTCGAGCTCCCCGGCGTTCCTCCTGGTCGGGGAGCCGATGCGTTCGCCCAGCCGTGGCCGGCGGATCGACCGGTGTCAAGCCGGGACGGCGAACGCGGCGGCGGCGGTTTCGACGGTCGCGGTCGGCACGTTCCCACCGAGCTCCTGCCCGCCTCGTTCGTCGTCGACGGGGTGACGTTCGAGCCGAGCCGAGACACGGCGGGGCGCCTGCTCGCCGCCAGGGCGGGTGGCCAGAAGCTGCAGATCGATGGCGGCGAGGGCGACCTCTATGTTCTGGGGTCTTCGGCGCGTGGCGATCGTCGTGTCCGTTTCGTCGTCGACGGGGATCCGCTTGACCTCGTCGTCCACGACTGGCGTCGTCCCCTCGCGGCCTGGGATCGCACCTGGCGACTGGGCAGGTTGCCGCTGACCCTCCGTCGCCCTGGATTCGTGCGCCGGGCTCACGTCGGATGGGTCGCCACGCACCTCCACGATCGCCGGGGACGCAACCTCCCCGTCGTCCAGGGAACGCTCTTCCGCTACCGGATTCCGCTACCCGCGAGTTGCTGCCGCGTGGAGTTTCCCGACGACCCCCACCTCGTCGTCGTGGCCCTGAGCCTGGGACCGCGCTGGCTCGCCGACGCGCCGCATCGGGATCGTCGAACGATCTGACCCTGCCGCGGGGCGTCGCAAGGCCGGTCGACCGCGCGACTCAGCGCTCGTAGCCGAGATGTCGAGCTTCGCCTTCCGGCTCGACGTGAATCGAGATGTGCGCTCCGCCAAATCGCTCGCTGAGCGCCCGTTCGATCTCGTCGCAGACGCCGTGCGCCTCGGCCACCGGCAGCGCGCCGGGAACCACCAGGTGGAACTCGACAAAGGTCGTCGGCCCGGCTTGCCGAGTGCGCAGATCGTGGAATTCGAGCGCCTGCCCCATCGATCCCTGGATCGTCGCGGCGATCTCCGCAATCGTCGCGGCAGGCAGCGCCTCGTCCATCAGTCCGCCCATCGATCCCCAGACCGTCTTCGCCCCGATCCAGAGGATCTGCAGGGCGACGAGGATCGCCACGATCGGGTCGAGAATCCACCAGCCGGTCGCCCAGGCCAGTCCGATCCCAATGAGCACGCCGAAGGACGAGATCACGTCGCTCTGCACGTGTCGGCCATCTGCGACCAGCGCCGGCGATCGATGGCGCGTTCCGGTGCGAATCAGCAGCAGCGCCAGCGCGAGATTCGCCAAGCTGGCAACCACCGAGAAGGCCAGGCCGAGACCGAGCTGATTCGGCGGCTCGGGATGCGATAGCTTCGCCACGGCCTCGTAGAAGATCGTGCCGGCGGCCACGAGGATGAGCGCCCCCTCGAGACCGGCGGAGAAGTACTCGGCCTTGTGGTGGCCGAAAGGATGAGTCTCGTCGGCCGGCCGGAGCGCGACCCGGATCGCGATCATGGCGGCCACGGCGGCGACCACGTTGACGATCGACTCGAGAGCATCCGAGAGCAGCGCCACCGACCCGGTGAGCGTGAAGGCGACGAACTTCAGTCCCATCACGGCCAGTCCGACGACGAGGCTGGCGAAGGTGGCGCGGCGCAGGATCTCTCCCGGTGCCCGGTCGGAGCCTGCCGCTACCGCTGATTCGGTGGTGGTCATGGAACGAGCCTCCCTGGCGAGCCCACCTCGAGGAGCTCGACCTCCTGGATCCACCACTCCCCGTCGTTGCGCACCCAGGCGATGCGAAACCGGTACGACTCGTGGCTCGGCCCACCCTCGCCCCGGCTGATCGAGTCGAGGGTGAGGAGCATCTGGGCCGTGCCGCGCGTCGCGTCGAGCTCGAGCGTGCGATGACGGACGACGAAGTGCAGATCCGAGACGGTCGAACGATACGAGGCGACGACGCCAGCCAACTGCTGAGCGTCGCTGATCGAGCCTTCGTAAGCCCCGCCGAGCACGACGAATCCCGGCGCGAACAGCCCGACGAGTCGCCGCATCTTCCCGAAGGTCGTGAGCTGGTCTTCCGGCCCCTCCTTGCTCACCTGCTCGATCGCCTCGTTCAAACGCGACGCGAGGCGACGTCGATCGCTCCGCCACCAGACGAAGGTGGCGACGAGCACGACAGCGAGAAGCAGGAGGACGACGAGGCGACGGTTCATGACGAGGCGGGGATCAAGGGTCGGGTCGGGGGGCGCATGCTACGCCCCGCCGACCCGATCGACGCCCCCCCTCAGGGTAGGAGGGCCGACCTGACGAGCGGACCGCGTCCGCCTGCCGGCCTCAGGCCGTCAGCTTGGCGTGCAGCTCGATCTCGATCGCCGCGAGGGCCTTGGAGACCGGGCAGCCGACCTTGGCGGCGCCGGCGAGCTCCTGGAACTTCGCCTCGTCGATCCCCGGGACCTTCGCCTCGCAGTGGAGCTCGATCTTGGTGATGGCGAATCCGGCCTCCTGCTTGACCAGGTGAACCCGAGCCTCGGTCGCCACCCGCTCCGGCGCGAAGCCGTTGCGTCCGAGGGTCGCCGACAGCGCCATCGAGAAACAGCCGGCGTGCGCCGCGCCGATCAGCTCTTCCGGATTCGTTCCCGGCGCCTCTTCGAAGCGGGTCTTGAACGAGTACTCGCCCTGCCACGCGCCGCTGCCGAGCGCCACGCTGCCCTTGCCGTCCGTCAACCCGCCGTTCCAAACGGCGGAAGCCTTGCGTACAGCCATCGCCAAGTCTCCTTGTCGCAGGTTTCGTTTCGAGACGGGGCCGGCGGCCCCGTGACGGGATTCTAGCTCGGCGGGAGCGGGGCCAGCGCGACGATCGAGGTCGACCGGGGTGGAAGCGTCCAGGTCAACCGACCTTCGCTGTCGGTGTGCGCCGGGGCAGCGCCGACGATCGGTGGGAGCTCGCGGTTCCCCGGCAGCAGTGCGGTCGCCTCCAACACGACCTCGCGCCCGGCCTCGCCGAGATTCACCCCGACGAGCAGCGTCTCGGCGCCATCCTTTTTCGCCACCACCAGGACCCGATCCTCGACCAGGAGCGGCAGCCGGACCCCCGACGAGAGGGCGGGGTGAGCGATCCGCGCCTGGAGGATCGCCGAAGTCTGCCCCACGAGCTCGCGATCGAGTGTGCTCCACGGCATCGGCAGTCGTCCGCTGTCCGTGAAGCCCTCCTTCGCATCGCCCCCTCCGAGACCGGTCTCGGTTCCGTAGAACAGCACCACAGGGCCGTCGAGCGACACGAGATACCCGAGAGCGGCGAGCAGATGGGCCCGATCTCCGCCCCGGTCGGCGAATCTCGCCAGGTCGTGATTGTCCAGGAAGTAGGTCGGCAAGGCCCCCGGTCCGTAGGTCGCCGCCGTCCGTTGCAGCCAGGCTTCCGTGTCGGCGAGCGATCCCTGGCCGGCGAAGGTGTCGTTGAGCACCGACTGCAGCGGGAAATCGAGCAGCGAGTCGAACTGCGGGCCAAGGCCCTCCACTTCGGCGTAATACGAGGCGATCTCCTTGGCGTTCGCCTCCGGGCCGGCCGCATCGTCCCAGCACTCGCCGACGAGGAACGCCCCCTTCTTCGCCTCCTTGGCCACCCGGTACAGATCGGCCCAGAAGTCGTGTGGCACACCGCGGACGTAGTCGAGGCGCAGACCATCGACCTTCTCGTCGCGCAGCCAGTAGAGCGCCGCCTGCTTGAGAAACTCCCGCGTCGCCGCGTGGTCGAAGTTCCAGTACTGGTAGCTGGCGCCCCAGCTCTCCCAGGTCTTCTCGGCCGGCTGCTTGGCACCGGTCGCCTTCGGGTGCAAGACGAGCGGATCGCCGTGCTCGCGATCGTAGACGCGGCTGGCGTGGTTGAGCGGGATGTCGAGAATGATGCGGATGCCGCGCGCCGCGAGCTCGTCGCGCAACCGGCGGAAGAGCGCCAGGGAGGCGTCTGGATTTTCCGGCACTCCCACCGCGTCGCCGATGCGATAGTAGTTCTGGACGTCATAGCCGTGCGACGTCTGCGACTGGAAGACCGGGCTCAGCCAGACGGCGGTGACCCCCAGGTCGCGCAGGTAGTCGGCGCGATCGAGAACCCCCTGCAAGTCGCCGCCGGCGTATCTCGGATGCCGCCAGCCCCGGATCTGTCCGTCGTTGCCGGCGTCGCCGTTGGCGAACATCTCGAGCATGACCTGGTAGATCGTCCAGCTCGCCATGGCGGAATGCGTCTCGTCGAGGGGCTCGAGATCGAGCGCGGCGACCCGCTGGCCTCGCACTCGCAGCTCGAGCCGCCTCGCCCCTTCCGGCGGAGCAGGCATCCGCCGTCGCGACTCACTCGCGACCTTCTCGCTGCCGACCTCCACCCTCGTCCCATCGACCCAGAGCTCCGCTGTCGGCGCGGACCAGGAGTCGAGCCCCCCGAACGTGATCTGCCAGCTGCCGTCGGGAAGCGGGAGAACCGTGCGGAAATACGGCGTCTCGGCCCCAGCGGGCACGGCGAGGAGCGTCAGGAGGGCGGCGAGAAGCATCCCCCGCCGCCCGAGCGGGGAACGCCTTGGTTTCACAGAGCGATCCTCAGCACGGCACCGAAGGTCAGGGTTCCGGTGTCGACGTTCTCGAGCTCGCTCCACGCGTCGAAGCGGTAGTTCGCGTTGAGGTCGAGGTCCATCCGGGGCAGCAGCGGCCACTCGATCCCGGCCTTCGCGGCATAGTAGGGATCGGACCAGGAACTGTCGAAGGCCTTCGAGTAGGTGGCGCCGACGCCGACGCCGGCGTAGATCCCGCGACCGACCAGCAGGAAGACCTGGGGCGAATAGGCGGCCTCCGTCGCTCCGCCGAAGCCGTCCTTGAAATGCTCGACGTCCACCTCGATCTTGAGCATCCCGCGCGGAATGTACTGGTAGCTGAACAGTTCCGACAGCCCGCTTTCGTCGATGTCGCTCGCGTTCGAGACGCCCTGGTCCTTCAACTGATCGAGCGTCTTCCAGTAGTGGAACCCGAAGCCCAGCCGGTGCTCGCCGGCCTGGGCCGGTCCGGCGGTGACGGTCAGCGCCAGCGCGAAGGCGACGAGCAGGGCGATTCGCACGATTCTCATGGTCCGATCCTCCGTTCGGGGGCACGCCCCGGCCACGCCGGGCAGAATAGCAGCGGTCGACCCGCTCGCTAGTAACTCTTCCGCAGGCGAATGGCGTCGCCCTCCCGCGTCAGGCTGAAGACTCGCGCCAGGCGGTCGGCGAACGCCGACCGGGCCGCGGGCTCGTCGTTGATGCGTTCGATGTCGATCGCCCGCTCCGGCTCGGCATGGCGAGCGAGGCGCACCGAAAAGGGCGCCCAGAGCTCGTCGAGACGCGGATGATCCGGCGCCAGGCGTACCGTCAGCTCGCGTCCGCTGCGACGTGAGATCAGAACGAGGTCACGACCGAGAAAGACCAGGTGACTTCCCCGCTCGCGACGCGGCAGGGTCTCCTTGAGACCGGCGATTTCGAGGCCGCAGAGCGACGCCGGGTCGGTGGCCGCGAGCCAGTAGACCGTGTCGCTGACGAATTCCTCGCGAAGGCGGCGGAAGGCCTCGCGGGAGGCGAACTGCAGCCCAGGGACGCCGAGGAAAAACTGTCCGGCCAGGATCTCGCCGCCAAGCTCCATGAGACGCAACGCCCGCGAAATCCGCCGCCACTCGAACGCCGGAAGCTCCTGCGCCAGCAGCTCGCGGAAGACGACACCGTATCGATGCAGCAGCAGACGTGCCCGCTCACGGTCGAGGGCGTCTGCGGCGATCGGGTCCTCCCCGAGCTCGTCGGGCCACGGGACCCGGAGCCAGTGACCCGGGAACGGTCGCGCGGCCGAGCGGAAGCGCCCGGCCGCCGCACGCGACGCCGACAGGCGACCGCGATCGAGCTCGCGCGGCGGCTCGAAGTCGCTCGCCAGTCCGCGCCGCACCGCGAGGTAGGTGTCGTTGGCCACCGCGCCCTGCCACGCGAGCTCCCACAGCGCCGCGGCAGCCGACGCCACGTCGGTCCCCGCCCGCCGGGCGATCTCGGCGGTGTCTGCGCGAGCCCCCGGAGGCGGAAGAAGCGGCGACTCGACATCCTCTCGCCGGCGCTCGCCCCGGTGCAGAAGGCGGAGGTCCTCGGGAAAGGCGAAAGCGAGACGCGAACGCTCGCATCCCACCCAAAGGAGGTCGCTCTGTTGCATCGCGCTGTCGAGCCAGGAAGGGAAGTAGGGCGACAGCCTGGCCGGCAGGATCTCGGTCTCCCACGCCGCGGCGGGCGCCGGGAAGCCGAGCAACTGCTCGATCCGTCGTTCGAGCCCGTCCATCCCTTCCCCCCTGCCGACGAGGCCCTGATGAAGGGCGAGGAAGGGCGGCAGATCGGCCGCGGGCCGAGCCTCGAGACTCGAGCGCGATTCGGCTCGCTTCCATCGCAGGAGGATCTCGAGCCGATCAGGGTGACAGACCTCGTCGCAATCGGTGTTCTCGCGGAAGGCACCCTGGACGAGCCGGCTCGCTGCCAGCAGCTCGTCGATCGCCTCGTCCAAGCGTTCGGAGCGACCTCCGAAGAGCTCTGCCAGCCGCTCGCGAGAGACGGGTCCCACTGGCCGCAACCACTCTTCGAGCAGCTCAGCGAGTGCAACGCCCGATCCCTCGGGCGTCGGCGCGATTCGCCCGGCTCCGTTCAGGAGCTCGACTCGCAGCTCGTCGCGATCCTCCACCGCCATCGTGACGCGGCTCAGGCGTTCGAGCGCCACCACGCTGCGGATGGAGGCTCCCGGCAACCGAACGCACAGCAGTCGCCCGCCAAGGGCGACGAGCCACGGCGCCACCGGCTCGCCGGCATCTCGCTCGATTGCTGCGAGCAGCTCGTCCCACTCGTCGAGCGGCACCATCAGCCGCTCCTGGACCCAGAAGTGAAGCTCTTCCGCGCTCGTCGGGGCATAGCCCGGCGCGAGGCGGAGGCTCTTCGCTCGGACCTCGCCGAGCAACGCCTCGGACAGCCGGGGTCGGGCTGCCGGCGAGAACACCACCTCACGCAGCAGGTTGGCGGAGATCGAGCGTCCGCCGGAGCCCGGCAAGGGCACGTCGTCCTCGTACATCAACTCGTTCGTCTGTCGCCAGAGAAGGCCCGAAGCGAAGGGTGAGGGCTTGGCCGTCCGCGTCTCGACGACGGCGAGACGACCCGCCGCAAAGTCGCCGAGCAGAAGCTGCAACGACTCGAGGTCGAACTCCTCTTCGAGGCAGGTGCGCCAGGTTTCGAGGACGAGCGGAAAGTCGCCGAAGCGCGACACGGCGGCAAGGAGCTGCTTCGCACGCTGGCGCGACAGCCAGAGCGGCGTGCGCGATCCGTAGCCAGCGCGCGGCAGGAGGAGTGCCCGGCCGGCGCACTCGCGAAACCGCGCCCCGAAGAAACCGCTCCGGTCGAGCGCCTGCCGCAGGAGCTCTTCGATCCGCTCGGGCGCGAGCCGGGAGAGGAGCCGTACCACGTCCGCGCCCGCCGGCACCGTCAGCAGCACGCAATCGTCGTCGAGCGCGACCTCGAGCGGCCCCGATTCGACCTCGCCCCACAAGGCCTCCAGAGCCAGCGCGAACGGCCGATTGACCCGCCCTCCCCATCCAGTGTGCAGAAACACCCGCTCGCGCGCCTCGGCCGAGCGCCCGGCGACGTCGTCGCAGCGCTCGATCACCAGACGTCGACGGTGCGGCAGCTCGCCGGTGGCAGCCCGCTGCAGTCGCAGCGTGCGGATCAGCGCCGCGGCGGCGGACGGCGTCAGCGCGCGCTCGCGCTGCAATTGCTCCGGCCAGGACGGATCGTCGAGGCGCCCTGCCGCCTCGGCGAGCAGCTCGAGGCGCGCCTCGCTGAAGGTGAAGTCGCGGTCGCGCGCGTCGGCTCGCCAGAACGGCGCGATCGCCGCGGCCGAGCGTGGCGCCGGCGTGACCAGCACGTCGTTGTGGGTGATCTGGCGGATCCTCCAGGCCTGCGCCCCGAGGACGAAGCAGTCGCCGACCTTCCGTTCCCAGACGAACTCCTCGTCGAGCTCGCCGAGGCGGGCCAACGAGCCGTCGACCCGCAGCGTGAAGTAGCCCCGGTCCGGAATCGTCCCGCCGGCCTGCGCCACCAATCGCGCCGCTCCCGGACGAGCGGCCGCCCGACCGGTCAGGGCATCGACGACGATGCGCGGCGCCAGCTCGGCGATCCGGGCATCGGCGAAGCGGCCGGCAAGCATCTCGATCACCCGGTCGAAGGTGCGGCGGGCGAGATCCCGGTAGGGTGCCGCGGTGCGGATCTGGGCGTAGAGCTCGGCGAGCTCCCAGCTCTCGACGGCGAGCATCGAGAGCAGGACCTGGGCCAGGACGTCGAGGGGAGCGTTGACCGGCACCAGCGGCTCGACGCGCTGGTCGAGCACGGCGCGCGTCGCCACCGCCGCCTCGAGCAGGTCGCGGCCGTGCAGCGGGTAGAAGATCCCGCGGCTGGGAGCGCCGACCCCGTGGCCGGCCCGGCCGATCCGCTGGATCGCCGAAGCCAGGGAGCGCGGCGTCTGGACCAGGACCACCGCCTCGAGGTCGCCGACGTCGATCCCCAGCTCGAGCGAGCTCGTCGCCACGAGCGCCGGGAGCCTCCCCTCCTTCAAACGACGCTCGACCTCGCTGCGGATCTCGCGCGACAGCGAGCCGTGGTGGGACGTCGCCAGCTCGGCTCCTGCCGCTTCGTTGATCGCCCGTGTCAGGCGCTCCGCATGCCGCCGGCTGTTGGTGAAGAGGAGCGTCGACCGATGCCGACCGACCTCGAGCCGCAGGTCCTCGGCCAGTCGCGGCCAGAGGCTCTCGAGGTCGGGCTCTTCGTCCCCGAAAAGTGAACGCACCTCGAGCTCGTAGCGCTTCTCGCCCCCGACCTCGAGGATCCGCACCTCCCGACGGCGGTAGACCGACGATTCGCCCTCCCCGGCGCGTTCGAATCCGCCGACGAGCTCCGCCACTCGTCGGAGCGGGCGAACGGTCGCCGAGAGTGCCAGGCGCTGAAACTCGCCGGCGAGCGGCACCAGGCGCTCGATCGCCGTCGCGAGGTGGGTCCCGCGGCGGCTTCCGGCGACGGCGTGGATCTCGTCGAGGATGACCGTCGCCAGCGACGGGAAGATCGCCCGTCCCCCTCTCGACCCGAGGAGCAGGTTGAGGCTCTCCGGTGTGGTGATGAGGATCTCCGGGGGATGACGCACCAGCCTCTGGCGCTCCGCAGCGGGCGTGTCGCCGGTCCGGACGGCGACACGCAGGCCGGGCCACGGCCTACCAGCGGCGCGGAACCGCGCTTCGAGCTCGACGAGCGGGCGCGTCAGGTTCCGTTCGACGTCGTGGTTGAGCGCCTTGAGCGGCGAGACGTAGAGCACCCGCAACCGACCCGGCTCCCAGGCGCCGGTGGCCAGCCGGTCGATCGCCCAGAGCGTCGCCGCGAGCGTCTTGCCGGTGCCGGTCGGGGCGGTGATCAGCAGGTGACGACCGGCGGCGATCTCAGGCCAGGCTAGCCGCTGCACCTCGGTCGGATCGCCGAGTCGCTCGCGAAACCAGTCGCGGACGAGAGGATCGAAGAGCTGAAGACTCACGAAGGCACCGGTCGCTGGGAGGGAGCGCCGCGAATCAATCTATCGCTTTCGCTCCTCCCCCGCCTCGTCCCGGGGGCCGGCGACGACGCTAAGATGCGCCGAACGCGCCGGTTGCGACACGAGATGGAGGGCGGAGGCGATGACCACGCTGGCGGGCAAGGTGATGGTAGTGACCGGAGGCAGCCGCGGGATCGGGCTTGCGATCGCGCTCCGGGCAGCGCGCGATGGCGCCCGGGTGGCGCTGCTGGCCAAGACGGCCGAGCCCGATCCTCGACTTCCCGGCACCGTCTACAGTGCGGCCGCGGAGGTCGAAGCGGCCGGCGGGCGCGCCCTGCCGATCCCCACCGACGTCCGCGACGAGGGACAGGTCCGATCGGCTGTCGAACGCACGGTCGAGGCTTTCGGCGACATCGACATCGTCGTCAACAACGCCAGTGCGATCTTCCTTGCCGGGACGCTCGAGACGCCGATGAAGCGCTTCGATCTGATGTTCGGGGTCAACGTCCGTGCGACCTATCTGACGACCCAGAGCTGCCTGCCGCACCTGTTGAAGGCGGGCAACCCGCACGTTCTCAACCTGTCGCCACCGCTTTCGATGCGGCCGCGCTGGTTCAAGAATCACGTGGCCTACACGATGGCCAAGTACGGCATGTCGATGTGCGTGCTCGGGATGGCGGAGGAGCTGCGCGAGCAAGGCGTCGCGGTCAACGCCCTGTGGCCGCGCACCGCGATCGCCACCGCCGCCCTGGCCATGCTCGGCGGCGGGGTGCGACTCGAGCAGTGCCGCAAGCCGGAGATCGTCGCCGACGCCGCCCACGCGATCCTGGTCCGGCCAAGCCGGGAGTGCACCGGGAACTTCTTCCTCGACGAGGAGGTGCTGCGCGACGAAGGCGTGGTCGACCTTTCCGGCTATGCCGTCGCTCCGGGGCAACCGCTCTACCCGGACTTCTTCGTCGACTGACCCGCGGGGCCCGATGCCGATGCGCCAGATCGCCACCGCCTGTCCGCTCGACTGCCCCGATGCCTGCAGCCTGATCGCGACGGTCGACAACGACCGGCTCGTCGCCGTCGCGGGCTCCGAGCGCAACCCCTACACCGCCGGGTTCATCTGCTCGAAGGTCAAGCGCTACGCCGATCACGTCCACTCGGTCGAGCGCCTGCATCGCCCGCTGCGGCGTTGCGGCCCGAAGGGCCGTGCGGCATTCGAGCCGATCGGTTGGGACGAGGCGCTCGACCTCGTCGCCACGACCCTCGCTCGCACGCGCGACCGTTCGGGCGGCGAGGCGATCCTCCCCTACTCCTACGGAGGATCCAACGGCTACCTGACCCAGAACACGCTCGACGCGCGACTCTTCCGCCGCCTTGGAGCCTCCCGCCTTGCCCGGACGGTCTGCGCCGCAGGTACCGCCGCGGCGGCCGACGGGCTCTACGGCAAGATGCCCGGTGTCGCCCTGACCGACGTACCCCACGCGCGGCTGATCGTCGTCTGGGGCACGAACCCGCATGCCGCGGGCATCCACCTGGTGCCGCAGATCGCAGCGGCGCGTCGCAATGGAGCCCAACTGGTCGTCCTCGACCCCCGGCGAACGCCGCTCGCCGCCCAAGCCGATCTCCACCTCGCCCTCTGGCCAGGCACCGACCTGCCGGTGGCGCTCTCGATCCTCGACTGGCTCTTCGTGAACGGCCGAGCCGATCGCGACTTCCTCGAACGGCATACTTCCGGCTGGGAGCTCTTGCGGGAGCGGGCAAGCGCCTGGCCGCTCGAACGTGCTGCCGAGGTTGCCCGAGTGCCGGCTGAGACCCTCGCGCGCTTCGCACGCCTCTTCGCCGAGGTCCAGCCGACGCTGATCCGCTGCGGCTGGGGCCCGGAGCGCAATCGGAACGGGGCCTCGGCCATCGCGGCGATCCTCGCTCTGCCAGCCGTCGGCGGAAAGTTCGGCGTGCGCGGCGGCGGCTACACGATGAGCAACTCGGGTGCCTGGAGCCTCGACGTCGACGCGGCGATCGCCGAGCCCCCGTCCGCGACCCGTGTCGTCAACATGAATCTCCTCGGGCAGGCGCTCGAGGAGTGGACCGATCCACCCATCGAGCTTCTCTTCGTCTACAACTCGAACGCGCTCGCCACCAGCCCGAACCAGGAGCGGATGCGCCGCGGCCTCGGGCGCGAAGACCTCTTCACTGTCGTTTTCGACCAGGTGCTCACCGACACGGCCCGGTGGGCCGACGTGGTGCTCCCGGCGACCACCTTCGTGGAGCACGAAGAGCTCTCGCGCGGCTACGGCGCCTATGCGCTGCAACACAGTGCGCCGATCCTCCCGCCGGTCGGCGAGGCGCGGTCGAATGCCTCCGTGTTTCTCGCCCTGCTCGAACGCCTCGATCTCGTGCGACCGGGAGACCCGACGAGCGAGGCGGAGGTCGTGGCCTCGCTGCTCGGCGGCCAGGACGGTGACCGGATCGCCCGCGAGATCGCGGCGACCGGTCTCGCGCTGCCATCGAGCGGTGCCGCACTGGTCCAATTCGTCGACGTCTTCCCACGCACACCGGACCGACGCATTCACCTCGTTCCGGAGTCCATGGACCGGGAAGCGCCGTCGGGGCTCTACGGCTACCAGCCGGATCCCGCGACGCCCACCGCCCCGCTGGCCCTGATCTCGCCGGCCTCGGGGCGGCGGATCAGCTCGTCGCTCGGCTACCTGACCTCGGGGCTCGCGCCGCTCGAGCTCGCGCCCGACGACGCGAAAGCCCGAGCGATCGCCGACGGCGACCTGGTTCGCGCCTTCAATCGGCTCGGCGAGGTGGTCACGGTGGCGAAGGTGAACGTGGCGCTCCGTCCCGGCGTGGCGCTTCTCGAGAAGGGCCTCTGGTCACGCCACACGCGCAACGGCGCGACGGCGAATGCCCTCGCGCCGGACACCCTCGCCGATGTCGGCGGCGGCGCCTGCTTCAACGACGCGCGGATCGAGGTCGAGCGCTGGACGGGCGACGTCTGAGCCTCAGCGCTTCCCTTCCTTGAAGTAGGCGGTGAAACGCGCCCGCCGCGGCCGCTCGGCACGATTGCCGAAGAGGGCGGCGAGCCGAGTGCCCGCCGCTCCCCGCACCACCATCGGATCACCGGCCCACGAGCAGGAGAGGCCGGGACAGTCGCGGCCAGCCGGGCAGTCCTGGTAGCGGCCCTCGGCCGCCGCTTCGTAGCGGTAGCCGGTGAAGCGCGATCCCGACGGCAGGTCGAGCAGCAGCGCCGCACAGGGGCGAGGAAGCTCCTCGGCACCCGTCGCCCAATGGTCGGGAGCGACCGCCGCGAAGCGCGAGACGGCCTCCGGCGGACAACCCTCCGCGGTGCCCGCCCCGTCGACCACCACCTCGACCGAGAGCGAGGCCTCACCCGGTGGACACTCCGGACAGGTGCGGTCGGCGTTCCGCCGCAGGAGGGGTGGCTCGAGCGGACGAGAGGGCGAATGGGCCCCTGAAGGAGCTGCCTCGGCGCCCTTCGCTGCAGGTGCCGGGGCAGCCGGGACCGGCGTCGGTACGACCGCGGGTGCGGGCACGCCCCCCGGCGCCACCGGCGGTGCGCTCGCCGGAGGTGGTTCTGCCGGCAACGCACGCGACGGAGCGGGCGTCGCGACCGGGGGCAACTTCGATTCGAGAGCCGGAGCCGGAGGGACCGGGGGCGAGGGCGGTTCGGGCGGACGGGCGACCGTCGTTTTCGCCGGCGTGTCGGTCGCTCCCGGTGGTGCGGCGGCGGCGGTCCCCGCGACGTCGCGAGGGGTCGGGGACGGCGCCGGCGACGCGCTGGGCGACGTCGTCGGAACCGCCAGCGGCGCGGCCGTTGGCGGATTCGCGGGTCGGATCGGCGCCGGCGTCGGCCGTCGTTCGGGCTCCGCTTGCGCTCGCGTCGCCATCGCGGGCGACGACCCGAGTTGGACGGGTCCCTTGGTCAGGCGAAGTCGCATCGGCGCGATCGCTCCGCGCACGTTCTCGTGCCGAGCGGTGACGATCTGCGGCTTCTCGGCGGTGACCACGATCTCGGCGACGTAGGTCATCTGCCCGTCGCGCCGGGCAACCAGCTCCCATCGCCCGGGCGCTAGGCCGGCGAGGCGCGCCCGGCCGTCGGCGCCGGTGCGCACCGCCGGCGGGCCACCGTGCGAACCGTCGAGCCAGGCAAGCGTGATCTCGGCGCCATCGAGGTCGCGGCCGCGGTGATCCTCGACTCGGACCTCGATGCTGAACGGACCCATCCAGTCGGTGGCGCCTGGGCTCTGCGCCGCGACCTTCCCCAGGCCGACGGCGAGGCAAACGAAGACGACGAAGAATCGCATCCGCATGACGCTCCCTCCTGAGGACGACCTCGTGCTCGCGTCCCGACGAGCCCTGCGATCGGTGCCCGGGGCCGACACCCCGTTTCAGTCTCGCGGCACGCCGGCCGAGACGCGCCGCGCTGCTTCGACCTTCTCCGGCGAAGGAGTGAAATCCTCCCCCGGGTTGACGAACTGATCGCTCTCGAACTGGTACTGCCGGTCGTGGAGCTGACGATAGCGCCCCCCGAGCTCCATCAGCTCACGATGGGTTCCGCGCTCGACGATCTCCCCCTGCTCGAGCACCAGGATCTGGTCGGCGCTGCGGATCGTCGACAGGCGGTGGGCGATGACGAAGGTGGTCCGCCCCTTGCGCAGTCGCGCCAGCCCGTCCTGGATCAACGCCTCGCTTTCGCTGTCGAGGCTCGAGGTGGCTTCGTCGAGGATGAGGATCGCCGGGTCGGCGAGGATCGCCCGGGCGATGGCCACCCGCTGACGCTGGCCGCCGGAGAGCTTGACGCCGCGCTCGCCGACGACCGTGTCGTACCCCTTCTCGAACCCGGCGACGAACTCGTCGCAGTGGGCCACCGCGGCAGCCGCCTCGATCTCCGCGCGCGAGGCTCGCGGATCGCCGTAGGCGATGTTCTCGGCGATCGTCCCGTCGAAAAGGAAGTTGTCCTGGAAAACGACTCCGAGCCGGGAGCGAAAATCGGCGAGGCGAACCTCGGCGAGGTCCCGCCCGTCGACGAGGATCCGGCCGGCGGTCGGCCGATCGAACGCCATGGCCAGGCGGATGAGGGTGCTCTTTCCCGAGCCGCTCGGGCCGACGAGCGCCGTGGTGCTTCCCGCCGGGGCGCGGAACGAGACCTCGCGCAGCACCGGCTGCCCCTCCTTGTACGAGAACGAGACCCCGGCAAACTCCACGTCGCCGTGCAGCGTGGAGAGCGGCGCCAGCTTCTCGTCGTCGCGGTTCTCCGGCTCCTGCGAGAGCAGCTCGCGCATCCGGTCGAGCCCGGCGAACGCTTCCGAGAGCTGGGTCGAGATCGCCGCCACCTGAACCAGCGGAGCCGCCAGGAGTCCGGTGAAGAAGACGTACATCACCAGGTCCCCGAGCGTCATCTCGCCGCGCAGGATCGAGTGCCCACCGACGATGAGCAGCAGCACGCCGACCACTCCGATCAGGACGCCAGTCAGCGAGCTGACGCCGGAAACGGCGGTCATCGTGCTGGCCACATTGCGGAACACCGCGTGGACCCCTTCGGTGAACCGCCGCTCCTCCCGCTTCTCCGCGGTGTAGGCCTTGACGACCCGGATGCCGCCGACGCTCTCGGCCAGCCGACCCGAGAGGTCGGCGAGGAGCTTGCCGCGTTCGCGGAAGATCGGCCGCAGGCGCGTGAAGGCCCAGAACATCAGTCCGGCGAACGCGCCCAGGGCGCCGAGCACGTACAAGGTCAACCGCCAGTTCAACCAGAGCAGCACGCCGAACGCCAGGGCCGCCGTCAGCAGGCCGCCGACCAGTTGGACGATGCCCGTGCCCACGAGGTTGCGAATCCCTTCGGCGTCGTTCAGCACGCGCGACAGGAGCTCGCCGCTCTTCGACTCGTCGAAGGCGCGCACCGGAAGCCGCAGGAGATGGCGATCGAGGCGGCGCCGCGCCTCGGTGATCGAGCGCTGTGCCGCCACGCCGAGCAGCATCGCCAACGCAAAGGAGCTCGCGGCCTCGAGGAGCGTCGCTGCCCCGGCGGCCAGGGCGATGGGGACGAGCAGATCCGAGCGCCCCTTTCCAATCACCTCGTCGATCAGGAGCTTCGAGCTCCCGGGCAGCACGAGCCCGGCGAGACGCCCGACGAGCAACAGGAGGAGGCCGAGCCCGAGGCGCCCCCGCCGTTCCCAGACGAGCGCGCGAGCCTCGCCCCAGGCGGCCTTCAGATCGAGCTTGCGCTTGCCTTCCGGGGCCAAGGGGATCTCCGTGCCTCGACGCGTGACCGCCGCTGAGTGCGCTTCCGGCCGTCCTCAGCGGACGAACGAGAATCCGTGGACGATCGACACCGCCACCGCCGCCACGGTCGCCAGCAGGCATCCGATGGCCGCGAGGACATGGGCCGGACGCTCCGGCGTCAGGGGATCGAGAAGACGGGAGACGAGCCACCCGCCGACGAATCCGCCGGCGTGGGCGTAGTTGTCGACGCCCGGCGAGAGGAAGCCGAAGACGAACATCACCAGCGCCCACGACCAGACCTGCTGTCCCATCGCACTCGATCCGGTCCGCCGGCTGTACCAGACGAGCGAGCCAAGGAGGCCGAAGATCGCCGCCGAGGCGCCGACGGTGAAACCGGCGCCCTGGAGGAAACCTGGCATGAACGGCAGGAAGAACCCGCCGGCGGAGCTGGCGAGAAAACCCGTCACCGACGCCACGGTGTAGATGATGACCATCCGTCCGGCGCCGTAGAGCTCGGCCGCCG
Source organism: Holophagales bacterium (assembly GCA_016699405.1). Classification (NCBI taxonomy): domain Bacteria; kingdom Pseudomonadati; phylum Acidobacteriota; class Holophagae; order Holophagales; species Holophagales bacterium. Next base: position 3,423,532 of record CP064972.1, on the reverse strand, counting down.
CCGGCGCGAGCTGTCTCACCCAAAGCATGTTGAACAGGATGTGGAGCAGGCCTCCGTGCAGCCATCCCGCCGAGAGGAGGGTCCACCAGCGTCCGTATTGGAAGACCGGGACGGCGCCGCTCGCCCCGAGCAGGAACTGGCTCGGAACGCTCGGCGCGAGGAACGTGAACGGGCTTCCGCCGAGCCGCACTCCGGCGGGATCGAGGAGCAGCGCGGCGAGGTACAAAGCCGCCGAGCCGCCGATCAGCAGCTTGACGAAGCCGAGATCGTTGCCCAACCGGCGCAACGCCGGCGCGAATCCCCAGAGCGCCGGGTTGCGCTGTCCGCAATTGAAGCAGGCCTCGTCGCGCACGCCGACGAGGCGTCCACACGAAGGGCAGACGACCGAGCCGCTGGACTGTCGGCGAAACACGGGACTACGGATTCTCCGAGTAGACGACTTGAACGGCGGTCCGTCCGTTCTCGCTGCCCACACTCACCGAGAGGGTCCGCTTCTCCGAGGTGCCGTTGAGCATCGTGCCTTGAGCATTGGACATGTCCATGCTCAGGCTCTGCACCTGGAGACCAAGTCCCGACATCTTGTCCTTGTAGAAGCTCACCAGATCGGCGGCGGCCGCGTCGCTGCGCAGCGTGAAGGTCCCGTGACGAGCACCGTTGAGCTCCATGCTCCCCTGCCCTTCGAACGTCGCTCCCGGATAGAGAGGGATCCAGTCCGGCACCTTCGCGGCGTCTTCCCCGGCGCCGAAGGTCGCGGTGCCCTTCCCCGTCTCGACCTTCATCGTCCCGCCATGCTCGCCTCCGGACACGTCGATCCCGACCTTCTCGCCGTCGCCGGTGGTGATCGAGAACTTGCCCTCGGAGATGTCCTTGAAACCGAGCGTCGTCTCCTTGCCGGTCTTCTTCTCGCGCACGGTCATCGTGCCTGCCGCCTCGTCGGTCGACACCAGCTCGACCTCGGGGTTCATCTTCACGGCCCACTCGGCGGCCTTGCGCACGGCGTAGTTCGGGTCCTTCTGGGCTTGCTCGGCGAAGTTCTTGATCTTGTTCGCCGCCCACCAGGTGGTGGCGACGAAGCCGATGCCGAGCAGGAGAAGGATCGAGATGCAGCCGATCGCCACCCAGGCGAGCGGATGGAGACCCTTCCTCGGCGGGGCAGCCGGGGGAGGGGGAGGCGGTTGCATGGGCATGCTCATGGAAGCGCTCCTTGCACGGTCGTTGAAGTGACGAGCCGTCAGCCTACCATGTGCCTCCGCGCTCTATGATCGGCGGCATGACCGGCTCCTGGATGATCTACGGTGCGAACGGCTACACGGGCGAGCTCATCGCCCAGGAGGCGCGACGGCGGGGGCTCACTCCCCTGCTCGCGGGGCGGAACCGCGGTCCGATCGAGAACTTGGCGCGCGAGCTCGGGCTCGAGGCACGAGTCTTCGCTCTCGACGACGAGAAGACGACGACCGCGGCCTTGCAGGGCGTGGGCACGGTGCTCCACTGCGCCGGCCCGTTTCGCTCGACCTACCGTCCGATGGTCGAGGCGTGCCTCGCCCGCGGCGTGCACTACCTCGACATCACCGGCGAGATCGCCGTCTTCGAGGCGATCGCCGCGCGAGATGCGGCCGCGCGCCGCGCCGGTGTCACGCTGCTGCCGGGAGCCGGGTTCGATGTCGTGCCGTCCGACTGTCTCGCCGGGCACCTTCGCCGGAGACTGCCCGAGGCTGACCACCTCGCTCTGGCCTTCGCCAGCAGCGGCGGCGTGTCGCGCGGCACCCTGCGCACCTCCCTCGGCCAGGCGGACCGGACCGGACTCGTGCGTCGGCAGGGGGTTCTCGAACCGATCCGGTTCGGATCGCTCCGGCGCGAGATCGACTTCGGCTCCGGTCCCAGGCCCGCCATCGCGATCCCCTGGGGGGATCTCTCCACCGCTTGGCGGTCGACTGGGATCCCCAACCTCGAGACCTACATGGCCCTGCCGCGCGGAGCCCAGACGATGCTCGCCCTGCTCGCGCTCCTGCGCCCACTCACCCGCACCGGGGTCGGGCGATCCGCCCTCGAGAGCTGGATCGCTCGCCGCCCGGCTGGACCCGACGCCGACGCGAGGGCCCGGGGACGCAGCCGGTTGTGGGGTGAAGCTCGGGGCAGAGCCGGTCAGCGGGTGGTCAGCCGCCTGGTCGGCCCGGAGGGCTACGCCCTCACCGTGCAGACCGCGCTGCGGCTCGTCGAGCGCGTGGCGAACGGCGAGGCGCCGGTCGGTTTCCAGACTCCGGCGACCGCCTTCGGACCCGATCTCATCCTGGAGATCCCGGGAGTCCAGCGCCTCGACGAATGAGCGCCTTGAAGGACGAGGTCAGGACTCGGTGACCCGAACGCCGTCGGCCAACTCGTTGACGTCGTCCCCTCGCGTCGCCGGGCGGCGCTCCCGCAGTAACTCCCCACACCGTTCGATGGCACGCAACAGGGCGGGGACGGCACGCCCGGCACCGATGCCCGATGCCAGCTCGTGGGCGATCCCGTCCCACTCCTCCTGGGTGACGACTTCGTGAATCCCGCGGTCGGCGAGGATCACGACACGGCGCTCGAACAGCGAGAGGAAGATCAAGATGCCGGTCCGGTCGCGGGTCCGAAAGACCTCTTCGGCAAGGAACGCCTCGACGGCTCGCTGACGGACCTCGCGCTCGAGGAGATCCTCGCCGGCGAGAGCTCGTCGCCAAGCGGGAATCACCCGAACGAGCCAGAGCCCGAGGAGCGCACCGAGCGCGGCCGGCAGGGCGATCCAGACGGCGGGTACCCCCCACGATCCGGAGCCGTACCAGAGCGCCGCAGCCAACAAGGAGGCACTCACGCCACCGATCGTCGCCCCCCGCCAACTTGCGGCCTCGTAGGCGTCGCTCGCCCCGGCGGCGAACGGCACGATCTCTCCGGCGTGGCCCGCCTCGGCAGCCTCGACAGCGGCGGTGAGTGCCGCCCGGTCCGCGTCGCTGAGCTCGAGATTCGTCTTTGCCATCTGCTCGCCTCCGTCGCCCGCCTCGCGCTGCCCTTTGACCCCGCCCCGGAGCCCCGCCTATCATAGCGGCCCGCCTTGACCCGCAATCCCATGTCCGCTTCCAGGCTCCGATCCACCGCCCCGCTGCTCGCCGTCGTTCTGGCGCAGATGCTCGCATCTGCCGCCCTGGCGACGGATACCCCCATCATCGCCTTCGGCGACAGCATCACCGAGGGATTCGGCGACGACCCGGAGAGCACCCATCCCGGGTACCCCCCCCGCCTCGAGCGGCTGCTGAGTGACGCGGGGTTCCCAGTCTCGATCGCCAACTGGGGTGTCGGCGGCGAAACCACCTCCGAGGGACTGTCGCGTATCGACGAGGCCCTGGACGATGGTGGCGAGATTCTCCTGTTGATGGAGGGGACGAACGACATCAACCGGCAGATCTCCGGCGAGACGATCCGGTACAACCTCAACGCCATGGCCGCCAAGGCCGAGGCGAGGGGAATGCGCGTCGTCCACGCGACGGTCATCCCGCATCGCCCGGACGGGACGGGCGACATCGAGAACTTCGCGACGAGGGATGTCCAGGCCGACATTCTCAACCTCGCCGAGAGTCAGGGCCGAGCGGTGGTCGATGCCTTCTCCGCCTTCTGGGACGAAGCGGACTTCTTCAGCCGCTTCTACCTCGACGACCTGCCGGAGGAGGATCCGGTCGGCCATCCGAACCCCGCCGGCTACGACCTCCTGGCCGACGCGTTCTTTCCCGTGGTCCGCAGCGTGCTTGCCAGCGGCAGCGGCAGCGGCCAGATTCAGGTGCTCACGCAGCCGATCCTCGCCGGCCAGATCGCGTCGTTCGGTGTGGACCTGCGCGGATCGTTCCATTCGGTCATCTGGAGGTTCGGCAGCGACGGCTGGGCGGATGGGCAGCCCGGTGACGGCTACTCGGCCGACTTCGTCTTCGACCGCCCCGGCACCTTCCGCGTCACTGTGGAGGCGACCGACGCCGCCGGACGGGTGATCTCGAATCACCTCGACGTCGTCGTCCAGGGTTCGATTCCGACGTGGCGTACCTCGCGCAGCCTGGTGGCGCTCGCCCGGAGGACTCACCCGGCCCCTGGAGGAAGCCGTCGCACGACCGAGCTTCGCCTGACGAATCTCGGCGCCACGTCGGTGCGCACCGAGGTCGAGATGCTGGCACCGACGTTCTCGCCGCGGGACCTCGAGGTGCGAGCGGCGAGCACGCCGATCGCCGTCGGCCTGCGACCCGGACAGACCGCCCTGCTCGGCGATGTGCTCGCAGCCCTCGGCGTGGGCGAGGGATCGGCGGCGCTCCGGGTCACGGCTCGCGCCGCCAGCGGCTCGGTGGCGCCGCAGGTCGAAGCCGCAGCGCGGCTCCTCACGATCGACGCTGCCGGGGAGCGCTCGGAGATCATTCTCGGGATTCCCGAATCGGCCTGGTCGACCGGTGCCCGTTTCGTCGGCGGGATCGATGGGGCGTTCGGCACCGCGGGTGCACTGGTCCTCGCCAATCCGGAAAGTCAGGCGGCGACCGTCGATCTTCAGCTCTTCGACCCTGCGGGTCTCCCGGTGGCCTCGGGAACACTGAGCGTTCCGGCGAGCTCGACGCTTCAGCGCTCCCTGTCGCTCCTCTTCCCGACGGCGCTCGGCGCTCCTGGGCCGTTCGGCCTCCGCGTCAACGCCGACAGGAAAGTCGTCGTAGGCCTCGAGGGCGCAGGGTCGACCGATGCCGAACGCTCCTTCGTTCCGGTACCGGTGCAGGGCACGCTCACCGACACCTTCTACCTCCCGACCATGGGCAACGGCGGCGACGGCTTCAACCGCCGCCTCGCCGTCTTCAACCCAGGCGTCGCCCCGCTGCAGCTCCGTTTCGCGCTGCTTCGCCTCGGCGCCGTCAACACCTCCCCCCCGGTAGCCGACCGAACCGTCCCGGCCGGAGGCTCCCTGGTGCTCGAGAATCTGCGCACGCAACTCTTCGGCCAGAGCGCCGATGGCGTAGGAATGATCCGGGTGACCTGGTCCGGTGCCGGGAACGTCGCGCCCGTGCTCTTCGGCAGCGCCGCCAGTTCGCCCGGCGCTGCCGGCGTGCTCGGCTACGCGGTCCGCGCGAGCCCTACGGACGGGGTCTTCTACGACGCGGCGCTCCTGGCCTTGCCGTCTCCGTCGTCCTCGTGGGCGCCGGTGATCGGTCTGATGGAGCTCGAGAGCTCGTCGGTGACGGTCCGGGTCGAGTTGCTCGACATGCTCGGCGAGACGCTCGCCATTCGGAACGTCCAGCTTCTGCGTAGGGAGCTCGACGAGCCGACCCTCGCCGGTCTCTTCCCGAACCTCCTCGGTACCGGATGGAGTGTGCGCCTCACCCTGCCGGACGGCGGCGCCGTCATCGCCTACCTTGCGTCGCGGAGCCCCGCCGGAGACCTCGAGGTCACCGCGGCGACGATTCTCGCCACGCCCTGACCCGCTCAGCCCCGACGGGGGCCCGCCAACAGCCGTCCCGGTAGCGTGATCACCCCGCGCAACAACGCGAAGGCGCCATCGACTGCCACTCCAAGCAGGCGGAACGGCAAGAGACACGACCAGACGAGCGGATAGAGGACGAGCGCGAGCAACGCCAACGGCCAGCAGACGACGAAGAGCAACAGCCAGAGCAGGAACGCGGCCATGGGACCTCTTCTCACGGCGACCGTCGGGTCGCGACGGAGAAGATACGAGCGACCGCGGTCGAGAGTTCTCCCCGGCCGAGGCGGCGAAAGGTGCTACAGTTTTCCGCCGCTGTCAGGCGGTCCCTTCGGGGATTCCGACCGGAGCGAGCGCGAGGAGGCGACGAGACGAGCATGGCGGGCAACGGAATTCCACGGCGCTGGACGGTCGAAGATTCGCTCGACCTTTACAACATCCGCCTCTGGGGCAACAACTACTTCTCGGCCAACGAGCGCGGCGACGTCCAGATGCACCCGTCCGGCCCCGGCACGCCGGCGATCAACCTCCGCGAGCTCGTCGAAGAGGTCAAGCAGCGCGGCATCGGCCTGCCTCTGCTCATCCGCTTCTCCGAGATCCTCGGCGCCCGCGTGCGGGAGCTCAACGAGGCGTTCCTCTCGGCCATCCAGGAGTACGGCTACCAGGGAACGTATCGGGGCGTCTACCCGATCAAGGTCAATCAAGAGCGCTACGTCGTCGACCGCCTCCTCGAGGCCGGCCGCCCGTACCACTTCGGGCTCGAAGCCGGCTCGAAACCCGAGCTCATCGCCGTGATGGCGATGCTCGAGGACGAGGAGGCGCTGCTCGTCTGCAACGGCTACAAGGACGAGGAGTACGTCGAGACCGCGCTCCTCGCCTCGAAGCTCGGCCGCAAGGTCATCATGGTGATCGAGAAGCCGTCCGAGCTGCCGCTGATCGCCAGCGTCGCCGAGCGGATGGGAATCCTGCCGGTCATCGGGCTGCGCGCACGACTGACCAGCAAGGGCTCGGGGCACTGGGAGGCCTCGGGCGGGGACCGCTCGAAGTTCGGCCTCGGTGCCCGCGATCTCTACGAAGCGATCGAGTTTCTGCGAGAGAAGGGACTGCTCGCCTCGCTGCAGCTGATGCACTTCCACCTCGGCAGCCAGATCTCGTCGATCCGTGCGGTCAAGGACGCCTTGCGCGAGGCCGGACGGATCTTCGTCGAGCTCTACAAGCTCGGCGCACCGCTCGCCTACCTCGATGTCGGCGGCGGCCTCGGCGTCGATTACGACGGATCGCAGACGAACTTCCCGTCGTCGATGAACTACACGATGCAGGAGTATGCCAACGACATCGTCTTCGGCATGCTCGAGCTCTGCGAGCCGGAAGGGATTCCGCACCCGACGCTGGTCTCCGAATCGGGGCGCGCCCTGGTGGCCCACCACGCCGTGCTGATCGTCGACGTCCTCGGGGTCGGCGAGTTCCGGGTCGGGGCCCTCCCCGAGCAGCTCCCGCCGGAGGCGCCGCTACCGCTGCGCCACCTTTTCGACACCCACCGCGAGGTCTCGCGCAAGAACGTCCTCGAGTCGTACCACGACGCCCTCGAGTACCGCGACGAGTGCCTCAGCCTCTTCCTGCTTAACCACCTCTCGCTCGCCCAGCGCGTGCTCGCCGAGGACATCTTCTGGGCGCTGGTGACCAAGATCCTCCGCATCACCCGGGAGCTTCCCGAAGTTCCGGAGGAGCTCGAGGGTCTCGAACGCGCGCTTGCCGACACCTATTTCTGCAACTTCTCGGTCTTCCAATCGCTCCCCGACGCCTGGGCGATCGACCAGCTCTTCCCGGTGATTCCGATTCATCGGCTGGCCGAGGAGCCGACCCGCCGGGCGGTGATCGCCGACATCACCTGCGACTCCGACGGCAAGATCGAGCACTTCATCGACCGGCGCGACGTCAAGCCGGTGCTCGAGCTCCACCCGCTGACCGGCGACGACTACCATCTCGGCATCTTCCTCGCCGGCGCCTACCAGGAGATCCTCGGCGACCTCCACAACCTGTTCGGCGACACCAACACGCTCCACGTCTCGCTCGGCGAGGACGGTGCCTACGTGATCGAGCACGTGCTCACCGGCGACACCGTGAGCGACGCGCTCAAGTACGTCAGCTACGACCCGCACGAGCTGCTCGCCCGAGTGCGGCGCGCCGTCGAGGTGGCGCTGCGCGCCAAGCGCATCGGGCTCGAGGATTCGCGGGTGCTGCTGCGCACCTACGAGCAGGGCCTCGCCGGCTACACCTACCTCGAGCGGGAATGAAGGCCTCGCCGTGAGCGACTCACGCGTGCGCGACGGCGGACCACGTCGGGCCGGGCTGCTTCTCCACCCGACCTCGCTTCCCGGACGATACGGAATCGGCGATCTCGGACCGACCGCTTCGGCGTTCCTCGCCTGGGCGGCCGACGCCGGGCAGGCGATCTGGCAGGTCCTGCCACTCGGGCCGACGGGCATGGGCGATTCGCCGTATGGCTGCCTCTCGGCCTTTGCCGGCAATCCGCTGCTCATCTCTCCGGAGCGACTGGCCGAGGAGGGCCTTCTCCCGCGCGAGGCGCTGACTCTCGGAGAAGAGCCACCCGGCGACCGGGTGGCGTTCGAAGCGGTCCGCGCCGGTCGTGAACAGATCCTGCGCGCCTCCTTCGCCCACTTCCGCGCCGCACCTCCCGCCGGAATCCGCGAAGCCTTCGAGGCCTTCGTCGATGCGTCGGAGCAACGCTCCTGGCTCGAGGATTGGACCCTCTTCTCCGCCCTCAAAGCCGCTCACGACGGACGCGAGTGGACCGCCTGGGACGAGGCGCTGCGAGATCGCGAGCCGGGCGCGCTCGAGTCCGCCGCCCGGCGCCTCGGCGACGAGACGTCCTACCACCGCTACTGCCAGTTCCTGTTCTTCCGCCAGTGGGCGGCGCTGCGGGCCGAAGCCCATCGCCGCGGCATCTCGATTCTCGGCGACGTGCCGATCTACCTGGCGTTCGACAGCGCCGAAGTCTGGGCGAGCCGGGGCCATTTCGAGCTCGACGACACCGGACGGCCGCTGCGTGTCGCCGGCGTTCCGCCGGACTACTTCAGCCGGACGGGGCAGCTCTGGGGCAACCCGCTCTATCGCTGGGAGCGCTTCGCGGCCGAGGGATTCGCCTGGTGGATCGAGCGCCTGCGGGCCAATCTGCGCCTGGCCGACGTCGTTCGACTCGATCACTTCCGGGGCTTCGCCGCCTATTGGGCCGTGCCGGCAGGCGACTCGACCGCAGTGGGCGGCGAGTGGGTCGAGGGGCCCGGCCACGCGCTCTTCGCTGCGCTGCGTCAAGCCCTCGGCGACCTGCCGCTGGTCGCCGAAGACCTCGGCGTCATCACGCCGGACGTCGAGTCGCTCCGCGACGCCTTCGGCCTACCCGGCATGAAGGTCCTGCAGTTCGGCTTCTCGCGCGGCAGCGGACATTCGCCGCACGACGTGCCACGACACGCGGTCGTCTACACGGGCACCCACGACAACGACACCGCCCGGGGCTGGTTCGAGAATCTGCGGCCGGCCGCACAGCAGCGCGTGCTCGCCTATGTCGGCGGCGCGCCCGAGTCGATCGGCTGGGGCCTGTTGCAGGCCGCCTACAACTCGCCCGCGGCGACGGCCATCGCTCCGCTCCAGGACGTTCTCGGCCTCGGCAGCGACGCCCGGATGAACCTCCCCGGCCGACCCGACGGGAACTGGTCGTGGCGCGTTCGTGCGGATCAGGTCTCGGCGGCGCACCGCCAGCAGCTCGCCCGGCTGGTAGACGTCAGCGAGCGGGTGGCTCCGGACCCGGCGGCCTACCCCGTCGTCCGGCAAGCCGACGCTGACGCCTCGCTCGCCGGCTGAGGTCGGCCACCGCGCGCTCCGCATTCGCTCCGGCGACCCCGAAGCGCTCGCGGAGCAGATGCAGGCGATCCATCACGAACAGATAGAGGTCAGCCTCCGTCCTGCCGGGAAAGTCCGCCAACAGGCCACTGCGCCGGATCGCTTCCACGCCGGGGACGAAGACCGTCGCATACCAGGAGCGCACCGCTTCGGGCCAGGAGACCGGCTGCCCCGTTTCGATGCCGCGGAAATAGCGGTGCACGCTGATGTGATCGAGCAGCCGCTGATAGCCCCCGCCTTCGCTCATCCGAAAGAGCTCGGCCCCCTCGCCTCCCAGTCCGGTCGTCTCCAGGAAGTCGGCGAGCCCGCTCTGCAGCAGCACCGACTCGAGCGAGCTGTCGGCGCTCAGCGGAACCGGCGACTCGAATTCGCGCACCCAGGCCTCGATCGTCGGCGCTCCGAAGGAACGGGCGACCGAGACCCGGTGGTGCCCGTCGACCACGAAGTAGGCGTCACCCACCTGGTAGACCTCCACCGGCGGAAACCCCGTCGGACTGAGGGCGAGCAGGCGCACCTCCTCCCAACGGTCCCGCAACGCCTCGTCCCGCGGCAGGAAGGCCCGGTTGAACTCGCGAATCCGTCCGATCGAACCGACGATCGCGGCCAGAGGAATCTCGCGAATGCCGCGGTCGACGAAGTGGCGAAGCCGCAACCCCTCCCGGACGACGTCGAACGGGAGAAGATCGGTCGGCCGCCCTTGCAGGCCCTGCCAGAGATCGTGCAGGAGAGCGCGCCAGCGCGCCTCGTCGAAGCGTGCCATCGCTCAGCCCCACCCCCCACGACGCGGGCGATCGGGACTAGGATGAGCGGAGTCGATCCCCGCGACCGAGCGGAAAAGGAGACGCCCATGAGTCATCGGACTGGACCGGCGATGGCCGTGCTGGCAGCATTCGCCCTGGCCGGCGCCGCCTGCGCGACGAGTCCCCGCAGCGTTTCGCCCGCGGCTGCGAACCCGAGCGATTCCCCCTCGCGCGTCGCGGCTCAGCCGCCGACCGCGATCGTCGATCCCCTGCCGAGCTGGCGTCTCGACTGGGCTCGCGGCGCCGTCTTCTACCAGGTCTTCGTCCGCAGCTTCGCCGATTCCGACGGCGACGGGATCGGCGACTTGCGGGGCCTGATCTCGCGGCTCGACTACCTCAACGATGGCGATCCGGCGACACGCAACGATCTCGGCGTCGACGCCCTCTGGCTCATGCCGGTCTTCGTTTCGCCGAGCTATCACGGGTACGACACCGTCGACTACGAGCATATCAACCCCCCCTACGGCACCGATGCCGACTTCGCCACGCTGCTGCGCGAAGCCCATCGGCGCGGCATGCGGGTCATCGTCGATCTGGTGCTCAACCACTCGAGCGCCCAGCATCCCTGGTTCGTCGAAGCCAGCTCGTCCCCGACGGCGGCGCGCCGCAACTGGTACGTCTGGCGTGCCGACGATCCCGGTTGGACACAGCCGTGGGGCGGCTCGTATCGCGTCTGGCACACGAGCGGCGACCAGTTCTTCTACGGCGTCTTCTGGAGCGGCATGCCGGACCTCAACTGGCGCAATCCCGACCTGCGCGCCGAGCTCTACCGCATCGCCGAACGCTGGCTCACCCTCGGCGTCGACGGCTTCCGTCTCGACGCGACACGCCACCTCGTCGAAAACGGACCCGATCAGCAGCAGGTCGACCAGCCCGAGACGCACGCCGCCCTGCGGGAGCTCGCCCGTGCCGTGCGGCAGCGACACCCGGAGGCCCTGCTGGTCGGCGAGAACTGGACGGAGACGCCACTCATCGCGGCCTACTTCGGATCCGACCGCGAGGTCCCCGGCGGCGACGAGTTGCCGGCGAGCTTCAACTTCCCGCTCGCTGCGGCGATCGTCGGCGCAGCGCGAGACGGAGATGGAGATGCCGTCCGCTCGGTTCTCGCGGAAATGGCGGCGGCCTACCCCAGGCGAGCGCTCGACGCTCCCTTCCTCGCCAACCACGACATGGCGCGACTCACCACCCAGCTGGGAGGTGATGTCGCGGCCCAGCGCCGGGCCGCGGCGCTGCTTCTCACCCTTCCGGGCGCGCCCTTCCTCTACTACGGCGAGGAGATCGGCCTGGAGAACGGGTCGGCACGCGGCGACGAAGCCAAACGGACACCGATGCCCTGGTCGGGCCAGGCACCCGGATACGGCTTCACTGCGGCAACCGCGCCGTGGCATCCGTTCTCCGGCGATCCACAGGCGCGCAACGTCGCCACCGAGCTCTCCGACGAGGGTTCGCTGCTCGCCCATTACCGGCGCTGGATCGCGGCGCGGCGAGCTTCACCGGCGCTGCGCGACGGCGACCTGTTCCTGCTCGATAGCGGCCGGGAAACGGGAGTCGTCGCCTTCCTGCGGCGCACCGACGGCGAGCGGGCGCTCGTCGTCCACAACCTCGCGAGGTCCGGGGCGACATTCGCCGCACCGATGTCGTGCGATCGGCTCGCCGTCCGGCTCAGCGACGGCGACGTCCGACTCGCAGATCTGCCGAAACACGGCTGCCTGCTCGATCTCCCCCCCCAGAGTGCCTGGCTGGGAACCGTGCGCTCGGACTAGGGCAGGTCGGCCGGGACGACGGCGGGAACGACCGCCGGCCGAGCCGCGGTCGCGTCGTAGTCGCCGAGCACACGCTCCTGGGTCAGCGGACCCGGAGGCACGAGGATGTCGACGAGCGGCGGCTGAAGGTCGTCGTCTTCGCGTCCACCGCCGAAGCTGTCGGTCGGCCGTCCGACGCCGAGCGGCAGGATCATCAGGCCGCTGCGGCGCACCGCGGCGACCGAGAGGGCGTTGGACAGGTCGAAGCGCTGATCGATGTCGGTCCCGGTGACCACGACGGTGTAGGCCCAGTCGGGTCGGGCGATGCCGCCCAGCGCCTCGGCCGGCACCCAGAACGTGATCTTCGGTCCGCGCACGCGGATCTTCGTCGGGAAGAAGACGTGGGACTCGACGTCGGCGGGGATCTGCAGCTTGATCGCTTCGGCGGTCTTCGCGTCGAGAGACTTCGGGTCCGCCTTCAACGTGTCGCGCAGATCACGCAGGAGGATCCGCTTCAGCGTCGACCGGGCGTCGAACGGCCGCGGCGTCAGCGCGATCGCCCGTTCCCAGGCAAAGCGCGGATCGAGCTGCGCCTTCCGCCCGGGGAGCATCTGGACGCCACCCGAGCCTTCCTGGCGATCCGTGTCGACGTAGATGTCGAGATTCGTCGTATAGAAACCGAAGCGGGCCATCGAGTCGAGCGAGGTCCCGCCGATGTCGATGGTGCGTCGACCCGTCGGCCGCACGCGGCTGGCGAACGTCGCTTCGAAGCGGGTTCCATCCGCCTCGGCATAGGCGGCGAGCGAGACGAGGTCGAGATCGCCAGGCTGCAGGTCGTAGTAGCTCAACGGGTACTTCATCGTCCCGTCGCCGTGATCGTCGCCGCGCGGATCGGTGAGCACGAAGATCGGCCGATCGGCGGCACGGGCCGACGCGGCAAGAGCCGGAGCGACGGCGAGGACGGAGAGCGCGACAGCGACGAGACGCGGGCAGCTGGGCATGGCGATCGAACCTCGAGAGGACAGGCCCGGGACCCGGCCGAAACCGGGTCCCGGGCAATGGGCGACAACGCCCCGGACTAGAACTGGACCTTCAGGAACGCCTTCAGACGCTGCTGGTTGAAGTCGCGCTTCTCCAGGCTGTTCCAGCCGCCGAAGCGGCCGGCGAACCCTCGCGACCCGACCTTGACGCCGACATTCGCAGCCGTCGCTGCGTCGGCGTACTGGACGACGAAACCACCGCCGAAGTCCGGATCGAAGGAGCCGGTGGCGTACTCGTAGTTCAGACCGATCTCCGCGCCGGCCAGGATGTACTTGGCCTGCAGGATCAGCTTGTCCTTCTTGTGGGTACCAGACGCCATCTCGTGCAGCTGATAGGCCTGGAACGCGGTGTTGCCGTCCTTCAGGTCGACGTCGTAGTGCTCGAGCGTCGCCGACGCGTACAGGTCGTCGGTCAGCTGGTAGCCGGCGCCGAGCTGGAACATCTTCGAGCTGAAGTCGCGATCGTCGTCCGACAGGCTGTCGAACGGCTTCCACTGATACCCGGTGATGCCGTTGACGGTGATCACCGGGGGATTGCCGTACAGGTCGGCCGTCGAGTTGCCGGCCCCGTTGTAGGCACGGGTGTGGTTGCTGCAGGCCGCGCCGCCACCCGGGCAATCGCCCGCGAGGTACGGCAGGTAGCGGGCATCCGTCATCCGCTTGTCGGTCTCGTCGATCATCTTGAACTTGCCGAAGAGATCGATCCCCTTGCCCGCGTCGATGAGGTACTTGAACTTGATCACGCCGATCGTCGTCTCCTTGTCCTGGAACGGCGCATAGGCGTTGCGGAAGGAGCCGAGACCGCTGTCCGACTCGTTGTTCGGGTAGATCGAGCTGAGGATCGGCCGGCTCGGGTCATCCCATGCCTGCCAGTTCGTGTTGTAGTCGACGAAGGTCAGCTCGCCCGAGAGATCCAGCGAGCCCGTCGAGAAGGACGGCACCACGGTGAAGCCCTTCCACCCGATGACGCTCTCGGCCAGCGGCTCGTCGAAGTCGGTGAACTCGTTGTCGACGTTGATCGTCGCGACCTGCTGCGCATTGCCCTGCCAGCCGCCGTAGCCGATCTTCGACTCGTTGCCGCCGAAGACGCCGAAGGAGGCGTTGTTCGGGCCCGGGTAGGCGAAGGTCGCATCCGAGCCTTCGGTGAGCAGCACGTCGGACTCGCGCCGCGCCGCCATCATCGCCACGTATTCCGCACCGATGTCGAAGGCCTCGAAGTTGAACGACAGGCCGACCCCGAACGGATCGTTCAGGTCGACGTTGAGCTTCCAGGCCGTGTCGTCGTGCTTGCCGGCCGGCACCGGGCCGAAGCCCGAGATGCCGAAGAAGTCGGCGGGAGCACCGTACGCCGGATTGGAGTCGGCCGACGACGAGTAGACCGCGCCGCGCACGTCGAGCTTCGATCCCGGGTGAATCCCGAAGCGCGCGCCGATGACCGTGTTCTTGAAGCGGTTCCGCGTGCTCCGGCCGTTGTCCGGCAGGAGATCCTTGGCATCCACCTCGATGTCGTTGACGTACTGGCCGATCAGCGCGAGATCGAACGCCGACGACAGGTTGAACTTCGTCTGCACGCCGTAGGCGGCGTCCTGCACCGGATAGCTGCCGGTGGCGTAGCCCGGGCCGGCCCAGAGCCGCGGCAGGGAGATGCGCGCCGCGTCCCAGGTGAACTTCCGGTTGGCCGCCGAGCCCTGGAAGAGCAGGCCGGCGCCGTTGTCACGGTCGATGTAGCGGATGCGGCCGATGACGAACGGGTCGAACATGCCCCAGTCGTTGGCACCGATCGTCGCCGAGTCGATCCAGTCGTAGCCCGGCGTCAGCGTGACGGCCACACCGCGGAGCTTGACGTACTGATTCGAGCGCGAGTCGAACTCGCCGCAGTCGCCACCGACGCACGGTCCGGGGTTGCCGTCACCGTCCGGATCGAAGCTGCCGCCGAAACCGCCGAAGTTGGTCCACTGGTTCTGGCTGAACCGGCTGTGCAGCCGGGCCGACACGGCGACCTCTTTCGAGAGGCGGGCGCTCAACAGCAGCTCGACCTCCGAGCCCTGTCCGTTGTCGCCCCAGCCTTCGCCAGGGACGCTCGTGAAGTTGTACAGCGAGCCGTCGAAGCGCTGGTTGCCCCAGAGCCACTTCGTGTAGGTCGTCCCACCGATCTTGAGCTTGGAGTCCTGAGCGGTGGCGGCGCCCGGCAAGAGCAGGGCGAGCGCCAACGCGCCGACCGCAAGCCACACGGTTGTACGCTTCATAGTTCCTCCTGAGCCTCCAGAGAACGGACCGATCCGCTTACTTGCGGACCATCTGAAGGACGGCCAGCTGCTTGGCCGAACCGTCCGGATTGCACTCGTACTTCAACATCGCCTTCTGCGCCTCGATCTCGGAAGCGTCGCCGGTCCCCTTGCCAGCCAGCAAGTCCATCACCGCCGGGTCGCAGTTGCCGTCGTTGCCGCCGCCGAAGCGGTGCTGACCCTCGTACTCGTTGACCCGGCGCGTGAGCACCTCGGCCCCGTCCGGGAAACCCTCGTTCGACTGCACGACCACCTGGTAGCCCCAGGTCGCCGGGTCGCCCTCACCGAGGTCCTTGAGGTCGATCGAGCCCGAGATCGTGCGGTTGTTGCCCTTGGTGCGTCCAGGGACGACCACGGCGTCCTTCATCGCGGCCGCCTTCGTCTCCACCTCGGTCCGCACACGCGAGGCACTCTGCGGCGACAGGATGACGACCTTGTCCCAGGCATCGGCCGGCGCGAACTTGACGTTGAGCCCGGGGATGCCGTCGGTGAACCCGCTCCCCTCCTTGTGGTCGGTGTCGATGAAGACGAAGATCATCTGCACCGCGAAACCGGTCTTCATGCCCCACGGGTCCTCGAGCGACGCGTTGACGCTCGCTTCGACGTTGACCTTCTTGCCGGAGACGGCGAGCTTGAACTCGGTGAGGTCGAACGAGCCGGGCTTGTAGACGACGTCGGTCGGATAGGTGTAGTTGCCCGGACCGAAATCGTCGCCCGTCGGGTCCTTGAAGACGACCTCCTGGGCCATGGCCACGGCGCCGAGCGCCGCCGTGGCGAGGAACATGGCCATTGCGATCTTCCAGGTCTTTCGCATCTTGATCCTCCTGTCGGGTGGAATCATCCCTTGACCGCTCCGGCGGTCAGGCCGGAGACCAGATAGCGCTGCAGGAACATGAAGAGCACGACGACCGGAATCGCCGTGATGATCGATCCTGCGGCGAAGTATCCCCACTGCTGCTGGAACCCGCCGACGAAGAAGCGCAGGCCGACCGGTCCCGTGTACATCGTTTCCTTGTCCATGAAGGTCGCCGCCTGGATGAACTCGTTCCATGCGGTCATGAAGGAGAAGAGCGCCGTCACCGCCACCGCCGGCTTGGCCAGCGGCAGGACGATGCGGAAGAAGATCGTCGCCGGCGACGCGCCGTCCATCATCGCCGACTCTTCCAGCTCCCGCGGAATGGTGTCGAAGTAGCCCTTGAGCATCCAGACGCAGAACGGGATCGAGGTGAGCGAATAGACCAGAATGAGCCCCATCCAGGTCGACCCGAGCCCCAGCCACTTGACGACGATCAGGTAGAGCGGCACGAGGGTCAGCGTGCCCGGGAACATCTGCGAGACGAGGAAGGCCATGAGTCCGGCGCGCCGGCCGGGGAAGCGGAAGCGCGAGAACGCATACCCGGCGGTGCAGGCGAGAAACACCCCGAGAACGGTCGTGGCGAGCGCGATGACGGTGCTGTTGAAGAGCCAGCGGCCGAACGGCTGCTCGGTCATCACCGAAACGAAGTTCTGCACCGACCAGGCCGCCGGCCAGGGTGCCACGGCCCGCAGCCGGTCGCTGATCGCCGGGTTGGCAGGCACGTCGGCGATCGACAACGCCTGCTGGCCGGAGAACGCCACGGCGATCACCCAGAGGATCGGATAGATCGCGAGGAGAGTGAATAGCACCAGGAAAAGATGCAGGGGCCAGTGTGCGACCTGATCGCTCGCCCGCTTGCGGCTCATATCCCCTCCGTGGCGCGGGTCACGCGATTCTGCCAGGTCCCGTAGGCGAACAGGATGAAGAAGATCACCGTCGAGTAAGCCGCCGCGTAACCGTAGCGGTACTGCTCGAACGCCAGCTTGTAGGCCTGCGTGATCAGGATTTCGGTCGAGCCTGCCGGTTCACCCTGGGACACCAGGTAGATGATGTTGAACATGTTGAACGTCCAGATCACCGAGAGAATAACGGCCGGGACGAGCGCGGGTTTCAGGGACGGCAGGGTGATCGAGCGGAACTGCTGCCAGCGCGACGCCCCGTCGACTCGGGCGGCCTCGTAGAGATCCGCCGGGATCGATTGCAGCGCCCCCAAGGCGATCACCATCATGAAGGGGAACGAGAGCCAGCCATTCGTCGCGAGGACGGTGACGAACGAGGTGACCGGCTTCTCGAACCACGAGACCGGCGCCCCGCCGAAGATCTGGATCACCTGGTTCACCACCCCGAACTGCTGATGGAACATCCCCTTCCAGATCAGCGCGGTGATGTAGTTCGGGACCGCCCACGGCAGAACCAGCAGCACGCGATAGAGCGGTTTGAGCCGCAGGCCCTTGGTGTTGAGGATGAGCGCGAGCAGCAAACCCAGCGAGACACCCAGGCCGACGTTGGCCACCGTCCAGATCACGGTGAACCCGAGGGTGTAGTAGAAGTTCTTGTAGTTGAGCCCGCCGGCGCCACCGTCCTCGGTCGTCCTCATGATCGCGAAGTCGGAGAGGATGTCGCGGAAGTTGTCGAGGCCGGTCCAGATCTCGCTGATCGGCTTGTCGCTGTTGTAGATGTTCGAATTGGTGAACGACAGCGTGATGCCATAGACGAAGGGGAAGAAGACGAGCAGCAGCATGCCGACCATGGCCGGCGTGACGTAGGCGTAGGCCACCCGATAGCGCACCAGGGTCTGCCAACCGCGGGCAGCCGTCCCCAGCGCGACGAACGCCAACAGCCCCAGGCCGACGAGCCCGAAGGCGGCGTGCACGAGCGCCCCTCGCCGGGCGACCCCACGCGCTGACTCGGCCAAGCGGTCCGCTGCGACCCCTCCCTCGGCAAGGACCACGCCGCGCGGCGTCCCGTTGCGATCGGCGTCCCAGCGCGCAGGATCGAGCGCCTCGCCGTCGAGTGAGAAGCCGCTCGCCTGCGCCACGGCGGCGAACCGCTCGGCCTGCCCCGCCAGATCCGCGGCGAGTCGCTGCTCGTGGGCCAGTCGGTCGGAGGAAAGCTCGCCGGCAAAGCGCCAAGCCTGCCAACCGACCACGCCGGCGAGCAGGACACCTCCGACGACGGTCAGGAGCGCGCGGCGCTGTCCGATCGCCATCCCCAGAAGGAGCAGGAGGGCCGCCGGCGCCAGGGCCACGGCCAAGGCCGTGCCGCCGCGGTGGTCGGGACGGCCGGTCTCCCGCGGCTGGATCTGGGCCTGGACCGCACCGGTCACCCTCCCCTCGAGCAGGATCGGCGCCCAGACGAGGCGGCGAGCCTGGTCGAGACGCTCGAGCTTGACCGACTCCTTGCGCGGCCCGTCGGCGGCCTGGTTGTTCTCGGCCCCGCGCCGCAGCTCGTCGGCCGCATCGAACAGCGGCTTCTCCTCCCGGCGGAGCTTGCGCGGCGTGACGCCTCCCGTCTGGTCTTCTCGAACCGTCGACGCCGCGAGCAGGCGATCCTCGAGCGACACCACGCGGACGAGCTCGAGCTCCGGGCTGCGTGCCGCCCACTGCCCGACGACGGTCGCCGGGCTCGCTCCGCTCGCCACTGCGCGCTCCAGGAGCTCGGCAAGCGCACGGACCTCGCAGAGCGCGCGCTGATCCGCCGCCCGGTCCGACTCGGCTCGGCGAGCGAGGAGCAGCCAGCCCCAGGCCGCACCCAGCGCGACCGCAGAGCCGAGCAGCAGGCCGGCAACGGCGCGCCGGCGATGATTGGCCGGGCGTTCCACCCTACTTCCTCAGGTTCTTGATGCGCTCCTCGACGTCCTTCTGTGCGACATCGAGCGCCGCCTTCACCCCGAGCGACTTCTTGACGATGGTGTTCATCGCCGTCGTGGCGGGAGACCACACCATGGTCATCTCGGCGAGGTTCGGCATCGGAACCGCAGCGTCGACCTGCGCACGGAACGCCTTGAGGACTGTGTCGGAGGCCACCTGGGGATCCTCGTAGACCTTGCGGTTCGACGGCGTCTGCCGACCTTCGAGGGCCAGGATTTTCGCCTGGGGTGCGTCGGTGAGATACGAAATGAAGTCGAACGCCGCTTCCTTGTTCTTCGACGGAGCGGCGATGTAGGCCCCTTCGACCGTCATCCACGGCCGCATCGGCTTGCCACCGGCCTCGTCGATCGACGGCAAGGGGGCAAGGCCGAAATCGACGCCCTTCGCGATCTCGCCGAGGAACCAGGGACCGGAGAAGACCATCGCCGCCTTCCCTTCGTTGAACAGCGAGGTGATCAACGCCGTCGAGGGCTCGGCCGGAAGGAACTTGTCCTGCTCCACCCACTTCATCAGCAGCTCGAGCGACTTCACGTTGGCCGCAGTATTGAGCGTCGGCTTCCGGCCTTCGGCGAAGACCCCGCCGCCGAACGCGTTCATCAGGGCGGCGTGGTAGTAGAAGTCGGAGTAGGCATAAGCGAGGCCGAAATGGCCCGTGGCGGCGTCGGTCAGCTTCTTGCCGAGAGCGACCAACTCACCCGAGGTCTTGGGAGGCGACGTCACCAGCTTCTTGTTGTAGATCAGCGTGATGACCTTGTAATTCAGCGGCAGGCCATACACCGTGTTCTGGTAGTTCATCGCCTGCATGGTCGAAGGAAGGAAACGATCGGTGATGCTCTTGTCGAGGAAGAAGTCGATCGGTTCGATCGTGTTGCCCGCTTCGATCCACCCGCCGAGCCGGTCCTGGGCGTAGATGAAGACGTCCGGGCCCTTACCGCGCGGCACGGCGGCGGTGATCTTGTCGGCGAAAGCGTCGTACGGCACGGCGAGCGTGGTGATCTTGATCCCCGCCGCCGCCTTCGCGGCGTTGTAGTTCGCCACGACCTTCTCGAAGGCGGCCTTCTCCTCGCCGCGATAGGCATGCCAGACCACCACCTCGGCAGCGAAAGCCGGACCGGCGATGGCCACGGCGACGAGCAGTGCCGCGATCTTCCCTGCGAATCGAAGTTGGCGCATGGATCCTCCTGCGCAGAACAGTCAGTTGGAAAGGCGTCGTTCGTTGTCGGCGTCGAAGATGTGGAGGTAGTCGAGCTCGAGAGCGAGGCGCAGGGGCGTGCCGGTCGGGGGAACCCGGTGGGAGTCCACCTTGGCGACGAGCAGGTCCTCCCCCGCGCGGGCGTGGACGATCGCCTCGTGACCGAGCGGCTCGACGATCTCGACGACGCCGAGAATGGGAGCCGTCGGCCCTCGGGTCGCCCGGCCCTCCTCGATCAGGTTCTCCGGACGCATCCCCAGCACCACCCGCTTGCCGTCCTTGCCCGCGCTGGCTGCACGCCAATGCTCCGGCACCGGAATCTCGAAGTGCGAAGCGGCGAGCACACTGCCGCCGCGGTCGATGCGGGCCGCCGCGAAGTTCATCGGCGGCGTACCGATGAAGTTGGCGACGAAGAGGTTGTCCGGCCGCTCGTACACCTCGAGCGGCGTGCCGACCTGCTGCAACGCTCCGTCCTTCATCACCGCGATCCGGTGCCCCATGGTCATCGCCTCGACCTGATCGTGGGTGACGTAGATCGTCGTCGTCTGCAGGCGCGACTGGAGCTTCGAGATCTCGGCCCGCATCTGGACGCGGAGCTTCGCGTCGAGGTTGGACAGCGGCTCGTCGAAGAGGAAGACGGACGGCTGGCGGACGATCGCCCGGCCGACGGCGACACGCTGCCGCTGCCCGCCGGAGAGCTGTTTCGGCTTGCGATCGAGCAGGTGGGCGATGTCGAGGATCTGCGACGCCTCGCCGATGAGCCGGTCGATCTCCTCCCGCGGCGTCTTGCGGATCCGCAGTCCGAACTCCATGTTCTCCCGCACCGTCATGTGCGGATAGAGCGCATAGCTCTGGAAGACCATGGCGA
The DNA here is from genome assembly GCA_016699405.1 of Holophagales bacterium. NCBI lineage: Bacteria > Pseudomonadati > Acidobacteriota > Holophagae > Holophagales > Holophagales bacterium. Next base: position 3,402,506 of record CP064972.1, on the reverse strand, counting down.
TGTCGCGGTCTTTCGGCGCGAGGTCGTTGACGACGCGATCGCCGATCAGGATTTTGCCGTCGGAGATCTCCTCCAGGCCGGCGAGCATCCGCAAGGCGGTCGACTTCCCGCATCCGGACGGACCGACGAGCACCATGAACTCCCGGTCCCGGATCTCGAGGTCGAGCCCCTCGATGACCGAGACCTTGCCGTATCGCTTGGCAACCTGCCGGAAACTGACGCTAGCCATTCGTTCGACTACCTCTTCTTCGTCACGGATGGGAATTCGGATGAGCGGAAGAAGCGTCGTCGCGGACGAGAACGCCGCCTGAACGTCCGGCGAGCGACACCCTCGCGACCTCTCCCGTCGGGTCGAGCACCACCGGTCGCTCGCCCCAGACGTCGTGGAGCTGCGCGCCCCGCCAGTCGGCCGGCAGAGGGATCGTCACCTCGGCTTCGCCGGCCCCTCGATTGACCGCGACCACGACCCGCGAACCAGTCGCCGGATCGTGACGACCGAAGACCAGCAGGTCCCCGTCCGCCACCAGGCTCTCGTGCGCTCCCGTCGCCAATTCCGGATAGCGGGCCCGCAGCGCGATGAGCCGCCGGTAGTCGCTCCGCAGCTGCTCGTCGCGCGGCTGACCGGCTCCCGGCGCGATCCCCAGAGCGCCCCAGGGCATGTCGCTGCGGTTGTCCGGCCAATCCCCTCCTCGTCTCCCGACCTCCTCTCCGTAATAGACGACCGGAATGCCGGAAACGGTCATCTGGAGGAAGGCGGCGAGGCGGAAGAGCGCCAAGTCTCCGTCGAGCTGGTAGAGGGCCCCGGGCACGTCGTGGGACGACAGAAAGTGGGCAAGCAGATAGCCGGGGCGCACCCGCTCTCGCGATTTGAGGTAGCGATCGAACGCCACGGCACGGCCGCGACCGCGGACGAACGCCAGAGCGCTACCCTGGAAGCCGAAATCGAACCCGGCGTCGAGCTCGTCCCCGGCAAACCAGGGGTCGAGCACCCCGGCGTCGCCGCCCCACACCTCGCCGAGCAGAAAGAACCCCGCGCCAAGCTCCTGGCGTGTTCGTGTGCGGTGCAATTTCCAAAAGTCGTGCTCGACGTGCTTGACCGTGTCGAGGCGGAAACCGTCGAGGCCCACGCGCTTGGCGAGTCCGAGGTGCGCCGAGAGGAGGTACTCGCGGACCTCGGGCAGGTCGGTGCGAAAGTCCGGGAGGCCGGCGACGCACTGCGTCAGATCGTCCTCACCGCAACTGCCCTTCTCCGCGCTGCGCAACCAGGATGCCGTCCTCGGGTCGGTGAGGTAGTGCGAGCCGTAACCGGCGTGGTTGTACACCACGTCGAGCAGCACGCGGATGCCGCGTCGGTGCGCCTCCGCGACCAGGTGACGCAGCTCCGCTTCGGTGCCGAAGCGCGGGTCGACCTGTTCGAAGTCGTCAGCCCAATAGCCGTGGTAACCCCAGTCCGGGAAGCCGGCCCCGGTCACGAAGCCGTCGATGTTCCTGACGGTCGGAGTGAGCCAAAGGGTATTGATGCCGAGCTCGGCCAGGTCGTCGAGCCGCGAGGCAAGACCCGCGAGGTCGCCGCCGTGAAAGGTGCCCTTGCCGGCGCGGTCGACGCCACGGTTGTTCTTCGGATCGCCGTCGGCAAACCGGTCGACGATGGCGAAGTAAACCACCGCCCGGCTCCATTCCGCAGCGCTCCAGGCAGGAAGCCGGTTCGCTACCTCGACGCTCCCGCTGCCCGCACCGGGCGCCGGAGCGTGCGAGCGCTCGGCGCAACCCGTGGCGAGAAGCACGAAAAACAGGACGACGAGGGCTCGAGCCCCCCCCGGAATTCTCCCCTCCTGCAGCTTCGCCACGAGAGTCACCAGCCGTCGAATACTGCAGCGAGTCTACCAGAGGCAGCGGAACGTGGCGGGCGAGGCAGGCCGGTGCAGGTCGCCCGGGGCCGACCGGTCCGGCCCACACGGACTCCGGAGGCGACGCAACGGGGAACCCGTCTTGTCAGAAGCGTGCGCGATCGAGCGACCGGTCACGCCGCGCTCTCCGCGGCCCCGGTGCGGCGCCACCCCCTCAGCGATCTCAGATCTTGAACAGGGCGTCGAACGCCGCCCGCGGATCGTCCTTCGGCATCCGCCGCTCTTCCTGCGCGAACTCCTGGGCGATGCGCGGGGCGAATTCGGCGCAGTCGTTGCGTTCGCTCTTGCGGGCCACCCGCACGGCCATTTCGAGTCGGCACTGCTTCGGAGCCGAGCTGTCGAATTGAACGCAGTGCGTGCAGGTGTGCAGCGGAGCGGCGCAGTGCGGACAGCGTGCGTCGAAGGTCGTCACGCCTCCGTCGACCTTCCGCCCGCAGGCGGCGCATCGAAAGACGCTGGCGGTCGGGGCACCGAAGCCGCGGCCGCGGGGTGCGAGAGACGGATCGGGTCGCGGAGCGTCCTGGCGCGAAGCCGACTCGGGCCGCCCGTTATCCTGGTAGCCGCGCTGACGGTACTTGCGATCGGACATGGCGCGAGTATAGGCCAGGGAGCGATACGATCGTTTCGTGAGGCAAGACTCGGCTCGACTCGCACTCGTCGCCGCCCTCGGCATCCTTCTCGTCGGATGCGATCCGCCGCGATCTCCCGCTCCGCCACCGATGCCCCCGAGGGCCGTTCCCCTCGACGAGTTCCTGGGCGGCGGCGAGCTGCGCGGAGCGGCGATCCGTCCCGACGGCCGCGAGATCCTCATGGTGCTTCGCGGACCCGACGGCTGGTCGCTCGCCACCCTGCCGAGCGAGGGAGGCGAGTCTCGTCGGCTGCCGAGCGACCCGCCGCTCGCCGGCGAACGCCTGCTCGCGCTCTCGCCGCGGGGCGACACCGTGCTCTTCCGTCGTCCCCTCGCTCGCCAGGGCGAAGCCGCGATGCTGGCACTCCGGCAGGGATCGGGCCGGATCGTCGACCTCACGATCCCGGGCAGCGGTCGAGCCCGCCTGCTCGGCTGGAGTAGCGGCGGCTCGGGAGTCCTGCTCGAAAGCGACGAGGTCCAAGCGGGCCGACGAGATGTCGTCGAGGTGCGCCTCGATGACCTGTCCCACGCTCTGCGCTTCAGCAACGATCTCGACCTGCGGCTCGGACCGCTCTCTCCCGATGGCCGATCGCTCGCCGTCGCGGCCACCGACCCCGCCCTCGGGCCGGGGATCGGAATCTTCGATCTGGCGAGTGGATCCATCCGCGAGGCAGGAGTCGCCGACGAGAGCCGCGGATGGCTGATCCCCCAGGCGTTCACCGCCGACGGGAGAGCGCTCGTCGCCTTCGACGCGCGAGCTCGCCCGTATCGAACGGTCCGGGTACTCCTCGAGAATGGACGCCGCGGCCCGGTCGAGACGCCCTGCGACGATCCGCTCGAATTCCAGATCTCGCCGACAGGACGATTCGCGCTCTGGACCTGCCGCTCCGCCGAACAGACCGGCCTCGTCCTCACCGATCTCGCCACCGGCGCCCGGCACGCTCCACCCCTCCCTCAGGGGATCGCCCCGCGCGAGATCCGCTTCTCCTCTGACGACCGGACGCTGCTGATCGAGGCCGGAGGTCCGACCCACGGCGACGATCTCTTCCTTTGGCTGCCCGATCTTCCGACCGATCGTCAGCTGACCTACCTGGTCGATCCGCGCCTCGAAGCCGACGACCTCGTCGTCCCGGTGCCGTTCGCTCTGCCCGGCGGTGGGTCCGCCCGGGTCACCGCAACGGAGCTCCGCCCTCGCCGCGACGCGTCGGCAGCGAGGCCGGCGATCCTCCTGCTCGAAGATGCCGACGAGGAAGAGCGCGTCGGTCCCCCGGTCTTCCAGCCCCTGGCCCAGTACTTCGCCAACCACGGCCACCGCGTCCTTCACCTGGACTGGCGAGCGCCGGGACCCCAGCGGCCTCCCGCCTCGGACGCTCCCACGGGGTCGGCCGACGAGGCGGAGAAGGAGAGCGTGCTCGCCGTGCTGTCGTCGCTCGGCCGCACCTCGACCGGTGCGGTGCTCGTCGGCCACGGGCGCCGGTCGGCCGGCCTCGCGCTCGTCGCGGCGGCGCGCCCGAACGCCGACTGGGCCGCGGTCGGCGCCGTGCTTCCGGGTCGTGCGACCTTCGCCTCGCCGATCGGCGACGGTCGCGTCGCCTTGGCCGCGATGGGCGATCGACGACCGCCCCCCGACTGGATCGACGCGCTCCCCGAGCCGCGACCGGGGACGCGGCTCCTCGTCGTCTCCTGCGACGCCGACGCCCTTCTCCCGCAGCTCGACCGCGATCGGCTCCTTGCCAAGCTGACGCGAGCGGGCGTGCCGCCGATCCTCGAGCTCGAGCGAGGGGACGCAGCCTGCCTCGAACGACCGGAGGCGCGCGAATCCGCCTGGTCGGCCGTGGCTCGCTTCGCCCGCGCCGCCGGGGCACCCGCCCCCTGAGATTCCGTGATGGCGACTCGCGACCGAGGTCTCACGCTCAATCGAGCCCGCTACTCGTTCTGGTCGCCGTTCTATGACCATTTCGCCGGCTTCTCCGGACCCCGACGCGACGCCATCGAGCGGCTCGCCCTGCGCGCTGGAGAGCGCGTCCTGCTCGTCGGTGTGGGCACCGGCCTCGACCTGCCGCTCTTGCCCCCGGGGGTTGACGTCACCGGGATCGACCTGACCCCCGCCATGCTCGCCCGTGCCGCTCGCCGCGCCGCCCCGGGCACCAAGCTTGCGGTCATGGACGCCCAGGCGCTCGACTTCGCCGACCATTCTTTCGACGCCGTGATCCTCCACCTCATCCTGGCGGTGGTCCCGGACGGCGCGCGCTGCCTCGCCGAAGCCGCACGAGTCCTGGCACCCGAGGGCCGGATGTCGGTCTTCGACAAGTTTCTGAGCGACGGCGCGGCGCCCTCACTCGCGAGACGGATCGCCAACATCCCCGTCCGCCTCCTCGCCACCGATCTCAACCGGTCGTTCGGCGATCTGCTGCATCGCTCCGCCGCACCCCTGGAGATCGAGGAGAACCTCGCGGCGTCCTGGGGCGGCTTCTTCCGCCGCATCCTCCTGCGACGCCGAGGAGCCTCGTGAGCGCGCAGCTGCCCGCGGGACCGAGGCTCGTCGGCGGTCACGGCCCGCGAGCGGTGGAGGCCGCCCTGCTCGCCGACCTCGACCGACTCCTGCCGCACAGCCTCGAAGCGCTGCGCGACGATCCGCGACCCATCCTCCTGGTCGTTCCCTCGCGCAGCCTGCGTCTCGCCCTGCTCGCCCGCGTCGCTCAGACCTCCGGAGGTGCGGTGGGCCTCGAGATCGCGACGCTGCGGCGGACGGCCCGCGCGATCCTGGAGCAGGGCGGACTGCCCGAGCCGCGCGGCGAGGCCCTCTTCGATCTGCTCCTCCATCGCGCCGCAGCCGCGGAGGCGTCACTGCAGCGTACGCTCGGCGATCTCGTCGACGGGATCGACTCCGCGGTCGCCTCGATGCGCGATCTCGTCGACGCGGGATTCGAGCCCGAGCTCGCTCCGGCCCTCGACGAGGCTCTGGCGGTCGAAGCGCCCCGCGACGAGGCCAGCGCACGCGCGCGCGCGCTCGTCCGGGCGACCGCCGCGGCGATTCGCGCCGCTCGCCGCCTCGGCATCGGCGGCACGGCCGACCTCTATCGCTCGGCACGGGAGCTCCTCCTCGAGCACGGCCCGGCGGCCCTGCCCGCTCGAGCCGTTCTCGTGTACGGCTTCGCCGATGCCACGGGTGTGGCGACGGACTTCGTCACCGCCCTCGTTTCGGGCGCCGAAGCGCGGGTCTACCTCGATCTCGCCGGCACGACGGCACCGTCGCCGGGCTCGATGGGACGCGGTTTTGGTCGCAGCTTTCGCGAGCGGCTTCTCGGTGTCGCACCGCTCGATCCGAATCCGGTGACGGGAGATCCTTCATCATCCACCCTGCTGACGCTCGAGAATCCCCGGCGCGAAGTTCGCGAGGTCGGTCGGCGCGCGCTCGCCCTGATCGCTCGCGGGGTTGCGCCGGAGCGCATCGGGGTCGTCGCCCGCGATCTTTCCCCGTACGTCTCGCTGCTGCGAACCGAATGGGACCGTCTCGGGATCCCGTTCTCGGGGGAGGCCTCTTGGGAGATCGGGGGGCCGGAGGCGCGACGGCTCGATCCGCTTCTCGACCTCGTCGAGCGACGCGAGGGGGCGCCGATCGAGCGCTGGCTCGGCTGGCGCAGCGTCGACGGCGTGGTCCCGTTCGACCTGCGCACAGCCCTCCGCCTACTCGGCGTCGTCCGCCTCGAGCAGATCGCCGCGATCGATGCGGCCCGGGATCTGCCGCCGGGCGACTTCCCGCTGCCGATCCGGCAGGGTCTCGAGGCGGGCGACCTCGAGGGCGGGCCGTCGGCCCCGCGACGACGCCTATCGCGCACCGCGCTGGTGGGCGCCTTGACCGCGGGACGCTCTCTGCTCCGACGGCTTCGCGAATGGCCAGGTCGCACGAGCCTCTCGTCCCACCTGCGCGCGCTCGAGCGCCTTCGTTCGACCCTGGGGCCACTCGCCCGTGCTGCCCCAGGTGAGTCGTCGCTCAATGCGGCCCGTGCCGCGCTGCTGGCCGAGACCCCGGCCGAGCTGGAGCTCGACCAGAGCGAGTTCGCGCGGCTCCTGCGTCGCGCCCTGCTCGCCGCGCTGGGGACACCGCTCGGGGGTCGTGGGGGTGGCGTCCAGGTTCTCAGCGTGACCGAAGCCCGCGGGCGAACCTTCGCGCACCTCTTCCTTCTCGGACTGAATACCGGCAACTTCCCCCGCACGGTGAGCGAGGACCCGGTGCTGCCCGATCGCATCCGCACGTTTCTCGCCCCCCTGCTGCCGGACCTCCCGCGCAAGCTCGAGGGACGAGACGAGGAGCGGGTCCTTTTCGGCCAGCTCCTGCTCGCTTCGCCCGAAACCACGCTCTTGCATGCGCGCTTCGATGCTCACCGTCGGCCGCTCACACCGTCGCCGCTGCTCGGCGGATTCGCGTCGCCGGCGCTCTCGACGACAGGAGAGCACTCCGGCGCGGCGTCGCCGGAGGAGCCAACGTCCCACGCGCTCGACGAGCTGCCGCCGGAGGATGCCGTCCTCGTTGCGGCGCTGGCGGGACCGCGCCCGGCGCTCGAGCCGTTCCTCGCGGCCGCGCTGCCCGAGCACGGTGAGGCCGGACAGAGCCGACCGACGCGTCTGGCGCTCGCCTCGGCCCACCTGGCACTCCTCGACGAGATCGATCCGGATCTCTCGACCGAGAGCGGCCGGGAGCGACGACATCACCTCGGACCGTTCTTCGGCTTCGTCGGCGCGGTGACCCTCGACGCCGATCCGCGTCGCCGGCAGCTCGCGGTCACCTCCCTCGAAGCCCTCTGTGCTTGCCCTTGGCGCCACTTCGTCGAGCGTCTGCTGCGCCTCGACCTCCCTCCGGACGAAGCCGAGGAGCTTCCCCGCCTCGACGCGGCGCGGCTCGGCAGGATCGTCCACGCCGTCCTCGAACGTCTCTTTCCGGCGGAGGCGGGCTCTCCCGCCTTGGATCTCACGACGGCGCCCACGCGTCCGGCGACCCCTGTCGTCTGGCCGGACGACCTCACGCTGTCGGAGATCGCGCGACAGGAAGCCGAGCGGCTACTCGCCGAGGATGGGTTGGCACGGTGGCCGCTGAGTCGAGCAGAGGCCGCGCGCGCCCTCCCTTACCTGCGGGCGGCCCGCGATGTCGACCGGGGACGATTCGAGGCGCTCGCGACGGAGGCACAGGCGGAGATGACCCTGCCAATCGACGGCGTCCCGCGCCGGCTCGGCTTCCGCGTCGATCGCCTCGAGAGGCTCGACGGGCGACTGGTTCTCACCGACTTCAAGACCGGCAAGCCCGAGCTCACCCGCGGCAGCGACACCGCCCGGCGAAAGGCGATGCTCCAGTCGATCGCCAACGGCAGAAGGCTGCAGGCGGCCCTCTACGCGCGGGCGTCGGCCGACGATCGGCACGAAGCAGGCCCTTCGGCGAGCGCGCTCGGCCGCTACGTCTACCTCGGGCCGGGCCTCGAGGTCGCCGAGCGCCAGGTCGACGTCGCCGCCGACGACGCGGAGGCGGCAGCGGCGCTCGAACGCGCCGTGGCCGCCGGGATGGACGCCCGCGATCGTGGAGCTTTTTTCCCGCGCCTCCTCGATCCCCGTCTCGAGAAGTCCGCCGACGTCTGCTCCTTCTGTCGCGTCGCGGCGAGCTGCTTGCAACACGATTCCGGGGCGCGGTTGCGCCTGGCCGAGCGCCTCACCCGCCTGCGCGGTGGCGAGGTCCCGGTGGACGGACCGGCCGAGGCATCGCTCGCGATGTTGTACGACCTCGGCCAGGGAATCGACCGGGAGCGCCGATGAGCCGCGACGAGACCCGCCTGCGGCAGGAGGACGCCGAAGCGCGTCGTCGTGCCTGCTTGATCTTCGATCGGCCCTTCGTGCTCGAGGCGGGCGCGGGCACCGGCAAGACCGCGGTTCTGGTGGCGCGCTGCCTCGCCTGGCTGCTCGGCCCCGGCTGGGAGCAAGCGTCGGCAGGCGACGATGCCGCAGCTCCTCCCGAGTCGATCGCGGCACGGGCGCTCGACGGCCTGGTCGCCATCACCTTCACCGAGGCGGCTGCGGCGGAGATGGCCGAACGGGTCGGCACCGCATTGGCCGAGGTGGCGCACGGAGGCGCGCCGCTGGGCCTCGCTCGCTCGGACCTGCCGGAGACCTCTTCCGAGCGAGCGACCCGGTTGCTGGCCGCGTTCGATCACCTGCGGGTGCAGACGATTCACGGCTTCTGCCGTTCGCTGCTCGCCTCCCATCCTCTCGAGGCGAGGATCCATCCCCGCTTCGCCATTGACCCCGACGGCACGGCGGGAGCCGACGTCGTTCGCGACCTGCTCGACGAACGGCTGCGAGAGGGCTACGCCGCCGGAGCAGCCGACCTGATGGCGCTCGCGTCGGAGGGCTTCGGACCGGCCGAGATCGCCGAGGCGCTGCATTCCTTCTGCGACGTCGGCGGCCGCGCGGCCGATCTCGCCGCCGACCCGCTCGGCGGGTCACGGATCCAGGATCTGTTCACCCGCGTCGAACGAACCTTCGGCGGCCTCGGCGAGGCTGCGGCCTCTCGCCTCGCCACCGTCTCGCGCACCGACAAGGGGCGGGCGGTCGCCGCCGCCCTCAGCGCTTGCGCCCGGACCGTGGCGGACCTCCGCCCGGGAATCGACGGCCTCGAAACGCTCCGTCAGCTCGCCGAAGGGTTGCGCGACGTCTGCGACCTGCGACTCGGCGCCTGGCGAAAGGGTGACTTCACCCAGGCCGAGAGCGCCGCCTTTGCCGAAACCGTCGACCAGATCGCCAACGAGAGCGCGACGGCTCGGGACCTCCTCGCTCACCTCACCCGACTCGCACCCCGACGCCTCGAAGCCGGCCGAGCCGTGCTCGCGCCGCTGCTCGCCGAGGCCGAAGCGAGGCGACGCACTCAGGGCATCGTCTCGTTCGACGACCTGCTGCGCCTTGCCGTCGACCTGCTGAACAACGAGCCCGCGGTCTGCCGTCGTGTTCGCCGCAGCCTGCGCCAGGTCCTCGTCGACGAATTCCAGGATACCGATCCGCTGCAGTGCGATCTCCTCGGCCTGCTCGCCCTCCAGGGCCCCGTCGAGGAGCGACCCGGTCTCTTCCTCGTCGGGGACCCGAAGCAGTCGATCTACGGCTGGCGACGCGCCGACCTCTCCGCCTACGAGCAGTTCGTCGGACGCGCCCTGGCCTCGGCGCCCGGGGGAGAGCGTGCCACGCTCTCGGTCAACTTTCGCTCGTTGCCGAGCGTGCTCGCCGAGGTCGAGCGCACGGTCGGCCCCTGTTTCGCCGCCGAGTCCGGAGTTCAACCGCCGTTCGCGCCGCTGCTCGCCAGCGCATCGAACGCCGCTCGCGAAGCGCCATTCGGCGCGGGCCGAGCCTCGGTCGAGCACTGGATCTCCTGGGCCGCCGAGGGCATGCCGGCGAGCCCCAGGAAGACGCGCGTCCGGGAGGCCGACGAGATCGAGGCGAAGGCGATCGCTGCCGACCTCGCCGACCTTCAGTCCCAGGCCGCGGCCAGCCCCGAGGCTCCCTGGCGCTGGTCTGACGTGGCGCTGATCTTCCGCGTGTCGACCGCTCAGGAGCCGTATCTCGAAGCCCTGCGAGGTCGCGGCATCCCGTTCCAGGTCGAGAGCGACCGGGTCTTCTACCAGCGGCGTGAGGTGCTCGACGCGACCTCCTGGATTCGGACGGTGCTCGATCCCGGCGACACCCTGGCCCTCCTGTCCACGTTGCGATCTCCCTGGGTCGGGGTCCCGGATGCGGCTCTGCTGCCGCTCTGGGCGGAGGGCTTCCCGGCCAAGATCGCCGACCTCGAACGACCCGACCCCGCAGCGCTCGACGAGCTCCGCGCCCTCGTCGAACGCGCCGCCGGGAAGACGCCGACGGTCCCCGGAATCGAACGGGTCGCCGGCTGGCCGCAGCTTCTCGATGCCGCGTGCATGGCCATCGCCACCCTTCGCGATGCCTATCGCACTCAGCCGGCCGATCGCTTCGTCGCCGAGCTGCGACGCCAGCTCCCCTTCGAAGCGATCTCCGCGGCGCGCTGGCTCGGGCGTTTCCGCCTGGCCAATCTCACTCGCTGGCTCGATCGCCTGACCGAGGCGCTGATCGCCTCACGCGGCGATGTCGATGCCGTGCTGCGCCGCCTCCGCCGAGCGGTTGCCGAGGGTGAGGAGGATGCCTCCGGCGCCCCCTCCAGCGGGACCGACGCCGTCCGCGTCCTGACGATCCACAAGGCGAAAGGGCTCGACTTCGACCATGTCTACCTGCCGCAGCTGCATCACGGGAGCGCCGCGCGGCGGGGCTCCGAACGGCCCTTCTTCCAGGGGGGATCTCGTCCCGAGTACACCCTCTTCGGCGCCCCGACACTCGGCGCCGACGGGGTCGCAACCCGGCAGAGCCGGATCGCCGAAGCGGAACGCGTCCGCCTGCTCTACGTCGCCGCCACTCGGGCTCGACGGCGCGTCGTCCTGCTCGGAGCGGACGCGGAGAACGGCCCCGGGGATGGGCAGGGCTCGCTCCTCGCCCTGATCGACGAGGAGCGACAACGGCGTGCTTCGCCCCGCCCAGCCCACGACGCCGACTGGCACGACGCCGATGGCGTGCGCTGGCGAATCCTCGGTCTCGCTCCGGCCACCCCGGTGCCGCGCTCCGAGGCGTCCAGCCCGGCGACGCCGGCCACCGATCCCGAAACCATCCGTCGAGTCTTTGCCGCCCGGCGGCTCGCCGCCACCGAGCGCAGCCGGAGACCCCTCGTCAGCGGGGTCACCGCGATGCAGGAAGTGGAATCCGCAGCTTCCGAAGACGGTCCGGGAGCAGTCGCCTCGGCAGTCGCACGCGCTGCGGGCTCGGCCGTCCATCGCTTTCTCGAACGGCTCGACCCGGGTGCGGATCCCGCCGACGAGCGGCGGCGCCTCGCTCCGGAGATCGAACGCACGCTCGCCGGAGAGCTGGAGGGTCGGGCTGTGGACGATGCCCGATCCCGTGCTGACGAGCTCCTCGACCGCTTCCTGGCCGGCGGATCGCTCCTCTCCTGCCTGCGTGCGATCGCGCCGTCGATCGTCGCCCGCGAGCTCCCCTTGGTTGTCGGCGCGCCGCCCGACTCTTGCGCCGGGCCGGTCGCCGCGGCGGTGGGAACGCTCGACCTGCTCTACCGAGATCCAGAGGACGGTCGTGCCGTGGTCGTCGACTTCAAGACCGACCGCGTCGTCACGGATGGCGCCGCCGGCGAACGCATCGCCCATCACGCGCCGCAGCTCCGCGCCTACGGTCGAGCTGTCGCCCGGGCGCTCGCCCTGGATCGCCTGCCCCGTCTCGAGCTCTGGCTGCTGGAAATCGATGCGCGATTCGAGGTCCCCTGGGAGGAGGAAGAAGGGGCCTGGTCGGCGCCGTCCCGCTGAGCCGGACGGCACGAGAGGGTTCGCACGACCTACCAGCGACCCGAGGCGCCCCCGCCCCCGAACGAGCCGCCACCGCCCGAGAATCCGCCGCCGGAGAAGCCACCGCCACCGGACCAGCCGCCACCGATCGAGCCACCCCCGCCCCAACCGCCGCCGCCCCATCGCCCGCCGCTGCGCCCGCCTCCGGACGACCCCCGGCGCGAGATCTCGACCAGGAGCACCAGCACGATCAGCGCGAGCAGCAGAACGGGCAGCCGCGGTCGATGTCGCTCGTCGGCGGCCGGTTCCCCTCCGGTTCCGGGGGTGTACTCGCCCTCGACCGCCGCGACGATCCCTTGGGCCGCGTCGCGGATCGCTCCGTCCCGGTCCCCCGCCCGCAAGCGCGGCAACAGGGCCTTCTGCAGGATCCGTGACGCCTCGAGGTCGGTCAGGGCCCCTTCGAGCCCGCGCCCGACCTCGATGCGCAGCGCACGATCCTCGACGAAGACGAAGAGCACGACGCCGTCGTCCTGGCGCGCCCGACCGACTCGCCAGCTCTCGGCGACACGAACGGTCCAGTCCTCCAGGACCTCGCCGGGCGGAAGGCGCTGGAAGATCGCCACCACCACCTGCGTCCCCTGGCGCTTCTCGAACGCTTCGAGGGACGAGTCGATCTCGGTTGCCGCGCCGGGCGAAAGGAATCCGGCCTCGTCGACGACCCAGCGCACCGGCGCCGGCGGCAGCGCCGAAGCGGCAGCCGACGCCGCCTGGGGCAACAGGACGGCGACGAAGCCGAGTCCGACGAGGACCGAGGCGAGACGACGCAAGTCGCCCCCTAGAACTGGACCTTCGGGGCCGTCTCGGCGCCGGGCTGCGACTGGAAGTAGGCCTTCTCCTTGAAGTCCCAGCCGAGGAGGCGGACGACGAATCCGGTCGGGAAGCGCTTGACGCGCGTGTTGAACCCTTGGGCCGCTTCGTTGTACCGATTGCGCTCGACGTTGATGCGATTCTCGGTCCCTTCGAGCTGGACCATCAGGTCACCGAAGGCCTGGGTGCTCTTGAGCTCCGGATAGCGCTCGACGACGACCATCAGGCGCGACAGCGCCGACGAGAGGCCGTCCTGGGCTGCCTGGAACTGGGCGAGCTTCTGCGGGTCGTCGATCACCCCCTGCAGGGCTCCGGCCGTCACCTGGCCGACCCGGCTTCGCGCCTCGACGACTTTCTGCAGTGTCTCCTGCTCGAACTGCGCGGAGCCCTTCACCGTCGCGACAAGGTTCGGAATCAGGTCCGCGCGGCGCTGATAGGCGCCCTCGACCTGCGCCCAGGCGCGGCTGACGCTCTCGTTCTCGCCGACGAGTCCGTTATAGAGGCCGGAAAGCCAGACGCCGGCGGCGATGCCGACGAGCAACAACCCCACGAGACAACCGATGCCGATGGTCTTTCCCATTGCTCCTCCAGGGCGCGCCGACTGGCCCGCCGGTTCGGTCGCCAGCCGGGTCGCCTTCCCCGGACCGGCGGACTGATCTTAGCCGGTACCGCCTCCTCGCGGTGATCCGTGCCCCTCGCACGCGATTCCCCTCCCCAGGCTAGACTCGGCCGACCTTCCCATGAGCTCCCGCGTCTCTTCTTTCCTCTCCCCAGCTCCCGAGGTCCGCCTGGTCAATCGCTTCGACCGCGGCTTCGACAACGCCGTTGCCACCGCCAGGACCTGCTACTCGGCCCGCGGCATCGTCACGCCGGAGGAGGTCGCGGGAATCGGTGAGAGCCCGGAGGTGACCCAGCGGCGGCGCGACCGGCGCGACGCTCTCGCTCGCGACATCTATCTTGCCGGGCATCACACCACCTTCCAACACGCCCACTTTCAGTTTTCGCTCTCCAACGTCAGTCGGCAGTTCCTCTGGTCGTTCCTGCACAGTCATCCGTTCTACAACTCCGAGCAGGTCAGCCAGCGCTACGTCCCGGTCCGGGAGAACAGCTTCGCCGTGCCGCCACTCGCCGGAGAGGCGCTCGCCGTCTACCGGACCACGGCCGAACGGATGCAATCCGACTATCGCGCCCTCGGCGAACGCCTCCTGCCGCTCGCCCGAGCGGAGTTCTTCCGTCGCTTCCCCGCGCGGCGGCACGACCCGCCCCGCTGGGAGAAGGAGATCCAGAAGAAGTCGCAGGAGATCGCGCGCTACGTCCTGCCCGTGGCCACCTTCGCCTACCTCTACCACACGATTTCCGCCCTCACCCTATTCCGCTACTGGCGGCTGGCCGAGCAGTTCGACGCCCCGCTGGAGCAGCGGATGGTCGTCGGGAGGATGGTCGAAGAGGTGCTGCGGGCGGATCCGGATTACGCGACGATCCTCGAGGCTCCGCTCGCTCTAGAGGAGACACCGGAGTTCCAGGCGCTCGCTCGGCTGGATCGCGCGGACGGCCCGGCCGCCGGGTTCCGCGACGAGTTCGACCGGAGCCTCGAAGCGCGCACCAGCCGGCTCGTCGACTGGCCAGTGCACGGAGAATCGACGCTCGCCAATTCGGTTCGCGAGGTGCTGGGAGCCAGCTCGGGCGAGCTCGACGACGATCGGGCGATCGACCTCGTGCTCGACCCGGCGAGCAACCGAACCTTCGGCGAGGCCTTGCGGCTGTCGACCCACTCGAAGCTCACCCGCTGCCTCGCTCACGTTCACTACGGCTTCCGCAAGCGCCTCTCACATGCCGCCGACAGCCAGGATCAGCGCCATCGCATGACTCCGGCCTCCCGGCCGATCCTCTCCGCCCAGGTCGACTCGGACCCGGACGTGCTGATCCCCGCCCTGGTCCGCGAGGATCCGGCGGCGGAGCGCTTCTTCCTCGACTCCTGCGAACGGGCCTGGGATGGGATGCGGCAGCTCACCCGGCTCGGTGCGCCGCGTGAGCACGTTCTCTATCTACTGCCCAACGCCGTGGCGGTTCGCTTCACCGAGTCGGCGGATCTTCTCCACCTCCATCACAAGCTCACCCTCCGCCTCTGCTACAACGCCCAGGAGGAGATCTGGCGTGCCAGCGTCGACGAGGCCGCCCAGATCCGCCAGGTCCATCCTCGCGTGGGGCGTTGGCTTCAGCCCCCCTGCGGACTGCGCGATCGTTCCGGCGCGAGGCCGATCTGCCCGGAGGGGGCCCGCTACTGTGGCGTTCCGGTCTGGAGGCTGGATCTCGAGCAGTACCGCCGGGTGATCTGAACGCACGAGCGGCAAGTGTGAGATCCGGCGCCCCGTTGTCGTCTTAGGGGACATGCTGGCACGAGCCACCGCCGCCACCCCTTGGGGGATCGAGGCGAGACCGGTCCAGGTCGAGGTCGACCTGCAGAACGGACTGCCCCAGGTCCAGATCGTCGGGTTGCCCGACGCCGCCGTGCGCGAAAGCCGGGAGAGAGTCCGGGCCGCGCTGAAGAACTGCGGCTTCGATCTCCCGCCGCGTTCCGTCACCGTCAATCTGGCGCCCGCCGACCTGCGCAAGGAGGGCAATCACCTCGATCTCGCCATCGCCTTGGCGCTGCTTGCCGCGCACGGCCATCTCCCACAGGAGGCGCTCGAGGGGCGGCTCTTCTGCGGCGAGCTCGGGCTCGACGGGACGGTGCGCTCGGTGCGCGGCGGGCTGGCGATCGCCGATCTGGCGCGTCGCATCCAGGCGCGCGAGCTCCTTCTCCCGGCCGCCAACGCCGGCGAGGCGGCGGCGCTCGGCGCCCTGCCGGTCATCCCGGTCGACGGACTCGCCCGCGGTATCGACCACGTCCTCGGCCTGGCCCATCTTCCCCCGGCCTCACCCCGTCCGTCCGCCGCGCCGGGAGGTCCCGCCGAAGGCGATCTCGCCGAGGTTCGGGGCCAGGATTCTGCCAAGCGAGCCCTCGAGGTCGCCGCCGCCGGTGGGCACAATCTCCTCTTTCTCGGTCCTCCGGGCTCCGGCAAGACGATGCTCGCCCGCTGTGCCCCGGGCCTCCTGCCGCCGCTCGGCCTCGCCGAAGCGATCGAAGTCACCAAGATCCACTCCCTGGTCGCCGACGAGCCACCCGCCGGGCTCCTCGCCCATCGCCCGTTCCGCAGCCCACACCCGGGCATCAGCGCGGCCGGCCTCGTCGGCGGCGGCAGCGTGCCGCGCCCGGGCGAGGTGAGCCTCGCCCACGCCGGGGTGCTCTTTCTCGACGAGCTTGCCGAGTTCCACCGCGACGCGCTCGAGGCACTCCGGCAACCGCTCGAGGACGGCTTCGTGATCGTGGCCCGGGCCAGGGCCCGCCACGCCTTCCCGGCGCGTTTCACCCTGCTCGGGGCGATGAACCCGTGCCCCTGCGGCCACCTGGGCGACTCCCGCCACGACTGCCGCTGCCCCGCTCCGCTGGTCGAGCGGTATCGCTCCCGGGTCTCCGGCCCGCTGCTCGACCGGATCGATCTTCACGTCGAGGTCCCGGCCGTACGCCTGGTCGACCTCGCCGCTCCCCGAGGCGAGAGCAGCGCCGCGGTGGCCGAACGGGTGGCCCTGGCTCGCGACCGACAGCGGCGCCGCTTCGATTCCCGGCATCCCACACCGTTCAACGCGGCCCTGACCGCCGCCCAGCTGCGGGATGTCTGTCCGCTCGACGGGGCGGCCCGATCGCTCGTCGACACCGCCTTCGAGCGACTCGGCCTCTCGGCCCGTGCGCTCTCCCGCATCCTCAAGGTGGCACGCACCATCGCCGATCTCGCGGGGCGCGACGACCTCGCTCCGTCCCACGTTGCGGAGGCCATCCAGTATCGGACCCTCGACCGGCGGATGCGCTAGACGCCCGGCATCACAGACCGTACCGACCGGCGGTTCCCTTGACACCATGCGGCGTGAGCCTTTAACCTTCCCGACGGTTCGCGAAATTTCGCTCCTTTTCCATTGCCGTCTTATTCAAGGGTGAAAAGATCGGGATGAGCTCGAAGCACCACACTGTCATTTTCGTGCCGCACGAGCGGGCTCAGTTCCGCAAGTGGCGGGTGACGAATCGGCAGCTGGGCGTGGTCCTCGGGCTGGCGTTGTTTCTCGTCGTGGGCGGCCTCGCCTCCCTCGCGCTCTTTCTCTCCTCGTCCGTGAGCCGCGCCGAGATGTCGCGGCTGGCGTCGGAGAACGAGCGCCTGCGCCAGCTCAATCAGACCTTCGAGACCCGGCTGGACGATTTGCGCGGACGCCTCGGCGAGTTCGAGGAGAGGACTCGCAAGCTGGCCATTGTCGCCGGCCTGCAGTCGCTGGGATCGACGGGAGAGGGCGGAGTCGGCGGATCGGTGGCGGCGATGCCGGAAAGCGCACCGCCAGCCGACCTCGAATCGGTCGAGCAGCGGGCCGACAGCCTCGACAGCCAGCTCGCTCTCGTCTCCGGACAGCTCGAAAAGAACCTCGGCCTGATCTCCTCCACCCCAGCGATCTCGCCGGTCCGCGGCCTCATCACCAGCACCTTCGGCCATCGCCGAGACCCGATCACCGGCCAACCCGCCTACCATAGCGGCATCGACATCTCGGCCCCTCCGGGCAAGCCGGTCAAGGTCACGGCCGCCGGTGTCGTGACTCAGATCCAGCAGTTCGGACCGCTCGGTCGCGCCGTCTTCGTCGCCCACGGCTTCGGGATCACCACCGTCTACGGACACCTCTCCCGCACCAGCGTCACCCCCGGTCAACGCGTCGAACGCGGCAGCGTCGTCGGCCTGGTCGGCAACACCGGGCGTTCGACCGGTTACCACCTGCACTACGAAGTGCAGGTGAACGGCAAGTCGGTCGACCCCACGGCGTACATCCTCGATTCGGGCTCCTCTCCCTTCTGACCCCGAAGTCGAGCACCCCGGCGCTCGAGCGCCTGGAGACCGTCTGCTAGAATCATCCGATCGGGCCGCGCCATGGGCGCGGCCCTTCTAGCCTTGCGAGAACCCACATGCTGGCACCTTTCCTGACGAAACTCTTCGGCAGCAAGCACGAGCGCGACGTCAAGCGCCTGCTCCCTCTCGTCGCGGCGATCAACGACCTCGAGCCCTCCATCCGTCCGCTCTCTGACGAGGAGCTGCGCGGCAAGACCGTCGAGTTCCGCGAGAAGCTCGACCAGGGGATGCCGCTCGACGACCTGCTTCCGGCGGCTTTCGCCGTCGTCCGCGAGGCCGGACGCCGCACCCTGGCGATGCGCCACTTCGACGTCCAGTTGATCGGCGGCATGGTCCTCCACCAGGGCAAGATCGCCGAGATGCGGACCGGTGAAGGCAAGACGCTGGTCGCCACCCTGCCGATCTACCTCAATGCCCTTCCCGGCAAGGGTGTGCACGCGGTCACCGTCAACGACTACCTGGCACGGCGCGATGCCGAGTGGATGGGGCAGATCTACCGCTTCCTCGGCCTGACGGTCGGCGTCATCCAGCACGACATCCCCGATGCCGAGCGCAAGCGGGCCTACGCCGCCGACATCACCTACGGGACCAACAACGAGTTCGGCTTCGACTACCTGCGCGACAACATGAAGTTCGAGCTCGCGGCCATGGTGCAGCGCGGGCACCATTTCGCGGTGGTCGACGAGGTCGACTCGATCCTCATCGACGAGGCGCGGACCCCGCTCATCATCTCCGGTCCATCCGAGGAGTCGGTCGACAAGTACTACCGGATCGACCGGATCATCCCGAAGCTGCAGCAGGGCGAGGAGAAGCAGGAGAAGGACGGCACGAAGTACACCACCGGCGACTTCGTCGTCGACGAGAAGGCCCACAGCGTGGCGCTCACCGAAGAGGGTGTGGTCAAGGCCGAGAAGCTGCTCGGCATCGACAACCTCTACGACGTCGAGAACATGGACCTCCTGCACGGCATCAATCAGGCCCTGCGGGCGCATCACCTCTACCAGCGCGACGTCGACTACCTCATCAAGGACGCCCAGGTGGTGATCGTCGACGAGTTCACCGGGCGGATGATGCCGGGACGCCGCTGGTCGGACGGACTGCACCAGGCGGTCGAGGCGAAGGAAGGGGTGAAGATCGAGCGCGAGAACCAGACGCTCGCCACCATCACCTTCCAGAACTACTTCCGCATGTATTCCAAGCTCGCCGGCATGACCGGCACCGCCGCCACCGAGGCGGCGGAGTTCGAGCACATCTACAAGCTCGACGTCGTCAGCATTCCCACCAACAAGCCGATGATCCGCGACGACCGCCAGGACGTGGTCTTCCGCACCGCGGACGAGAAGTGGGACGCCGTGGTCGAGGAGATCGAGGACTGCCACCGTCGCGGACAGCCGACCCTCGTCGGCACGCTGTCGATCGAGAAGAGCGAAATGCTCGCCGGCAAGCTGAAGCGTCGCGGCATTCCGCACGTCGTGCTCAACGCCAAGTTCCACGATCGCGAGGCCTCGATCGTCGCCCAGGCCGGTCGCAAAGGCTCGGTGACCATCGCCACCAACATGGCCGGCCGCGGCACCGACATCCTCCTCGGCGGCAACCCCGAGGGCCTGGCCCGCGGCGAGGCCGACCCGATCACCGAGGCCGAGGCCTTCGGCGCGGCACTCGAACGCTGGCGCGAGACCTGCGCCCGCGAGCATGGCGAGGTGATCGGCATCGGCGGGCTGCACATGATCGGCACGGAACGTCACGAGTCGCGGCGTATCGACAACCAGTTGCGCGGCCGCGCCGGCCGCCAGGGCGATCCCGGCTCGTCGCGGTTCTTCCTGTCGCTCGAGGACGACCTGATGCGGATCTTCGGGTCGGACCGCATCCAGGGTCTGATGGGCCGGCTCGGCATGCAACCGGGCGAGGCGATCGAACACGGGATGGTGTCGCGGGCCATCGAGCGGGCGCAGAAGCAGGTCGAAGGACGCAACTTCGAGACCCGCAAACACCTGCTCGAGTACGACGACGTGATGAACAAGCAGCGCGAGGTCATCTACGCGCTGCGCCGCGACATTCTCGACGGCAAGGAGGGTCGCGACTACGTCCTCGGCGTGGCTCACGACATCCTCGACGACAAGATCTCCGCCCACTGCCCGGAGAAGACCGACCCGAGCGAGTGGACGCTCGCCGACCTCGCCAAGGACGTCCTCGCCTACTTCGACATCGAGGTTCACGAGCTGCCGTTCCAGCTCGAGGGGCTCGGCGAGAACGACCTGCGCGAGCGCTTGTGGGAGGTCGTCGAAGCCAAGTACGACGAGAAGGAGAGGAGCTTCACGCCCGAGCTCCTGCGGCTGCTCGAACGCGACGTGCTGCTGCGCTACGTCGACCTCACGTGGAAGGACCACCTGCTGGCCCTCGACCACCTCAAGGAGGGGATCGGGCTGCGCGGCTACGGACAGCGCGATCCTCTGAACGAGTACAAGCGCGAGAGCTACGAGCTCTTCTCCGAGCTCAAGGAACGGGTCGAAGACACGGTGATCAAGACCCTCTTCCGCCTCGAGCCGGTTTCCGAAGAGCGCATGGCCGAGCAGCGCGAGCGTCGCCAGACTCCCGCACCGCAGCTCGTCTTCTCGGCTCCGCAGATGCCGGCCGGCGGCAAGACGACCGTGAACAAGGAGGTCAAGGTCGGGCGCAACGATCCTTGCCCCTGCGGTTCCGGCAAGAAGTACAAGAAGTGCCACGGCGCGAACGCCGGCGGAGCCTGAGACCGAGGCAACCGGCCGCTCCGGGCCTCACCCGCGACCTACCCCATCGGACTGTTTCTCCGGGCGGGGACGCAGGCATAATCGCCGCGGGGGAGGGGGGGCGATGCGAGCGATCGGCTGGCGAGTTGTCCGGCGCGACTGGCCATTTCGGGGGATTCTCCGCTCGGCTGCGGAGCGGTGGCTCGCCTCTCGCGCCGACGCCGGCCCGCTCGCCCACCCGACGCCCGAAGAGCTCCCGCTTGCCGACCTGACCGCGACACAGTCTGACGAAGAGGCCGCGGCCCATCGGTGGACCGATGGTGCCGGCCGCGAATGGGACATCGTCCTGTTGCGCTCCGGCCCCAGTCTCTTCGTGATGACCAGTCCCGCGCAAGGGCCGAACCGGCGGCTGGCAGAGCTCGCCCTCGTCTACTCGACGCTGGCCCGCAGCCGGGACGCCGTGGTCTTCACCGACGTCTCGGGAACGCTGCTCGGTGCCAGCCCTCGCTGGCGGAGGATCTACGGCTACGAGCCCGGCGAGATCCTCGGCGGCAACCCTCGCCTGATCAACTCCCGACTGCACTCCCGGAACTTCTTCCAGGAGCTCTGGCAGGACCTGACGCGGCGCGATCTCGGCACCTGGAGCGGCGAGCTCGCCAACCGCAAGAAGAACGGCGAATTGGTGAGCGTCTGGCAGACGATCACCGCCTACCGGGGGCCTGACGAACCGATCATCGGCTACCTCGGCATCGCCCGCGACCTGACCTCCTACCGTGAAGTCCAGGACCGGCTGCTGCGCGGCACCCAGGAGCTCGAGCGCCAGAGCCGCATGAAGGACGAACAGCTCACCAGCGTCGTTCACGACCTCAAAGCGCCGCTACAAGGAATCATCGGCCATCTCGACCTCGCGATCGAGAGGGCGGAGGCGGGACATCGCGGACGACTCAGCGCCCACCTGACGAGCGCTCGCGGCGCCGCCATGCGGCTCGACACGCTCGTCCGGAGCCTGCTCGATCTGCGTCAGGCCGAAGGGGGCCGGCTGCGGTTGCAGATCGGACGCGTGTCGATCCACACCCTGCTGCGCACCTCCGTCGACCTCCAGGCCGCCTGGGCCTCCCGCAAGGGGATCACGCTCGAGCTTACCGAATCCGGTCCGAGTCGTCCGGCGTTCGTCGACGAGCTGCGCATCGAGGAGGTCGTGGCGAATCTCCTGTCGAACGCCGTCCGCCACTCCCCCGAAGGCGGGCGGATCCACATCGAGCTGGCGGTTGGAGACGACGGACGGTACCGCATCCGCTTCGACGACGAGGGCCCGGGCATCCCGGAGGCGGAGCGCGAGCGGGTCTTCGAGGCCTACCGCCAGCTGTCCGACGACGGCGCCCCGCGGCGCGATCCGTCGGCGATCGGCTGGGGTCTCGCGATCTCCCGGACGATTCTCGCGTTGCATGGCGGCACGATCCGGGCCGATCGCTCGCCGCAGGGCGGCTGTCGAATGGAGATCTCCTTCCCGTCGAACTGGGGCGCCTTGCGCGACCGCCTCTGGGCAGCCGCCGTCTTCGATCCGGCCGAGCGCATCTGGCCCGAGATCTCGCGGCGTCTGCGCAACCACGGCATCCCCTGCTTCGTCGCCGCAAGCGAGAACGATCTCCTGCGTCTCGTCGACCACGAGCTGCCCAATCTGTTTCTCGCCGATGCTCGTGCACCCCGCTGCGGGATCGATCTCCGCATTCAGAAACTCGGCGATCTGATCGAGCCACCGCTCGAGATCGCCGTCGACGCGGCGCCGGAGGACCCGGCGACCCTCCGAGCGTGCGGAGTCTCAGGATTCCAGCCGCTGTTGCCGGCGGTCCTGGAGATCTTCCCCGACCTCGCATCCCCCTCAGGGGTTGGGCGGTGACCTGATGGCGCGCTATCGCGTCGCCGTCATCGACGACGACCCCGACGCCCTGAGCCTCCTCGGCGAGTACCTGGAGCTCTCGGGCTTCGAGGTCGTGACCTGCGGCTCGTCGATGACGGCCCTCGCCCGCCTCGAGCCGCGCCCGCCGGACCTGATCCTGCTCGACATCCAGATGCCGGGGAAGGACGGATTTCAACTCCTCGCCGAGCTGCGTGCCCACCTGCGTTTCGAGGAGATCCCGGTCATCTTCGTCTCCAGCCTCGATCGGCCGAACCTCAAAGTGAAGGGCCTCGAGCTCGGCGCCGACGACTTCGTCGTCAAGCCGTTCAACCGAGCCGAGCTGATCGCCCGCGTGCGGGCCGCGCTGCGACGGAGCGCGCGGTTCCGGCGACTCGCTGGCTGCCTCGGGGGCGATCTGGCCGACGTGCCGCTACCGACGCTCCTGCAAACCCTCGGGCTGGCTGGCAAGACGGCAACGGTCCGGCTCCCTCTCGAGACCGGTGACGCGGCCCGGACCGCGATCGGCGACGACCCCACCGAGGACCGCCCGTTCACCGCGACGATCGCCCTGCGTCGCGGCATGTTCCTCGGTGCCCGTTTCGGCGGGACCACGGGTCGGGACGCCCTCACTCGCCTCTGCCTGCTCGAGGCCGGGCGATTCGAGACCGACTTCGACCGGGTCGACAGCGAGCTCGAGGGCCCACCACAGCCGATCGAATCGATCTTGCTCGACGCCGTCGTGGAGATCGACGAGGTCGCCGCGGTTCTTGCGGCAATCGGCGGCCTGGACGTACTGTTGACTCGCTCGACGCCGGCGGCCGGGGCCGTGAACCGGCATGCCGACGCGCGCTTCACGCTTCGAGGCCCGACGACGCCGCGGAGGCTCTTGCTCGCGAGTGACGGAACCCTGACCGAGTCGGCCGCCCGGATTCTGGCGGCAGTGCAGGACGATGAGCTCACGGCGGCCAGCGAGCCGCGAGGAGGATGACCTTGCGCCGCATCCTGACCGTGGCCAGTCAGAAGGGGGGCGTCGGCAAGACGACGACGGCGCTCAACCTCGCCTACTCCTTGGGTCGTCTCGGCGCGAGCGTCCTGCTCTTCGACCTCGACCCGCAGAGCGGTCTCGCCCTCGCCACCAACCTGCGTCGACGGACCGAGCTCGGCCTCGTCGACTTCCTCAAGCGGCAGGCAGGCGCCGACGAGATTCGCGTCAGTACCCGTGACGGCGTCTTCTCGATGATCGGCCTCGGACAGCTCACCGCGGCCGACATGCAGCCGTTCGAACGCGCGGCCTGGGATGGCACGCTCGGACGCGCGATCGAAGCGCTCTCGCGCGGCTTCCAGGTCGTTCTCGTCGATGCGCCGGCCGGAGTCGGTGGCGTCGTCCGGGCGCTGCTCGCCGCGAGCGACGGCGTCCTGTTGGTGGTCAATCCTCGGACCCTGGCGGTCAAATCGCTGCCACCGTTCCTGGCATTGGTCGAGGACGTCGCCCAGGCGAGCAACCCTCGCCTGCAAATCGAAGGGGTCCTCGTCTCGATGATCAACGAGGGCAGCCTGGCCGAGGCTCAGGTTCTCGAGCAACTCGGCGGCGTGCTGCCGGAGGGCGTCGCCTTCCGCACCCAGATCCCGGCCGACGACATGTTCGAGCAGGCGAGCCTGCGGAGCCTGCCCCTGGCCCTCCTGCCGGGCGGCGAGACCTTCGCGCGCCTTTACATGGACCTCGCCGCCGAGCTGCGCGAACGAGAGCTCGCGGCCACTCGGGAGGCCTCCGCCGATGACGAACCCGGCCTCTTCTGAGCTCTCCCGTTCCGCGGCCCTCTTCGCCTCGCTGGCGCGCGCGGGCAAGCTGCGGGTCGGCCGTACCGCCGCCCAGGCTCCCCTCCCTCCAGCGACCAGGCCGGCCCCCGTTCCCACCGCCCCTCCGCTCGAGCCCGCGGACCGAGGGTCGATCCGACAGCCTCCCCCCCTCCGCGAGACGGCCGCACTCCGCAATCCGACACCTCCTCGCGAGCGACCGAGCCGCCCCGCCAACGGTGTCTATCGCAGCGACCAGATGGGCGACATCCTCCGCAACATGTGCAAACGCGGCGGCTTCTCCGGAGCCGTGGTCGCCGACCGCGGCGGGCTGCCGGTCGCCGACTTCAACAGCCCGGTGGAGCTCGACGTGATGGCGGCCCTCGGCTCGGTGCTCGGCGGCTCGCTCGAACAGGCGGCCGACCTCTTGCAGCGCCCCGAAGCCAACAACCTGTCGGTCGACATCAACTACGTCGACAAGATCGTTCTCCGGACCTTCCGGTTCGAAAACCTCCCGTACCACCTCCTCGTGATCTGCCCCCAGGCGATCGACGAGCGCAGCGAGGTGGAGCTATCCATCGAACAGATCCAGGGCGTGCTGTCGCACGAGATGTGAACCGAGCCGCGCCCGGCGCGGTGCCAGGAGGGGAAAATGAGATCGGAACGGCTGAGCGAGATCCTGCGCAACCTCAACAGCTCCTCCGCCGAGGTCGAGGCCTCGGCCATCATCTCGGTCGATGGCCTGGCCATCGCGTCGGCCCTCTCCGAAGGGATCGACGAAGACCGCGTCGGAGCGATGACCGCGGCGATGCTGTCGCTCGGGAATCGCACGGCGACGGAGCTGCGCCGCGGCAAGCTCGACCAGGTCATGGTCAAGGGCGAGCGCGGTTACGTGCTGCTCTGCCAGGCCGGAACCGACGCCGTCCTGGTGGTCGTCGCCCAGGAAAACGCCAAGCTCGGCCTCATCTTCCTCGACGCCAAGCGAGCGGCGGCGCGGATCGCCGACGCACTCTGATCGACCTCCGGTGCCCGGCAAGGAGAGGCGGATGCTGCGCGACATGACCCCCGAGGATGCTGGCGGACCCGCCTGCGAGCATCTCCTGACCTACTACGACGGCACCAGGCGTCGCGTCTTCGTCACCGAGGTCGAGACGCCCTTCCCCGCCGGCGAGCTGATCGTCTCGCAGACCGATCCGGCGGGGATCATCACCATGTGCAACGAGGCGTTCATTCTCATGTCGGGCTACTCGCGCGAAGAGCTGATGGGGGCGCCCCACTACATCCTGCGACACCCGGACATGCCCGCCATCGCTTTCAAGGGGCTCTGGGACACGCTCGCCGAAGGGAAGAAATGGCACGGCTACGTGAAGAACCTGCGAAAGAACGGCGGGTTCTACTGGGTCTATGCCACGGTGGTGGCCAACATCCGCGAGGGCCGGCTCACCGGCTACACCTCGGTGCGACGCGAACCGCCGCGCAACAAGGTCGAGGAATGCGGAACGCTCTATCGGCAGTTGCTCGAGGAGGAGCGCCGCAGCGCCGGCGCGAGGTGATCCATGGCCTTCCAGTTCGCCGTCAGCCCTGACTTCGCCGCCGACCGGATCGGCCAGTGGTTTCTCTTCAACACCTGGCTGCAGCGCCAGATCGGCGCGAACGTCCACCTCGGCATCCCCGCGGACTTCGCCGAGCTGCGCTCCAGCCTGCGCGGCGACCGCCTCGATCTGCTCTACGCCAACCCGTTCGACCTCGCCGTCGCGGTCCGCGAGCTCGGTTTCACGCCGATCGCCGCCCCGGTCGCCCGGGCCGACGAGGCCGCCGTCGTCGTCCGCGCCGACAGCGAGATCCACTCGGTCAAGGATCTGCGCACCCCGCCGCGCGTCGTCTGCACCGACGCCCCGGACGTCGAATTCATCGGCCGCATCCTCCTCGAGCCGTCAGGGCTCGAGCGCAACACGATCACGGTGCGCCAACGGCCGAGCTACGTCGTGGTCGCCAAGGAGCTCCTCGGCGGGACCGCCGATGTCGGGTTCTTCCTGCGTCGCAGCTTCGACGAGCTCTCCGAGCTCACGCGCGCGAACCTGCGGGTCATCGGCACCAGCCACATCTACGTCGTCCGGCACGCCCTCCTCGCCGGGCCGCGACTCGCGGAGCGGCGCGGCGACATCCTCGCGGCCCTGCTCGGCATGGCGGAGAGCGACAAGGGTCGGGGCGTCCTCGACGAGCTCGGCCTCGTCGAGGGATGGAAGGAGATGACCCCCGACGAGGCCGAGTTCCTGATCGACCTGATGGAAACGCTGATCGACTGAGATCGATCCGACCTCAGCGCTTGCGACTGTAGGTGAGCTCCATCGTCAGGTGCTCCTTGCCGTCCGGACCGATCTCGTAGCTGCGTGCGACCTCCTCGTCCGGCGAGATCTGCTGCAGCTCCATCCGGTTCGACTTGACCTTGCCGCTCATCGGATCCGAGTAGCTCCCTTCGAAGCGGCAGAGCTTCGCCGCCCGGTCGCAGCTCCCGGTCGACGTCATCACCCCGGTCGACATGTTGTCGTTCCAGGTCGACCAGTATCGTCCGGTGACGTTGTCGTAGCCGGTCAGGCCCATCCCTTCGAAGGGCATTCCCATCACCTCGCTCACCACCTTTTCCATCGCCACGCGGCCACCGAGCAGCATCGACCGCTCCGCCGTCCCCGTCGACTCGGTCGGCGGCGCTCCGGAGCCGTCCCAGAACTTGCCCTTGAACGTCCAGTGCCCGGCACCGGAGGCCAGCCACTCGTGCTCCGGCCCTGGGGTCATCGCCTTGACGTAGGCCTGCATCGCCGCCTGTTGCTCGGCGCTCATCGGCGGTGGGGTCGCGGCAGTGCCCGCCGGAGGTTGCTCCGCCCGCGCGGCGGGCACGAGGCTCGCCAGGACGAGGCCGGCGAAGACGACGAGAGCTCGGATCGAGATCCTCATGACGATTCCTCCTCGGTTGCGTGTGCCGGCTCATCCTAGCAAGTGAAAGCTCTCCCCTTCACTCGCTTTGATATCGTTCCGGGGAACCGGCGAACGCCCCACCCCTTCCCGCCGGCCGGAAGTGAGCCCCCGAATGTCCGAGTCGCGCCTCGAGCCCCGTCTCGCCCTCACCTTCGACGACGTGCTGATCGTTCCCGGGCTGTCCGAGGTCCACCCGGCGTCGGTCGATCTCGCCACCCGCCTGGGGCGCGACATCGTGCTGAACATCCCGGTGATCTCGGCGGCGATGGACACCGTCACCGAGTCGCGGTTGGCGATCGCTCTCGCCCAGGAGGGCGGGCTCGGCGTGGTGCACAAGAACCTGCCGATCGACCTGCAGGCGCAGGAGGTCGACAAGGTCAAGCGCAGCGAGGCCGGGATGATCGTCGATCCCATCACCATGCGACCGGAGCAGAAGATCCGCGAAGCGCTGTCGATGATGGCGCAGTACAAGATCTCCGGGGTACCGGTGACCGACTCGAACGGCCATCTCGTGGGCATCCTCACCAATCGCGACCTGCGGTTCGAAGCCGACCCCGACAAGACGATCGGCGAGTTGATGACCCGCGAGGAGCTCGTCACCGTGCCGGAAGGGACGACGCTCGAGGAGGCCAAGGAGCTTCTCCACCGCCACAAGATCGAGAAGCTCCTGGTGGTCGACCGGGACGGGAACCTGAAGGGCCTGATCACGGTCAAGGACATCCAGAAAATGATCGAGTACCCCAACGCCTGCAAGGACCGGCTCGGCCGCCTGCGGGTCGGGGGCGCGGTCGGAGCCGCGGGCGACTTCCTCGATCGCGCCGCCGCGCTCGTTGCCGCGAAGGTCGACCTCCTTGTGCTCGATTCCTCGCACGCCCACAGCCGCGGTGTTCTCGACGCGACCGAGAAGCTGCGCCAGCGCTTCCCCGAAGTCGCCCTGATGGTCGGCAACGTCGCGACGGCCGAAGGTGCCAGGGACCTGGCCGAACGCGGGGTGGACGTAATCAAGGTGGGCATCGGACCCGGCTCGATCTGCACCACCCGGATCGTCACGGGCGCCGGGGTGCCGCAGATCACCGCCATTCGCGACTGTGTCGCGGCGGCGGCGGAGCGCGGCGTCGCCGTGGTCGCCGACGGCGGCATCAAGTTCTCGGGCGACATCAGCAAGGCGATCGCGGCCGGCGCTCACGCCGTGATGATCGGCTCGCTCTTCGCCGGCACCGAGGAGAGCCCGGGCGAGACGATCCTCTACCAGGGTCGCACCTACAAGGCCTATCGCGGCATGGGCTCCCTCTCCGCGATGACTCGCGGCAGCGCCGACCGCTACTTCCAGGACGGCGGCGCGGCGCTCTCGAAGCTCGTCCCCGAGGGGATCGAGGGGATGGTGCCGCACAAGGGGAGCGTCCACCAGATGCTGCCGCAGCTCACCGGCGGATTGCGTTCCGGAATGGGGCTCGCCGGTGCGGCGACGATCGACGAGCTGCGCACCAAGGCGCGCTTCGTCCAGGTCACCGCGGCCGGCTTGAAGGAAAGCCACGCCCACGACGTGATCATCACCAAGGAATCGCCGAACTACTGGATCGAACGGTAGGGCGGCCCCGCCACCGGCAAGAGGAGGCAGTCGTCCCGGCGACGGCCCGTCGGCGGGACGCGCCGTGCCTCAGGAGCCTTGAGGCAGCATGGTCTGCAACCGGCGGATCGCCTCGCGATTGCCACAGAAGTAGACGCGGTCGCCGGGTGCGAAGCGAAACTCCCGTCCGACCTCGACCGTCAACTCGCCGCTCCGTTCCACGCCGACGATCGAACAGCCGGTCCGCGCCCGGGTACCCGCCTCGCGCGGCGTCCGGCCGTCGAGCAGCGACGAGACCACGCCGGCCACCTGCAGACGAGGTTCGATCTCCACGGCGTCGCTACCGAGCAGTCGGTGCGCCAGGATGCGCCCCGAGACCTGCGAGACCGAGAGGGCAAAATCGGCTCCGGCAAGGTGGATGCGCTCGATGTTGTCGACCTGATTGACCCGCGCGATGATCGTCGCATCCGGGGTCTTGTCGCGCACCAGGACGGTGACGAAGAGCGTCGAGGCGTCGCTGTCGAGCGCCAGGACGACCGATCGCGCCTGATCGAGCCGACAGGCCTCGAGCACCGCGCCGTCGAGAAAGTCGCCCACCCGGTCGACGCCCGGTCGCGCCACCCGATCGACCACCAGGACCTCCTCACCGACGCTTCGCAGGAGGTCGACCACGGTCCTTCCCACTTCGCCGCACCCGGCGACGACGATCGGTCCACTGTGCGAGCGCGAGGAACCCGGACAAAGCAGCAGGGCCAGCCGATCCAGCCCCCCCTCCGACCCGGCGGCCACCACCACCTCGCCGGCGGCAAGGCGGCTCTCCGCGCCGAGCGGGGACTCGAGCCGTCCACCGCACCAGCGGCCGACCAGCACGGCTCCCGTCTGGGAGCCGACACGCGCCTCGCCGAGCGTGCGACCGTCGAGCGCGCTGCCGCGTTCGACGCGCAATTCGCGCACGCGAAGCTGCGGGCCGATCGACTCGAGGCCTGCCACGGTCGGGCTGATCTTGTCGCTCGCCCGCGCGGCCAGGGCGGCGCCGAGCACATGGCGGGGGGTGAAGACGTGCGTCGCCCCCGAGAGCGCCATGGGACGGCGATGGGCCGGCTCCTCCACCAGGGCGAGGATGTCGCCGGTGAACCCCGACTGGCGTGCGGCGAGGATCGCGACGACGTTGTCGTGATCGCTGCCGTTGACGATCAACGCCCGGGCCCGGTCGAGGTGGGCACGCTGCAGGACGTTCTCCGCCATCTTTCCCCAGACCACGCGTTGCCCCGACTCGGCGAGACGGCGCGCCGCGTCCTCGTCCTCTTCCGCGATGACCAGCGGCAAGCCGACGCGGTTGACCTGCTCGACCAGCGTTTCGACCGCCGAGCCATGGCGATAGAGAACGAGGTGCCCGCCAAGCTCGGGCGTCTCACGCGGAGCGCGCCTCTGGAAGCGCTCCTCGAGAAAGGGAATGAGGTAGATCGGCACGACGAGGAAGACGAGGAACACGCCGACGAACTGAACGGCGACGACGAGCAGAACCATCGCCGGGTGGTTCCAGGTCGCGTCGGCGCCGAATCCCGTGGTCGAAAGGGTCTCGGCCGCCCACTCGAGGCTTTGCCAGAAGCCGCGCGGCTTCCCCTCCAGCCGCTCCATTCCGGCGCTGTAGAGCCAGGCCAGGAGGACGAGAAGGACCGGCAACCCGACCAGCAGGCCGAGCAGCCGGTTCCGCGAGCGGCTCATCGCGCGACCGCCCTCCGACTCAGCGCCAAGCCGGCGCCGGAGCCCCGGCCGGTCCCGGGGAGCTCGGCGCCCAAGCCAGCGCGACCCGCAGGATCTCGACGTCCGCCTTCTTCGCGCGAACCGCCACCGTCTCCAGGGTGACGGCCGAGAGGTCGTTCGCCTGTCCGATGGCAGCGACCTCCGCGCTCACCTCCGCCTCGAGCTCCGCCCGCTGCTGCTCGAGCCGAGCCAGGTTCTCGCGAGCGTTCTCGACGTCCTGCGACTCCTTCTGCGAGCGACTGAATCCGCGCGCCGCGCTCGAGGCCTTGCTGAGCGTCGAGGAGGAGAGCGCCTTGCGACCGAAGAGGCCCGACAAGAGGGTCGCCCCGACCGAGATCGCCGCTTGCATCTTCTGGCTCGAGGCCTGCGCCGCCTCTCGCTCGACCGCCTGCTGCGCCCGGGCGATCCGCTCGGCGAGCGCGCTCGCCTTCGGCGCCATCTTCCGTCGCAGGGCATCGACCTGACGGTCGCGCTCGGAACGCAAGGCGTCGAGGAGGCGGATGCGGAAGTCGCGCTCGCTCTCGCCCGGGCTCGACAAGGTCCCGCTCGGCTTGTGCAACCAGAGGTCGAGGCGCTCCTCGCGGGCCAAGGTGTCCTGGAGGGTCGTCGCCCAGCGTTTGAGCGACGCCGCCTTGAGGGCACCCACCGGGACGTCGCCGAAGGTCGCACCGTCCCGCGGCGCGGGCAGCAGATCGGGCATGCCATCCCCCAGCCGTTCGGCGTTCAGCCAGTCGACCGCGGCGGCACCGTCGGGGAGCTCGGCGAGGAGGGTCGACTCGCGGCGCACCGCGTCGGCGAGCTTGACGTGGCGGAAGCTCACCCGGACCTGACCGAGCAGGTAGGGGAGGTAGGTGATCTCGTCGACCGCCGACCGCGCGGCCAGGAAGACCTCCGGCACATCTGCCGGGACGACGGGCCGTGCGGAAGCACGCCGCGTCGTCGCCTGCCCGGCCGCCGGCGTGCGGTCGCCCACCACCGCGCCGGTCTGGGTCGGCGAGGCCGTCGCTGCCTGCTGAGCCCGGGCTCCTTCGATCCGCTTGATCTGCTCGCGCGACATCGGTCCGGCGAGGTACGACATCACCCAGCGGCTCTCGAACAGGGTCGGCGCCTCGTCGTGCACGTTGTGCATGAGGAAGACGCGGCTGCCGACTTGCGAGAGACCCTGCTCGACGACCGACCGCGGCGAGCCGGGCTCGGCCGCCTGCCCGCCGAAGAGCCCTTCGAGCACTCGTGAGCGATCCTGGTCGGTCTGCAGCCTGCCGAGGAACCAGGTGCCGATGTTGGCCAGCGCCTTGTAGTCGAGATCGACCGGGTTCTGCGTCGCCAGCACGACGCCGAGTCCGAAGGCACGCGCCTGCTTGAGCAGGGTGAGCATCGGCTTCTTCGACGGCGGTGCGGCGACCGGCGGCAGGAAACCGAAGATCTCGTCCATGTAGAAGAGCGCGCGCAGGCTCGTCGAGCCCGGGCGGGTGCGCATCCACCCGAGGGTCTGGTTGAGCAGCAGCGAGACGAAGAACATCCGCTCGGCATCGGAGAGATGCGCGATCGAGAAGATGGCATGCCGCGGCTTGCCCGCGTCGGTATAGAGCAATCGGTCGATCGCCAGCGGGTCGCCCTGAAGCCAGGAGGAGAAGCTCGGCGCGGCGATGACGTTGTTGAGCGCCAGGGCGAGCTGGAAGCGCTCGCCGGCCGGGTAGAACGTCTCCAGATCGAGCACGCCGACCTGCGCGATCGGCGGCTTCTGCACGTCGCGGATGAGCCCTGCGATGTCGATGTCGCGTCCGGCCCGCCATGCCGTGTCGAAAAGCGTCGAGAGCAGGATGTGCTCGCGCGAGCGCAGCGGATCGGCGGAGATCCCCACGAGGCCGAGCAGGCTCGTGGCGGCCGTGGCGATCCGGTCCCGGTAGAGGTCTCCGTCGGCCAGGACCTCGGCCGGCGGTGCCGCGAAGGAGGCCAGCACCGAGACCGGGCGACCCGCGTCGCTGCCCGGGGTGTAGATGGCGAACTCCGCCGCCTCCCTTAGCCGCCGGATCCGATCCCCATCCTGATCCCAACTCGCCAGCCCCTGCCGCCACTTCGCCGCCGTCTCGGCGGCCAGGGCCTCGGGGGTGAGACCCTTGCGGGCCGCATCGTCGGGGTCGACCCAGGGCTGGAAGTCCTCCGCCCGCAAGTCCGGGAAAGTCAGGAGGAGGTTCCCGAGATCACCCTTCGGGTCGACGATGATCGCCGGAATGCCGTCGATCGCGGCCTCTTCGAGCAATCCGAGACAGAGGCCGGTCTTGCCGCTGCCGGTCATTCCGACGCAGACCGCGTGGGTCGTCAGGTCGCGCGCATCGTAGAGCAACGGCGTGGCCGTCGTCTGGCGGGTCGCCGCGTCGCGCGTCCGTCCCAGGTAGAAGACCCCGAGTTTCTCGTAGGATTCCATCCGCTCTCCCCTTGTCCTGGCCCCGCGGGCGGTGACGGAGCGCTGCGAGGAAGGTAGCGCAACCTCCACGCCAAGGCAACGCGTGGCGAGTTGCGCCGACGCGGCCGCGAACGTCGAATCGGGGAGACGAGACCTCGACCATGCCTCCTGCACGCCAGCCGGCCGTTCGCTTCCCCGCCCTCTTCCGTTGGATGCCCGCCGACGCGCGGACCTACCAGACCCTCGTCCTCGGCTCCCTGCTGGCCTTCGGGCTCGCGGTGCTGAAGTTCCCGGTCGGCGGCGCGCAGATCGTCGCCACGCTCGCTGGCGGCCTGGGGTCTCAGTACCTCGGCGACCGCCTCGTGGCACACCGCGCGTTCGAGCCGCGCAGCGCTCTGATCGCCTCTCTCTCGCTCTGCCTGCTGCTGCGGACGGGCTCGCCGTGGATCGCCGCGGGGACCGCGGCCTTCGCCATGGCGACGAAGTTCCTGATTCGCGTCCGCGGCAAGCACGTCTTCAATCCATCGAACATCGCGCTCGTCGCCGCCATGGGCCTTGCCGGAGCGTGGGTCTCCCCCGGCCAGTGGGGACACCTGACGGTCTTCGCCTTCGCCCTGGCGTCCGCCGGTGCCTTCGTCATCTACCGCGCTGCCCGCGCCGAGATCACTGCGGCTTTTCTCGTCTCCTGGAGCGCGCTGCTCGCCGGCCGCTCGCTCTGGCTCGGCGAACCGCTCGCCATTCCGCTTCATCGGCTTCAGGATGGCGCTCTGGTGCTCTTCGCCTTCTTCATGATCTCCGACCCGCGTACCACGCCGGATTCGCGCGCTGGCCGGGTGCTCTTCGCGGCGCTGGTCGCCGCCGGGGCCTACGTGGTGCAGTTCAAGCTCTTCCGCACCAACCCGCTGCTCTGGTCGCTCGCCGCGCTCTCGCCCCTGGTGCCGGTCATCGACCGGCTGCTGCCCGGAGGTCGATTCGAGTGGGCCGAATCGGCGAACCGACCCGAGTCGAAGACCGTCACGCTGCCCTGTCCGCCGACCCTCGCCTGAGCGTCCATCCAGGAGACTTGCCATGCCACGAGCCTTCCCGCCCCCCCGCCTGGCCACGGCCGCCGTGGCACTCGCCCTCCTCGCCGCCACGCCGGTGCCGGTCGCTGCTTTCTGCGGCTTCTACGTCGCCCGGGCCGACACCCAGCTGTTCAACCATGCCTCCCAGGTCGTGCTGGTGAGAGACGGCGACCGCACCGTGCTCACGATGGCCAACGACTTCCGCGGGGAGCCGAAGGAGTTCGCCCTCGTCGTGCCGGTGCCGACCTTCCTCGAACGCGGCCAGATCCACGTCGGCGACAAGGCGGTGATCGACCACCTCGACGCCTACACCGCACCACGGCTGGTCGAGTACTTCGACGACGATCCCTGCCGCCGGATGGTCTACGACATGGCCGTGCCCGCGCCGGCCGCCGCCGGAGCCACTGGGGGGCAGGCTCGGGCCCGCGCGCTCGGGGTGACCGTCGAGGCCACCTACACGGTCGGCGAATACGACATCCTGATTCTCTCCGCCCGCGAGAGCTCGGGGCTCGAGACCTGGCTCACCGAGAACGGCTACCGCGTGCCGGCCGGGGCCTCGCGGGTGCTCGGGAGTTACATCAAACAGAACCTGCGTTTCTTCGTCGCCAAGGTGAATCTCGCCGAACAGGCCAAGCTCGGATTCACCTACCTGCGTCCGCTGCAGATCGCCTACGAGTCGCCGCGCTTCATGCTGCCGATCCGTCTCGGCATGGCCAACGCCGATGGCCCGCAGGAGCTCTTCGTCTACGCCCTGTCGCGCAAGGGCCGCGTCGAGACCACCAACTACCGGACCGTCCGCCTGCCGAGCGACGCCGAGGTGCCGCTCTTCGTCAAGGACGAGTTCGCCGCCTTTTACAAGGCGATGTTCGACCGCGCGGTGGACCGAGAGGAGCGCCGCGCCGTGTTCCTCGAATACGCCTGGGACATGGGTTGGTGCGATCCCTGCGCCGCCGACCCCCTCAGCCCGAAGGAGCTTCGCGACCTCGGGGTCTTCTGGCTCGACGCACCGGCCGAACCCGGGCCTCGCTTCCTGGCTCCGGCGCAGCGGCCGACACGCGCTGTCGACGTCTTCGTCTCGCGGCTCCACGTGCGCTACGACAACGAGCACTTCCCCGAGGATCTGGTCTTCCAGGAGACCGGAGACCGGACCAACTTCCAGGGCCGCTTCATCCTTCGCCACCCGTGGACCGGGAAGCCCGACTGCGACGAGGGTCGCCGCTACCTCGCCGACCTCTCCCTCCGTCTCGACCAGGAGGCGCAGACGCTGGCGAACCTGACCGGATGGGAGATCGCTACCATCCGCCGCAAGATGAAGCTCGACAGCCCGCCGGGCCGAGAGTCGCGCTGGTGGGAGAAGCTCTGGGGGGACGGGCGGTAGAGGCCGTCGACGCCATCCTCTGGCGCGAATCGAAGGGCGGAACGACCGCTCGGTCGCTCCGCCACCGGCGTCAGGGCTTGACGGCCTCGAGAACCGCCTTCTTGAGCTCCGGGTTGACCTTGACGCCCTGCGCTTCGGCCTGCTCGATCACCTCGAGCGCCAGCTTCGGCACCTTGGCGGCGAAGTAGAGGGCGGCGAGGTTGTTCGCCGCGTCCGGGTAGTTCGGCTTGACCTTGAGCGCCTCGCGATACTGCGCCACGGCGTCGTCGACCCGCTGCAGCCGCAGCAGGACGTTGCCGTGGAAGAAGTGGTACTCGGCAGGGACGCCGCCCGGGATCGTCGGCGGCTGGAAGATCTGCCGGTCGAGCTCGTCGCGGGCCTGCTCGGCCTGGGACAGCGACGCCATGAGCAGGCGGCGCTCCTCGTCCGAGACCGGCCGCGACAGCGACATGTTGATCTCCCGGATCTGCTCGTCCTGCGCTCGGCGACGACGCTGCAGCTCGGTGCGCCGACTCTCCTCCCGCACCTGGGCCTGAGCCTGCCCGGCATCGAAGGTCGACTTGGCAAGCTCGACTTCGGTGAGCGCCGCGGCGTAGTCCTTGACGGCGTAGAGCGTCTTGGCGAGGAGCAGGTGCGCATCGCTGTTGTTCGGCTGGTGACTCAGGCAGATCCCCAGCTCTTTGCGTGCCTTCTCGTAGTCCTTGCCGTTGAACGCCTTGACGGCCTTGTCGAAGCTCGCGAGAGCGGCACGTGCCGCCTGGGGCGACTCGACATTGCCCGCATGCGTCTCTTCCGCCTGCGCACGCAGGGGCGGGGTGACGACGAGGGCGACGGCAAGAGCCGCCGAGGCGACGACGAGCATCGCTGGACGCATGGATGGAATCCTCCGTGGAGCTGCTGCCCCGCCTAGCCGACCCACGCCCGCGGGTCGAGGTCGTAGGGAAGGGGCGTGAGATTTTCGTTGGCCTCCGCACCGATCCGTACGTGATCTTCCAGACGGATCGCCCAGCCGTACTCCGAATCCGGTTCTCCCGGCTCGTACAGGCCCGGTTCGAGAGTGAGCAGGTCGCCCTCGGCCAGCACGCCTTCCGGCCCGGCCTGCTTGCTCATCGCCGGGTACTCGTGGAGCTCGAAGCCGACACCGTGTCCGAGGCCGTGCACGTAGCCTCGCAGCGTCCCCGGCGTCGAGATCGGCGTGGGATAGCCCCGCGCGGAGAAGTGATCGCAAACCGCCTGCTGCAGGTCCCACCCGCGCTGCCCGGGCCTCGCCTGGCGATGGGCCAGAGCCAGCGCTTCGCGCACCGCGACGAAGCCCTCCGCCACCGCCGGCGGAGCACCGCCGACGCAGAAGGTGCGTGTGCAGTCGGCAAACAACAGGCTCTTCGGGAAGAGGTCGACGATCAGCGTCTCGCCCGGGCGGAGCACCCGGCTCGGCGTCCCGGTGTTGTGGGGCACGGCGCCCTCTTCCCCGGGAGCGACGAGATTCCCTTCCGGCTGCTCGAGGCCGTGACGCGCGAGCTCGACAGCGATCGCCTGCTTCAATCGCGCGATCGTCAGTCGCTCACCTTGGAACCAGAGCTCTCCGACCCGCGGCACCGAGCCGACGAGCATCGCCGCCACATGACGCATCGCCGCGCAGGTGCCCGCCGTGGCGCGGCGAGCCTCCGCGACCTCCCAGTCGAGCTTGCGCTGGCGAATCCGGCGCAACAGCGGATTGCCAGCCGCGAAGCTCCATCCCTTCGCTGCGAGCAACTGGAGCGCCTCCACCGCCTCGCCGACGGCCGGATGGCCGGCGAGCGCGATCCGTCCCGGCTCCAGGCCGGTTTCGGCGAAGGCCCGCTCGACGACAGCAGCAAGGAGCTGCCCCGGATCGGGCCGCTCGACCGCGAACCTCGCGATCTCGAGTCGCTCGGGAGTGAGCTGGGCGAGGCCGGTTCGCGCGGCCTCTTCGCGCTCCATCGGCGTGAACGTCCCCAGCCATGGCTCGCCGCCGGCGGGGACGAGGACGAAGCTCTTTCCGAGGTGGGATCCACGGGCGAAACGCGCCAAGTCCGGATCGGCCGCCGAACGCGCCAGCACCAGGAGAGCGACACAACCCTGCTCGGCGAGCAGCTCGTCGAGTCCCGGGAGGATCGCCGTCCGCTCGAGCTCGCTCATCTCGTCGGGCTCAGGAGATGTTGCGCTCGAGGAACGCTTCGAACTGCGCCTTCGGCATCGCTCCCAGCATCCGGTCGGCGACCTGCCCGTTCTTGAACAGGATGAACGACGGAATGCTCGAGATGCGGAACTGCACCGCCAGCCCCTGGCTGTCGTCGACGTTCACCTTGGCGATACGCACTTTCCCGGCGAGCTCCTCGGCGAGCTCGTCGAGAACCGGCGCTACCGTCCGACACGGCCCGCACCAGGGCGCCCAGAAGTCCACCAGGACCGGGACATCGGACGCCAGGACGTCCTGGCTGAAGTTGGTCTCGTTGACGCTGACGATTTTGTCGCTGGCCATCGCTCTCGACTCCTCGTTCTCGATTCCTCGCTCGCCGGCACCACCGCGCCGACGCCCGAGCTAGCCCAGCTCCGCCGGGGCCGCTTTCTCTTCTTCCGCACGCCGTCGCGCCGCGAAGTACTGACGGGTGGCGTCGACGTCTCGCCGGATCTGCTGCGACAGGTCCATGACCGACGGGAAGATGCGCTCCTCACGCAGGCGACGGTGGAAGGCGAGCTCCACCCGCTCGCCATAGACGTCGCTCGAGAAGTCGAGAATATGCCCCTCGACGACGCGCTGGAAGTTCTCGTATACCGTCGGCCGACTGCCGATGTTCGTCGCGCAGTCGAAGGTTGCCGGGAAGCTCGGGAAGTGGACGCGCGTGCAGTAGACCCCGTCGGCCGGCAGCAGCTCGTGGTCGGCCGCGACATTGACCGTCGGCCAGCCCAGCCGCTTGCCCATCCGGTCGCCGCGCACGATCACGCCGGTGATCGCATAGGGTCGACCGAGCATTGCGGCCGCATCCTCGACACGCCCTTCGCCGATCGCGCGGCGGATTCGCGTCGCCGAGACGGCCTCGCCGCGCTGGGTCAGCTCTTCGACCCCTACGGCCGTGAACCCGAGCTCGGCTCCCATCCGGGTGAGCAGGGCGAGATCTCCCTCCCGGCCGCGGCCGAATCCGAATCGCGAGCCGACGTAGACCTCCCGGGCGGCGAGCCGCCCGACGAGGAACCCGCGCACGAACTCCTCGGCCGAAAGGGCCGCGAAATCCCGGGTGAAACGGATCGTCAG
Source organism: Holophagales bacterium (assembly GCA_016699405.1). Taxonomy (NCBI): domain Bacteria; kingdom Pseudomonadati; phylum Acidobacteriota; class Holophagae; order Holophagales; species Holophagales bacterium. Next base: position 3,363,904 of record CP064972.1, on the reverse strand, counting down.
CACCACATCGACGCCGATTTCGTCGAGCAACCGCTCGCGCTGCGCGGCCGTGGTCAGCGCCGGCGGCGCCTCGTCCGGCCGCAGGATCGCCACCGGATGCGGTTGGAAGCTCACCACCACCGCCGGCACCCCGAGGGTCCGCGCCCGCGCGACGACGCGCTCGAGAACCTGCCGCTGCCCGAGGTGGATGCCGTCGTAGTTCCCGATGGTGACCACGCCGCCGTGCGGGAGGTCGGTAGCGCGGAACGCGTCGAGGACTACCTGCATGGCAGGGTCTCCACGATCGGCGTCGCCGCCTCGCTCACGCTGCGACGCCCCTCGGCCGGCGCCATCGAGACGACCCGCGCCACCAGATCGGACGGGTAGGCGTCGGTGACCTCGACCTCGACGAACCTCCCGGCTCCCGTGCCGTCGAGGCCGTCGAAACCGTCGTTGATCAAGATCCGTCCGTCGATCTCGGGAGCCATGCCATGGTGACGCGCCTGGAGCAGGTGCTCGCTCTCCTCGCAAACGCCCTCCAGCAGGACGCGCAGCCGCTGCCCGACGAGCGCCTGCCGCCGGCCAAGGGAGATCGGCCGCTGCGCTTCGAGAAGCTGCCGGTGCCGGCGCCGCGCGACATGCCGCGGCACCCGCGCCGCGAGCTCGGCAGAGGGAGTCCCCTCTTCCGGACTGTAGGCGAACGCTCCCACGTGGTCGAGCTGAGCTCGCCGCACGAAGTCGAGCAGGTGCGAGAAATGCTCTTCGCGTTCGCCCGGGAACCCGACGATGAACGTCGAGCGCAGGAAGACGTCCGGCACCAGCTCGCGAGCGCGATCGAGCAGCCGCTGATAGCGCTCCGCGCTGCCGCCCCGGCGCATCGCCGAGAGCATCTCGGGATGACTGTGTTGCAACGGCATGTCGACGTAGGAGCAGAAGCGCTCCTCCTGCCCCATCAGCCGCAGCAAGTCCTCGTCCAGCGTCGTCGGGTAGGCATAGAGGAAGCGGATCCAGGGGATCGACGTCCCGGCGAGCAGGGCCTCGACGAGGCGCAGCAGGCCGTGCCGTCCCATCCCCAGATCTTCACCGTAGCGCGTCGTGTCCTGCGCGATGAGGCAGAGCTCGGCGATCCCCTGCTCTTCGAGCTGACGCGCTTCGGCGACCAGGCTCTCGACCGTGCGCGAGCGGAAGCGTCCACGCCAGAGCGGAATCGCACAGAACGTGCACGGGTTGTCGCAGCCTTCGGCCACCTTGAGGTAGGCATGACCACGAGTCGTCAGAACGCGAGGAGCCGTGTGGTCGAAGACCAGATGCGACGGTGACGGCGGTGGCGGCCCGCCGCCGAGCTGGACGACCGAGCCCACCTCGCGGAGCTGGTCGAGGCCGACGAAGCCGTCGATCTCGGGGATCTCCCGCGCGAGGTCCTGCCCGTAACGGTTGACCATGCATCCGGCGACGAGCAGGCGTCCCACCCCCTGCCCCTTGCGGCCTGCGACCTCGAGGATCGTGTCGATGGACTCCCGCTTGGCGTCCTCGACGAAGGCGCAAGTATTGACGATCACCGTCTCGGCGTCGGCGAGGTCCGCGACGATCTCGTGACCCTGGCGGCGCAGCTCGCCGAGCATGATCTCGCTGTCGACGAGGTTCTTGGCGCAACCCAGGCTGATCAAGCCGACGCGCGGCTTGGGAAGGTTCGACATACCTGTAAAGCCTATCAGAACAAGAGGTTCGGCAGCATCGCCAGGACGCGATCGGGGCCCGCAGGCGCGCCTTCCGGCCAACGCGTCACGACGTCCTCAAACGGCCTGACGGCGCATGAACCAGCGCTGGATCTGCTCCGGCTGGGCCACCGCGGTCTGACCGAACTCGCTGGGCGCACGCGGCGGCGCGATCAGGTTGAGCGCTCGGAAGACGAGATAGGAGAAGTTCTCGCGTACCGTGTCGTTCGAACGGTCCGAGTACATCGCCTTGAGCGAGGCGAGCTGCGCGTCGAGCAGCTCGGTCGGGTCCAGCCGCTCGGGGGCCACCGGTGTCGGCACCGAGGCCGGGAGAGCCGGCGCCCGTCGCGGGCGGCGCGAGATCCCCAGCATCGACGAGGCCAGCGCCTCGAGCTCGGCCATCACCGGGTCGGCCTCGGCTGCCGGTCGCTTCCTGATCTGGCGACGGTCGAGCAGGATCGGCCGGCCGCTGCAGTTGGCCTGATGGATCCGCTCGTCCTCGACGACCCAGCCGAGTTGCGTCAGCGTCGGACGGGCCGAGACGTTGCGGGCGACGTTCTCGACGAACGGCTTGAGCGTTCGCTCGTAGCCCTCCTGGACGCCGTTGAACATGTTCAGCACGTAGTGCACGCGGAAGTCCTCGAGCACGTCGGTGATCACGTCGAGCAGCGGCTGCGGGCCGAAGACGTCGCGCATGTCCTTGATCAGCGCGTCGAGATTGGGGATCGATTCGTCGTAGACGTCTTCCGTGACCTCGAGGAGCTCCTTGATGAGGTCGTGAGAATCCGCCATCCCCGGAAGCGAGAAGACCGCCGACCCGGGGGCGAAGATCAGTCGCAGCGTCCGGAAGAGGATCGCCTTGACGATGTCGGAGGCGGCGAGCGTCGCCGTCGGGTGGTGCGGCGTGAAGACCAGCACCCCCGAGTTCGTGTAGGGCAGGAAATCGAGCACGTTCTCGTCGAGCCCGGCCCGCAGGTCGACCACCACGTAATCAGCCGGCAGGGTGTTGATCTCGGCGGCGACACGCCGGCGGAAGGTGGCGTCGGGCTGGGCCAGGTCGGCGATGAAATGCAGCGGGCCGGCAACGAAACCGAAGTTGCGGAACTCGCCGTCGCCGTCGAGTCCGCCGTCGAGCGGCGTGATGCAGTCGGAGAGCGGCGTCCCCTTGCGGTGGAAGTGATACAGGTCGCGGCGGACCGGCGTGCTCAGCGTGGTGCGCACCGACGAGGTGCCGGTGTCGAGATCCACCAGCACGGTCGGCGCACGGCGCGAGAGAGCCAGGGCGAAATTGATCGCGAAGGTCGTCTTGCCGACGCCGCCCTTGCCCGAGGCGACCGGGATGATCCGCTTAGGCACAGCGAACAAGCTTACTCCCCGCGACGCCGCGCGGCAACGCGGCGAGGAGCGCCGAACCGACTCAGGCCAGGTCGAGGACGACCTTTCCCAGGACCGGTCCCCGTTCGAGACGTCCGTAAGCTTCCGCCACGTTCGCCCAGGGGTAGACCGAGTCGACCACCGCTCGCAGGCGACCGTCGTCGAGGCGCCCGGAGGCGAATCGCACGAAGGTCTCGACGAGCTCGGCCTTCTCCGCCCGGCTCCGCGGCCGCAGGACGGAACCGATGAGCTTCACTCGCTGCTGCAGAAGGAGTCCGAGGTCGAGCGTCGCCGATCGTCCGGCCATCAACCCGACCAACACCCATCGGCCGCCGGGCGCGATCCCGGCGAGCGCCGACGCGACGTGTCCGCCGCCGACGAGGTCCAAGACGAGATGAACGCCTCTCCCGCCCGTCACCCGCCGCAGCTGCTCTCCGAGGTCGGGCCTCAACTCGAGTAGCTCGTCGGCCCCGAGCTCGCGCAGGGCTGCAAGCCGCTCGAGCGAACGACCGGCGACGAGGACCCTGGCCCCGACCTCCCGGGCGAGCTGGACCGCGAACGTGCCGACACCCGAGGCCGCGCCGACGATCAGGACGGTCTCTCCGGCTTCGAGGTGCCCCTCACTGACCAGGTTGGTCCACGCGGTGATCGCCGCCTCGGGAAGCGCCGCCGCCTCGATCAGCGAGAGGCCGCGCGGAAGCCGCATCAGCTGCCCGTGGGGGATCGCCACGAGCTCCGCCTGCCCTCCCCCGGCAAGCAGCGCGAGAACGCGATCTCCGGCCTGCCAGCGGCTGCCGACCGCCGAACCGGCTGCGACGACCTCTCCCGCGCACTCGAGCCCTGGGATCTCGCTCTCTCCCGGAGGCGGGGGGTAGAGCCCACGCATCTGCAGGAGATCGGCGCGATTGAGCCCGGCCGCGGCGACCCGCACCAGGACCTCGTCGACGCCAGGGACCGGGTCCGGCCACTCTCCGAGCGCCGGTTTCCCGGCCGCGCTTCCTCGACCGGGAGGCAAGACGGCTCGCATCGCGTGATTCTGACCCTCTCGGCAGGAAGCTGCCAGCGGACGGCCGACAAAAAGGAACGAGGCGGACGAAAAAAGGGCGAGGGCGGAGAGCCGCCCTCGCCCCGCACAGCGTGGCGATCGCCGGTCAGCGAATCGCGAAGGAACGTCGCTCCCGGCCCCGGGACGCGGGGGAGGTCGCCCGGGGACGCGAGGTGTCGACGATCCGGAACGCTGTGCTCGAACCGATCCGCATTCCGAGACGATCTGCTTTTGACATCCTTGACGGCACATCTCCGGCCGCGACGGCGCACCGCCCCGGAGGCGGCTCGACGGTCGGCTGGACGTGGGCTCTCATCGGATGGCTTGGCAGCGTCGCGGTCCGCGGCATCGGGATCGGATTACCGCAATGCGGCAAGATGATACCGCATCGCGGCATTCGCGTCCAATGGCCGCGAGCCGTTCGTCTGCCCCCGGGAGGGCGCGCCCATTTTCCTCCATCGACCGAGGCGTCGCAGCGCTTCGCGTCGCTCGACGGCCTCAGGGGTAGATCTTGTAGAGCAGACGCGGATACGGGATGGTCTCGCGCACGTGCTCGAGCTTCCCCATCCAGGCGACGAACCGCTCGAGCCCCATCCCGAAGCCGGAGTGCGGGAAGCTTCCGTACTTGCGCACGTCGAGGTACCACTGGAACGCCTCGATCGGGAGGTTGTGCGCCTGGATCCGGCCGAGCAGCAGGTCGTGGTCGTGGATGCGCTGGCTGCCGCCGATGATCTCGCCGTAGCCTTCCGGCGCCAGAATGTCGAGGCCGAGCACCACCCGCTCGTCCTGCGGATCCGGCTGCATGTAGAACGCCTTGAACGCCGCCGGGAAGCGGGTCACCATCACCGGTCGATCGAAATCCTCGGCCACCAGCGTCTCTTCGTCGGCGCCGAAGTCGTCACCCCAGACGATCGGGTTCCCCTTCGCGTTGAGCCGGGTGATCGCCTCGGTGTAGGTGATCCGGGGGAACGGCCCGCGGACCCGTTCGAGCGCCGAGGTGTCGCGCTCGAGCACCTTGAGGTCCTCGGCGCAACGATCGAGCACCCGCGCCACGAGCTCGCTGACGAACGACTCGGCGAGCCCGCAGAGCCCCTCGAACTCGAGGAACGCCACCTCGGGCTCGACCATCCAGAACTCCATCAGGTGGCGCCGGGTCTTCGACTTCTCCGCCCGGAAGGTCGGGCCGAAGCAATAGACCTTGCCGAACGCCGCCGCCGCCGGCTCGAGGTAGAGCTGACCGGACTGCGAGAGATAGGCCTTCTCGCCGAAGTAGTCGGTCTCGAAGAGGTTCGAGGTCCCCTCGCAGGCGGCCGGCGTCAGGATCGGCGAGTCGATCTTGACGAAATCGCGGCAATGGAAGAAATCGTGGATCCCCTGCTCCACCTCGCTGCGGATCCGCAGCGCCGCACGCTGGCGGCTCGACCGCAGCCAGAGGTGGCGGTTCTCCATCAAGAACGCGACCCCGTGCTCCTTCGGGGTGATCGGGAAATCCTCGGTCAGACTGTCGACGCGGAAGTCGCTGAGCAGCAGCTCGTGCCCCCCGGGGGCGCGCGCGTCGGCGCGCACGACGCCGACCGCCGTGACCGTCGACTCCTGCGTCACCCGCTCGGCGTCGGCCCAGGCCGCTTCCGGAATCTCCTTGCGGCTGGCCACCGCCTGCACGATCGCGCTGCCGTCGCGAATCTGCAGGAAAGCGATCTTGCCGCTCGATCGCTTCTGGGTGAGCCAGCCACGCACCGTGACGGTCTCACCAACATGCTGGTTGAAGCGCGACACGGCGACGACGGGAAACGGCGAAGTGGTCATGGCCGTCGGATCATAGAGGCGGCCTTTCGCGAGGGTCAAGGCGCCGCAACGCGGCGCGCCCCCCCCGGAAGACCGCGGGCGGCAGCGCCGAGCCGAGCACCGCGACGACCCCGGCCGTTCACGGAGTCGCCAGGACCTCGAGGGCGGCAGCAGCAGCGGCCTGCTCGGCCGCCTTCTTCGTGCGCCCGACGCCGCGACCCAACACGCGTCCGTCCACCACACAAGCAATGGTGAAGGTCTTCTCGTGGTCAGGGCCCTGCTCCTCGACGATCTCGTAGGCCGGCAGCGCCCACCCCCGCGCCTGGCTGACTTCCTGGAGAGCGGTCTTCGGGTCGCGTTCGACGGCCGGTCGCGTCCAGGCCGCGGAGGCTTCGAGCAGGCGCCACGCAAGCAGTCGCGCCGGACCGAGACCGCCGTCGAGGTAGATCGCTCCGAGCAGCGCCTCGACGACATCGGCGAGGATCGACTCCTTGCCGCGACCGCCCGACCGTTCTTCGCCGACCCCCAGCCGCAGCCAACGTCCGAGTCGCATCCCGTCGGCATGCCGCGCCAACGCCAGCTCGCTGATGAAGTAGGCCTTCTCCTTCGAGAGCTCTCCTTCCGGGCGCTCGGGATAGCGCAGGAAGAGCCACTCGGCCGCCACCAAGCCGAGCACCGAATCACCCAGGAACTCCAGCCGCTCGTAGTGCTCGCCGCTCTCGCGCTCATTGGCGTAGGAACGGTGCGTCAGCGCCGTCTCGAGCAGTCGCCGATCGCGGAACGGCCAACCGAGGAGCGTCTCGAGCTCTTCCAGCTCGTGCGAGTGCGCGTCCACCCCGAGCCAGCCAAACAGCCGCTCCGGCAGCGATCCTCCGGGACCGAGTTTCTCGCTCATCGCCGTCCGAACCTCCTCTCGAGATCGGCGTCCGACAGCACCATGACGATCGGCCGACCGTGGGGACACGCGAAGGGCTGCTCGCAAGTGAAGAGCTCGCCGATCAGCCGCTCGAGCTCGACCGGCCCGAGCGGCTCGTGCATCTTGACCGCCGCTTTGCAGGCCAGACTGGCCGCGAACGCCTCGAGCAGGCGATCGCGCACACCGGTCTGCCCTTCGCCACGCGCCGCCGCCAGCTCGTGCAGGAGCGCCGCAGCCTGCTCGGCCCGCAGCGACGTCGGAACGGCCACCACCCCGAGGCGCCCACCCGCGATCTCGCGGAGCTCGACCCCGGCCGAGGCGAGCTCGTCGGCCAGCTCGAGCAGCCGCAAGGACTCGCTGCGCGAGACCTCCAGAATCAGCGGCTCGAGAAGCGTCTGGGTGGACGGGATGCCCTTCGCCGCGAAATCACGCCGCAAACGCTCGAAGAGAATCCTCTCGTGCGCCACGTGCTGGTCGACGACATACAGGCCATCCGGCCCTTCCAGAAGCACCAGCGAGCCTTTGTACTGCCCCACGAGTCGGAATGGTCTTGGCTGGCCATCGCGCCCCGACAACGGTACCGGCGCCCGCTCCAGCGGCGCGTACACCGCTTCCGCGATCCGCGCCCCTTCACCCAGGGGAAACGACTCGCCGACTCCAGGAAGGGACGGAACGCCTGTCTTCCCTACCCAGCCGTCTTGTCTCTCGAAGCCCCCCCAGGAGGTCCCTTCCGCGACGACCGATCCACCGGCCAGCGGCCGGCTCCATCCGCCGAGTCCTTCACCGACAAACGGCGCCGGCCCGACTCCGTGCGGCGTGCGCAGCGGTGCGTCGACCTCGCCGCGCGCCGCGCCGAGCGCCGGCCGCAGCCGCTCGATGACCCGGTCGAGCAACCCGGGATCGCGAAAGAGCACCTCAGCCTTCTGCGGATGAACGTTGACGTCCACCTCCTCCGGCGGCAGGGTCAGGAAGAGGATCAGCGCCGGCGCTTCGTCGCTTCGCCACTCCTCGCGCACCGCGCGGTAGAAGGCGGCGTTGAGCAGGCGGTCGCGCACCAGCCGCCGGTTCACCCAGGTGAAGAGTCGCCGCGCCGAGGAGGCGCCCGGCTGTCCGACGAAGCCGCGGCACCAGTCGAGGTCCGGGGCGAGCGGCGCGCCAGGGATCTCGACCAGCCGCTCGGCGAGCTCGCGCCCGAGGACCTCGGCGACTCTCTCGCGCAAGGCCGTCGCCGGATCGACCCGCCCGGCTTCGAGCAGCGTCCGGCCTTCGTGGATCACCGTGAAACGCACCTCGGGCCAGGCCAGTGCGTAGCCTTCGACGACCTCGAGGCAGCGTCGCAGCTCGGTTCCCGTCGACTTGAGGAACTTGCGGCGTGCCGGGACGTTGAAGAAGAGCGAGCGAACCTCGATCGTCGTGCCTTGCGCCAGCGCCACCGGCTCGACCGAGAGGATCCGCCCACCCTCGATCCGCACGCGAGTTCCGGCCCCCGGGGCCTCGGCGGTCCGCAACTCGACGCGCGCCACCGCGGCGACGGTGGCAAGCGCCTCGCCGCGGAAGCCAAGCGTGGCGACCTGCTCGAGGTCGTGGAAGCTCTCGATCTTGCTCGTCGCGTGCCGGTCGAAGGCCAGCAGGGCGTCGTCCGAGCTCATCCCGGAGCCGTCGTCCGCGACAAGGATGCGCGCCTTGCCCCCGGTGTCGAGCTCGATGCGCACCGCACCGGCACCCGCGTCCAGGGCGTTCTCCAGCAGCTCCTTCACCACCGAAGCCGGACGCTCCACCACCTCGCCGGCGGCAATCTGGCTGACCAGATGGTCGGGGAGGAGGTGGATCCGGCTCACCAGCGGATCCTAGCCGCAAACCGCACCCCCTCCCGCGGGAAGGACCGGCGGAGGGGGAGGAAGAAGTCGGGATCCTGGCACCGAGCTCGTCGGCTCGGGGAGCGACTCCCGGCAGCGCGAAGGCCACCACCGCAGGAGCGGCCCGGCGGGAGAAGCTCCAGGCGCCGCCGAACGACGCTCGCGGAGCGCGGGGAAGACCCCTGGCACCTTCCCAGCACCGTCCCAGAACAAGCCCCGGAAAGACCCCTGGCACCTTTCCAGACCCCTGGCACCTTTCCAGACCCCTGGCACCTTTCCAGACCCCTGGCACCTTTCCAGCACCTTCTCCGGAACCTTCCCGGGAGCGGCGGTGGGTTCCCAACCGGTCCGGGCCGATCCACGCGGCGAGGGCGAGCTCTTGTAAACTCCCGCCACCCTTCGTCGCCGGGAAGATCCACGATGTCGAGCTCACCGAGTTTCGTCGAGCTGTTGCAGGATGCGCGCTCTGGGGCCCCCGAGGCCGACCAGCGCCTCTACGAGGACATCTACGCCGAGCTGCGCCGAGTCGCCCGCCGGCAGCGACTTCGCTGGGGAGCCTCGCCGACGCTCAATACGACGGCCGTGGTGCACGAGAGCTACCTCCGGCTCTGTCGCGGTACCGATCTCCAGGCCGAGGATCGCCAGCATTTCCTGAACCTGGCAGCGAGGGCGATGCGCAGCGTCCTGATCGACGCGGCACGCCGCCGAGCTACGGCAAAGCGAGGTGGCGATCCCGAGCTCACGCCACTCGACGAGGCCGACGAGCTACCCGAGATCGCGCTCGAGCGCGCTCCCGAAGACCTGCTCGCGCTCGACGCTGCCCTCGTTCGGCTCGAACGAGCCGAAGCGCGGCTCGCGCGTGTCGTCGAGCTGCGGTTCTTCTGCGGCCTCTCCGAGCCCGAGGCCGCGGCCGCGCTCGGAGTCGCCGACCGGACCGTCCGCCGGGACTGGAGGAAGGCGCGCGCCTTCCTCCTCGCCGAGCTCGGTGGCGTCGTCGACCTGCAACCTGCCGCCCCGGAGGCGGCCCGGCCCTCCACGCTCTCGTGAGCCGCCCGAGCGACGATCCGGCGGTCGATCGCCGAGCGCTGGAGCTCTTCGACGAGCTCGTCGAGATGCCGCCGGCGGAGCGCCAGGCGACACTCGCCCTCGTGCGCGCTGGCGATCCAGAGCTCGCCGAGCGCGTGTCGGCTCTCCTCTCCGCCGATGCCACGGGCTCCCCGCTGCTTGGCGCGCGAGAGGTCCCTCGCTCCGGCACCGTTCCCCGCGGCGAGCAGGGAATGCCTGGCACGCTGCTGGGCCCGTGGCGTCTCCTGCGGCGGATCGGACAGGGGGGGATGGGCGAGGTCTGGGAGGCCGAGCGCACGGAAGGCGACTTTGCGCAGCGTGTCGCCGTCAAGATCGTGTCGCGGGAGCTCACAAGCCCGAGCTTGCGAGCACGATTCGCTCGCGAGCGCCGGATCCTCGCTCGGCTCGACCATCCCTCGATCGCGCGACTCGTCGACGGCGGGGTCGCGAACGACGGCACGCCCTGGCTCGCCATGGAGCTCGTCGAGGGTCTCCCGCTCACCGAGCACTGCCGCTCCCTGGCCCTTCCTCTCGAGGCGGCCTGCCGCCTGCTGCTTGCCGTCGCCGAGGCCGTCGACCATGCCCACCGGGCGCTCGTCATCCATCGCGACCTCAAGCCCTCGAACGTGCTCGTCGATCGCGCGGGCCGCGTTCGCCTCCTCGACTTCGGCATCGCCAAGCTGATCGAGGACGGAGAGACCGGGACGGAGAGCAGCGACTTCGCTGCCGCCCCGGCAACCGCCTTGACCCGGCTCGAAGAGCGGCTCCTGACGCCGTCCTACGCCTCTCCCGAACAGGTTCGCGGCGAACCGGTCTCGATGGCAACCGATGTGTGGGCGCTCGGCGTCCTGCTCTTCGAGCTGCTCGCGGGGCGTCGACCCTTCGACCGTCCGGGAGCCAGCCGCGTCGAAATCGAGCATGCCGTGCTCGAACGCGAACCCGGGAGTCCGTGGGCGGGGAACGCGGGGCGATTCCGGCCAGGCCGCCGGCTGCGCCGAGACCTCGAAGCGATCACCGCCCGCGCCCTGGCGAAGGTGCCCGCCCAGCGCTATCCATCGGTCGACCGGTTCGCCGCCGACCTCGCGTCCGCGCTCGCCGCGCACCCGATCGCCGCGCGCCGGATGGGATTCGGGACGCGCAGCCTGCGCTTCCTGCGCCGCCACCGGATCCCCGCCGCGCTCGTCGCGCTCACGCTGTGCTCCATGGCAGTCGGCGCCGGAGTCAGCCTTCGCCAGGCGCGCGCGCGAGCCCTCGAGGCCCGCCATGCCAGTGAGCTCGGTGCATTTCTCTCGCGCCTCTTCGAGGTCGCGAGCCCCGAGGTCTCCGGCGGAGCGACGGTCACCGCACGCGATCTGCTCGACGAGGGCGCCCGTCGTCTCGACGGCGAACTGGCCAGCGACCCGAAGACGCGCGCCGCCTTCGCGCGCACGCTCGCCCGGCTCTACCAGGAGCTCGGTGAAGGCCAGCGCGCGATCGCCCTGGCGCGAACGGCGCGCGACCTCACGGTGGCCGCCGAGGGAGTCGGCTCGAGCCCGGCCGCCGAGGCCCGCGCGCTAGTGACGCACGTGCTCTCGGACGGCGACGATCTCGATGCCGCCGAGCGTGAGCTCCTCGCGGCCGAATCCGCCGGCACCGAGCACGGGACGCCAGGCGCCCGTGCCCTCCTCGAAGCCCGCGCCGCCCTGCTCCAGCGCCGTGGCAAGCCACTCGAGGCGGTAGAGATCCAGAAGCAGCTGGTGGCCGCTCTCGTGGCCGACCCCGACCCTTCCGCCGCGCTCGCGGCGCGGGCGAAGCTCGCCGAATACCTGACCGCGGCCGAACGCTCGGGCGAGGCGATCGAGATCCTGCGTGACGTCGTCGTCGCGGCCACCGAGCGCTTCGGGCCCGAGCATCCCGCGACGGCCCGCGCCCGCGCCAACCTGGGCATCGCGCTGAGTCAGGCTGACCACACCAGCGAAGGAGTTGCCGAGCTGCGCGCCGCCCTCGCGATCCACCGTCGCGCCCAAGGCGCGGCTCACCGCGAGACCGTTTCCTCCGCCAAAGAGCTGGCCGCCGCCCTGCGGCTCGACCATCAGATCGACGAAGCCTCCGAGGTGCTGGAGACTGCGGCTCGCGCCCTGGCCGAGACCGGTGCCGAACGCTCCTACCTGTACGGCAACGTGCTGAACGAACGCGCCATCCTGCTGCACCGGGTCGGCAAGTATCGCCAAGCAGCCGACGTGCTCGAACGCGTCGTCGCGATCTGGAGCGCGCTGCTGGGCCCCGATCATCCGAGCACTCTGCAGGCACGTTCCAATCGTGTGGCCTGCTTCGTCGACGAAGGGCGATTTGCGGAGGCGGAACCTTTGGCCCGCGACGTGCTCACCCGCCAGCGCAAGGTGGCGACTCCCGTCGCCCTCACCGCGCCGCTGAACACTCTCGGCATTCTGCTCGTCGACCTCGATCGGCCGGCCGAAGCCGAGCCGCTCTTCCGCGAATCGCTCGCTATCAACCTGGCCGCCAACGGCGAGTCTCACGACTTCACGATCTACAGCCGCACGCTGGTGGCCACGGCAGCACTCGCTCGCGGCGCGTTGGCGGCGGCGAGCGAACAGCTCGACCATGCGCTCGCCACGATCGACGGCAACGAATCGCTGCGCGCGCGGCCCTGGGCGGCCCTCTGGACCACGCACGCCGTGCTCCTCTGCCGCACCGGTCAGTTCCGGAATGCCGTCGAGACCGCACGCCGCGCCCTTCGTACCCGCCTGGAGAGCCTGCCGGTCGACAACTGGCGGGTTGCCGAGTCGCGCCTGGCTCTCGCCGAGGCACTCGCCGGCAGCGGAGAGAGGAGCGCGGCCCGCAGTGAAGCGCAACAGGCCCTGGCCGTGCTGGAACGCAGCCGCGGCGAACTCCACCCGCTGACGCGCCGGGCACGCGCCCTGCTCGCCTCCTAGAGCGAGCTACGGGCGCCCACCCGGCACACGGGAGGTCGAGTCGAAGCCGCATCCGAAGGCGAGGGCCTCTGCGGCCGGGATCACCATCGATCGCCTTCCATGGTCGGGATCTCGGGCACTGCCAAGGCGACCGGCACTCCGCCTGCGGCGAGGGGGGAGGCGCTGGCGACCCGGGCGGTCCATCCACCCCACCGCCGGGTCACATCCAACCCGCGACCTCGACCGCACGGCCGAGGTCGCCTCGGCGGGGCGGATCAGCTCTGCATCGGCTGGGCGGCGGGCACAGCCGCTGGCGCGGTCCGGCGGGCCAACCCGGCAAAGCTCACCATCGTGCGCTTCTCTTCGTCCCACAGCTTGAGGCGCGCACACTTCAGGCTCTGCCGGATCGTCAGGCGCGTGACGCGCTGCATCGAGGGGTTTTCGCGAAACGCCTCGGCCAGCCGGTAGTTGGGAATCTGACTCGCCAGGTGGTGGATGTGGTGGTAGCCGATGTTGCCGGTCAGCCAGTGGAGAACCGGCGGCAGGTCGTAGAAGGAACTGCCGTGCGCGCCGGCACGGTAGTAGTCCCAGGCGTCGGCGTGCTCCCAGTAGGTCTCTTCGAACTGGTGCTGGACGTAGAAGAGCCAGACGCCGAGCGCGCCGGCCACCAGGACGATCGGCACATGGACGAGGAGCGCCGCCTTCCAGCCGACCGCCAGGCCGAGCGATCCGAACACCGCCACCAGGGCGACGTTCGTCCCGAGAACACTCCGCCACTCGCGCTTCCAGGCGAACGGAATGTCCCACGGGAAACGATGCTTGACCAGGAACTGGTAGGCCGGTCCGATGCCGAAGAGCACCACCGGGTGACGGTAGAGGCGGTAGAGAAAACGGCGGACCGGCGACAGCGCGAGGTACTCGGCCACGGTCAGCGTGCTGATGTCGCCGAACTCGCGCTCGTCGAGATTCCCGTTGCTCGCGTGATGGATGGCGTGCGTCCGCTTCCAGTAGCCGTAGGGAAAAAGCGTCACCACGCCGAGCACCGCGCCGAGGGCGTTGTTGGCGGTGTGGGAGGGGAAGAACGCCCCATGTCCGCAGTCGTGCTGAATGATGAACAGGCGGACGAAGAAGAACGCCGTCGGCACGGCGAGCAGCAGAGTCCATCCGTAGGAGCCGCCGAGGCTCCACAGCATGAGCACCCAGAGCGCCAGGAAAGGCAGCGCCGTGTCGGCGAGCTGCAACAGCGCGCGGCTCCAGCTCGCCTTCTTGTACGGCGCGAGCAGCTCACGCCAGGCCTTCTCGTTCTGCGGGTCGATGGTCATGGTCGAGAGTATGGCCGTCCACAGGGTCAGGCGCGGTCAGCGCTCTGTCACGAAACTGTCCGCCGCCCCCGCCCTCCCGCCCGGCGGCCGGTTCGATAGCATGGGGCCGATGCATTCCCGTCGTTCGGCCCGGCTGATCACCATGTACGTCCTGTCGCTCGCCGCGACGCTGTCCCTGCTGGTCGTCTGGGTGGTCTACGTGGTGCGCTCCGGCGCCGCCGAGCGGCTCGACTGGTCGCTGCTCTCGATCGGCTCGACGCTCCTCTTCTTCCTCATCGTCGGCCTGACCTACCAGCTCGCCCAGGCGCTCGCCGCGCGCCGCTACGCTCTCAAGCAGGAGGAGTTCATCTCGAACATCACCCACGAGATGAAGTCGCCGCTGGCGGCGATCAAGCTGCACGCGCAGACGCTCCAGCAGTCCGACGAGCTCGACGCCGTCGTCCGCCGTCGCTTTCTCTTCACCATCGAGCAGCAGGCCGACCGCATGGCGGCGCTCGTCGACGCGGTGCTCGAGAGCAGCCGGCTGCTGGCCCGCAAGCGCCTCCTCGACCTCCACCCGGTCGACCTCGGTTCGTTCGTCCGCGGCTACCTCGAGGCCGCCCGAGCGCAGGCCGAGAGTCGCGGCGTGGCGCTGCGCGCCGAAGTCGAGACCTCCTCGCGGGTTCTCGGCTCCGAGGAGGCGCTCCGCCAGGTCCTCGACAACCTGATCGACAACGCCGTGCGCTTCTCCGAACGCGGCGGCGAGGTACGACTGCGGGTGTTCAGCGAGGACAGCGTCGCCCACCTCGAGGTCGAGGACGACGGCGTCGGCATTCCGAAGAAGGAGCTGGCGAGCATCTTCGACCGCTTCTACCAGGCCGGGCGACAGGGTGTGCCGCACCGCAAGGGTGCCGGGCTCGGCCTCTCGATCGTCAGTGGTCTCGTTCGCGAAATGCGCGGTACAGTCCGTGCGTACTCTCAGGAGGACCGCCCGGGCGCCCGACTGGTCGTCCGCCTGCCCGTGCTCGAGGAGATCCCATGACCGCGCCGCCAGCCGCACCGCGCGTGCTCGTCGTCGAAGACGACGATGCGATCGCCCAAGGGCTCGTCTTCAACCTCGAGCGCAAGGGCTATTGCGTCGAAGCTTCGAGCGACGGCCTCGACGCGCTCGCCCGCATCCAGGCGACGACCTTCGACCTCGTCCTGCTCGACGTGCGCCTGCCCGGAATCGACGGTTTCGAGGTCTGCCAGCGCCTTCGCCAGGCGGGGGTGCTCACGCCGATCCTCATGCTGACCGCCCGCGGCCAACCCGACGACGTGATCTTCGGGCTGAAGATGGGCGCCGACGACTACGTCGTCAAGCCGTTCGATCTCGCCGAGCTCCTGGCGCGGGTCGAAGGCATGCTGCGGCGTCTCGCCTGGTCACGGCAGTCGAGCGTCGCCGGAAGCGGCCCGACCGAAGGCAGCCAGCGGCGAGAGTTCGGCGACTTCTGGGTCGACTTCGACAGCTACGAAGCGAAGACGCGTCGCGGGGTCGTCCAGCTCTCGCAGAAGGAGATCGCGGTCATGCGCGTCTTCCTCTCGCGGCCGCAGCAGGTGGTGACGCGTCGCGAGCTCCTCACCGAGGTCTGGCAGCTCCCCCACCATCCGAACGAGCGCGTGGTCGACAACGTGATCGTCGCGCTGCGCCAGCACTTCGAAGAGAACTCGGCACGCCCGCGCCACATCCTCAGCGTGCGCGGCGTCGGCTACCGCTTCGTGCCCTGAAGCGGCGACGCCGGACCGGGCGGCTCCGGGACCGTCCGTAGCACGATGCCGGACTCGGCCACGAGGCGCTGATAGAGCGCCTCGAGCTCGCCCTCGTAGGCGAACGGCTCGGCGAAGACGATCGAACGGATCCCCGCCTGGATCGACTCCTTGAGGCAACCGAAGCAGGGCCGCAGCGTCGTGTAGAGCGTCCCGCCCTGGGTCGCGTTGCCGTGTCGCGCCGCGAACACGATGGCGTTCTGCTCGGCGTGCACGCAGATGCAGGAGTCGTAGCCAGCCCCGACCGGTGCGTCGGAGGCGCAACGGGGGCAACCGCCGTCGATGCAGTTGCGGACGCCGACCGGCGTGCCGTTGTAACCCGTCGCGATGATCGCGTTGTCGACGACCACGAGCGCCCCGACCTGCCGCCGCACGCAGTTCGACCGCGCCGCGACCGCTCGCGCGATCGCCAGGTAGTACTCGTCCCAGCCCGGGCGCACCCGCACCGTTTGCATCTGCTCCGCTCGGTCCGTCATGTCGCACTCCCGATCGCCAAGATCGCGCCGCCGGCCGAGGAAAGATCGCCGGAGCCGCCTGGGCCCAGAACCCGCCGGTGACGGACGCCGAGCGCCGTCAACCACGGCGCGCGGCCGCGGTCCTTCTCCCCGGGCGACCTCGCACCGCTCTTCCGCCGGGGTCGCGGCAGGCTCCGGTGCAACCTCCGGCATCGCGCCGAATGATCCCCCCGCCTCGACGGCTGCACGGCCACCCTGCTGGTTGCGGCGAAATGTACCACTCCCGGAATTCTCGTCCGCGCTGAAACCCACCGCAAGCGAACGGGGAGTACACTTGCACGAGAAACTCCTTCCCCGGTTCCTTGCCACGCCGAGCGCACCGCTTGGTTTGCCCCGGGTCGGCTCGTTCGAGGATGACGTCTCGCGCGCCAGGCGTCGCGCCGTGGGACGCGAGCCGTGCGTGAGGTCCGGTTGACGATTCGCTTCGACGGGGGAACGCCGCCATGCCGACCTGCCCGAAGTGCTCCTTCGAGCTGCTACCCGACGCCGTGGATTGCCCGGCCTGCGGCATCGTGCTCGCCAAGTACCGCCCTCCAGGGTCGACCGAGCCGCCGCGAGAGGCAGTTCCGCCGGCGCCGCCGCCGCTGCCGCTCGACACCCTGGTGGCCCATCCGCCCCTCTCCCCATCGACCTTCGACGCACTCCGCCGGGTTCGCTCCTGGATCCGCTTCCTGGCGATCTACGGCATCGTCGTTCTCGCCATCATGGTCCTCGCCGGCGTGGCCGTGCTGCTCCGCGGGCTGACCGAGCCGAGGCTCCTCCCGATCGGGGCGGTCTACCTCTTCTACGGCGCCATCGGCTTCGCGATCGTCCTGCCGCTCCTGCGTTCGGCGCAGGCGCTGCGCGACATGCCGCAACTCGGGGCGATCTTCGCCGTCGAGCACTTCATCACGCATCAGGTCGTCTTCTGGCGGCGAGCGGGCATCCTCACCGCGACGATGCTGCTGATCGCCGCCGGCCTTCTCGCGCTCGCCGCCGTGTTCGGCGGCTTGGCCGCGCTGCTGCGCTAGGCGGCAGAAGGCCAGCGAGGCGATCGCCGAGCCCTTCAGTTGCCGCTCGGAACCGGTCGCCGTCGGCCTTCACGACCCGAGCCCGGCATCGGGCCAGTCGGCCTCGGCAACGTCCCTGGCACCCGGCAAGGTTGGGGCATCAGTCCGGCGGCGATCCACCTCCTGCCATGCCGTGGCGGATCGCCGAGCGAAAGACGAAACGCCCGTGCCGACGGCGGTAGGGGCGTGTGGATCTGCACGCGGCGGAGAACAGACGGCGGCAGACGGTGCCTAGGTCGTCCGCTTTCGCATCAGGGCAAGTCCGACCAGAGCCAAGAGGGCCGCGACCAGGACCATGACGGAGCTGGAGAGCACCGGAATCGCCACCGCCGAGACCTGGGTATTCGTGATCGTGCAACTCCCACCCAGGGGCACACTCAGGCAGTTGGTCGCGTCCGCCAGATACCCCGGCACCAAGGTCTCCGAGGCCGTGCAGATCGCTGCAGCGGTGGCTCCGTTGACGACGAACACGCCCGGCACCGACTCCGAGACGCTCAGGGGTGTGTTCGTGACCGTGCCCGATGAGCAGACCAGGTCCACTTCGACCGTCGCAAGGTTGTTCGGAATGAAGTCCTTGCTGACGGTAATGGTCGCCGGCGGCGCTTCGCAACCGGCGAAGGTCATCGGCGCCGCGTCGGTTACCACGATGTCGGTGGCCGCCAGAGCTCGCCCGAGGTAGTCGCCACGCGTCAGCGAGATGGCGGTGCCCGCGAGGATCGTGCCGACGAAGTTCGAATCGGTCATCGTCGCCGCCTCGGCAGTCCACCAGTAGACATTGCAGGGCAGTGCTGAACCGGCCATGACCACCTGGAAGCTGTTCCCGGTAAGCGCTCCCACTCCGGACGTTCCGACCCTGAAGATCCAGACGTCCGACGCGCCCCCATCGAGGGTGAAGATGACCCCAGCACCCAGACTCACGCCCGCTGCTGAACAGTAGACTCCCGGGGGAATCGTCGTGCTCGTGGTGGGGATCGTGCCGTCGCAGCTCGGATTGAGGCTGGGGAGCGCGGCGTAAGCATTGCCGAAGTCCGTGACGACCGCACCCGCGACCGGGGCGTCGATCGTCCCGTTGATCGTGCAACCCGTGTTGGTGATCGAGGTGAAGGTCGTGCCGATGTTGCCATCGAGTGAGACGCCTGGACCGGTGTCGGTGCAGGTGACCGTGCCCGGGGTGGGGTTCGGGTTGGTGGCGAGAACCATGTAGTTTCCCGCCGTGCCGAGGGGCGGCGAGACTCCCTCGGCCACGACCGGCTCGGCTTGCGCCAATGCAACGAGAGCGATCCACGCGACACCTGCGAACCCTAGCTTCTGCCTGTGGTCCATGCACATCTCCTGGAGTCTGGGCTGGCGACTCGGGGGAGCGTGGAACACCGGCTGCCCTCGGGAGGCTCGGCCGCGTTGCCATCGACATCTGCCGGTAGCCCATCGTAGTTGTCGGAAGCGTCACGAGGAACCGTACTTTCCACCCAGACCCACGACGGTTCCCTGCGTGTGAACTACCTAGCGGTCCCGCCGGTGAAGGCCACAGCGGCGGCTCCGCTCGGGCTCGGGTCAGCGCCGGTCTGCGTTCGTTGGCGTTGGCTGAAGGCGCGTCCGCAAGGGACTCTCGAAGTGCGGGCACAGACCGGCGCCCGGGCCCGAGAGTCTGCTGGAGGCGGCGATGAGACACCCCTGGCGACGCCCGCTTCACCTCAGGACGAGCCCGGTTCGAGTCTTCAACCTCGCGTGAAACGAAACGGCCGGAAGGGTCCGGAAAGACCCCTGGCACCTGTTCGCACCTGTTCGGCGCACCTGTTCGGCGGAGCCCTTCTCTGTCGGCGTGGTTCTTCGGCCTCTCGGCCGACGGCCGGGTCGCCTGGCTTTCGCGGAGCCGACGCCTGCTTCGGACGCCAGGTGGCGGCGATGACGCGCGCGCGGTTCGCCCATGCGGTGGACGGGACGATCAGGAGGCTCGTAAGAAGGTCGTGCCGCGAAAGCGCGCCGTCCACCCAGAGGGCCTTCATGGGCATTAGGAACGCCGTCGATCAGCACCAGACCCTTCTCTCCGCTCTGCTCGTCTTGGGTCTCGCCCTTGCCACCTCGCCCGCACCGGCAGCGACCCTGGTCGCCTCAGGCGGCAGTGCCAGCAACCCGGTGGTCGCCGCTCTTCCCGATGGCGGCTGGGCGATCGCCTGGGAAGCGATGATTCCGAGCGGCTTCACGCAAATCCGGGTGCGGTTCCTCGAGTCGTCCGGAACACCGCGCGGTTGGGAGTGGAGCTACCCGTGGGGGGGTTTCTTCGCCGGGAGGCCTCGCCTGGCGGTCGGCGAGAACGGCCAGGTGCTGGTCGTCTTCTGGGGCGGGCGCTACGGCGTCTCCAGCCTGTTCGGTCAGCTCTTCACGCCTTCCGGAGCGCCGCTCGGCGACTCAAGAAACCTGCTCGGGCAGGTCCCGGCGTGGACTCTCGGGAGCTACGACGCGGTGTCACGTCCCGGGGCCGGTTGGTTCGTCGCCTGGACCGAGGTGCAGGGCGACCCGTCCTCGCCCGCGGCGATTCGCGCGCTCGCCCTCGACGTCGAAGGCGCCCCTGCAGGCAGTCCCCGGACGCTCTCTCCGCCGGATGGCGCGAGCCACGCGGACCCCACGCTCGCACGCCGACCCGACGGCATCGTGGCTGCCTGGTTGCGGACTCTCGCCGAGCCGACGGAGGAGGGCTCTTCGCTCACCTCTTCCGTGGTCGCTCGGCGCCTCGAGGCCGAAGGGGAACCGCTGGACGCGGTCGTCCCGATTCGGATCCAAGATGGGAGCTCGCAGCGCGACCAGGCCCCTGCGCTCTCCTCTGCCGGAGGTTCTGAAGGTCGCGCGGCCTGGTTCGCCGTCGCGGACGCGACCCACGTGCCGACTCTGCGCACCCGTCGCCTGCTGGAGGGCACACCGGCTGGCAACATGCTCGAGCTGGCGGCGCTCGCATCCGGGGCGGAGGTTGCTCGGCCGGTGCTCGCCGCCGACCTGCGCGGCCGCTTCCTCGCCTCCTGGACCGAACCGGACCCAGACCACCCCAACCCATCCTCTGCTCATCGACTGGTCGTCCAGCAGTTCGGACCCGACGCCGCACCTCTCGGCGCCAAGCGGATCGTCGCGTCCTCTCGGAGCTCCTCACCCGGAGTGGCCATCCAGGGCGACAGCAAGTGGGCCCTGGCCTGGGCCGAGACGGCAGGGGGAGAGTCCCAGATCTGGGCCGAGGTCGGCGCCTTCGCCAACGGCTGCGAGCCTACCGGGACCAGCCTCTGCCTGAGCGGTGGCCGCTTCCGCGTCGAGGCGGAATGGCAGGACCATGGCGGTGGACAGGGCGCCGGTCACACCCGGCCGCTCGCCGCCGATTCCGGCGCCTTCTGGTTCTTCGGTCCGGAGAATGTAGAGTTGGTTGTCAAGGTGCTCGACGCCTGCACGTTGCCGGCCTTCCACAGCTATTGGGTGTTCGCTGCGGGGCTCACGGACGTGGGTGTCGAGCTCACCGTCACCGACACCGCGACCGGTGAGGCCTGGACGTATCACAACCCGCGCGGCCGGGCGTTCCCTCCGGTGCAGGACACCGCGGCGCTCCGCGTCTGCCCCTGACGCCTCCGTGAGAACGGGCGCGACGCCCGCCTCGCCGCCCGTGACTCCCGGCGAGGGTCATCACCCCCAGAATGAACGAAACGGCCGGAAGGGTCGCCCCTTCCGGCCGTGGGTGGTGCAGGTGGGACGAGGAGCTACTTCGCCGTCACGCCCTTCTCGCGCAGCGCCGCCTGGGCGGCGGCGAGGCGGGCGATGGGGACGCGGAACGGCGAGCAGGAGACGTAGTTGAGGCCGATGCGGTGGCAGAGGTCGATCGACTTGGGGTCGCCGCCGTGCTCGCCGCAGATGCCGATCTCCATGCCCGGGCGGGTCTTGCGGCCGAGCTCGACGCCCATCGCCATCAGCTTGCCGACGCCGTCCTCGTCGATCGAGGCGAACGGGTTCTCCTTGAGGATCCCCTTCTCGAGGTACTCCATGAGGAACCCCTTCTCGGCGTCGTCGCGCGAGATGGCGTAGGTCGTCTGCG
This sequence comes from Holophagales bacterium, assembly GCA_016699405.1. Classification (NCBI taxonomy): domain Bacteria; kingdom Pseudomonadati; phylum Acidobacteriota; class Holophagae; order Holophagales; species Holophagales bacterium. The sequence continues at coordinate 3,342,523 of CP064972.1, read as the reverse complement.
TCAGGTCGTTCGTGCCGTAGGAGAAGAACTGCGCGAAGCGCGCGAGCTGATCGGCGGTCAGCGCGGCACGCGGGATCTCGATCATCGTGCCGAACTTGTAGTTGACGCGACGGCCGCGCTCGGTCATCACCTTCTCCGCTTCGGCCTCGAGCGCCTGCTGCTGCACCTCGAGCTCGCGCCAGTGGCCGGCGAGCGGGATCATCACTTCGGGGTGGACGTCGATGCCGTCGGCCGCGCACTGGCAGGCGGCTTCGAACACCGCCCGCACCTGCATGCGCGTCAGCGCCGCCATGTGGATGCCGAGCCGCACGCCGCGCAGCCCCAGCATTGGATTCGCCTCGTGCAGCTTCTCCACGGAGGCGAGAATCTTCTTCTTCTCGGCGAGCTTGGCGGCGTCGCCGCCCGTCCGCTCGAGGGCGTCGACCTCCATCGCCAGCTCGAGATGCCCGGGGAGGAACTCGTGCAGCGGCGGGTCGATCAGCCGGATGATCACCGGCAGGCCGTCCATGGCGCGGAAGAGTCCGTCGAAGTCGGCGCGCTGATGCGGCAGGAGCGCCTCGAGACACTCGGCGACGATCTGCGGGTTCTCCTTGTTGAGGATCATCCGCTGCACGTGCGGCAACCGGTGGGTCTCGAAGAACATGTGCTCGGTGCGGCAGAGGCCGATCCCCTGAGCGCCGTAGCCGCGGGCGCGCTGGGCGTCGACCGGGTAGTCGGAGTTCGCCCAGACCTGCAGACGGCGGACGCCGTCGGCCCAGCCGAGCAGCTTCATCAGGTACGGGTCGTTGAAGTCCGGCACCACCGTCTCGAGCTTGGTGGCGTAGACCTCGCCCGTCGTGCCGTCGACGGAGACCCAGTCCCCCTCCTTCAGCGTGCGGCTGCCGACACGGATCTCGCGCGCTTCGAGGTCGACGTCGAGCGTCGCCACGCCGACCACCGCCGGCTTGCCGAACTGCCGCGCGACGAGAGCCGCGTGGCTGGTTCGGCCGCCGCGGCTGGTCAGAATGCCGCGCGCGGCGAGCATGCCGTGCACGTCGTCCGGCTTGGTCTCGGGACGGACCATGATGACCTGCTTGCCGTCCTGCTTGGCCCAGCGCTCGGCGGTGTCGGCGTCGAGAGCGATCTGCCCGACCGCCGCGCCCGGCGAGACGTTCAGGCCGGTCGCCAGACGGTCGCCCGCCTCGATCGCCTTCTTCACCATCGCCTTGTCGAACTGCGGGTGGAGGAAGAAGTCGACGTGGTCGGGGGTGACGCGCATCACCGCCTGCTCCTTGGTGATCAGCCCCTCCTCCACCATGTCGACGGCGATGCGCACGGCGGCCTGCGCGGTGCGCTTGGCGTCGCGCGTCTGCAGCATCCAGAGCTTGCCGCGCTCGATGGTGAACTCGACGTCCTGCATCTCCTTGTAGTGCAGCTCGAGCTTGCGGCAGATCTCGGCGAAGTCGGCATAGGAGGCCGGCATCTCGACCTTGAGCTGTTCGATCGGCTTGGTGTGGCGGATGCCGGCGACGACGTCCTCGCCCTGCGCGTTGGTCAGGTAGTCGCCTTCGATCTGGTTCTCGCCGGTGGCGCCGGAGCGGGTCATCGCCACGCCGGTGGCCGAGTCGTTGCCGAGGTTGCCGAACACCATCGTGCAGATGTTGACCGCCGTGCCGAGGTCGTGGGCGATCTTCGCGGC